>NZ_PFGL01000063.1:195281-227311 GCF_002783505.1 Shewanella sp. CG12_big_fil_rev_8_21_14_0_65_47_15
ATAGGCGCTGGGGCATCAGGTACTGCCGCTGCATTGGCAGCTAAACAGCAGGGCGTTAATGTGATTTTGCTTGAGAAAACGGCCACGCAAATGGGGGCGGGAACACTTGCAGGCGGGATGTTTGCAGCAGACTCTAAGCAACAAAAAGAAAAACATCAGCAGGTAGATAAAGCGTGGCTCTATAACGAATACATGGAATTGTCTGGTGGTTTCATCAATACCCAATTAGTAAGAAAAATCATTGATGAGGCTGGTGCGACCGTTGACTGGTTGAATGAAAATGGCGCCTTGATGAAGTTAACTGATGCCGGGGTGGGGGGCGCGTATGCGCATATTGGAGAACCTGCAACGCTGCATGGCTATCAAGAAGGAGGCACGATGGCGCTCAAAAAACTGCTTGATACCTATAAAAAATCGGGTGGAAAAATTTATTTTAGTACTCCCGCAAAGGCGTTGACGTATGATGCGAAAGGTCAAGTGACGGGGGTCTTAGCAGAAAAAGAAGATGGCACAAAACTCACCATTGCAGCCAAGGCCGTCATTATTGCAACGGGCGGATTTGGTGGGAACGCCAAAATGCTTAAGCAATACATTGGTACTCCCTTTACGATGGGTGAAATATCTCAGAACAAAGGTGATGGCATTCAGATGGCTTGGAAGGCTGGTGCCGCTGAACGTGGAATTAACGTAACGCAATATTTCTGGGCTAAGTTCAGTGATGCTGAAATGAACAAGATTATCCCTATTGTTGGCGAGAAATGGTGGGATTTAACCAACTTCACACGTTTCCCTAACCTGAGAGTGAATTTGGACGGTAAACGGTTTAGCGATGAAACTGATGTCACACTGTTCTCTGTACATGGTGCTGAGTTACACATGCAACCACAAGAAACAGAATTTGTAATCGTTGACAGTGATATGCTGGAAAAAATAGCTCAGCGCGGCACTGTAGCAATCGAAAATCAGTATGGTAAATGGAAAAATAATCCATTCTTTTTTATGGAGTTCAATGAACCAAACGACACCAAAACGTTAATTGAACAAGAAAACACACCATATGATTACACTAAACTTTTAGATCCGCTTGTTGGCACCACACAAACCGTATTTAAAGCCAATACATTAGAGTCATTGGCAAAAAATATGGGGGTCAATCAGTCAAACTTGGTAACATCGGCCACTCTGTATAATAATGCGATTAGTACTGGAAAAGATGATGAGTTTTTCAGTAATACTTCAAAATTGATTAAAGTTTCTACCCCGCCATACTATGCAGTCAAATTTGTTGCGAGAAACCTTGGTACGCTGGGTGGTGTTAGAATTAATGAAAATATTCAAGCAGTTGATGAAAATAATCGCCCCATCAAAGGACTGTATGTGTCTGGTGCAGATGCTGGGGGGATGTATGGTAAAGCATATGTCGACTTTGAAGGCGGCACATTAGGCTTCGCCTATACATCTGGTCGACTCGCGGGAGTAAATGCGGGTCAATACGTCAAATCATTGAAATAAATGGAAAGCGGAGAGTTTTTACCACTTTCCGCTATTTTGCAACTGTTGAATAATCTTATCTGGATCAATGGCATTAATGTCTAGAATGACAGACTCAATAATTTTGAGTATTTCTTCAGTAGATGTTGTCATGACATCAAAATTCCAATTTAATTTTTTCATCTCATTTTTTATCTGCTCAATATAGTCTGAAAAAGGCTCTTCTAAAATATGTTCTCGAAAAATTTTATTATTAGCCAAGTTACAGAATCCACGCTCTAATATAAAGCACCGTCTCAATACTTTATGAATGACTGGGTCGGAAACATTAATTAAACCAAAGTTTCTAGCGACATTGGTAAAATTAAAATTCTCTGTAGCCGTTAACTCAAGAAGTGTTCTAGAGATTAGTACCCGCTCGGGTGATGATATATTCCAAATAATGGGTAAGTCCATGATAAATTGAATACCACAGACTTCTATCTCCTTTGTAAGCAGGTAGGGGCCTAGGATCATCTTTGCAGCAAATCGCTCTGCAAATCCGCCTGGTGATTGAGATATTAATCGCCCAGCCATGACAAACCACTTTGCGCAATACCTATTGAATATGCCTACGAGAATATCTTCTCGACACTTAAAATGACTATACATTGTATTGGTTGAACAACTGGCAAGTTTTGAAAGTTCTGGCATGCTAATTGAGTAAATACCACCTTTTTCAAACATTACTTCTGCTTGATCTAAGATGATTTTCTCTCTTTGATAATGATTCTCTATTCTGCTGGAAGCCATGAATTAAAGTAATTAAGTAAAACCTATTTACAAAAGTATAGCTTGCCCTTCAAAATGTAAAATTTATATTTGTAAGATGTGACAACCTGCACTATATTAAAATAGTCTTAAATCGCAGATGACATAAATCACAAAATAAAAAGCCCTATATTTTTATACAGGGCAGTACACAATTAATATCAGGCACTAAACTGATTAAAAAAAGTGTTTAAATCCGAAGATTGTCTTAAGTCCTTGATTCATCTGATCAGTATCGCTTAGTGTAAAGAACACATCCCCGAGATCTGTATGTTTAGTTATGGTGGCGTTATAGTAAAGATAGTCGTCTTTGAGATTGCTATTAAACCAAGCGTGACCAACTTGCGTAGTAAAATCTAAGCCTTCAGTGATTGGAAAGGTACCTGTTAATGCAACAGTGATAGCATCATTATCAAAATCTACAACCTCTTGAGCTGCGTTACCATAGAACAATGACGCTTTTAACCATTTTTTGGTTATTTCTAGATATGCTTCACCAAAATTATCCCCATATGTTGTTTTTTTTCCTTCACTATCAATGCAATATGCGTCTGGGTAAGAGTAATAGATGTAGCCAATGTCGACTAAATAGCCAGCATAACTCTTGGCATATCCAGCAAAATAATCAATTTCGTAGCTGGTTTTATCATCAACACCAGGTGTAGTATTGCCAAAATCGATGTTGAAGGCATCAGCGCCAATATAAAAACCTGATTCATGATTGTAGGTTATCAAACCATAAAGTGCTGGCCCATTATCGGTGAGCGTTTCACCTTTTGATAAAAAGTTACTTTGGGCACTCATAAATCCTGTGACATCAGCATGAGTTGGAAAGGCAAATACAGAGAAAAAAGCTAAATATAAAACTTTATTATTCATTATATAATCCTTATAATCATTATTAATTAAAATTTAATTACTTTGAAATATCTGGAACATTCACATCAAATTCATGGCAGTTATTACAATATAAATTCGGTTCTTCGTGGCCAGAATGGCATAAAACACAACGAATTTTACCAATATGAGCATAATGGGGATTTATTGAAACTTTTACCCCTTGATAAAATTCATGATGAAAAGTGACGTCAACTGTTTTTTCACTTGGAACGGTTGAATGGCAACTGATACAAGAAGCGTTCATTTCTATTTTTTTTAGTTTTGTTAAATGGAATATTTTTAGTATGGCAATCATTACATTCCAAGCCTTTTACTTTTGTATGAAAGTTGTCTTTAGTTCCTGCAAATGCAGAAGATGAAAATGCTAAAGACAACGAAATTGAAATTATGAGAGATAATAATATCTTCATATTAATTACCAGCCTTTTCTCAATGATTTTTAAAAGCGTGTGTGGCAGCATGTCTTCCGCTAAAAACCGCAAAGCCAACAGATGCACCATTTAATTTTAAACAGTAGTCAAGTGGAAAAATTCCGCCAGCATCATTCCCAATTACATACAGATTTCTTATCGTTTCACCATTTTTGTTAATTGGCTGAAGATTTTCATTTACCTTTACACCATCTAGTGTACCCAAAATTTCAGGACGTAATTTTACTGCGTAAAATTGAGGTTTAATAATTTTGTTTAAATATTTTTCATTTTTACCAAAATCTAGATCTTTGCCTATTTTTGATAATTGATTATAGCTACTAATAGTTCTTTCAAAAGTTTCAGTTTTCATGTTTGTTAATTTTTAAAGTTTAGTTAAAGAATCTGCTTTAAAAACATATCCTTTTTTTCGCCCTCTTGTAGCAATGAGTAAATTTCAGAGATTTTTCCAAGAGTTGGCATGAAAGTATTTATAACAGAACCACAATTTTTTATTTTCTCGATCACTATGCTATCGAAAATTACATAGTGATATGATGTTTTCTCTCTCATTAATATCCGAAGTTCATCAGACCAATGACTGGATAGCATTTCATTCTCGAAACGTTTACCTTCCGATGTAGCCTTTAGATAATAACCTTGGCCAATAGCCCACATTGCTGACAAATATGGAATTTTTTCGTCTGGCGGAGTGGAAAAAAATGCGAAGGGAACCCCAAGACCATCTGATGCAGCATTAACGGAAAACGCCATATTTAAACCATCACCAGTCTTATTATGGTTACCTCTCACGTAATAATCCTTGGCGTTTTTAATGCCAAGGCGCTCCATCATGTTGACATTATTACCATAACCTCCGGTTGCGATGATTACAGATTTTGAATAAATGTTAATTTCTTCATTGTCTACATTGACTGCTTTAACTCCTTTAATTACACCATCTTCTACAATCAAACTTTTTCCAGGAGTTTCATAAAGAATATTAACGCCCTTTTTCTCAGCTTCTTTTAAAAGCATTCCACCAAATGCATTTGCGCAAAATCCACTAAATAAGTGCCAAGTATTATAATCATCCTGGTTAGAACTGATTACATAATCATATTTAAATTCATGGTCTAACATCCAGATAACGCCTCTCCAGAATTTTCCAAGTAATTACTTACTAACTCAGGGGTTCCATTCCAGTGACCATAATTCATTAATGCATTGAAAGCTTCTTCTTTACTAATATTAATACCATTCTTCTTTTGTATGGGGCTATTTATTGCAAGTTGTCCTTCACAATAGTTTCCTGTTCCACCCGCATTTGGCTGCTTTTCAAGTGTAATGACTTTGGCTCCATAATCAGCAAGCTGAAGGGATGCAGTTATACCAGATGCTCCTGCACCAACAACTACTACATCCGTTTGCAAATCCTTAGCTACTGCATTTGAACAATTAAAAACAGTAAATGAAGATGCTAATAATAGAGTAGTATTTATTATCTCAATCTTTTTTGTTCCATTTTTCATCTCTAATATTTAAAACTTATCGAAAATCAATTTTAACAAGTTAGATTCCTTGTATTAGTGATGGTTGTAAATTTAAAAATGAATATTTTTTTCTTGAAAAGAAAATTATTTCAGTAAAGTGAAAAGGGGTTGATGTGATGGATGCATTTCTTTCCTAACGTCGCTGTACCAAACTTTAGGTACAGTCATAACAGGAGTAAATAATATGTTGAACAAGGTCGTTGGTATTGATTTAGCCAAGAACTATTTTCAAGTATGTGTAGAGTACCTCTGGGTCGATTTTATCGAATCGAAAAGTAAACCGATGATCTCTAATTGATACCATCCGTCAATTGCCTGATAAGGGAACTATTACCATGCAAGGGCAATATGTGAGGCGTTTTCTCGCTCAGCCATTCACTTTGTACCTATTAAATCGGTAGAGCAGCAAGATCTAAAACCGCTCATCTGTCTTCGAACCAGTTTAGTAGCACAACGAACGGCACTTGCTAATCAGGTTAGGGGCTTTCTGCCGAATATCGCATTACATTTCCGTTATCAATAAAGGCGCTATACCGTCATTTAATACTGATAATCTGAGACGAAGAGAATGAACGGTCTCATGTCATGTATTGAGGTGGTTACTGCACACACTCTATTGTGACCGAATCAATATAGGTGGAATGATTGATGAGGTCACCTGCAAAATCACAATGCTTGGAGTGATTTCGGTGATATATATGAGGATGTGCTAATGTAGTATTTTAATGGTCAATAATAAATGTGGATGGAAGTCGCCTCAATTGGTGGAATTAATCTTCCAGATAGCAATTTTAACGCCTGTAACCAAGTTGACGTAAAGAATGATCCAGACTTTTCTGAAACCATTATACTACTTGGAATCAGTTGGGATAACACCTTTGAGAATGGGGTTAATTTCTAGTCTGCATTAACATTGAATTATGTAATTGCTGACTATCCTTGACTCGGGGTTGAGAGGTGGAAGAATGGTTATAATGTGTACTAGCTCAGACCTGATCTGACAGTTAACCATTTTTTAAGGGGCGCTGTCAGTTTAGATTGAGCTTAATTCTTTTCAGATTTAGATGAGCTTGCTTTGCTCTATTTGGCTCGTAAGTCAGTTGTTAACCATAGAAATTTTAATCCTAACCCCACGAATTAGAGTAAAAAATCTAGCAAGGTTTTGTCCAAAAGTGAGTTGTGTTGTTTCGAGTGGAGATTTATACAATCAAAACTGTCAGATTTAGTTTGAACTAATAAAAGTAAGGGGCTGCCAAATGGCAGCCCCTTACTTTTGCTGTGGTTTTATATAAAGAACTATCTCATTGATCTGTAGCCGCAAGTTTCCGCGATAGTGGCTTACATTATGTTGTTACTTTGTTTCTATTGCTTAATATTAGCCACCTACGAGTTTAAATCTTTTAAAGCTTGATGCTGAGAGAGACCCTTTCGAGACTTTTTCTATATGCTCACTCCACCAGCTCATCATCGGACGTCTTCTTTCTAAAAAGTCTGTTCTGTTATATGCCGTTCTAACTTGATTTGAGTCTACATGTGCTAATGCCGATTCAATCAAATCTGGCTCAAAACCCTGTTCATTTAATGTTGTACTGGCTAGAGAGCGTAAGCCATGACTGACAAGCCGGTTCGCAAAACCCATACGCTTTAATGCCATATTTGCAGTTTGGCTATTGCAGTGCTCTAGAGGATTGCGATCTGAAGGGAAAACATAAGGCCGGTGTCCACTAATGGGCTTCATTGTCTCAAGAAGTGCCAACATTTGCTCTGTCAGTGGGATTGTGTGAACTCGTCTTTTTTTCATTTTCTCAGCTGGAATAGTCCAAGTTTTTTCTTCGAAATTAAACTCATCCCAACGTGTCGAGGCGGCTTCAGAAGGTCTAGTCATAGTGTGTAATTGCCATTCAATTAGGCAACGAGTTGTACGTTTGATAGAGGCATTTGCTAGAGCTAACATGAGCTCAGGTAATTCTTCTGGTTTTAGGGTTGCCATATTTTCTTTTACCGGTTTTTTGAAACCGGCTTTTACTCCAACAAGTGGATTGGCAAAAATAAGGCCGCAGTTAACAGCAAATACCATGACTTCATTTAGGCGTTGAGTGAGCCTTTTCACTGTTTCCAAACTGCCTGAAGCCTCAATAGGGCGAAAAAGCTCAATAATCATCGGTGATGTGATTTTTGATATGGGCATATCTTTAAGTTTGGGGAAAACGTGGCGCTCAAATGAGCGCCATATATCTGTTGCGTAATCAGTGGTCACATTATGTTTTTTGGTCTCAATCCACTGAGATGCGACATTAAATAAGGTATGTTCGGTAATACTTTGTTCTTCTAATCGCTTTTGGCTTCGATGTTCTTTGGGATCAATCCCTTGAGCAACCAATGCTCGATTTTCGAGAGTCAATTGTCGTGCCTGAGCCAAAGATATTTCTGGGTATGTACCCAATCCAATATTGATACGCGCTTTGGTAGTGGGATGACGATAGTTAAAGTTCCAGAGTTTAGACCCATTACATCTGACTCTGAGTTGCAGTCCATCTCCATCCGATAAGACCTTATCCTTGTCATCGGGTTTGATTGATTTGATTGCCTTATCACTAAGACGAGTCGCTCTGGCACACATAGACTATCTCCAAACCGTTTTGGTATTCCAAATAATAGCGATATTTCGCTTGGAATACCATGTGGAATACCGGAGTATATGGCAGCTAATGGACGTCTATGGATAGTAATGGACTGTAAGTTATTGATTTAATGGTTTTTAGGCAAGAAAAAAGACGTCCTGAGACGTCTTCGTTCTTATATTTGGTGGAGGCGGCGGGACTTGAACCCGCGTCCAGAACACCTACATCCAAGGCGCTACATGCTTAGTCTTTCTTTTGGTTAACCTGAATAAACTCCGAAAGACAGGATTTCATCAGGCGAGTCCGGTACTGTTTCGCGGTTCACCCCCGGACGGGGTTCCCTCGCTATCAAATGTAAGATGACCATCTGTATACACTGCCCATTTGAGAGACCTGTGTCAGATGGCTAGCTAGCCTAAGCTGCTAGAGCGTAGTTATCGTCGTTTGCAACTATA
Organism: Shewanella sp. CG12_big_fil_rev_8_21_14_0_65_47_15; assembly: GCF_002783505.1. Classification (GTDB taxonomy): domain Bacteria; phylum Pseudomonadota; class Gammaproteobacteria; order Enterobacterales; family Shewanellaceae; genus Shewanella. The sequence continues at coordinate 203,522 of NZ_PFGL01000063.1, forward strand.
ACTGTGCGGCTTTTTACGAGGCCAACCGCCCCTCGGCATGCTCCCAGGGTTTCGTGAATCCTGTCGAATCCAGAATCGCCCCCAAGAAAGTTGATTGTAACCTGTCGCTTAAAGATAACCTAGTGTCATTTATAACAAGTTCAATCATTTGTTCATTATCCGCGCGTTTTCTCTTTTTTCATCACCCGGGCTTTTTCAACTTCCCATTCCCGTGCTTTGGTGTCTTCGCGCTTATCGTGATCTTTTTTACCTTTGCCTAGGCCAATTTCGACTTTGACCCATGCACCTTTACGCCAGTACATTGAGATCGGAATAATAGAATAGCCCTGGCGTTCGACTAAGCCTGCAAGTTTGTCGAGTTCTTTGCGGCTTAGGAGTAATTTTTTTAATCGAAGCGGGTCGCAAACTACGTGTGTCGATGCAGTATTGAGCGGAATAATAGTGCAGCCATGCATAAAGGCTTCACCATTTTTCAGGAATACATAGCAGTCCGAGAGGTTGACCTTACCCATACGGATCGACTTCACTTCCCATCCCATAAGGGACAGGCCAGCTTCCATTTTTTCTTCGAAACGGTATTCGAAGGTTGCGCGCTTATTGCGTGCGATAGTCGCAGGCGCGGCTTTTTTTGAGTTTTTCTTTACCATAGTGGCGCCATTATACGCACGGTGAATCAATTTGGTATTGATATAAGGGCTTATTTGACTTATTTCAACCCTATAGTATTTTATTGCTGCTTTTTTACACTCACTTAGTGCAAAACGCTATGGGTGTGATGCCCCTATGTGAGCAAGGGATGCGTTTTTTGCGTATCGTGATAAAATCCCATGCAATTTTTAGTTTCCCTAGGTTTATTAGGGCACGTGAGTTTATCTGGAATCGCGTGAATTGGTTATGTAAAGAGTGCCTAAGCCCTATGCCGCAAATTTCCCGAAGTGTGTTAGTTCGTTTTAGTGCTATGCAAATGTATGATTTAGTTAATGATGTTGAGTCGTATAAAGAGTTCTTACCCGGTTGTGTTGGCGGAAAAGTGTTGGAGTTTGATGGTCAAACTATGCTGGCTTCGGTTGATGTGAGCAAGGCGGGGATCCGTAAAACTTTTACCACGCGTAATCAGGTTGTTCCCGGTAAAAGTATTGATTTAACGTTAGAAAATGGGCCTTTTAAACATTTACTCGGACAGTGGCGTTTTACCGAATTAACCGAGGACGCCTGTAAGGTAGAATTCGATTTAAGTTTTGAGTTTTCAAGCTCACTCGTCGATATGGCCTTTGGTAAAGTGTTTAATGATCTTATGGTATCAATGGTGACGGCGTTTACGAGCCGCGCTAAGGTAATTTACCGTGGTAAATGAAGCAGATAAGTTTGTAGTCGATGTGGTTTATGCTCTGCCTACGCAGCAGAAAGTCATTTCGGTGAGCGTGCATCCTGGCACGAGCGCGATTGAGATAGTTCGCCTGAGTAATATGGTGAGTTTTTTCCCTGAGATCGATCTAGAAACCGTTAAATTAGGCGTGTTTAGCAATCTGGTTAAACATGATCAAGTGATTTTACCGGGGCAGAGGGTTGAAATTTACCGCCCTTTGATTGCCGATCCTAAGGATGTACGCCGTCGCCGTGCCGATAAGGCTAAGGATGAGGGCCGTGCAAACAAAGTCACTGGGGGCCGTGCTTAATGCTATTTTGCACATTATGGGCATTAGAAATAAAAAAAGCGCGTTAGGCGCTTTTTTTATTTCTAAATCAATTCAAAGTGCTATTAAGTTTTTGACACTACTTAATGGGTTTTTGCACTTGTGCCTCAGATTGATTTTCTTTCACTAACGGTTTTTCATCCGGACGCTGAACTGGGATCAAAGGTGTTGTTTCGGCCGTTGTTGCCATAGGCAACTTGCTTTGTTCAAGTGGGGTATCAAATTCTTTACTTAATTCGTAATCCCCAGTGACCGAAGTTAATTTGTTGCCCGTAAAACGCAGGATCAACTCTTTGTGGGTGATACTGGCATCGCGACCACTCTTATAGTGATAAACATAATACCAAGCGTCGTCGGCAAAGCTATCGCGTAACACCGGACGGCCGAGAATGTATTCGGCTTGTTCTTTGGTCATGTCGATACGCAACTTTTCAACTTGTTGCTGTTCCATGTAGTTACCCTGTGGAATGTCCGGCTTATAAATTAACCAATCGAACACACTACAAGCACTGAGCGAAACAGAGAGCGCCACAGCGCCCAGCAGGGTAAGACTTTGCTTTTTATTGATCATTGTATGCGCTACTTCTGAAAATCTGGCGGCCATAATACCCAAGCATTCCCCCTTATGACAAGGGCATTCGGGCTTTGCTGCCTTCATAGTTCGAATTGTGTGAGTTTTCGACCAAGGATATGGAGTTAAGTTCTCAAACAGAGAAGATATTTGTTGATTATTGAACCTAGGTTTTCGTTTTGTTTGCTTATTGATGAAGGAATACCTAAGGATAAGCAAATTTTGCCAAATCGAGTCTAGCGATGTAGCAATGTTGTAAAAACATGGGTAGAGTTGTGAAAGTGTTTTATTTTGATGGCGTTAGCATTTTTTCAGCATTTTAGGGAGTAGCATAGGGTTTCGCTATTGCCATCTCACCAGTTATGGTAACACTTTAATTAATAAGACAAAAACGCATATTGCAAAGTGAGTTTGGAGGTAGTTTGGGATCATTAGTCTGTGTGGGTACAGGTTTGCAGTTAGCGGGACAGATCAGCGTCTTAAGCCGTAGCTATATTGAACATGCCGATATTGTGTTTTCCCTTTTACCCGACGGTTTCTCACAGCGTTGGTTGATGAAACTCAACCCCAATGTCATCAATTTGCAGCAGTTTTATGCGCAAAATGATGAAGTGAAAAATCGCAGAGAAACCTATGAGCAGATGGTCAATGCCATATTAGCAGCGGTAAGGGCGGGTAAAAAAACCGTTTGTGCGCTCTATGGGCATCCTGGGGTGTTTGCCTGTGTTTCCCATATGGCGATTGCACGGGCGCGGGAGGAGGGATTTTCGGCCAAGATGGAGCCGGGGATCTCGGCCGAAGCGTGTTTATGGGCGGATCTGGGTATTGACCCTGGTAACTCTGGTCACCAAAGTTTTGAAGCCAGCCAGTTTATGTTTTTTAAGCATGTGCCCGATCCGACAACCCACTTATTACTCTGGCAAATTGCCATTGCGGGTGAGCATACATTAACGCAGTTCCATACCTCGGCGGACAGATTGCAAATTCTGGTGGAACAACTGAACCAATGGTATCCCCTCGATCATGAGGTGGTCATATATGAAGCGGCAAACTTGCCGGTACAAACGGCGCGCATCGAACGTTTACCATTAGCTAATTTACCCCAAGCACACCTAACACCGATTAGCACTCTGTTAATTCCGCCAGCAAAAAAGCTGGAATACAACTATGCTATTTTGGCTAAGTTAGGGATCGGCCCCGAAGATTTGGGCTAAATTGTAGTGTGGTATTGAACCATTATTATTAACAATAAGGAGAAAACATGTCTGCATTATCGGATTTTTTTACCCAGCTAGGCCAAGATGCGCAGTTGATGGAAGACTATAAACAGAACCCTGAGGCTGTAATGCGTGCCCATGGATTAACTGATGAAGAGATTACCGCTGTGATGACGGGGGATATGGAAAAATTGAAAACCTTAAGTGGCGATGAGAAGTATCAATCTTACCTTGTTATTTCACATGGTAATGGTGATTAATTGAAGCGTGTTTGCACTTTATTTGCGATTATTTTGGGCATACTCAGTATGCCCTTAATTGCTGCGCCTATAAATTATGATGAAGCGCTAACTAAGATTGAAGCATTACAACATTCTGACTTACCTGCCGCAATAACCAAGCTTAATACGATTGAACCTGAATTTGATAGGATGTCGCGCTTACAGCAGGGACGATTTTTGGTCTTTAAAGGTGCAGCTTCTATTTACACTGGAGAGTATCAAGCTGCAGTTGATATATTGAATCAGTCAGAAGCCTTACTGAAAGATTCTGATATGCTATTTTCTGCATATAGCTATGAGGCGACAGCCTATATTGCTTTACGCTATTTCAATGATGCTTTCAATGTGATGGGGAAGAGTCTTGGATTAATTGAGCGCATTGAAGATGTTAACCTTAAACGTGCCTCATATTTACGTTTGGCCAGTCTCTATACCGCCATGGGGATTACAGAAGAAGTGGCAACATACGCAGCTAAAGCTCTTGCTCTTGCTTCCCCTAATGATGTTAAAGATGTGTGTGTATCTAAACTATATTTATCCGTACACCAGCTAGAGGTGAAATCATATGCTAAAGCATTTGATGAATTTAAATTCACTCGTAACTTTTGTGAGTCTAATGGTTATCCACTAATTGCATATATTGCATTAAAAGGCATGGGTGAATCTAAGTTAAGGTTGGATGAACCACTCCCAGCCGTATCCTATCTATTAGATTCGCTAAAAGGTTATGAGTCATTTAATTTTCAACTTGAGATAAATAGTACACATGGGTTGCTTAGTGAAGCCTATTTGATGTTACAAGATTTTGCGAAAGCAGAGTTACATGCTCAGCATGTGATGAAACTTTCCGATGACTCTAGTAATACGGAACTTAAGCACACGGCCTCTCGGGTGCTCGCCAAGATTAGTGCTCAAAATAAACAATTTGAGCAAGCCTATGAATATTCAAGAAAAGAGCAAAATTATAATCAACTGATTTTTGATCAGTCTAAGATGAAGACCCTCGCTTATCAGGCGGCTAAATTTAACGCCGATGAACAGGCGCGTGAAATCAATTTACTCAACAAAGAGCGTGAACTCTATATTGCCCAGCAAATGGTAAAGGAGCGTGAGTATACTAATATGCTGATGTTTATCACTATATTAGTGGGCGGACTGTTTTTCCTCGGGATTTTATTAATCGTTGGCAGTTTGCAAAAGCGCAAATTTATGCGCATGGCGAGGATCGATGCCCTCACCGGCGTGCTTAATCGTGGGGCGGGGCAAGAGCTAGGGGAAAACCTGTTTGTACAAGTCGCGGCCCGGGGGGGGGGATTTTTGCGTGATCTTGTTCGACTTAGATCACTTTAAGTTAATTAATGACTCCTATGGTCACGGTACTGGAGATTGGGCGCTGAAAAAGGTCGTTGAGTCGATTAAGCCCCATATCCGCAATGGTGATGTGTTTGCCCGTATTGGTGGCGAAGAGTTTGCAATCTTTTTACCCTATGCTAATGAAGCAAAGGGCATGGAGGTTGCCGAGCTGTGCCGAACCAAAATTGAGGCAATTGATACCCATCATTCGGGGCATAAATTTGTGATCACCGCCAGTTTTGGGGCGAGTGGTATGAGGCAGGAGGATTTAAGTCTCGATCCCCTACTGCACCGTGCCGATATGGCCTTATACGCCGTGAAATCCAGTGGGCGTAATAGCATTTGTTGCTATTCGGATATATTAAAGTCCGATAAACAAGCGACCAGTTTAGGTAATCGATTAGTGAGCTTGCCATAGCGGTTTTAGCGGTTGGGTTAGTGAATGCCGCCGCGGGTTAATGGGTGTTTTTATTCATCTGTTTTTGTCTTGTTCCACGTTTCTCCCTGTTTTCCTCCTTCGCCGATTTATCCTTGTGTTTTGATTTTTCTCCTAAGTTTTAGGGTTTGTTAACAAATAAATAGGGTATGATTAGCGATTATTACCTAATTAGGTATGAGCGCTTGTTTTCCATAATTTTTACTTTGTTGGAGCCCTGATGGAACAGTCGAGTTTGCTGACTTCTGTGCTACTTTTTTTACTCGCCGCGGTGATTCTTGTGCCCTTAGGTAAGCGCTTTGGCGCGGGGCCTATTCTGTCTTATCTTGCTGCTGGGGTGATTTTAGGGCCTGGAGGCATGGCGTTAGTTTCCGATCCTGCCGCCGTTTTACACTTTGCCGAGCTTGGCGTGGTGCTGATGCTGTTTGTGCTCGGGCTTGAACTCAATCCAAGTAAACTTTGGGAACTGCGCAGCGCTATTTTTGGCTTAGGCAGCGGTCAGTTACTGCTTTCCTGGGCGGCGATTGGTGGCTTAGCTTGGGGATTTGGCCTATCCGTTGAGGCGGCGTTAGTGGTCGGTGCTGCGCTATCCCTATCTTCGACCGCTTTTGCGGTGCAGCTGATGAGTGAGCATAGACTACTGACTACTCCACTTGGGCGCGATGCCTTTGGGGTACTGTTAATGCAGGATCTTGCCGTGATCCCTATGCTGTTACTCACAGCCTACTTAGCACCTAATTCGGCACAGATTGCACACCATGCCGTGCCTTGGTATTGGACCTGTGTGGCCTTAGTCGGCTTTGTGTTGGTGGGCAAATATTTACTGCCGCGCGTGCTAAAACTCGTCGCCAGCAGTGGCGTCCGTGAAGTGCTGACCGCCTTTGCATTATTGCTGGTGATGGGCAGTGCCGAGTTGATGGAATGGCTCGGGTTATCCGCGGGTATGGGGGCATTTTTAGCGGGGATTATGCTAGCAAACTCCAGCTATCGACATCAGCTTGAAACGGACATCGAACCCTTTAAGGGGCTCTTACTCGGACTGTTTTTTATGGCGGTCGGTATGAGTATGGATTTAACGTTATTGCTGACTGAGCCCTTACTTATCTTAGCCATATTGCTGGGTATGTTAGTGATTAAAACCTTAGTACTGATGTTCCTTGGGCGCTTACGTCATCATACATGGCGCCCGAGTATTGCCCTTGGATTAATCTTGGCTGAGGGGGGCGAGTTTGCCTTTGTGCTGTTATCGCAGGCGCAATTATCCGGTATTGTGGGCGACAAAATTGCACAGATTTTAGTGCTTGCTATCGGTCTATCGATGGCGGTTACACCGCTGATTTTCACCTTGTTCCGGGCCACTAAAGCTAAAGTGGTGGATACCCGCCTGCCCGATACCATTAATGTGACTGAGTCAGAGGTGGTGATCGCTGGCTTTGGTCGAGTAGGACAGATAACGGGACGGATTTTGGCCTCCTCGGGTATTCCATTTGTGGCTTTGGATAAGGATGCCAGCCATGTGGATGTGATCCGTAAATATGGCGGTGAAGTGTATTTTGGTGATGCGAGACGGTTAGATATGTTGATGTCGGCGGGGATTGCACGCTCACGGTTACTCTTGCTGGCGGTCGATAACGTTGAGGATTCCATCGAGATTGCCCAGCAAGTGAAAACCCATTTCCCCCATATCCATATTGTGGCGCGGGCAAGGGATCGTAACCATGCCTATCGCTTGATGAGTCTGGGGGTAACCGATGTGTTCCGGGAAACCTTTGGCTCGGCGTTATCCGCCAGCGAGAAGATCCTTCAAGGCTTAGGTTTGTCGCAGGTGCAGGCCAACGAACGGGTGAAAATTTTTGCCGAGCACGATAAAAAGCTGGTGGTTGCCAGTGCCGCCCATCAACATGATTTAGCGACGCTGATTGATTTATCAAACAAAGGTAAAGCCGAGTTGGAGTCCTTGATGCGCGGCGATAGGGAAAATGTGAGTTAAGTTTTATTGCCTAAAAGAAATAAGAGAGCCCATAGGCTCTCTTATTATTTATGGCTGCGGGAGAATGCTTAGAAACTGTAGTTATATTGCAATGTCATATTGCGTTCTTCGCCAGGCATACCGCCGAGGAACATGGCTTTACTGTAATAGTCTTTGTTGAACAGATTATTAATATTGAGCTGCACTTTCCACGAGTCGGCGGTGTAGCTGATTGCCGAGTCCACTATGGTATAACTGGGCACGTAACCCTCTGGGATCCCAAATGAGTTTGAGTGAGTGCTTCTATCATCCACATATTTTGCGCCAAGACTGAGTTCAATTGGGCTGGGTAGTGCAAACCAGTCGGCACCGTAGGTTACCCAAGCGCTGGCAGTGACATAGGGCACGCCTTTTTGACGGCTGTTGTAGGTTGAACTGTTTGGGTTTTGTTTATCCCTTGCATCTTGGTACATACCGTTGAGGTTGATACGCCAATTGTCGTTTAAGTGGGCATTGAGATCGAGTTCAACCCCTTGGGTATCTTCGCTGCCGTCGTAGAAATACACGGGGACTTCTGGCCCTGAGACGCCTAATTTATAGTCTTCATTCGTATAGGGCACATTGGTGCGTGAACTTTTAAACAATACAAGGGATGCGAGCAGTTGATCATCAAAGGCTTTAAAGCGCATACCCAGATCATTGCTTACCGATTCAGAATCTTCACGGTCAGTATGAGTGCCTGTGACAGAACCTAAAATATTGTAGGCGGTGCGTCCCTTAGCGTGATTAATAAAGAATGACAGATCATCCATCGGCATATAGGTCATGCCTAAGTTATAGGTAGTGCCGTTATCCGTGGTGTCCTGTTCTTGGGTCGCTTTGGCTTGGCTGGTACTGTAGCGCGCATCGACACCTAAATGTTCATAGCTTTGTTTTATCTCATTAAAGGCAACACCAATCCGAGTTGTAAAACCGTAACCTAAATAACCAACATGCTGTAGTCCTAGGCCCCAGGCACTGACTGTCTTGTTATAGTTGGCGGTTTTTAGTGGATCATAGTCCTCAAATGTACCTGTGCCCCAAATAGGGTGGCGAATGTCGTAGATGTAGGGGAGTGATCCCTGGTAAGTGGTTTTCCCGTCCTTGCTTTTAAAGATTTGATCCGCATCGTAGATAGAGTATTGCTGGAAGCCAATTGTACGGTCTTCGTAGTTAGCGTTAAGTAATAACTCATTGTCTATATTGCTAATTTGGAAGTCATAGCGCAAATCGGCAAAATATTGCCAGGATGTTTCATCTGCATCGACTTTACGGTATTCCTGCCGTCTGGCGGCAAAGGGATATAACACGCCATTTTCAACTAAGGGCGCACGCGGATCGGCATTGATTGCCCCTTTATTATTCCAATAGACGTAGTTATAGGCACCAGTTTGGCGAGCAAACCCCGAGGTGTAGTCACGGTACTGCAGTTGTTGGTTGAGGAAGAGATTGTCGTTAAAGTAGATATTGTGGGTCAGCTTAAATCTTAATTCTTCGCCTTCGTTATCCTTCGCCATGGGCGAAATCAGGCCCGCATCGCCAAAGGAATAGGGCGTTAGACCATCACCGCTTGCCAATGATGCCGCTAATTGCTGGCGCTGCTCATCGGTCAGTTGTATGCCTTTACCATTAGGATCGTTGATCAAATCTTGCCAACTGACTTCCCCGGCGGTTTTACCATTAACAGAGTCGGCGTTATAGATCCGAATAGGGTGGCCAATGGAGTCAACGGCAATGGCATCTTTGATATAAGCCCCTGAAAGCATTAAATCTTGGCTATCAGTAATCAACCACTTTAAGGAGGCGTACACTTCGTCTCTGTCGGTCCCTAAATCCCGATATCCCTCACTTCGGGCGGATTTGGCGACTAAGCGATAGGCAAGGTCCTCCGTGAAACCGCCGGTACTATCGAGTGCCAATGAATAGGTCTCCCACTGGCCGATTTCAGCGGTAAATTTATGGTTTGACTCAAATTGAGGCTTTTTCTCGATCAGGTTGATGACTCCGCCTGCACTCCCCATACCGTAGAGACCGGTCGCTGGGCCCTTTAGCACCTCAACTGAGCCTACATTGGTTAAAGAGCGTGTAGGGTTAAAAGTGTTACCAAGGCCCGCACCACCATACATACCGTCATAGGTATAGTTAGCGCCTAAACCACGGATCATTAAGTTATCGCCAATCCCATAGTTATTCCCCGCCTGGGTCACACCACTGATGTTATGGATCAAATCCTGAAGATTATCTGTACCTTGGGCTTCTATTAATTCTTGATCGACAATCACAACGGCAGCAGGGGTTTCCATTAGTGACATATCGGATTTGGTTGCCAGCCCTGAATTTTTAACGACGGAGTTTTGTTTACCATAAACCGTAATACGTTCGACATTGGTTGGGTTGTTTGGCGCTGAAATGGGATCCGCCAATACGGTTTGATGCAGGCTGCCCATGCAGGCGAGTGCGATGAGTGATAAGCAAAATGGCTTCATTAATGTATTCCCCCATGAAAAGTTGCGAATGATAATGGTTTTCATTTTGTTTGCAACAAATGTTTCAGGATAAGAGGGGGTATCGCAGCAGCATCCTTTACGTATAAGAAACGGTAAAAACTAAGGGGAGGGAGTCCTATTGCTGAGCAACTCCCATGTTGTTGGTGGCATTTTCACTAACATGCCGTTGTTATTTCGACTTTGTTTCATTTTTTTTATAAAAAAGTGATTATTTTTTTAGTTAACCAGAGCAACCGACCTTGTTGATCTGGAAACGCAACCCTAAGTGAAGTGATCTATAGGTTTATGTGATCAACTGTTTACGTAAACGTCAAATTAAAACGACTGTTTAAATTTATCATGCATCACTTAATGTTTAAAGTTATGATTTTTATCACATTTAAATCTTTACCTCTAGGTTAGTTCAAAACATCTGCATATTTCTACTTAGGTCTAATATGACATTAAGTATGTACTTTTTAATTTACTTTGTGTAATAAAATTACGGAATAAATTACATTGCATCGCTGTTGGTAAAGTTGTCTGACAATTTTCATATTAGTAAATATTCATGCTATTGCAAATGTTTTATTTTGTTTGAAATCAATGTGGTTATCGGTAATTTTTCACTTGGTATGACCAATTTTCAATGCAATTCTGGTCAATTTTAATCCCCGTTTGGACTGTTGCAAATACAATGGTTTGTCGGTAAGTTTTAGTTCGAAACAAACATTTGATGGTTTTGTGGCTGATTTTTAGACAGTGGCATTGGGGCCTGTCCCCGTGTCTGTGACAAAACTGTGATAGTTGAGCCTCTTGGGAGGGCGAGAAGATGACGGAACACACTTTGAGTGAACAGCAGTTGAATTCAGCGCTGGGGAAATCAATCTCCAGCGGCCCATTAACCATAGTGGGTAAAGATATTCCTGGGCAGGAAGTCATTTTTACCGAAGGGGCCATTGCCTTACTCGAGTCTCTTTGCCGCGAGTTTGGTGACGAAGTCCCCGCTTTACTCGCTAAGCGTAAAGATAAGCAAGCTCGTATTGATAAAGGGTCATTACCAGACTTTTTACCCGAAACCCGTGCGATTCGAGATGGGGTGTGGCAAATCCGAGGTATTCCTCAAGATCTGCTTGATCGCCGTGTGGAAATTACGGGTCCCGTTGAACGTAAGATGGTGATTAACGCGCTCAATGCGAATGCCAAAGTGTTTATGGCTGACTTTGAGGACTCCCTCGCGCCGAGTTGGCAAAAAGTCGTCGAAGGTCAAATCAATCTACGCGATGCTGTGCGAGGGGATATCGAATACACGGCTCCCGAAACGGGCAAGCATTATAAGTTGGGGCCCAATCCCGCGGTATTGATCTGTCGGGTCCGTGGTCTGCATTTAAAAGAGAAGCATGTTGAGTTCAATGGTCAGGCCATCCCCGGCTCACTGTTCGACTTTGCCCTGTATTTTTACCATAACTACCGCCAACTGTTGGCGAAAGGCAGTGGACCCTACTTCTATATTCCTAAGCTAGAAAGCCATATTGAGGCGCGCTGGTGGGCAAAAGTGTTTGCTTTCGTTGAAGAAAGATTCTGCCTGCAGGCGGGCACTATCAAGTGTACTTGCCTGATTGAGACGCTGCCCGCGGTGTTTGAAATGGATGAGATCCTCTATGAATTGCGTTCTAACATTGTCGCGCTTAACTGCGGCCGTTGGGATTATATCTTCAGTTATATCAAAACATTAAAGCGTCATAGTGACAGAGTGTTGCCCGATCGCCAGGCGGTCACTATGGACACGCCTTTCTTAAGCGCTTATTCAAGACTCTTGATTAAGACCTGTCATAAACGTGGCGCCTTAGCCATGGGCGGCATGGCGGCCTTTATTCCAGCGAAGGACCCCGCACAAAATGAAGCGGTTTTGCAGCGAGTGCGTAGGGATAAAGAGTTAGAAGCGCGTAACGGCCACGATGGTACTTGGGTGGCACACCCTGGGCTTGCCGACACGGCCATGGGGATTTTCAATGAATACATAGGCCAAGAACACTGCAATCAATTGCATATCACCCGTGACGTGGATGCGCCGATCCTTGCCAGTGAACTACTTAAAACCTGCGATGGCGAGCGTACCGAACAGGGGATGCGCCTCAATATTCGTATCGCACTGCAATATTTAGAGGCGTGGATCAGCGGCAATGGTTGTGTGCCTATCTATGGCCTAATGGAAGATGCGGCCACGGCGGAGATTTCTAGGGCATCCATTTGGCAGTGGATCCAGCATGGTAAGTCGTTGTCAAACGGCAAACTGGTCACTAAACAACTCTTTAAGGACATGCTGGTGGAGGAGCTTGCCAATGTGAAGCAGGAAGTGGGTAGCGACAGATTCACCCATGGCAAGTTTACCCAAGCCGCAGTATTGCTGGAGGATATTACTACTTCCGACGAGCTGGTCGATTTCTTAACCTTACCCGGTTACGAGATGCTCACTGCTTAGCATAAAAGTTGTTAACGGTGTTATGTAAACACTATTAGCTGTGGCGGGGCTACCGCCAATCAAACCCATGAGCAGAGTGAAACTGGGGGGCAGTTTCATGATAGCTACAACATCACAGAGAAAGGAGTGACCCTATGACTAAGGCAACGCAGATTTCACGTCAACAGCAGATTGATGCGATCAAGCAAGACTGGGCAGAAAACCCACGTTGGAAACATGTGCGTCGTCCTTACACGGCGGAAGAAGTGGTGGCATTACGCGGCTCAATCGTGCCAGAGAACACCATCGCAAAACGGGGTGCGGCTAAGTTATGGGATTTAGTCAACGGTGGCGCGAAAAAAGGTTACGTCAACTCCCTTGGCGCCTTAACCGGCGGCCAGGCGGTGCAACAGGCCAAAGCGGGTATCGAAGCGATTTATCTTTCTGGCTGGCAAGTGGCAGCCGATGCGAACTTGGCTGGCACTATGTATCCAGACCAATCCTTGTACCCAGCGAACTCAGTTCCGGCTGTGGTATCGCGGATTAATAATTCCTTTCGCCGTGCAGATCAAATCCAATGGGGTAATGGCGTCAATCCAGAAGATGAAGCATTTGTGGATTACTTCCTACCGATCATCGCCGATGCCGAGGCGGGTTTTGGTGGGGTATTAAACGCCTTCGAATTGATGAAGTCGATGATCGATGCAGGCGCTGCCGGTGTGCATTTTGAAGATCAGTTAGCTTCGGTTAAAAAATGTGGCCACATGGGCGGTAAAGTATTAGTGCCTACCCAAGAAGCGGTGCAAAAATTAGTTGCGGCGCGTTTAGCGGCGGACGTGAGCGGTGTTGAAACTTTAGTGATTGCCCGTACCGATGCGAACGCAGCCGATCTGTTGACCTCCGATTGCGATCCCTATGATCGTGACTTTGTGACTGGCGAGCGCACCAGTGAAGGGTTCTATCGCGTGAGAGCGGGTCTTGACCAAGCGATTTCCCGTGGTCTTGCCTACGCCCCCTATGCCGACTTGATTTGGTGTGAAACCGCTAAGCCAGATTTGGAAGAAGCGCGTATTTTCGCCGAAGCTATCCATGCCAAATACCCAGATCAGTTGCTGGCCTATAACTGTTCACCATCCTTCAACTGGAAGAAAAACTTGGATGACGCCACTATTGCGCGCTTCCAACAGGCCTTATCCGACATGGGTTATAAGTACCAGTTCATCACTTTAGCCGGTATCCACAACATGTGGTACAACATGTTCGATCTTGCATATGACTATGCTCGTGGCGAAGGTATGAAGCACTATGTCGAGAAAGTTCAAGAAGTTGAGTTTGCTGCAGCCAAGAAGGGTTATACCTTCGTGGCCCATCAGCAGGAGGTTGGTACTGGCTATTTCGACCAAGTGACCACAGTGATCCAAGGTGGCCATTCATCGGTCACGGCGCTGACGGGCTCTACCGAAGAGGAGCAGTTTTAAGCGATTGCTAAGGTCGATTTACCCGTAAGATGTTGTCAATGTAAGCCCTGTGTTTAGCTGCGTTGCAGCTGTTGTACCCCCGTGCAGTCCGCCTACATGTGCTGCACGGGTTTTTAAGTCAAAACTTGTGACTTAACTTCCTACCCAGTAAGTATTTGCTTGCCTAAGCTTGGCGACTCTCTGAGTCGCTATTTTTTTATCGTTAACTGACTGATTATTATGGTGCAACTCTGATTCGACTTGGTGCAATTTTCGGGTGACTTTACAGTAGCTTATTGCTATCTCATTGTTATTTAATGGCGAGTAAAAATGGCCTGAATAATGCTCTCAATATTAGGCAAGCTTATTTGCGCACTTAAGCTGTTTGTTGGCATTCATATTGAGGTCATCGCCATGAAATATTACAGTCGTCGTTTAGTTAAACCCGAACATTTAAACCCCGCGAACACACTGTTTGGTGGCCAGCTATTAAGTTGGATTGACGAAGAGGCCGCCATCTTTGCCGCCTGCCAGATGAAGAGTAGCAGCCATGTCACTAAATTGATCTCAGAAATCAATTTTATGACGCCAGCCCGTCAAGGGGATGTGCTCGAATTTGGCTTAGAGTTGGTGAGTCTTGGACACAGTTCCATCACTGTCAGTTGCCAAGTGCGCAATAAGATGACGCAGGCGCCTGTGGTCAGTATCGATAAGATGGTGTTTGTAAACGTCAATGCGCAAGGTTTACCTGTGCCCCATGGTATTCGGGCGAATGCGGCTTAATGGTGGGGGCTTAGCATGTACTAAGCCGCTTAAAATGGACTACTGCTTAAAATGGACAGTGACGCCTAGGTGTCACTGTGATCAGTCTTCTTTTGTTAAATCTTCTTTCACCGATTTCACCGCGTCCCTTGATGCGTGTCCAATCGCCTTAGTGGTATCACGGGTGGCGTGACCTATCTCCTTGGTGACATCTTTAGTGGTGGTGCCAATGGCTCGCCCTGCGTCCTTTAAATCTGCACAGGCCGTAGTTGCAAGCAATAGCGGGATCATAAACAACGTCGCTTTATTCATCTTGATATCCATCACTTAAAAGTGAGTTCCTAACATTAAGTCCAACCAATATAACAGATAGTTGTATTTTGTTTAATGTTCTGATCAGGATGCTTGTGGCGTTGTTAGTGTAATTTTAGGTGCGGATGGATAATACGACTGATGCCTTTAGCAAATCTCAGTAGGATTATCGTGGATGCCAGCACTGTACACTGGCATCCAATCGGGAGTGATTAAACCTGCTCGAGTTTAGCTAAACGCTGCTGATAATCTTCAATCAGATGCTGCATAATTTCCTCAGGTGCGGCATCGTCACAGCATTCATCTAAAAAGATTTTAAAGGTGACGAGGGCGTGGCCATCATTTTTCAACCTATCACTCTGCATAGAAAAATAAGCGTCTTCATTCTCGGCTTTGCGAACGACAAATTTATTGGTTTCGAAGGATTTATCACCTGAAAGTTCATGCCATTTGGTAATACGGTTTAACGCAATTTCACAGGACTGGTTCATTTCGATATGGTTTAACCAAGTAACGGGATGTTCAGGATCTTTGTAATGCGGACATCTAACTGTGTAGTTATATACGTGCGTGATTGCTGTCATAGCGTACCTACCTGTTCGAGGATATTGTTGCCATCATAGGCATCGTTTTTGAATTCGGTCAATCATTAATTATGACTATTAAGTGCGATTGCTTTTCTAAATAAAGCGTTTGTTTTTGTATAAAAATTAAACAGTTGCTTCGGTTTGTTATAACGCTATTTAGCATGAGTTTTTTACCAATAACTTTGTGCTAGCTCTCAGTTTAGAATGAAGTTTCGCTTTTGCTGAATTACTGACTAATAAAGCAACAGCTGGCCATCAGTGTTATCAGTGTAAGTGATAAAAACAGTCATTGGCTCAATAAGTAGGGCGAATCGCGTATTGATGGAATAAACGTAGGTCATAAAAGCAGAAGAGAGAATGGACAGAGGCCCATTCGCTAGAACGGGCCTCTCAGCTGGCTTCATCTTTTGCAGGGAAAAAGCGAACTGGGAACAGTTTATCGGATCTGTAACAGGGTGTAACCCACAGAGATCACGTTTTTTATATCATTTTGCGATAACTGTGAGATTGCATTGCGATTCCACCTGACCTCATTCAGATTAGAGCGCATTAGTGAAGATCTGGCAGATCTCCCCATGGGTCGCTTGTTTTGGATTGGTGAAGCCACAGGTATCTTTTAAGGCGTTATCCGCAAGGGTTGGAATATCCTCCGCTTTCACGCCTAACAGGGTCAGGTTTTCAGGAATTTTTACCGCAACAGATAACTTTTTAATTGCAGAAATCGCGGCTTCCGCCCCTTGCTTATCCGTCATGCTGGACACATCCACGCCCATCGCCTTGGCAATGTCTTTTAAACGTTCGGGGACGACCTGAGCGTTGTATTCCTGCACATGGGGCAGCAGCAGGGCATTACATACGCCGTGTGGCAGATCGTAGAAACCGCCTAACTGATGCGCCATCGCATGCACATAACCTAAGCTGGCATTGTTAAAGGCCATACCCGCTAGAAACTGGGCGTAGGCCATTTGCTCACGGGCGTTGATATCTTGACCATTTTCCACCGCGTTCACTAAGTTAGCCTGAATTAGCTCAATCGCCTTGATAGCACAGGCATCGGTGATAGGGTTCGCTGCGATAGACACATAGGCTTCGACTGCGTGAGTCAGTGCATCCATACCCGTTGCCGCCGTGAGGCTTGCAGGCTTTTTCAGCATTAGCTCAGGATCATTGACCGACAGCAAAGGCGTAGTGTGTTTATCGACAATTGCCATTTTAATATGGCGGGCTTCGTCGGTAATGATACAGAAGCGGGTCATCTCACTGGCGGTGCCGGCGGTGGTGTTAATCGCCACTAAGGGGAGCTGTGGCTTTGCAGAGCGGTCTAACCCTTCGTAGTCTTTAATGCTGCCGCCGTTGGTGGCTACAAGGGCGATACCCTTGGCACAATCATGGGGAGAACCACCGCCGAGGGAAATCACAAAGTCACACTCGTTGGCTTTTAGCAGGGCGAGACCGGCTTCGACGTTCGCCACGGTTGGATTAGGTTGTACACCATCATAAATGGTGGAGGTAATGCCATTTTGACCGAGTTTTTCGGCCACTTCACCGACTAAGCCAATCTTGACTAAGGGTTTATCCGTCACTATGAGTGCGTGTTTAAAGCCTAAGGTTTTGATATCACCGATAGCGTCATCCACTGCGCCTTGGCCTAATACGTTGACAGAAGGAATAAAAAATTTAGCAGCCATAAATCCACCTATATAAATTGTAAAGATAAATTTGTTTCATTTTCTGGTTACCAAGCTACCAATTAAGGGGGAGTCGATATGTGATTCAGATCGAGTTCAAGGGCTTATTGAGGCTAATTTCCCACTAAAGTTGGAACTTGGTAACAAAATGATGGATTTTTATGACGGAGCCGCACGGGTATTAAAAAGCACTGAATATTCAGTGCTTTTTTACGCTATAACATTCGCTTTAGCGGGGGGATTTAGCTGGCTGGACAGTTGGTTTCTGTCACTGAATTGATAAAAATTTCTTCAACCGGCGTATAGGAGAAACCACCGCTGGTTTTCGTGGGCACTATGCTTATTTGATCGACCACCTCCATCCCTTCAACGACTTTGCCAAAAACGGCAAAACCATAACTGCTGGCCGATGCATCCAGATCCGGATTATCTAAAATATTGATAAAGAACTGTGATGTTGCAGAATCAGGAACAGTCGTTCTCGCCATTGCAATTGTTCCGCGTTTATTGCTAATGCCGACCGCGGCCTCGTTGGCTATGGGAGCATTGGTCGGTTTACTCTGTAATCCCGTCGTAAACCCGCCGCCTTGAATGACAAAATTATTGACCGCTCTATGGAATAAAGTGCCGTTATAGAATGACTTATCCACATACTGCTTAAAGTTTTTACCTGTGATCGGCATATTAGTTAGGTCAATCGCGAGGGTGATGTCGCCCTTCGATGTGCCCATTAAATAGCAGATATCGGCGGATAATGCGGGTGGGGTTGGATCCGGTGTCGGTATTGTCGGCGTCGAGTCTTCCTCGCTACTACCACCGCAAGCTGTTAACAGGAGTGTCAATCCACTCGCAAAGAGCAGTCCTGTGAATGTTTTCATTTTATATCCTTATTTTTATTGAAATTTATTACAAATCCATCGACGGAGATAGCATAGGTTGTGAATACTGGACTCCAATAAGCATCGCTACATGTTGGACGTATGTTGCTTTTTTGTGGCTGAGGGAATGGTGACAGAAGTGGCTCGCATAATTCAAGGTAAAATTCTAATTGATACAAAGTGTTGCAGCTTATTTATTGCTGTTTTATTAACCAGATTTCAAGAGGGGACAGGTTGAGACAGCGTGGTGATTGGTATCCGCCCTCCATTGGGAGGCATTTACAGCATTAAAAATGCTCCCTTTAAGTTCATTGCACCTTTTTTAACCACTGCCTGCTTCAATCTAGTGCGTTAAGGCGGTTTTCTATCACGGCAATAATTTTCAATATTCCAGGTTAAGTTATTCAAGTCACTGATTTATCAATTGTCTTCACTGTCATTTGGCTGACACAAATTTGTCGTCATGCTGTTATTTTGTGCTGGCATGGTTACTGCCTATCTAACGCTATGGATGAGCCGTCGCGGGGGCGACAAATATGGGGCTGGAGAAGTTGCTGTATTTGCGAGGGGTTGGAGCGGACTTTA
Source organism: Shewanella sp. CG12_big_fil_rev_8_21_14_0_65_47_15 (assembly GCF_002783505.1). GTDB lineage: Bacteria > Pseudomonadota > Gammaproteobacteria > Enterobacterales > Shewanellaceae > Shewanella. Next base: position 222,298 of record NZ_PFGL01000063.1, read on the forward strand.
CTGACTGCTTTGGCCAGTATATCCGCATTCCTGAGACGGATAGGCAAGGGATTTTGACTTGCATGCTAAAGGAAAAAAACGCCCTTGCCAGTGGTGAGACATGCACGCAGGCACAGCTAGCCTTACTCGGAGAGAGTGGGATTGAAGCCCAAATCCATCGGCTCGATGCGCAGCATTGGACTCAAGTTTTGCCCACATTTCATTGGTGTTATGTGGATGAGCCTTGGCTCAACCTCTATTTACCCCAGGATTATACTGGCGAGTTAGCTATCACTGTCGCTTGTGAACATGGTGAGTCTATTGCTTTTGATGTGCCATTCGCATTATTAAAGCCGATAGGTAACTACCGAATTCAACATGCCCTCTTCGGTGAGGGTCAGTATATTCAGTATCGCCTCGATTTAGTTCATGACGACTTAGGTTTGGGGTATCACGGGATAGCGCTAAAGTTGAAGTCGCCATTAGCGGTCAGTCGCCAACGGACTGAAAACCCTGTTCCCAAAGCCTTCCATGGCACTTTGATGGTGGCGCCTAGGGCGGCGTACCAAGGTGTGCTCAGTGCCACGCTCCAAGGAAAACGCCATAAACCTTGGGGAGTGAGTGTTCAGCTATACAGTTTGCGCAGCGATAGCCAATGGGGCATGGGTGATTTTGGCGATCTTGAGGAGTTGATTGCTTTTCTTGCGAGTCATGGGGCTGATTTTATTCAGCTGAATCCACTGCATGCCCTCGATATCGCCGCGCCGGAACATCCTAGCCCCTACAGTCCATGCGATCGCCGCAGGCTTAACCCTTTATATATCCATTTGCAAAGCGTGCCCGAGTATGAACCGTTAGCCAGCGAGTTTACGTCATCGTGTTGGCAGGAGGCAATTGCTGCGCTCAACCGGAATAATTGGCTCGATTATCCCAAGGTGAGTGAGCTTAAGTACCGCGCCTTTGCCCGCTTATATGGCGTCTTTTGCGAAGTGCATTTAGCGAAGGAGACCCCGAGAGCAAAGCGTTTCAATGACTTTGTGGCCGAGCAGGGGGCCGCCTTAGTTGAATTTGCTCAAGCTGAATCCCTAAGAAGTCCAAGGGCGATCGCCCAGGATGAGGGCTTCTACTTATATTTGCAGTTTGTTGCCGAAACCCAGCTGCAACTGTGTCAGTTAAGAGCCAAAGAAGCGGGGATGGGCATTGGGCTTATTCGGGATTTGGCCGTAGGCGCAGCGCTGCAAGGGGTTGAAGTTCAAGCAAATTCCGAACAGTTTTGCCTCAATGCCAGCATAGGTGCACCGCCGGATCCCTTTGCCCCCCAAGGTCAGAATTGGGGATTGACCCCCCTCGATCCCGTCAAATTGAAACAGCATGATTACCGCCATTTTATTGAACTTATCCGTGCCAATATGGAGAACTGCGGGGCGCTACGCATCGATCATGTGATGGGTTTACTGCGTCTATGGTGGTGGCCGCTTGAAAAGCAGTTAGGTGGGGGGGCCTATGTGTATTACCCCGTTGAAACTTTGCTGGCCATCGTATGCCTTGAGAGCCAGCGTGCCCGTTGCATTGTGATTGGTGAAGATCTAGGGCTAGTGCCACCGGATATTATCCACCGCCTCTACCATGGGGGCATTTACTCCAACGAGTTGTTCTATTTTTGCAAAGAAGGTCAAGGCTTTAAATTACCGAGTCAGTACAAATCCCAGAGTCTAATGATGCTCGCAAACCACGATGTGCCGACTCTGGTCGCCTGGTGGTGTGGGAGCGATTTGCACTTAAGGCGGCAGCTCACCCTATTTGCCAGCGATGGGCAGCTAGATGAAGCCTTGACTGCGCGGGAATATGAGAAACAGCAGTTAGTGTCCCTGCTAATCCAGCAAAAGCTATTACCGGACTCTGCGGCCCAAGAGGTTGATATTAATGAGCTATTAACCGCTTGGATGACCCTTGGCGCCTCGGGTTGCAGTGCGCTCTATAGCGTGCAGTGGTGCGATCTTCTGGGCGATCGCCACGCGGTGAATATTCCAGGGACTTGGCTGGAATACCCTAACTGGCAACGGCGTTTGCCCCTTGGCGTCACGCAGGCTAAGACTCGGGGGGAAATTCGCCAGCGCTTGCAGAATATTGCCAGCGCGCGGCAACTGTCCCTGCGAGCCACCCATTCACCCGATTGAACCATTGATGAATTACGGAAGCAAAATGATGACTGAGGCTAATGCTTATTTTTATGACGGTGCCGAGGTGGCGCTGCTAAATGGTCAATACACGGATGTGTTTTCACTCTTAGGTATGCACAGTTCGCCGGATGGTAAGGGACTCATAGTACGTTGCTTTTTACGCAATGCCCTTAAGGTTGATGTGATAAGTCTTAAAGATGGCCGCAAAGTGGCGAGCCTGGATAGAGTCAATGAGCAGGGTCTGTTTGCGGGCACATTGGGGCGGCGGGTTAAGCCATTTCTCTATTGCTTAAGGGTGGAATATCCCCTATGCCAGTTAGAGATAGTTGACCCCTACCAATTTGGTTCTTTGCTCAGCGACGATGATGTTTATCTGTTTGGCGAAGGTAGCGCCGAGCGGGCCTACGGCTTTTTAGGGGCGAATTGGCGTTATGTGGATGGCATTGAAGGCGTGCATTTTTGTGTATGGGCGCCCAATGCGAAACGGGTTTCCCTCGTCGGGGATTTCAATCATTGGGATCATACCCGCCATGTGATGCGCCAACATATCGCTAATGGCCTTTGGGAGCTATTTTTACCTAATGTGGTCGAAGGTGCGCACTATAAGTTTGATCTGGTTTATCAAAATGGTGAGCGTCACGCCAAAGCCGATCCTATGGCAACCCAAATGGAATGCGCGCCCCATAATGCGTCTATCGTGCCGCCTAAAGCCCATCACAGTTGGAATGACACCGCTTGGATGAGCAAGCGGGCGGCAACGGCGTGGCATAAAGCGCCTATGTCTATCTATGAAGTGCACTTAGGTTCCTGGCGCCGCAAGGGGAGTCATGGCGAGCAATTCTTAGATTATCAAGATCTTATTGAACAGCTGATTCCCTATGTGAAGGCGCAAGGTTTTACCCATATCGAATTGATGCCGATCAGTGAATACCCCTTCGATGGCTCATGGGGTTATCAGCCCGTTGGCCTCTTTGCCCCGAGCCACAGATTCGGCGAGGCCAGTGGACTCAAGGCCTTTGTTGATGCCTGCCACCGGGCGGATATCGGCATTATTCTCGATTGGGTCGCGGCTCATTTTCCTAAGGATCCCCACGGCTTAGTGCGTTTTGACGGCACTTGTTTATACGAGCATGAGGATCCCCGCAAGGGCACTCACCCCGACTGGGACACCCTGATCTACAACTATGACCGCGGTGAAGTGCGCAGTTTTTTACTGAGTAATGCCTGCTATTGGCTAAGGGAGTTTCATTTCGATGGCCTAAGGTTAGATGCAGTGTCTTCCATGTTGTACCTCGATTACAGCCGCGAACCGGGGCAATGGTTACCCAATGCCTATGGCGGGCGGGAAAATCTTGAGGCCATCGATTTTCTGCAGGTACTTAATCAGCGTCTTTATCAAGCCTTTCCCGGTATTTGCATGATAGCCGAGGAGTCTACCGCCTTTGCGGGGGTGACTAAACCTACGGATCACCATGGTCTGGGCTTCGGCTTTAAGTGGAATATGGGCTGGATGAATGACAGTTTAAGTTATTTAGGGCGCGATCCTATTTATCGTCAATACCATCACCATCAACTGACCTTCAGCCTAATGTACGCCTACACTGAGCAGTTTATGTTGTCCGTCAGCCACGATGAAGTCGTGCACGGCAAGGGGTCACTGCTGCATAAAATCCCCGGCGATGATTGGCAAAAATTTGCCACTCTGCGTGCCTACTATGGCTTTATGTGGGGACATCCGGGTAAGAAGCTCTTATTTATGGGCAGTGAGTTTGCCCAACATAACGAGTGGAATCATAACCACAGCTTAGACTGGCATCTACTGGCCTTTGAACCACACCAAGGGGTACAGCACTGGCTTCGCGATCTCAATCAGTTATATCGGCAAATGCCAGCGTTATCCGTACTGGATTATGACACTGCGGGGTTTCGTTGGCTCGATTGTGACAATGGTCGTGACAGCATTTTCACCTTCGTGCGTTATGGCTTAGCAGGGGATGCACCCCTCGTCTTTGTGATCAATATGACGCCCACGGTTCACCAAGGGTTTCGCATCGGCTTACCCCAAGGCGGGGATTTTTGTGAATATCTCAACAGCGATAGCCATCTCTATGGTGGCTCTAATCAGGGCAATGCAGGCATAGTCGTGGCTGAGGCGCAGCCATGGCAGGGGATGGCGCAGAGTGCGCTGATTACAGTGCCGCCTCTGGGTTGTCTAGTCCTAGGCCCTGCAGCGGGCCGAGGTTAACAGGCTATGGCAACCGAGGCTTGGCTGACATCGAAGCACCATTTCCCCTATGAACTCAGTGCAGGAAGCCCTTTTCCTCTCGGGGCAACTGTGGATGAGGGCGGGGTGAATTTTTCGTTATTCTCCGCCCATGCGACTGGGATCGAACTCTGCCTATTCGATGATGCAGGCCATAGCGAAATCCACCGTATTGCCCTGAGTGAACAGACGCAGCAGATCTGGCATGGCTATGTGCACGGGCTTAAGGCCGGGCAACTGTATGGCTATCGGGTTTATGGTCCCTATGAACCGCAGCTCGGACACAGATTTAATCCCCATAAATTGTTGCTCGACCCCTATGCACGTCAGCTGGTTGGCGAGTATCAACACCATAGCGCTAACTACGGCTATGAATTAAATAATAGTAGTGAAGACTTATCATTCAGTACCTTAGATAACGCGGCTTTTATGCCTAAGTGCAAAGTGGTGGATATTCGGCCACTTATCGCTGCCGCCAAGGATTCGGCCATTCGACCACTCGTTCGCCGGCCATTAGAGCAAAGCATTATCTATGAGATGCATCTTAAGGGTTTTACGGCGGCGCATCCCGAGATTGACGATAAGCGGCGGG
>NZ_PFGL01000063.1:227327-277181 GCF_002783505.1 Shewanella sp. CG12_big_fil_rev_8_21_14_0_65_47_15
TTTGCGGGGTTAGCTTCCAAGCCCGCCATAGAGTATTTAGTCGAGCTTGGGGTGACCTGTGTTGAACTGCTTCCGGTGCAGGCTTTTTTTACTGAAGCTTTTTTACTGGAAAAACAGTTAACTAATTATTGGGGTTATAACAGCATTGGTTTTTTTGCCCCCGAACCCAGTTACTTATCCTCGGCGGAGATCGGCGAGTTTCGCACTATGGTGGATGCGCTCCATAGCGCCGGGATCGAAGTCATTCTCGATGTGGTCTATAACCACAGCGCCGAAGGCAGTCGGCTGGGGCCAACCTTAAGTTTTCGTGGCATAGATAACCTCAGTTATTACCGTTTGCACCCCAACGATAAACGTTTCTATATCAATGATACGGGTTGTGGAAATACCTTAAATATCAATCATCCTCGCATGCTACAGCTAGTGCTGGATTCGCTGCGTTATTGGGTCGAAGTCATGGGGGTGGATGGCTTTCGCTTCGATTTGGCCGCCTGCCTTGGGCGTGAAGCCTATGGTTTCGATCCCGGTTCAGGTTTTTTCGATGCACTGCTGCAGGACCCAGTGCTGTGCCAAGTGAAATTGATTGCCGAGCCTTGGGATATTGGCCCCGGCGGTTATCAATTGGGCAATTTCCCCGTGGCCTTTAGCGAGTGGAACGACAGGTACCGCGATACTATGCGCCGTTTCTGGCGTGGCGATCACGGCATGTTGCCCGAATTTGCCCGCCGCTTTCACGGCTCTGGGGATTTTTTTGAGCACAGCGGGCGGCCCCCCGCCGCCAGTATTAATTTTTTAACCAGCCATGACGGATTCACTCTGGGGGATCTCGTGAGTTATACCCACAGGCATAACCTCGCCAATGGGGAAGATAATCGCGATGGCCACCAAGAAAACTTCAGTTATCACTACGGTGTTGAAGGGCCGACCTCGGATCCTACCATCATGGCGATTCGGGCCCGGCAGCAGCGTAACTTATTAACGACATTATTGTTATCCCAGGGCGTGCCCATGTTGCTCAGCGGGGATGAAACCGGGCGCACCCAACTAGGCAATAACAATGCCTATTGCCAGGACAATAAACCCAATTGGTTCGACTGGTCGCCTGTCGGGATGGACAGGGAACTGCTCGCCTTTACCCGCACACTCATTGCCCTACGTAAGCGTTTTCCGCTCCTGTGCGCTAGGCATTTTATCCACGAGCAATTAGCCGCCCAGCCCTTAGCCAGCTCATGTGCCCGTTTAGACTGGTTTAGCCGTCAGGGGGAGCAAATGACTAAGAGCCTGTGGAGTGAGTCCATGTGTCTAAGCCTGAGCGTGGTCTTGTCTGGGGATTTAGAACTTAAGGGCAAACAACAGGCGTTACTGCTTATGGTCAATGCCGACGATAATCCCTTAGCTTTTACGCCCCCGACACTCGTTCACCTCAGCCCGTGGCAATGCCTGATCCATACCCAATTAGATGTGCAGTATTCGATTCAAACTGAGCCGCGGGATACTCAGAGTCCAAGGATGCGATACCTGTTACAGGATCGCAGTCTTATGCTGTTTTATGCTGAATTGATTTTGTAAAATAATCAAAGGATTAACTATGAGTAATGACAGCAAGCTGAGCCTTAAAACCCCTGATGCCAAAGCGGTTAAATCCAGCCGCTCCCCAAAAACGGGTGCAGTAAAAAAAGCGGCTGAACCCTGCGAACCCTGCGATGCGCTGCCCGCCGCCTTCGAGCGCCATGTTCGTTATGGTTTAAGCCGTGGTGAGGGGGTGAGTTGCGAGTTATTTCAAGCCCTTGCACTGAGTGTCAAGGAGCAAATGTTAGATAACTGGCGCCAGACCCGATTAAATGACAGCCATTTCGAACGGCGGCAAGTGGCTTATTTGTCCCTCGAGTTTTTAATGGGCAGGGCGCTGGGTAACGCTTTATTGAGCCTTGATTTACAACAGGATAGTCGTGATGCATTGAGCCATTATGCCGTCACATTAGAGGCGCTTGAAGAGGTGGAACATGATGCGGGCTTAGGCAATGGGGGCTTAGGCCGACTCGCCGCCTGTTTTCTCGACAGCTGCGCCAGCATGGATTTATCGGTAACGGGTTATGGCATTCGTTATGAGTACGGCATGTTTGCCCAGAAGATTGTCGATGGTTATCAAGTCGAACGTCCCGACCGCTGGTTACGTGAGGGCAATCCCTGGGAAGTGCGGGTGCCAAACCATAATGTGACAGTGCCGTTTTTTGGCCACACCGAATCCTATGTGGATAAGCAGGGACGCAGGCATATGACTTGGGTCGACACCCAGGATGTGCTCGCCGTCGCCTACGATATGCCCGTGCCTGGGTATCGCAATGGCAGGGTGAATACCTTGAGGTTGTGGAAGGCGGAGGCGACGGATGACTTCGACCTCGCGGAATTTAACCAAGGTGACTACACAGAAGCCGTGGCCCGTAAAAACTTGGCCGAGCAGATCACTATGGTGCTCTATCCCAATGATGCCAGCGAAAACGGCAAGGAGCTGCGCCTGCGTCAACAGTATTTTTTATCCTCCGCCAGTCTGCAGGACCTGCTCAAACGTTGGGTGCACCAGCATGGCCATGACTTTAGCGATTTTGCCGCTAAAAATGTGATGCAGTTAAACGACACTCATCCGAGTATCGCAGTACCGGAATTAATGCGCTTATTGTTGGATGAATATGGTCTGGAATGGGATGCCGCTTGGGCCATCACTCGCCATACTATGGCCTACACCAATCACACTTTGTTGCCCGAAGCCTTAGAGCGCTGGCCCGTGCGCATGATGGCGTTAATGCTGCCACGCATTTTAGAAATCATCTATGAAATCAATGCTCGCTACTTAGATTTAGTCGCCCACCATTGGCCGGGGGATGGCGCAAAACTGGCAAGTATGTCGATTATTCAAGATGGTCCCGATCCCCATGTGCGCATGGCATATCTGGCGATAGTGGCGAGTTTCTCGGTGAATGGGGTGGCTGGGCTGCACACCCAATTATTAAAGACTGGGCTGTTTAAGGATTTTTATACCCTGTGGCCGGAGAAGTTTAATAACCGCACGAATGGTGTGACCCCAAGGCGCTGGCTGGCCCATTGCAATCCTGCATTGGCCAAGCTGTTGACTGCCCATTTAGGCCATGGGTGGGTGACGGATTTAAAGCAACTCACGGCGCTCAATGCCCTCACTCACGATGCCAGCTTTATTCAAAAATGGTGTGAAGTAAAACAGGCCAATAAGGCGCAGCTTGCACAAATGATCCTTAAGGAGTGCGGCGTCGCGTTCGACCCCAGTATGCTGTTCGATGTGCAAGTTAAGCGTATCCATGAGTATAAACGCCAGCTACTCAATATCTTACATGTTATCCATCTCTATCATCAGATCCAGCAAGGGCGCACCGAAAACATGGTGCCACGCTGTGTGCTTATCGGTGGTAAAGCCGCCCCCGGCTATTTTATGGCAAAGCTGATTATCAAACTCGCTAACAATGTGGCCCATATGGTCAATTCTGATCCCTTGGTGGCCCCCTATCTGCGTTTGGCGTTTCTACCCAACTACAACGTCAGCGCCATGGAAAAAATTTGCCCAGGCACAGATCTGTCGGAGCAAATTTCGACCGCGGGTAAAGAGGCCTCTGGCACCGGCAATATGAAATTTATGATGAACGGCGCGCTCACCATAGGCACCTTAGACGGAGCGAATATTGAAATGCTCGAGGAAGTCGGGGTGGATAACTTCTTCATGTTTGGTCTGAATGCCGAGCAAGTCGGGCAGATGCGCTGCGATTACCACCCACAGCGGATTATTGCGCAGTCCAGTGCCCTCTCAGAGGTGATGACGTTATTAAAGAGTGGCCATTTTAACCTACTCGAACCCGGTATTTTTGACCCTATCATCGCCTCCATTGAGAGCCAGGACGATCAGTGGATGACGGCGGCGGATTTTGATAGCTATCGCACCGCCCAAGAAGCGGTCGCCCAGGTGTACAAAGATCCTAAATTGTGGACGCAAATGAGCATTCGCAATACCGCGGCCAGCGGTCGTTTTTCCAGCGATGTCACCATCGCAGGTTACAGGGATGAAATTTGGAAGCTGTAGAAGTTAGAGCATCCAGCAATCAGTCAATGGAGAGTGGAAATGAAGGGATGCAAAGATGGGGAAGCCCGTTGCCAGTCAACTGGGATTAAGGGGATGCCGATGCGGTGTTTTATCGCGGCATTAATCGACTGCAATGCGTCGTTTTCGGAGTAATAGCCTATGTCTAATGTACGTTATATCAGTAATTTAACTCGTGAAACCTATGCATTAATTTTAGCTGGTGGGCGAGGTTCTCGTTTGCATGAACTCACGGATTGGCGCGCTAAACCCGCGCTATATTTCGGGGGGAAGTTCCGTATTATCGATTTTCCCCTATCGAACTGTATTAACTCGGGGATCCGCCGTGTGGGGGTGGTGACTCAATATAAATCCCATTCATTGATCCGTCATGTTATGCGTGGCTGGGGTCATTTTAAGAAAGAGTTGGGTGAATCGGTGGAGATTCTACCCGCATCACAGCGTTACTCGGAAAATTGGTACCAAGGCACGGCCGATGCCGTGTTCCAAAATATCGACATTATTCGCCACGAGCTACCTAAGTATGTGATGGTGCTGTCGGGGGACCATGTGTATCGCATGGATTATGCGGGACTGTTAGCGGCCCATGCCGAGTCGGGTGCCGATATGACAGTTTCCTGCCTCGAGGTGCCCGTTGCCGAGGCCGCTGGCGCCTTTGGGGTGATGGAAGTCGATGAAGATTTGCGAATTTTAGGCTTTGAAGAAAAACCTCAACAGCCTAAGCATTCACCTGGCAATCCTGAAATGTGCCTAGCTTCCATGGGTAATTATGTGTTTAACACTGAGTTTTTATTTGAACAGTTGAAAAAGGACGCGCAGAACGCCAATTCTGACCGCGACTTTGGCAAGGATATTATTCCCTCGATCATCGAAAAGCATAAAGTGTTTGCTTACCCCTTTAAGAGTGCCTTCCCGAACGAGCAAGCCTACTGGCGCGATGTGGGGACCTTAGACTCCTTCTGGCAGGCCAATATGGAGTTGCTATCGCCCACGCCCGCCTTAAATCTTTACGATGCTAAATGGCCTATTTGGACCTATCAGGAGCAATTACCCCCCGCTAAGTTTGTGTTTGACGATGACGACAGGCGTGGCATGGCGGTGGATTCGATTATTTCCGGTGGCTGTATTATTTCGGGGGCGACCGTGCGGAGAAGCGTGTTATTTAATGAGGTGCGCGTCTGTTCCTATTCGCTGGTGGAGGATTCTGTGGTACTGCCCGATGTGGTCGTGCTACGTCACTGCAAGATTAAAAATGCCATTATCGACCGGGGGTGCATCATCCCCGAGGGCACAGTGATTGGTTACAACCATGACCATGACAGGGCCAAAGGCTTTCGGGTTTCAGAAAAGGGGATCACCTTAGTGACGCGGGATATGTTAGGCCTACCCGTGGGATATGAGTAAGGCTAAGCCATTCATCGCCAGCGGTGTCGGATAATAATTTTTGGAGTGCTGATTTAAGTGAAACGTATATTGATGGTTGCGGCGGAAAATGGTGCCCTAGCGGGCGCCAAGGTGGGCGGTATGGCGGATGTGATCCGCGATTTGCCACAGGCCTTGGCGGGCGTGGATCTGTGCGTCGATGTGATTATGCCCAGCTATGGATTCTTGACTTCGCCAACGGCCCAAACTCAAGCTTTAGGCGAACTTGAGGTGGCATTCGGCGGAAGGTTTGAGCGGGTCAAATTAGTCGTGATCCCCCATCCTTGGGTCGATGGGGCTAAGATTTATTTGTTAGAACATGGGCTCTGGCAGTCCACCCCCGGGAAAATTTATAGTCAGGGAAGTGCCGAACGTCCCTTTGCCGATGATGCCACTAAATTTGCCTTACTCTGTGCCAGCGTCGCTAAGGCCTTAGTGACTGGCCTTATCCCTATGCCGCAGGTGCTGCATCTCCATGATTGGCATGCGGGCTGTTTAGCCATGCTGCGCGCTTTTGCGCCAGAGTACAGCGCCCTCAAGACGATTGGGTGTGTGTTCTCTATTCATAACCTCGCCCTGCAGGGCATTCGGCCCCTAAGCCAGGATGCCTCTTCGCTGGCGGCTTGGTTTCCCGAGCTGTTTGCCGCCCTGAGTGATGGACAAAGGCAGTTGATTGTCGATCCCCGTTATCCCCATTGCATTAACCCTATGCGAATGGGCATAGTACTCAGTGATAGGGTGCACCTTGTCTCGCCTAGCTATGCAAAGGAAGTGTTGCTGCCATCGGATCTCGCTGCGGGATTCTTTGGTGGTGAGGGGTTAGAACAAGACCTAAGGTTAAAAACCGCTGAGGCTAAGGTGATTGGGATCTTAAATGGTTGCAACTATCCAAGCCCAAGCTCCAAAAAAGGTCAACCCGCAACGCAACAGTTGCAACGTATTCAACTCGATGAATTTAAAACATTACTCACAAGGATTGAGGCGGCGTTAGTCGAGTGGCAGGGCACACAAACCCAAGTGAGTGGTGTGGATATGATTGCCTTCGCGCGGACTCAGGCCCATTGGCGCCATGCCTTAGTGGGTAAGGTTCCTTCCTTCCTCCTGACATCCGTTGGTCGCTTGACCGATCAAAAAGTGCTGATTTTGCGCCAGCAATTACCTTCGGGTTTCTCTGTGCTCGAAACCCTGTTAACGCAGCTACAACAGGCTCAACCCCAGGCCCTATTTATCCTGTTGGGAAGTGGGGATGCGGATATCGCTAAGTACTTTCAAAGCCTAGCGGCAAAATATGCTAACTTTCTGTTTCTGCAGGGATACCATGAATCGCTCTCTGAATGTCTCTACCAACATGGGGACTTATTTCTGATGCCGAGTTCCTTTGAACCCTGTGGGATCAGTCAAATGCTGGCCATGCGGGCCGGACAACCCTGTTTAGTGCATGGTGTCGGTGGACTCAAGGATACTGTCCATGATGGTATCGATGGTTTTGTGTTTAATGGCAGCGGCCTCACTGAACAAGGTGAAGCATTTTTACACAGGTTAAAAGAGGCAATAGATTGTTTTAATAGTGAAAATTGGTCAAAAATTCGTATGAATGCCTGGAAGCAACGTTTCGATTGGGGCCGCATTGCTCAAATGTATCAACAACAACTGTATGATAATTTGTGATACCAGACTTGTAATTAGAGCATGATTTGTAAGCAATTCTGCTACACTAGTGAGGAAAGTTGTAACTGGCCCCTTCCTTATTTTTGGAGTTGCTCCCCGATCCATGGATACAAGCATTTTATTACCATTAGTACAAAATGCGGCATTACTGCTCGCTTTAGTGTTTTTGTATGATGCGATACCTAAAAAACATCAGCGACAGTATTTTTTACTGTGGCGTCTGGGAATTGGATTTCTGATTGGTGGGATCGGCATCACCATCATGAGCAGTCCCTTGATATACCAACCTGGCATCATCTTCGATACTCGCTCTGTGCTCCTCTGTGTTTCTGGGCTCTTTTTTGGCGGACTGCCGACATTTATTGCCATGGCCCTTACCGCTCTTTATCGTATCGGCATTGGTGGCTCAGGCATGTGGATTGGGGTGGGGGTGATTATCTCATCTGGACTTATCGGGATGATTTGGCGTCAATACCGTAAGGCCTACCTTGCGGATCTCTCGGCGAAGGAAATCTTCAGTTTTGCCTATCTGGTCCATATAGTGATGCTGCTGTGGTTTTTTACCTTGCCCTTAGACATTGCCTTACCCCTCCTTATGACCATCAGTTTACCCGTGCTCACGATTTACCCTATTGCTACTTGGCTGCTATGTCGGCTGCTATCGAGACGGTTTGAGTCTGAGCGGGATGAGCAAATTCGTCTTCAGGATGACTTCCTCTTTCGCAGCCAATTCAACGTAGGCAATATTGGCATTGCGATAACCGACGTGGACCAAAAGTGGATCAAGGTGAATCCCCGTCTGTGCCAAATGCTGAAATATTCAGAAGATGAATTACTCCATATGACATGGAAACAGCTGACTCACCCCGAGGACATAGAGGCAGATGTCGTTAAGTTTGAATTGATGTTGGCAGGAAAACTTGATAATTATGAAATGGATAAGCGTTTTATCGCTAAGGATGACTCGGTTGTTTACACCCATATGACGGTTGCCTGTAAGCGCGTTAACAATAGTGTGCTGCTTGTGATTGCCGGTTACTTAGATGTGACTGCGCAGACGTTAGCGGATAGGGAAGTGCTTGCCAGTCGTGAGCAACTCGAACTGGTGTTAAGCAGTAGCGATCTTGGGGTGTGGGATTGGGATATTCGCCGTGACAGTATTGAACGCAATGCCCGCAGCGCCGATATGTTAGGTTGCGATATCGACATGTTGAATGCCGATAGTCGGCAATGGATGGACGCCATCGCCGCCGAAGACAGGCCTAAGGTGCTGCACTCCATTGAAGCGCATCTTCGCGGTGAAACTGCGCAGCATAGGATGGAATATCGCTTAAATACCCTTAATCGAGGCGTTCGCTGGATCTTAGATACGGGTAAAGTCGTTAGCCGGGACACCAATCATAATGCCCTGAGGATGTGCGGGACTTATACCGATATCACCGAGGCTAAACTCATCGAAGAGTCATTAAAATTATCCGCCTTAGTGTATGAAAACAGTTCAGAGGCCATGAGTGTACTCGATGAAAAAGGCGTGATCATTACCGTCAACGCCGCTTTCACCGATATCACTGGGTACAGTGAGTCCGAAGTCCGTGGACAACATATTCGCCTGCTTTATTGTGACCTAAACGGCCGTGATTTTTACACGAGTATGAACGCCGAAATCCGCGAAAAGGGCCGTTGGCAGGGGGAAATGTGGCAGCGGCGTAAGGGGAAGGAGGAGTATGTCATTTGGTTAACGATAAATACTATTAACGATAAAGAAGGCCAACCCTACCGCCGAGTGGCCCTGTTCTCTGACATTACCGATAAAAAACAAAATGAACATTTAATCTGGAAGCAGGCTAACTACGATACGCTAACGGGCTTACCTAACCGTCGCATGTTACTCGAGTACTTAGGGGCTGAAATAAGAAACTCAGACCGTAATCGGAATCATTTTGCCTTATTATTCCTAGATTTAGACTATTTTAAAGAAGTTAACGACACCTTAGGCCATGCGATGGGCGATCTATTGCTTATTGAAACCGCCGACCGTTTAAAAGCCTGCGTGCGTGATGCCGACGTGGTCGCACGCCTTGGGGGGGATGAATTTACCATAGTGCTGAGTGCTATGGCCGATCACAAGGGGATTGAGCGGGTCGCTGAGAATATTTTGCGGCGCATTGCAGAGCCCTATCTGCTAGGTGAAGAAACCGCCTATATCAGTGTCAGTATTGGCATAACCTTATATCCCGATGATGCTACAAGTATTGAAGGACTGCTCAAACACGCAGATCAAGCCATGTATGCGGCCAAAGATCAGGGGCGCAATCGCTTTAATTACTTCACGCCTTCCATGCAGGAGTATGCCAAATACCGCATGCGGCTAATCCAAGATCTACGCCAAGCCGTGCTCAATAAAGAGTTTCAGTTACACTTCCAGCCGATAGTCGCGCTGGAAACGGGGGCCATCACTAAGGCCGAGGCATTGATCCGCTGGGATCATGCGGAGCGTGGTTCTGTGTCTCCGGCGGAATTCATTCCCGTGGCCGAAGATACGGGACTCATTGTCGAGATTGGTAACTGGGTCTTCGAGCAAGCGGCGCGTCAAAGTGCGGCTTGGCGAAAGGAGTTGGGTGTAGAAATCCAGATCAGTGTGAATAAATCTCCAATACAGTTCCGCGACGAGGGGGCATTACTGCACAACTGGCTCGAATTGCTGCAGGATTTGGATATGACAGGAGCCGGTGTGTGCGTCGAAATTACCGAGGGATTATTACTCGATGCCAGCATGGGGGTGACCGAGAAATTGCTCGCCTATCGGGATGCGGGGGTACAGGTTTCCTTGGACGATTTTGGTACTGGGTATTCGTCACTCGCCTATTTGAAGAAGTTCGATATTGATTATCTCAAGATTGATCAATCTTTTACCCGCAATGTTGATACAGATACAAACGATCAAATTCTCTGTGAAGCCATTATAGTGATGGCCCATAAGCTGGGGATGAAAGTGATTGCCGAAGGGGTTGAGACAGAGGCGCAGCGCCAGGTATTGCTGGCCGCAGGCTGTGATTTTGGTCAGGGATATTTATTCTCTAAACCATTGATAGCAAGTGACTTTGCTGAAAAATATTTAAAGGCATCGGCCAAGCTTATTTCCCCTGTGGCCTAAGTTTCGCCCCGACTTTAGATCGAGTTGGATAATTGCCTATAAAAGCGCCACGGATTTTGGTAGACTCCGCGGCCCTGCTTTTGGGACACTGCGTTTTCCTTACATTGATTTTACCCCTTAGATGTTTTGCCACTTAGCTAAAGAGTCTTTATGAAATTTGAAACACTCGGTTTATCTTCCCCCATTTTGAATGCGATAACTGAGTGTGGCTATCTGCAACTCACTCAAGTACAAGAGAAAGTGATCCCGCTTGCCTTTGAAGGCAAAGATATTATGGCCTGTGCCCAAACGGGAACGGGTAAAACGGCATCTTTTGCTTTGCCCGTGCTTGAAAAGTTATCCGCGGAGAATATCGATAAACCCACACTGCGCGCGTTAGTGATGACACCCACCCGCGAACTTGCCATCCAAGTTTGTGAGAATATTCAGAAGTATAGCCAGTTCTTACCACTGAAAACCTTAGCGGTTTACGGCGGTGCGAATATGAATCCGCAGCGTAAAGGAGTGGAGCAGGGGGTGGATATTCTGGTGGCGACCCCGGGGCGTTTGTTCGACATTATTGGGCAGTTTAATTTAGATTTATCGAGTGTCACGACGCTCGTTGTCGATGAAGCCGACCGTATGCTCGACTTAGGCTTTGTGCGCGACATTGAAAAGGTGAAGCGTTTAATCGCGCCATCGCACCAAACTATGTTGTTTTCAGCGACCTATAGCGATGCGGTTAAACAGCTCGCCGAGAAGATGCTCAATGAACCCCAGTGGGTCAATGTGGCCGAAAACACGACGGCATCGACCGTAGTGCAGGAAGTGTATCGGGTCGATAAACGCCGTAAAGCCGAATTGTTGTCAGAACTCGTTGGCCGTCATAACTGGCGCCAAGTACTCGTGTTTGCGAGCACCAAGGAGAGTGCCGAGTATTTATTGCAGGAATTAAAGCTCGATGGTATCGCCGCGGGCGTATTCCATGGGGATAAAACCCAAGGCGCTCGAAACCGTGTTTTGGAAGACTTTAAAGCGGGCAAACTGCGGGTATTAGTGGCCACCGATGTGGCGGCCCGTGGCCTCGATATTCAGGCCTTGCCCTTAGTGATTAACTTAGAGCTGCCCTTCCTTGCCGAAGATTATGTCCACCGCATTGGCCGCACCGGCCGTGCTGGACTCTCGGGCCGAGCCATCTCTTTTGTCTCCCCCTCCGATGATGAGATGCTGGCCGAAATTGAAGCCTTGATTGGACAAACACTGCCCGTCTCGGTAGCGCCCGGTTATGAAGAGGGGGCACCATTGCCAGGACGTTACCGCGAGGCGCCAGCATCGACGGCCAAGGTGACTAAGTGGAGCTATAAGGCCCCTAAGGATCGCGCTATTGGTAAGTCGAGCGGCAAGTCGCGTGAGAGCCAAGCGCAGCCGCGTCAAACGCCATCCCGAGCGGGAAAATATGCTAAAGATAAATCGGCCCAAGGCGCTAATGCTCCGGCGGGGAATGGTTTTAATCAAGCCAAGCCAAAATCCCCCTCGGCAAATCGCTCGGGTTTTGGTGCATCCCGCGGTAATAAACCGAAATAACCCAGACTAGCCTAGTTATCGTCAACCTATTTTAGACCCAATTGAGTTTAGCCATGATAGTGAAAGCCATTCCTACCAATATCATCACAGGTTTTTTAGGGGTTGGTAAAACCTCTTTAATCAAGCAATTACTGGCGACTAAACCCGAAAATGAGACCTGGGCTGTATTAGTCAATGAGTTTGGTGAGGTGGGGATTGACGCTGGCTTACTCAATAATAGCGATGCGGGGATCCAGATCCGTGAGGTTGCGGGGGGCTGTATGTGTTGCGCTGCGGGGGTGCCGACCCAAGTTGCCATTAATCAACTGATTGCTAGGACTAAACCCGATCGCTTGCTTATTGAACCCACGGGTCTGGGTCACCCCAATGAAATCATTAAGGTATTATCAGCGCCCCACTATCAGAATGTGATTTCCCTACGCAGCACTTTATGCCTAGTCGATGCCAGAAAGGTGAGCGATCCCCGTTACAGCACCCATACGAACTTTATCCAACAATTACAGGTAGCCGATGTGATTGTGGCCACTAAGGTGGATTTATATTCAGATGCAGAACCTGCGGAAAGTGGTGCACTATTAACGGCATTGCAAGCCTATCTTAATGATTTACAACGTATTGATATTCCTGTTGTCAGCCATAGTTCGCAGCGGGATTTGCCTCTGGAGTTACGCGTTTTTTTGGAGCAACCACGGCGAGAGCGAGCATGGGCACTTAAGGCTAATGCTGTTTCCAAACCCCACAGTTTACTGCGTGTGACTGCCAATTCATTGGGTGAACAGGGGCTTTTTGCCGGGAATGTGAGCGAGCAGGTGCTCAGCTTTGACCCACGAGGAATTGCGCGCAAACAGAATCAAGGTGAAGGATGTTTTAGCTGTGGCTGGGTATTTGAACCTTCTCAAGAGTTTGATTTTGATAGGATAATGGCGTTTGTTCAAGATCAAACTAAGTCGACTGCTGCGGGAGCATCGCTACTGAGATTGAAAGCCGTGATGATCACCAGTGACGGTATTGCGGGCATTAATTGGATAGATAGGGAGTGTCATGTTGCCGAACTCGATGACACCTTAGACTCGAGATTAGAAATGATTGCGACCCAGGAGTTGGATTGGGATGATATCGAGCGGCAGTTAATGGCTTGTTTAGTCGTTTAATGGGGGCTTGCTTAGTCGCTAATTAGAGCTTAGTCGTTAATTGGGGCTTAGACGTTAATTGGGACTTAGACGTTAATTGGGAATAGTCACGCGGTGGATTTTGCCAAGGTTGACAAGTTCGCCGCTTTGGATCATGTCCTCGAAGAAACGGTCGAATTGCTGCTTGAGCGGTGCAAATTGCGCTTGTTTAGGAAAAGCCATAAAACCATCCTGTATACCGATAATGGGAACTATGGGGCCGATAGCCTGGGGGATTTTTATATTAGCTAGAGTCGCCTCGGTATTACGCACATTCGTGGCCAACAGATCGAGATCGCCGCGGGATAAACGTTCAATACCACTCTTGATATCGACAAATTCACTTATGGCAATTGACTGAGTTTGTTCATCAAATGATTCACCATAACTCCAGCCTTGCATCTTACCTATGCGCAGACCTTTGATACTCTGATAGTCACCATTCCAAGGGATAGCACTGGCATTACTGGCATAAAAAACAATCTCATCACGGTAGAAAGCTTTGGCTGAGAAGGTGAGTAGGTTCTGCCGCGCTTGATTGAGGTACGGCCCGATCAGAATATCTGCTTGGCCGCGTTCAACCATAGACTGGGCTCGGCGCCAAGGGGCGATTTCATAGTGAATCGTGACTTTTTGCTGCTTGGCGAAACGGTTCAATATGTCGACGCCAAGGCCGGTAAATTCGCCATTGGCTTGTTGTTCAAAGATTTGATTAAAGCGAGTGCCAACGGCAAGCAGATCCTCTGCCTGAACAGTACAGCAAAAACCACTGAGTGCCAAAAGGAGGACTTTGGAATGGATTTTGCTCAGTATCATGGTGCTCCTTAGGGGATTTATCATTGTTAAATCAGTGGGATCCAAGGCTGAGAGGATAAACGTGCAAATTGTACACCTTTTTGACTAATCATAGACATTATGGGGGCTAAGTATAATCGAGCAACTGTGTTTTATTTAACGAATAATACCGAATTAATTTCTTGTATTGCCTTGGTTATTCATCTTAATACTCAATACGTTTCAATTTGTATCTTTGTCAGTGTTTAATCAATTAAGGCCGATGAAAGGGGATTCGAGTATGCTTAGCCTCGCATTGAACATTACGCCTATTTAGGCGGCTATTTGAGAATGGAGTTTATGAAGTTACAGCATGTTGATAAAAGCATTTACCGCAAAAATATGAACTTATTTATGCTGGTGTTGGTCCTTAGCCTGATACTGCTCTCGCTTTCCTTAGGGGCCGGGCTCATTGCGCTTTTCGGTGCGGCGAGTGCCCCCGGCGAGCCTACGGGAAATTTTCACTTAAATTTGCTCGGGGTGATACTGGCGGTCATCCTCTGTAGTGCCATAGTGTTTCAACTTAAAGCAAAACCGTTTTTTACTGAAATTTACTACGTTTGGCAGTTAAAGCAGCTGCAGAATCGTATCTACCGCAAACTGAACAAAGTAAAGGCTTTAGCGGCTAAAAATGATGTTAATGCGCTGATTACTTTGCTGTTTTACTATATGAGCTTAAGGCAAGTTTATCTCTTAGATGATAATACCTTAACCTTAGCCACACTGGAGCAAGCGTTAAACCAGTTGCAGACTCAAATTCAAGGACTGGGGTTAGCACTTAGTGCCGAACAATTCACCCCAGAGTTGCTGGACTCATTGTAAATGGTGGAATAAAAAAGTGAGTATTTACATACTCACTTTCAAATGTTGTTTGAGCTACTGAGCCGCTTGTTGCGCCTTTTGCAGTGTCAGTAACCACTTACCATAGAGATAAATCCCAACCGCTGAAAGAGTACCTATCGCCGCAATAATGTACCAGGCCATGCCGATATTATGACTATGGTAGAGCAGTTGCGTTAGCTCATGGGCACTTTCCCCGGTATAGCTAACCAGAGTCGTAAAGGCTTCACCCTGTGGGATGGCATCTACCTCTGTGCTACCCATGCCGCGCGCTAGCAATAAATCCCGTGAAAATAATTCCTTAGAGGCATAAATCTCATAGAGTTTAGGGCCAAAGTAGCCTTCTAATCCCCAGCCGATCCCTTGGGGTAACATCACAAATCCCAGGTACATGGCTTTTTTACCTTCGGGGGCGATATTGCCCATAAATTCATTTTTCTTCGGACTTATCATCATTTCGCCGATGGAAAACATGGCAATCGCGAGCACGATAAACCAAGCCGCATGGAAAGCACCAATAAATACAAAGGCTAAAATACTCAGTAAGCAACCAATTAACATGGCCGTGGTGATGCGATATTTGGCGGTCAATGCGGCGATGATAAAGCAGCTGGTCATGATCAGACCCGCATTGAGGTTGAGCATGCCCTCTGGCATGACCTTAGTGCCTTCGTTATTGAGGCCGAGCCAGAATTGCAGGATACCGTTACTGGTGCCTTCGCTGCCAAAAAGGGAGGTGACGATGACGCTGGTATCGACCCATTCGGAAATATGGATAGGCAGCACATCGAACAGGGCGTTGAACAGGAACCAGAAACCTGAAAACACCAGCATATAGTAGATCACTATTGGCTTTTTCAGCTCATGCCATGCATCACGCCACAGGGCTTCTTGCTTGACTTCCCCCGAGTTAATTAATTTATTACGTGCCAGTCGCTCGGCTTTACCGGGTTCTGTGTAAGTCAGTAAAAATAAGAAGTTAAGTGAGATAATCGCCGCGCAGGCGAAGAACACATTGTCCCAGGACAGCTGGCGCATATGTACGGCAACCAGCGGTCCTAAAAAGCCACCAATGTTCACTACTTGGTAAAAAATGCCCCAAGCCATAGAAGTATTATTGCGATTGGTCGATAGCACTAAGGTGCCTTGAATGCCGGGTTTAAATATCCCAGTGCCTATGGCGAGGAGTAAAGAACCCGCGAGAAATCCCCAAAAACTGGGGAAAAATGCCATCACCAGATAGCCACAGATCTTAATGATGGTGGAGCCAAAGATAGTTTCTTTATAGCCGACTCTATCGGAAATACCGCCGGTAAATACCGGGACAAAAGTCTGCATAATCGCCCACAGCGAGATAATAATGCCGTAGTCACTGAGACTTATTCCTAAACCGCCCGCCGATTCGGGGGCTTTGGCATATAGACCCGCACTCGCCTTAACACCGTAGTAGGCGATACGTTCGACCAGCTCCATGCCGCCAACAAGCCAAAAAATGTAGCTTAAGCTTGTGATCGAGGCCCACATGCCGAGCTGTTTAACTTCCCGCAGATCGTTTTCTGCATTTGGACTATTTTGACTCATGTCCTTCCCTTTATTATTGTTATCAAATTAAATTGTCTATAACTCATTTTTTATCAATATGTTAGCTGTTGAAGTTTCATTGTTTTACTTAAGGCATAAAACCCAATTTGAGTTATTTAAGCCAACACTTTACCTAATTCATGATTAAATACCAAAAAAGTAGCGAAAAATGATGAGTTGCCCCAGAACTGTTGCCAAGTGGTGCTGCGATTGTCACTGGGCTGAAATGAAACTGTTCTCTATATAACTTATTGTGATTATTATGTTTTGCTCTAAATTAAATCGTATCTTCCGGTTTTGTTTTATGGCGAAATTTAGGTACAATCCGTTGCCGCATTTTTGTTCATTGCTATTTTTTAGATCCGATGCGCGCCTCCTTAATCTTTGTGAGACACGGTAATGACAGCACTATCCCAGACACCAACAAATCAGCATTTGCTCAAGGAGCCGATTGCCAAGCTTTTTTGGCGTTATACCATACCCACCATTGCCTCTATGTTGGTGACGGGTGTCTATGTGACGATTGATGGTATCTTCGTTGGGCATTATTTGGGTGAAACTGGACTCGCTGGTATGATGCTAGCTTATCCAGTGGGCGCGATTTTATATGCCATTGGCGCCATGATTGGCATGGGCAGTGCGGCATTAGTGTCGATCAATCTTGGCCAAGGCAATGTGGCTAAGGCGCGTAAGCTCCTCGGTAATGCCTTTAGCCTATGTTTACTGGCGGGCGGACTTTTTGCCCTTATTGGTGGTGTATTTTCCCGGGATATTTTAATCGCCTTAGGTGCAGAAGGGGAGATCCTTGAGAATGCCAACGAATACCTATTTTGGTATTTCGCCCTGTGTCATTTCCCCATTATTTCCATGACCTTTACGACGTTACTGCGTAATGACGGTCGGCCTTCTATGGTGACCTTTGTGCTGATCTTAGGCGGAGTGCTTAACACTTGCTTAGATTGGCTCTTTATTGTTGTGTTTCCCTTTGGTTTGGCGGGGGCCGCCATTGCGACCATGTTGTCCCAGGCCGTGACTGGGCTTTTGTGTCTGCAGCACTTTTTTGGCCCGCGTACCCAGCTTAAGATCAACCTTGAGCAGATGAAGCTCAAGCTCGACAATTGCTTGAATATCGCCCGCGTGGGGCTTCCCAGCTTTTTGATGAACCTCTATCTGTCGATAGTGTTAACCCTGCATAACACGGCTTTTTTGTGGGTTGGCGGACCTCTACATATTGCCGCATACGGCGTAGTAAGTTACACCGAAGCGTTTTTCTATTTGATTTTTGAGGGCATCGCCCTCGGTACTCAACCCATTTACAGTTTTAATGCGGGGGCAGGGCGCTTTGACCGGGTAAAACAGGCGCGCAATATTGCCTTTGGCATGACGCTACTCACCGCGGTGTTAGGATTATTGCTGATCTATTCTCGCCCCGAGTGGTTAGTGTATTTGTTTGCCGGTGATAATCCGAATTTAACGCCGGTGGCGATTGAAGGCATGCGTTGGTATTTCTGGGGCTTACCTATGGAAGGCTTGATCTTAGTCGGCGCCAGTTTCTTTCAGGCAATTAATTGCTCTCGGCAGGCCTCGATTCTGACGGGTGCGAAACTTATCCTGATTGCCGCAATCATTTACTGTTTTGCTTGGGCATTTGGAGTGGTTGGCGTGTGGATATCACTGGCGACCTGTAGCACGATTCTCACCTTCTGGATGTTTATCGCCATGGGACGGGTCGAGTCGCGTTTACTGTTACCTTCGACTAGACCCGCTCAGAGTTAGCCTAATTTTCCAAATGGGGATTGCTTTTATTTAAACGCTATTGCTAAGTGCTACTGCGAATATTTGGCGATGTGTGTGTATCTTTTGCGGCAAATATGACTTAGGGCTAGCGTGGGATGATGCGCTCTGATACATTTCGCTGGTTTTAGTCATTTATGTTTTTAATGAGGCCCCTATGCGCACCACTGCAGTCATTTCTATGCTGTTGTTTGGCGTGTTAACCAGTGTTAATGCCAGTGCTAAAGATAATGAGTTAGTGTTTGCCAGCGACTTTGAAGGCAACCGTTTATCTCAACCTTGGTCGTGGATCATGGGCTGCCAATTTGAAGGCGCAGAACCCCACAGTGGTGAAAGTGCACTCCTATGTGCCGAAGGCAATAGCAGCATAGTCAGCAAGTACCCCATTTCTGAAGCGGGCCTGTTAGAGTTTTGGGTGAAAACTCAAAATACTCAAACCCAGTATCGGATCAATGTATTAACCTCTCCGGTATTAAAACTTGATGCCCAGTGGCAGCATGTCGCCTTAATCGATATCACCCCCGGCGCGAACGAATATTTAGCGCACCGAGTCTCTATTGACGATCCGAGTCGCCAGTATATTCGCCTCGACATTGAGGCCATCAATGGTCCTATTAGCTTGGACGATCTGACGCTCGATAAAATTCGCCTCGATATCGCGTTGCAAAAGAACGAGCAAAAAATTATCGGTGGGATTTTAGATAAGCTAAAGGAAGATAAAAATTACGAGGTACAATCCGAGTCATTTCGCACCCTTGGTAAAAATTACGCCGCCCAGCTTGAGAGCCAAAGGCAATACCTCGAATACTCCAATGCCATCTATTCGAGTATCACCTTCGTATTAGCAACTTCTGAGCGCAATAAGATGTCTAACCCATTAGGTTATAACACTTTTAGGTCGGTTCTGACCGATGCTAAACGTGTGGCATCGCCTATCCAGCAAGCACGCTTGGGTTCTATGGTGAAACCCTTTGGTGATTTGGCAACCGCGACCTTAAATGTGGTCAGTGCCGGTGCTTATTCCGCCTTTGCCGAACCCTTTAAGTCATTCTTGGCCGCGACTTTTGATCGCTCTAACTATGACAACAGCGACTTGAGCCGCAGCGATAAAAAGTTTGCCGAGGAAAATGGCCTAAAGATCTACCAGCAGGCCGAGCGATTTATGTCTGAAATCGAGAAAGAGCTGCAGCAGGTCACAGCGCTCGATAATGATTTAGTCAATATGCAGAAGAACTTAGATACGTTTCGCCGCGATCTCGACAAGCATCTGCGCAGCTATTTACAGCATGCTGGGATTGCCCGCACCCCTGAAAATTACAGCCGAGTGATGAGTAAGGATGAACAAACCCGCGCATTAGTGATCGCCGATGCCAGCGCCAATATTAGCGCTAAGGCCGAAGCCCTATTAGCTTCGAATAGCAATGCTGAACTTGTGCAGTATATGATTAAAACCACTGAAAAAATTGATGAATTTCAAGAGTTCAAGGAGCGTTTTAACCAGATCACTTCGGCCATGTTAACCTTCTATGACCGTTTTGAGCGCTCCATTGCCGTCGAACAAAACCCCTTCACCGACCCAAGCGATAGGGCGGTATGGGAGCAACATGCCCAAAGCGCCCGCAACTACATTCGCCAGTCGAAGGAAGCGTTCACTAAAGCCTTTATGTAGCGGATTGTTGTGGAAACTTCGACTGAGCTTTTTCATCGAAATGGCAGCGCAAGTCTCTTTCGCTGCCATTTTAGCCAGAGCAGGTTGTAGGCAAACTGAAAGTGCATTATGTTTTTGATTTAAAATGGGTGGCCAGATTTTTTTTGTTAGCATGTCTTAAATACACCAATTTTTTAATGACTCTAGTTTAAGCTATTTTAGCTCGTACAAGTTGTAGACAAACCAAAAGTGCATTATGTTTTTGATCTAAAATGGATGGCCATATTTTTGTTTTTGTACAAGGTAATTAATAATGTTTTAACGAGGCGTATATGAATAAAAATTTTTACTCCAAGCTTTCTGATAATTTAAGTGGTTTATTTTTTGTTTCTAAGTTTAAATTGGCAAAAATATTTGTTTCAGAGAGCTCAGATGACGAACTTTTGAAAGGTGTTTTTCTTATCAAAGCTCGCTCAGGTATTTTAGTTTGTACTTGGTTTTGCCCGTTGATTCATTTTTCTTACCCTAGTGAACCACTAACGTTTTGGGTTTTTGATGGATGGGACCTTGGAGGAGGACGTAGTGGACTAATTTCATATGATGTAAATTCTGAATTATTATCGCCTAAAAAAGATGAGGATACATTGATAAATGAGGTGGCTGATTATATTACCCAAAGAGTAAAAGACTTTGATGATGTAAAAACACAAAATGATTTTATTAAACTGTTAAGTTTATTTCCATCATCAGTTTCTGGTGTTTATAGACAGTTGAATTTAGGCCTGTTGCATTACTGTGTTGGTGATAAGTTGCTTGGAGAAAAGATAATTAGAAATGCAATAGAATCAAAGGGGGGATATCCATTAATAGAAGGCGATGTGGTTGAGTTTTTATCTTGTCTAGATATGGGGGAAGATAAAACAAATGAATATATAGAAAAGATAAAAATACGTAATAGACAATATCTTGAAAAGTTTGGATTTTATTTGCATAAATAAATTTATCTATGGAAAAAGAATACAGTGACATCCAGCGCTTAATAGCGCAGTTGTTAACCTCCGACTATGCTTGGGTTAAGCATTAAACAAGGAGGTTTGTAGAGGCTGTACATAATTCTGTGTCAGGTTAATTTCACAGATCTATATGGTTTTCTAAGCGCCCCTCAAAATGAGGCCGCACCCTCGCAGGACTCAGATAAGTGTTGAATACACTCCCGTCTATTTCGGAGGAAGAGGGTTACACTGGCTTACAACACACACCATATCTTAAGCTCGCTCTGCGATGGAGTTCATAGACTTCACAACCTAACAATGGCTCAGTTCTATTAAGAACGGCACCAAAACGCTCAAAGTAGTCTTCATTAACTTGTTTTGCACTGATAAGTGGTACTTCAATACTGACATCTACACGACCTTTACGTATCAACGCTGGGTCAAGATTATCAAGATGATTTGTGGTCATTATTACCAGGCAGTCATCAAGAGGAACGATTCCGTCTAACGCGTTTAGAACGCCACCTAAAGTGAGTGGTGGATTATCTACATTGCTTTCAGCTGTACGTGATACCGTAGCCTTTACACAGTCACAGTCCTCTATTAACAACATAGCTCCGGGTGGTACCTTTCTAATCGCCTTATGAATAGTGGCATCATTGACAGTCGAAAGATTCAATATGTATAGATCGCGATGATACTCAACCGCTAAGGCTCTCGCTATACCCGTCTTACCCGTACCCGTTTTTCCATGTAACAGTATGGTTAGCTTACTGACAACCGATTTCCCCCTACTTGCGAAGTTATCAACTTCCCCCATCAATGCCTGCTTAAACCCTTCATCTAGCACTAATTCACTAAAACCCGATGATTTCAATGTGCCATAGCGACACCATTCGGTTTCTTCGAAAATATTCACTTTCGGCTCAGTAGAGATGTCTCCACGAGTATCTTCTAAAAAACTATGCAGTTTATCTTTTGCCCACCATGGTGCACTTACAGTAATAGAATCGTATGCCATCGTACTATCGACCTTAGTACGGGTTGCCAACATAAAACAACCACAGTATTTAAACAGGTGCATACCGTAGCCGATAGACTTAACACTGACACGCCCGTCGTAATTCACACCATAGTCAAAGTACACAGCTTCAGAGATAGAGCGTGAAAAAAACGGAATGGTAGTATTACTGATCAAAAAGGACAGCTTATTGAATATCTCTGTGCGCGCCTGATGGCTATCGTCGATAGTGAGCCGCACAAACAGCAGGCTACTGAGCCAACTTAACAGCTTCGCGGGGACATCTTTTAGCATGTAGCCTACGAGTCCAATTAACGTTAATGTTAATACTCCAACAATGACAGCCGTCAACAAAGGATCACCATTGGTGAGCGCCTTTATTTGTAGTAATACTTCGTTCATTTACTCACCTTTACTATAAATGCCTCATGGACATAGTCGAGAATACTACCAACCGAGTCGAGGAGACTACCAAGGTATCCTCAGTATGTGCGCTATCGCACGTGGTTAAAGCGACTCGATAAAGGAGCCTGACCAGCAGAATGGGGCGGCCCTGCATCCTCGGATTGACTTGAACAATACCCGTGTTTAACTGCCAGTACGTTTCGTCATCTGATGCTAACGTTTAAATAAGAAAGCCGCCGATGAAGGCGGCTTTTGTGTTTCGATTGTCCCGTAACCTTTGCGTTTTCTGGGTTACGTGGTACTAGAGCAAATACACGTTCGAGCTGCAGGCGCCGTGGGCACCGACGACGAGGGCTTGTTCGATATCGGCGGTTTTTGATGGACCCGCGATAAACACCCCAAACTCACCTGAGGCTAAGGTGATTTCTTTAGCTGCCTGATGTAGGGTCGGCACAATCTTATTCGTTGGCAGGGCTAAGATAAGGTTTTCACAGATGAAAGGTGTCACTCTGTGGCCTAGATTCTTATTGTTAACCCAAATGGCTCCGTTTTCAGCAACGCCAATTTCGCCTGGGATTACCGCATAATCTATATCTTTAAGCTCGTGGGCTGTGGGTGGCATTTCACGGTTTGCTGTGACACCTTCTACAAGGGAGATGACCTGCAACCCTTGGGCGATAAGTTCATCCACTTTGGCTTGCAGGGCTTTGATGCCACCTTCTTTATGTAGTGTGCCCGCCACAGCATTGAGGTTAGTTTCGAACTGGCCGACGAGGTTTTCGAGCCTTGGCGCCACTTCTATGCTCGGCATTGGGTGATTCATTAAGGCCGACAGTTTGAGCGCATTGAGAATTTCAAGTTTACTAGACATCTTATAGGCTCCTGTGTTGCTTAAACCAAGCTTCGAAGCTGGAATTCGGGGCGACGGGCAGTTCACGGTATTTACCCCATGCACCGCTAAAGGGTTTCAATAGGCTACCCGGTAGAATGCGCAGTGCCGTTCTTGCCATGCTCATTGAACAATTGAGCATAGTCGGGCTTGCCATAAATTTACCGACTAATGGCATATAACCATTTTTACCGTAGGGAAGTTGTCCGGCTTCGGCCTTAAGGCGTCGGTGGTGGAAAATAATCTTATCGAGCGGTACTTTGGTCGGGCAGATATAAGTACAGCTGCCGCAGAGGGTACAGGCCCAGGCAATTGAGTTAGTGTCATCCAATTTGGCGCCGACGGCGATGCCGATAGGGCCTGGGATAGTGTAGTTGTAGCTATAACCGCCTGAACGACGATACACAGGGCAGGTATTGAGACAGCCACCACAACGAATACACTTCAATGATTCTGCGAGGATTTTATCCTTGAGCATCTCAGTGCGGCCATTGTCGACGATAATAATGTGCATCTCACCTTCGGGCTGTGGGCCACGGTAAAAGGCGCTATAAGTCGTGACAGGTTGACCGGTGGCATTGCGTGCCAGTGTGCGTAGCAAGACGGCGGCGCTATCGACATCGGGCACCACTTTGTCGATCCCCATTGAATGCAACTGCAACTTAGGCAGGTTAGCGCCCATGTCGGCGTTGCCTTCGTTCGTGCAAACTACCACGGCGCCTTTATCGGCAATCGCCATGTTCACGCCTGTCATCGCGGCATCGGCGCTAAGGAATTGTTGACGCAGGTGGGCACGGGCGGCGCGGGTTAAATACAAGGGATCGGATGCCCCCGCTTTAGTGCCGAGTTTCTCGTGGAAGAGGTCGCCGACTTCTTCTTTTTTCATATGGATAGCGGGCACGACTATGTGCGATGGCGGCATTTTGGCGAGCTGAATAATCCGCTCACCTAGGTCGGTATCTATCACTTCAATACCCCGTTGTTCTAAGTACGGGTTGAGGTGGCATTCCTCGGTCAGCATAGACTTCGACTTCACCAGCTTTTTCACTTTGTGGCTGGATAAAATGTCGTGAACGATACGGTTGTGCTCGGCGCCATCTCTGGCCCAATGCACTTTAATGCCGTTGGCTAGACAGTTTTGTTCAAATATTTCAAGGTATTGAGCAAGATTGGTTAGCGTGTGTAGCTTGATGTCAGAGCCAAGCTGACGCAGTTGTTCCCATTCTGGGATACTACCCGCGGCGCGGTCGCGTTTTTCCCTCAGTGTCCAGAGTGCCTTTGAATGCCAGTCGACACGGGTTTCGTCGCGGCAAAAAATATCGGCCTTATGGGCATGGACTTGTGAGCCAACCGCCCCGTGATTATGTTGATAAGCCATGGTCAGTCTCCTAGAGCGCGGCGTTAAGCACTTGCGCTATGTGGCGAATTTCAATCGGCAATTGCTGTCTGCGGATCATGCCATCGAGGTGTAATAGGCATGATGGGTCAAAACCGACCACATATTTAGCCCCAGTAGCCGCGTGGGCTTGTGCCTTATCTTTGCCCATTTTGGCTGAGACGGCACCCTCATCGACGGCGAACGTACCACCAAAGCCACAGCATTCATCACGGCGATCGGGATAAAGAATTTCGATGCCCGCAATCTTGGCTAATACGGCTTCGACTTTATTGAATCTTGGGCCCATTTGCTCGCTTGGCGTCGCAAGGCTCAACATGCGGATGCCGTGGCAACTGAGTTGCAGGCTGATTTTGTGGGCGAAGGGCTTGCGAAAGACGGGGATCGGTGCGATATCGTGTAAAAACTCGGTGAGTTCATAGAGCTTATCGATCACCGCTTGGGCTTCTGGGCTGCTATCAAACTCGTGGAAGTTTTCCTTTGCGGCCACTAAGCAAGAGGCGGCTGGACAAACAATGGCGTCGCATTCGACTCCCTTAAAAGCGTTGAGCAGTTTAAGGGTGGTACTGCGCGCTGCATCGAAGCAACCCGAGTTGGTCATAGGTTGGCCACAACAGGTTTGGCCCTCGGGAAGAATCACTTGGTGTCCAAGTTTTTCTAATAATTCCAAGGTGGCGATGGCGACATCTGGCATCATTTGATTAACGAGACACGGGATGAAAAGAGCTATTTTCATGGTGTTTTCTCTTTCTTGTTAGTGAACGACATTGCCTTGCACTGTGACCCCAAAGTCCACACAAATGCTAAGGTAGTTGATCAAATATAGGCTTATCTTAAGTAAATAAGTAGCGCTAATTTAGTAAATGATCCTGTTGATTTTTTCAAAAATGAGAATATTCTATGTTATTGATTTAGTTGGTTTTTATTTGAATTTATGACACTAAGTTTGAACGGTTTAAATTGTTTTTTAGCTATAAATGAGAATGATATCTTTTAGATATAAAAGCGGGCTAAATTAGCCCCGCTTTTATGCCTTTAACGAATATTAACGGGTACACTCTTCCAGCAGATAGGCTAAGTGGCGATAGGAAATACCACTGTGTTGGGTTAGGCCTACCTCACACATACGGTTAGCGTAATAGCCTTCCTTAATGTCCACCGGGATCAGCTTTTTAATATTACGCAGTGCACTGGCATTGATTTCGGGTTTGTATAATCCTTTTTCACCCGCGTAACCACAACAGTCAATCCCCGCAGGTTTGAGCACTTGAGTTGAGCAGGCATTGGCAATCGCCTGCATTTTTGGCTCGAGTTTCATCTTGCGAGCACTACAGCCTAAGTGAAGAGCCACATTGACTTTTTTGCTGATATTGAGCTTATCGAGTAGGTTGTCGTGCATAAATTCAACCAGGTCGATAATGTTAACTTTAGGGTTACCCGTTAATGTTCTGTAGGTGCAGCTTAATGCATCGACTAGTACGGGGAGTTTACCGCCGTTGGTCATTTTGCTGACCGCATCGATCAGTTCCTGACGTTTGGCATCGGCATTTTTAAAGTCACCCTTAGATTCCCACATTTGGCCACAGCAGAGATCGCGGGTTTTATCAGGCGTAATCACGTTATAGCCCGCGCGTTCCAGCAGCGTGACCACCACTTCTGGCAAAGTGCGGTTATCGGGATCTTTCGGCGTCGGGCCAAAGGTTCTGCCGCCACAAGCAGGGAAGTAGACCACAGTCTCTTGACCTGCTTTTGCTGGGGAGGGTTTTGGCAGTTTGCCGCCTTTGGGGAAATCCGGATTCCAATAGGGCACTTCTTTAGAAATTAAGCGGCCGGTTTTCATTAGCGCATTGGTAATGCCATCGCCGGTGATCCTGTGGATCACGCCGAGCATGTCAAAACCTGAGCTGATCACTTGGTTGACCGCGCCAAAATGTTTGGCTTGGAAATCTAAGACTTTTTGCTCAGTGGTGGTGATGTATGGCGTGCGCAACTTACGCACTAATTGGCCCATGCTGTTATCCACTGGACAGGCAATAGTACAAAGCTGACAGGCGGCGCAGGTATCAACCACATCGTACTTAGCGGCGGCGCGCATTTCGGCTGCGGCGGCTTTATCACCGGATTGCTCTAAACGCTCGATTTCTCGCAAAGTGGCGATACGCTGACGCGGCGAGAAGTTAAGCGCCGATGTTGGACAGGTTTTTTCGCAGAAACCACATTCGATGCACTTATCGACAAAATCATCGACCACAGGGCAGGGTTTGATGTTTTTAACGTGGACATTGCTATCGTCGTTGAGGATGACGCCGGGGTTTAAGATACCCTTAGGATCAAACACTTGCTTGATGCTTTTCATCAGAGTGTAGGCATCTTGCCCCCATTCTTTTTCGACGAACGGCGCCACAGCGCGCCCGGTACCATGCTCAGCCTTCATCGAACCGTCGTACTTATTAATCACCATATCGGCAATATCATCCATAAAGGCATGGAAACGGTCGATATCGGCTTGGGTAGAGAAAGTCGGCGTAATAATAAAGTGGAAGTTACCCGCTAGGGCATGGCCATAGATACAACCTTCAGGGTAGCCATGTTTATGGAAAAGCTCGGTAATATCGTGTGCTGCCGCCGCCAGATGCTCGAGTTCGAAGGCCACGTCTTCGATAATGACCGAGGTGCCCTTTGGCCGCTCGCCACCCACAATGGGAAATAATCCCTTACGCATAGCCCAATACTTGTCACAGACTGCTGGGTTAGTGCTAAATTCCATTGGACGAATAAAGTCAAAACCCGCAAGTTTTTGGGTGACATCTTGGGTATAAGCTTCGAGGGTTTGCGCGTCATCGGCACGGGATTCGATAAGCAAAATAGCGGATAATGCAGGCAATTCCGATAACCAGTCCGGCATGCCAGGCTTACCCGTTACCGCTTTGATGGATGGCCAGTCGAGGAGTTCCGCCGCAGCGACGCTCTCACCGTTGATCAATGGAATAGCGCGGGCGGCATCTTCCATATTGTGGAACACGGCCATGGCCGAGGCTTTAAATTTAGCCTCATTGACTGTGTTGTAGGTGACTTCGTTAATGAAGGCGAGAGTCCCTTCCATACCCACCATTAAATGATTAATGATGTCGAAGGGATCGCTAAAATCGAGTAACGAGTTGATACCATAGCCAGTAGTATTCTTGATGGAATATTTTTTACGAATACGCTCCGCCAATACCGCATTATGGCGAGTCATGTGTGACAGTTCTTTAATCGCATCGAGAAGTTTGCCGTGGGTTTTGGCAAACTCTGCCTTTGATTTCTCACAACCAGTATCGAGCTCTGTACCATCGACAAAAAGCAGCTTTGCTGAGGCGATCGTCTGGTAACTGTTTTGGGCCGTGCCGCAGCACATACCTGAAGCATTATTGGCGACAATACCGCCAATCTTAGCCGAGGCAATGGTCGCGGGATCTGGGCCTATCTTACGGTTAAGTGGCGCTAATACGGCATTGGCATCGGAACCAATGACAGCGGCGCCTAAGGTAATTTGTTTGGCGTCGCTACTGACTTCA
Source organism: Shewanella sp. CG12_big_fil_rev_8_21_14_0_65_47_15 (assembly GCF_002783505.1). GTDB lineage: Bacteria > Pseudomonadota > Gammaproteobacteria > Enterobacterales > Shewanellaceae > Shewanella. The sequence continues at coordinate 255,381 of NZ_PFGL01000063.1, forward strand.
ATTTTTCTAAAACCATCATGACCGAGGATCAGCAGTATGCCCTCACCGATAGCTTGGCCCGATAAACTGGTGCCGGCCGCCCTAAAGGTCACGGGCGCATTATGCTTTCTGGCTACCGCTAAGGTCTGTTTAACTTGCTCTAGGGTTTCGGCATGTACTACGACTTCGGGGACGATTCTGAAGTAACTCGCATCGGTGGACCAAGCAAAACGACGGACGGGATCATCTGTGACAGGGTGGTCGCCTAATTGCACTCTTAGATCATCGATGACCAATTTATAGTTAATCGACATTACATTGCTCTCTTTATAAACTGACAGAAGTCGAAGTCACCGATCGTGACTTCGACTGCTCAATTAAATCAATGGATTAGAAACCGCCCCATAGGGTTGCAATGGTACCTGCCAGTAGGGCATAACCGATGGCAACTGGCATAGTCTTACGGATAATTTCTGATTCTCTACCCGCCATACCCACCACAGTAGCAGCGGCTACCACGTTCATTACACACATCATATTACCGGCGTTGGCACCTATACCTTGTAGTGCCAATATCACTGTGTGGTTCATGCCAACATTGTCAGCCACGCTGTATTGCAGACTGGAGAACATCATGTTCGAGAAAGTGGCTGAACCCGATAGGAAGGCACCAAAAATCCCCACGATAGGCGCGACCCATGCCCATACTGCACCCATTGACTGGCCCAGCATATCGGCGAGGGCAACTGGCATAGAGGCCAGACCTGCACCATTAGCACCCGAGTTTAAGAATATTTTCACCATAGGCACCGAAGCACCTAATGAAATAATGGTGGGTAACATGGACTTACATGAAACACCGACCGTTTGCTTAATCGCAGGGCTTTTCATTTTGAACAGGAAAAAACCGAGAATACACACGGCGACGAAGAAGGCGCCGGGGGCGTATAGTGTCGCGAAGCTGGCCTTAAGTTCCGTGCCCATTAAACCTGTCCAGCTGATATTGAAGCTTGATAACCAGGCTTTAAGCGGCATAACTGTACGAGATAACACCAACAGCGCAGCCATGATGATATAGGGTGTCCAAGCGGCAATTTGTGAAAATTTAGCCGTGGCTTCAACCTTGACTCCCTCTTGACTGTCATTTTCGGCAAAATCATTCCAAGGGGTTTTAGGGAGCAAATAACCTTTGCGCGCAACTGGGATCACCAGTGCCATACCGATTAATGCACCGATAACCGCTGGGAATTCAGGGCCTGCGAGGTAGTTGATGATCCATGCGGGGACAGTAAAAGCAAGACCTGCAAAAATCGCAAATTTCCAAATGGCTAAGCCTTCCTTAAAGGATTTATTGCGACCAAAGAATCCGGTCAGCATAGTCACCATAACCAGAGGGATTAATGAACCTGTGATTAAGTCAATAGTGATCATATGCATGACGATATATTGCGCGTAACCAGCATAGTTACCGCCATGTGCTGCAAATTGCTCCGCAGCCATGCTTACGCCACCTTGGATCAGACCCTGTTCCATCCCAAAGAGCACAGGTAAACCAATCGCTCCAAATGATACGCAGGCTGAGTCTGCAATCAAAGCCACCACGGCGGCGGCAACGGGGGGAACCCCAAGTAATACTAGCAGTGGCGCGCCAATCGCGGCTGGTGTGCCAAAACCGGCACTACCTTCGATAAAGGCGCCAAACAACCAACAAATGATAATGACCTGCACCCGGGCATCGGCACTGATGTTAGTAAAGCCCGCACGGATGGTATCCATCGCACCCGAGTATTTCAGGGTATTGAGCAGGAATACCGCGCCGAAGATGATAGTTAATGGGGTGATGGCTGATAGCAGTCCTTCTAGGACCGATGCGGCCAGCAGTGTAGTGTCCATTTGCCATATAAACACGGCGGCGAGTGCTGTGACTACCATGGATATGGGCATAGCCTTAGATGCGGGCATTCTGAGTAACACTAAAAATAGCATTACGCTGAGCACTGGCGTCAAGCTGGCGAGGAGTTGAAGTATTGTCATGCTTGCCTCTTCATAAAGTGGTCTGTCTTTTTATTAAAATACTAGGATTGTGCATCTACCTTAATGTCGACTTCCCAGACCTCATATCAGCAGTTTTCACTGAAAATATTAATGGTCACGACATTCTGTGGTGTGTACTAGACGCTATTTGGTGCTCGACTAATATGATCTAGATCATTTTGGCTGCTATATGAAATGCTAATTTACAGGGCTGCGGGGTGCTTCTCTCATGGGATTTTCCTATCTGTGATCGAGATCACTAGATGTAACTATGGCATATCAATTTTGCTTATATATGTTTCAATAAATCGATATTAAAGTTATTAAAAGTGCGCTTTTAGGTGGGGTGACGCCTCAGAATTGCAATTAACTGATCCATTTATTTCATTAATGAGCACTTATTGGACTTTTAACACATTTTAAAGATGTGATTAAGGTCGCATAAGTTAGCGAGAGTAATAAATAATAATATTAGTGAATTAATTATTTTGTTGATATTTAAAGAGTATTTTCTGATTTATGCGGCTTTTAGCGCGTGATATAGATCACGTTTGTATTGGATGTTAAATCTAGCGTGACTAAGATCACTTAATGAAATTAAGTTAATTGTGTAATTTTATTTCCGATAATTAAGTGGTTTACATAAAAAACCGTAAAAAAAAGCGCTAGTGATTTTATCGAGGGGTGAGTCGATAGGACTCGTATTAGAACAATTTACTGCCCCAACCTAATTTAGTGCGTAAAACATGGAAATAATTATGCCCCTTAGGGTGGATAAGCCGTAATTGTTCTGAGCTACGACGTACGATAATTTCATCGCCCGGTAACACGGCCAAATGCACATGACCATCACAGCTGACCTCGAGGTTCTCGCCATTTTCCGGCGACACCACCATCTTAATTGTACTGCAGGCATCGACCACAATTGGGCGGCACGACAAAGTGTGCGGGAACATAGGTACTAAGATCAGCGCTTGCAAATTCGGTGTTAGAATCGCGCCACCAGCGGAGAGGGCATAGGCTGTCGATCCAGTAGGCGTTGACACTATCATGCCATCGGCGCGCTGACTGTACATAAATTGATCGTCAATATAGACTTCAAATTCAATCATATGGGCGATTTTACCCGGATGTAACACCGCTTCATTGACCGCGGTATTGCTCGCCTTGAGCATGCCGTGGCGATAGACTTCCGCCTCGAGTAAGAATCTGTGCTCGGTTGCAAATTCACCATCAAGCACTTTAGCGAGCGCTTCTTCGAAGGCATCGGGTGGTAAATCCGTTAAAAAGCCTAAATTGCCGCGGTTGACACCGATCACGCCCACATCGAAACGGGCCAATACCCGAGCGGCCCCTAACATATTACCATCACCACCGACGACTATGGCTAAATCACAGCGCTCACCAATCTCCAGCAAATCTACCGCTTCAATATTGGCACCTAATTCGGTGGCAACTCGCTCTTCGGCTAACACTTCATAGCCTTGCATCGTCAGCCAATGGTGCAGACGTTTTAAGGTTTGGTTAGTCCCTTGATGATGCGGTTTGCCGATAAGGCCAATGGTATGGAACTTTGTGGTCATATTTATGCTAGATCTGGCCTTAGGCCTTGAAACGTCAAAATTGATCCCCATAATATGCCCAGAGTATTTAGAAACAAAGCATTTTTAGCTGGAGTGAAAATGAGCAACGAGTCGATTAAAGCAGAACAGGATCTGATCCAAGAGGGTGTAGAGTCTGAAGTCTCTACCGAAGAAGCGAGTCTGATTGACGAGCTTACCCAAGCCAATTTCCGTATTGAAGAGCTGGAACAGTTACTCGCTGACGCTTTGGCGAAAGTTGAAGAACAGAAAGATTCAGTGATACGTGCCGCAGCCGAAGTGGATAACATTCGTCGCCGTGCCGCAATGGATGTGGAGAAGGCAAACAAATTCGCACTGGAGAAGTTTGCCAATGAACTCTTACCCGTGTTGGACAACATGGAACGCGCTCTACAGGGCACAAATCCGCAGGATGAAGCGACCAAAGCCATCTATGAGGGAGTGGAGCTAACCCAAAAAGGTTTATTAACCTCCGTGGCTAAATTTGGGGTTAAACCTATCGATCCCCAAGGTCAAGCGTTCAATCCCGATCAACATCAAGCGATTGGCATGCAGCCAAGTGCCGAATTTCCGGCGAATACTGTGATGTTAGTGATGCAAAAGGGTTATGAGCTGAATAGTCGCTTGCTACGTCCTGCCATGGTAATGGTGTCACAGGGTGGCCCAAACCAAGAAAGTGCGACGATTGATATTGAGGCTTAGGCGATATTGAAGCCTAGGTTTTGCTGAAATAGATAATATAAAAAGGGCTGCTAATGCAGTCCTTTTTACTTTGCGATTTTACTAGCAGCTAGTTAGCAACTTATTCCGTCATTAAGAGGGAGCAAGCTCCCATCACACTTAATTGGCGAGATAGGCATTAATCTGCGCTAACATGCCTTCGGCATCGAGTTGTAAGTCGTGGATCACTTCTTCTGGCGAACCATGTTTAATAAACTCATCGGGCAGGCCAATTTGCAGCACAGCTTTAGGCATTTTAAGTTTCTGTAAAAGCTCTAATACTCCAGAGCCAGCGCCGCCCATAATGGCGTTTTCTTCCACAGTGACCAGCACATCGTGGGTTTGCGCCATCTCTTTGACTAAATTCACATCCAGCGGTTTCACAAAGCGCATATCGACCACAGTGGCATCTAAATCTTCAGCCGCCGATAATGCCGCCGCTAAAGTGGTACCAAAGTTGAGTATGGCAATACGCTTGCCGATACGCTTAATTTCCCCTTTGCCAATAGGCAGTGCCGTCATCGCCTCGACCTGCGTGGCTCCTGTCGCGCTGCCCCTTGGATAGCGAACCGCACTTGGGCCAGCATCGTAGCAATAACCGGTATACAGCATCTGACGACATTCATTTTCATCCGATGGCGCCATAATCACCATATTCGGGATGCAGCGCATAAAGCTTAAATCGAACGCACCTTGGTGGGTTGGGCCGTCGGCACCGACAATACCGCCGCGATCAATAGCGAATAAAACGGGCAATCGTTGCAGGGCAACATCGTGGATCAACTGATCATAGGCCCGTTGCAGGAAGGTCGAGTAAATCGCCACCACAGGTTTATAACCTTCACAGGCAAAGCCTGCGCCGAGTGTCACCGCGTGTTGCTCGGCAATGGCTGCATCGAAATACTGTTTCGGGAAGCGCTGGGAAAACTCCACCATGCCCGAACCTTCACGCATGGCAGGGGTAATACCGAGCACTTTCTCATCCTGCTCGGCGATATCGCACAACCACTTGCCAAATACCTGGGAAAAGGTCGGTAGCCCAGGCTTAGTCGCGGGTTTTTTAAACTGTGAAGGGTCAAACTTAGGCACGGCGTGCCAGCCGATGGGGTCTTTTTCTGCTGGTTCATAACCACGACCTTTTTTGGTCATGATATGCAGTACCTGTGGGCCCTTGAGATTACGCATATTGCGCAGGGTCTCGACCAAAGCCTCCACATCGTGGCCATCAATGGGGCCTATATAGTTGAAGCCTAATTCTTCGAAGAGGGTACCAGGTACAACCATACCCTTGAGGTGTTCTTCGGTGCGTTTGGCCATTTCTTTGATGACGGGCATACCCTTGAGCACTTTTTTGCCGCCTTCGCGCAGAGTGGTATATAAGCGCCCCGACATCAGTTGGGCTAAATGGTTGTTTAAGGCGCCGACATTTTCAGAAATTGACATTTCATTGTCGTTCAGTACCACCAGCATATCGTTGTGTAGATCGCCCGCGTGGTTCATGGCCTCGAACACCATGCCGCCTGTCATAGCGCCATCACCAATCACGGCAACGACTTTGCGCCCCGCTTGTTCTTTCTCTGCGGCAACGGCCATCGCCAGCGCGGCGCTGATCGACGTCCCCGAATGCCCCACGCTGAAGGTGTCGTATTCACTTTCTTCACGCCAAGGGAAGGGGTGCAAACCATTTTTTTGCCTGATGGTATGCATTTTATCCCGGCGACCGGTGAGAATTTTATGGGGATAGGCTTGATGGCCTACATCCCAAATTAAACGATCGAATGGGGTGTTGTAGACATAATGCACGGCAACGGTTAATTCGACCGTACCTAGGCCAGAGGCAAAATGTCCACTGGACATGCCGACAGACTTAAGAAGGAACTCCCGTAATTCATCGGCTACCTGTGGTAATAGGGCCTGAGGAAGTTGGCGGAGTTCATTAGGAGTATTGGCCTGTGCCAATACGGGAAACTGAGAAATGTCCAAACTCATAGCGAGATACTTCGTCTCTTATTATATTCTTCGCTCAATAATATAGCGGGCGAAGTCTGCAATTAACTGGCTATTGTATGGCAATTTAGCCAGCGCTGATAGTGCCTCTTGGATCAGTTGCGCTGCGGTGTCTTTAGCACCTTGTAGTCCAAGCAGTTGCGGAAAAGTACTCTTATTCGATTCTGCGTCCGAGCCCTGGGGCTTGCCGAGTTCTTCCGTGGTGGCAATAATATCCAGAATATCGTCCTGCACTTGGAAGGCAAGCCCTACCGCATGGGCAAATTCCATCATAGCCTGATATTGATCTTTAGGCGCATTGGCGGCAATCAAGGCTAACTCAACGGCGCAACTGATAAGTGCACCCGTTTTCATATTGTGTAGCTGAGTTAAGGCCATAAGATCAATTTTTTTATCGGTTGAGGCTAAGTCTATCGCTTGGCCGCCACACATACCCCGATACCCCGATGCTTTTGCCAATGCCCGGACCATAGCGATATGTTGCTCGTTGCTGATACTCGGAACCGCTTCAGTAACAATTTCAAAGGCTAAGGTTTGCAGCGCATCCCCGGCAAGAATTGCGGTAGCTTCATCGAAGGCGATATGCACTGTGGGTTGACCGCGGCGAAGGGCATCATCATCCATGGCGGGTAAATCGTCATGGATTAAGGAATAGGCATGGATGCACTCAATGGCTGCGGCGCAGGCATCTAATTTTTCAAGCTCGACCCCAAACATCTGCCCAACACTGTAAACAAGAAAGGGGCGGATCCGTTTACCGCCAAGGAGTGCGCCATGGATCATGGCGGCCTTTAATTGAGGGGCGGTATCTTCGAGTGTACTAAAACGCTGTTTTAATTGGTTATCAACCCGTAGTTGATATGTTTGTATGGCACTGACTAACACGCTTATTCACCCTCAATGACATAGGGGGAGAGGGGCGCATTTTCATCCGGCTTCAGTAAAATGGCCACTTTTTGTTGGGCTTGTTCGAGCTTAGCTTGGCTATTACGCACGAGATTAATACCGCGTTCAAATTGTTTTAACGCGTCATCGAGGGAGACGTCGCCCTGTTCTAACTCGGCCACAATGCGTTCGAGTTCAGCTAGGGATTCTTCAAAACTAAGGTTTTCGGGTTTCTTCGCCACGTTAATAATTCCTTTGAAAGAGCGGACACAAGGTATATCAGGGCGGCGCAAGGGTCAAATTCAGACGGCGGATATTTGCTCAATAGCACGCTTTGTTGCTGAATTTTTTTCAGAAAATATAAATAGTCGCTAAACTTGCTTAGTGCTTGTCCGATAACTGACAATAGGATAACCGCGTTTTAGATGATTTTTGCATAACTGATAAGGCTCACGTAAATACCGCAGTGTTATGTTAACGCAAATAACACGAGTGTAATTTTACTCATAGAGTCAGTATGATGTTGTTTATACCCAATATTGAGGAGCCGTTGTGGATTTAGCTACATTAATTGGATTAGTGGGAGCCTTTGGTTTTATCCTTTGGGCGATGGCGACCAGCGGCGGTTTGATGATCTTCATTGACGTGCCTTCGATTTTTATCGTATTTGGTGGTTCTTTCTTCGTTGTGATGATGAAGTTCAATCTCAAACAGTTTTTCGGTGCGGTTAAAATCGCGATGAAAGCTTTTATGTTTAAGATTGATAAGCCAGATGATCTTATCGAACAATCCGTGACTATGGCCGATGCCGCCCGTAAAGGCGGTTTTCTCGCGCTAGAAGAAGCGCAAATTACCAATAGTTTTATGCAAAAAGCCGTCGATATGCTGGTTGATGGCCATGACGGCGAAGTGGTGCGAGCCGCTCTCGAAAAAGACATCGCTTTAACCGAAGAGCGCCACCGTAATGGTATCGCCATTTTCAGAGCTTTTGGGGATGTTGGCCCTGCGATGGGGATGATAGGTACACTCGTCGGTTTAGTGGCAATGCTATCGAATATGTCTGACCCTAAATCCATTGGCCCTTCGATGGCGGTGGCTCTGTTAACCACGCTATATGGTGCAGTGGTTGCCAACATGGTGTGTATTCCCATCGCCGATAAACTCACCCTGCGTATGGGCGAAGAAATGCTGAACCGCAATTTGATCATGGATGCGGTGTTGGCTATTCAAGATGGACAAAACCCACGGGTAATTGAAGGTTTCTTGAAAAACTACCTAGCTGAAAAACAGCGGAAAGTCGATACAACGGACGGAGAGTAGCCGATGGCTAAGGCTAAGTGCAATTGTCCACCGCCGGGAGCCCCGCTCTGGTTGGCAACATTTGCCGACTTAATGTCGCTGTTGATGTGCTTTTTCGTGCTGCTGCTATCGTTTTCTGAAATGGATGTGATGAAGTTTAAGCAGATCGCAGGCTCGATGAAATATGCGTTTGGGGTACAGAACAAGGTCGAAGTGAAAGATATTCCTAAGGGGACATCGGTAATTGCACTGGAGTTTAGGCCTGGCCGTCCCGATCCCACCCCGATTGAAATTATCAACCAACAAACCAATGAAATGACCGAGCCTGTCTTGGATTACCAAGCGGGTGAAGACGATAGCGCCGGTGGTGTACAGCAACAGAGTGGCTCCCAAAGGGGAGGCGAGGCGAGTGCTACGGCCCAGGAAACCGCCGATGCAGTCAAAGCTGAAGCCGCCGCTGCCCAGGATAAGATCAATCAGCAAGTGAAAAAAATGGCCCAGGAGCTTAATAAAGAGATCACCGATGGTGCGATTGAGATTGAGTCTTTAGGCCAACAGATTATTATCCGGATCCGCGAGAAAGGCTCATTTGCCTCAGGTTCTGGCTTCCTTCAGCCCAAATTTAAACCTGTGGTTTATGCCGTGGGTGAGTTGTTAAAAGATGTGCCAGGGATCATTACCGTATCGGGTTACACCGATGATATGCAAATAAGTGATGAGCTTTATAGCTCTAACTGGGATCTCTCTAGCAAGCGTGCCGTTGCCGTTGCCAGTGTGTTATTGCAGGTCAAAGGTTTTGATCCTAAACGGATGAAAGTGGTAGGTATGGCATCTAACAACCCCATAGTGCCAAATAATTCAGCGGAGAACCGGGCCCGTAACCGCCGAGTGGAAATTGCTATTGAGCAAGGCAAGGCAAAAGAATCTCAAGAAATTCAGGTGGATAAATAGAATTAGTTTCGCCAATATCAAGCCGTGATACCTTCGCGGCTTTTTTTTACCGTCCTTTGCCTATCCGTTTACTTGTGCATAAACGCACACCCTGTGCCGCTTGAGAATGGAAACAGGTGCGCCAATCGCGGTGAGTTTGTTATAATCCTCCGATTATTATTTTAACCAATTTTGCTGTATTCAAAATTGCCCGCGGAAATCCCATGAAGTTTATTGTAAAGCTATACCCAGAAATCATGATGAAGAGCAAACCAGTACGGATGCGCTTCACCAAAATGCTCGAAACCAACATCCGTAATGTGCTCAAAAAAGTTGATGAAGATGCCAAAGTGCAGCGTCAATGGGACCGTATTATGGTGATGGTACCTAAGGATAAACCTGAGTTAGCGCAGGCCTTTGGTGAGCGCTTGGCATGTATCCCTGGTATTGCCCATGTCGTTCAGGTTGATGAGTATAGTTTTACCTCTGTGGATGATATTTATCAGCAAGTGCTGCCCGTTTACCGTGAGCAAATTGCCGGTAAAACCTTTTGTGTGCGGGTGAAGCGCACCGGTGACCATGATTTTAACTCCATCGAAGTTGAACGTTATGTGGGCGGCGGTTTAAATCAATTTACCGATGCATTGGGCGTACGTTTAAAAAATCCTGAAGTGACGGTCAATCTTGAGATTGAACGCGATAAACTTTACATGGTGACTAAACGCATCGAAGGTTTAGGTGGTTTCCCTATGGCAACCCAAGAAGATGTGTTGTCCTTGATTTCTGGCGGCTTTGACTCGGGCGTTTCCAGCTATCAATTTATCAAGAAGGGTGCTCGCACCCATTACTGCTTCTTTAATTTAGGCGGCGCGCAGCACGAAATTGGCGTAAAACAGGTTGCGTATCATTTGTGGAAAACCTACGGTGAATCCCACAAGGTGAAATTTATTTCTGTGCCCTTCGAACCTGTGGTCGCCGAGATTTTAGAGAAAATCGATAATGGTCAAATGGGTGTCGTGCTCAAACGTATGATGATGCGCACCGCGGCGCGCATCGCCGATCGTATGGGCATCCAAGCTTTAGTCACGGGCGAAAGCCTAGGCCAAGTATCGAGCCAAACCCTAACAAACCTTAATGTGATCGACCGTTGTACCGAACTGCTCATTCTTCGTCCCTTGATTGCTATGGATAAGCAGGACATTATCAATGAGAGTCGCAGAATTGGTACTGAAGATTTTGCTAAATCCATGCCGGAATACTGCGGCGTGATTTCGCAAAAGCCGACAGTGAAGGCGGTACTGGCGAAGGTTGAGGCCGAAGAACAGAAATTTTCGGCGGATCTGATCGATCAGATTGTTGCGCAGGCCGTCGTTATCGATATTAGGGAGATTGCAGAGCAAATGGATACTCGGATAACAGAAACGGAAACCGTGGTTGCCATCGACGATACCAATGAGGTTGTGATTGATATCCGCGCTCCAGAGGAAGAGGAAAATAAACCGCTTCAAATCGAAGGGGTTGAGATTAAACGCATTCCATTCTTCAAGTTGGCGACTCAGTTTGCCGACCTCGACAAACAGAAAACCTATTTGCTGTATTGTGAACGTGGGGTGATGAGTAAATTGCAGGCGCTGTATTTAATCGAGCAAGGCTACACTAACGTCAAAGTCTACCGTCCATAGGTAAAGACCACTAATCGCTTGATTGATAAGCGTCTTTGGTGAATGTAAAAACGAAAAAGCCGCAATATTTGCGGCTTTCTTGTTAAACATGCCCGCCTAGTTGCTACAGGGTTAGATTATTGCTCTACTTTTACCACTTGCTGGCTTGGAACTTTGCCTTCTTCTGCAATCAGTATGGTCGGAGCTTGTAACTCTTCCTGCTGCATCTTATCCATGGCTGCGGTTAAGTCGGCATTGATACTTGCCTGTAAGTCTGTGGTATCGATGACGATTTCGTCAACGAGTACATTGGCATTGACATTAACACTGAGTGCTGAGACTAACATTAACGCAAATGCAGATTTTAAATTGAACATAGTCGCCTCCGGGCTGACAAAATAACGCTGTCAGACATTCCCATTATCGTTGTCGAGATTGTCCAACCTAGGTGTTTCATTGGCGCAAAATTTAACCAAAAACGCTGGCCTTTACAAACGATTAAATGTAACAATACGGATTAGAAAAACTAATTAAAAATTGAGATAGAGATCACTATGTCAAGACGATTACCACCACTTAATGCGGTTAAAGCATTTGAAGCCGCCGCACGGCACTTGAGCTTTACTCGTGCGGCTGAAGAACTGTTTGTGACTCAGGCTGCAGTGAGCCATCAAATTAAGGCGTTGGAAGACTTTCTCGGATTAAAATTATTTCGCCGAAAAAACCGTTCTTTGCTGTTGACCGAAGAGGGGCAGAGTTATTTTCTCGATATTAAAGATATCTTCACCCAATTGGCCGACGCCACCGACAGACTTTTAGCCCGCAGTGCCATTGGTTCATTGACTGTGAGTATGTCTCCGAGTTTTGCTATCCAGTGGTTGGTGCCACGTTTGGCTAAGTTTAGTGAAAAAAATCCCGATATTGACGTGCGGATTAAAGCCGTTGATACCGAGGCCAGCTCTTTGACCGATGATGTGGATGTGGCGATTTACTACGGTTTAGGTAATTGGCCAGGCTTACGGGCCGACAAGCTACGTAATGAAGTGCTTATCCCTGTATGCTCGCCTATGTTACTCAATGGACCTAAGCCGCTTTCAAAGCCGGAAGATTTAAAATATCACACCCTGCTGCACGATATGAGCCGCCACGACTGGCAGGCATGGTTTAGGCAATGTGGCATTAACGATATCAATGTGAACCAAGGGCCGATTTTTAGTCATTCCTCCCTCGTATTGCAGGCGGCGGCCCATGGCCAAGGCGTGGCGTTAGGGTACAGTGTGCTCGCTCGCCCTGACATCAAAGCGGGGCGACTTGTGTGTCCATTTCAAGAAGTGTTAGTCAGTAAAGACGCTTACTATCTAGTGTGCCAGCAAAATCATGCGGAGCTGGGAAAGGTCGTCGCATTTCGTGAATGGATGTTAGATATGTTTGCCGAGGAGTCCCGTAGTGAGTTGTTGCCAGGATAATCCCGTATATTTGATTGAAGGCGCGCCAAGTGACACATTGATTTTATTGGCCCATGGCGCTGGGGCCAACCGGGATTCTGAATTTATGCGCTCGATGGCGTCAGGATTGGTGGCCAAGGGCTACCAAGTCATGCGCTTTAATTTCCCCTATATGCAAGCCAATGCGGCCGATGGCAAGAGGCGTCCTCCCGATAGGGCGCCTAAACTGCTCGCTTGCTTTGCAGAAATGCTCGAACTAGCACATGCAGAGCCGCAGGTAAAACGCGTGGTATTGATGGGCAAATCCATGGGCGGTCGTATGGCGGCGCTACTGGCCTGCGACACTCGCCTTGCAAGTCGGATCGACAGGGTGATTTGTTTAGGTTATCCCTTTATTCCCCTTAATGGCGGCGAGCCGAGATTGGCACCACTAAATGAATGCCAAGTCCCGGTGCTCGTGTTACAGGGCGAGCGGGATAAGTTTGGGAATAAAACCCAAATACCCACTTGGCCACTGAACGATACTATCCAGTTCGGCTGGTTACCCGACGGCGATCATAGTTTTGTCCCAAGAAAATCGTCAGGCACCACTGAAGCGGCTAACCTTGCACGTGCCATTGGTTTATCTAGCGATTTTATTGGTTAGCTTAATGTTGAGCGAATGAATGTTGAATGAATTAAGCCCATTCCATTTGGAGATTGAAATGCGTAAAGGTCTATTATTACTCGCCGCACTGAGCGGATTTTTAGCCGTCGCCTTAGGGGCTTTTGGTGCCCACGGTTTAAAGGCGGTCGCACCACCGGATTTAATTGACGTATTTAATCTTGGGGTGCAATACCATTTCTACCATACCTTCGCCTTAATCATGGTTGCTTTCTCGGGCCAATGGTTAACCTCACGTTTATTGGATTGGTCGGCCTATTTGTTTATTGCCGGCATAGTGCTGTTTTCTGGCTCGCTATACGGACTGGCATTATTTGGGACTAAATGGCTTGGCCCTATCACGCCTATGGGCGGCGGTTGCTTCTTACTCGGCTGGTTATTATTTGCCGCTGCGGTATGGCGTCACAAAGTGGTAGACGGCAAATAGGGCATTTGTAGATTGAAATTGGTATACTGGCGCCCAAATCGATAGTCAGCCAGTGCTTTGGCTTGGATTTCTCAGGGATCCCCATGAAAAACCTATTTTTATTTTGCCGCGCCGGCTTTGAAAAAGAATGTGCAGCAGAAATTCAACAGCGAGCCGGTGAGCTCAATGTCGGTGGCTTCGTTAAGGCCAATAATAACGACGCCTATGTCGTATACCAGTGTTTTGAAGAGGGCGCGGCGGATATTTTAGCCAAGCAGCTTCCATTAGATTCATTGATTTTCGCCCGTCAAATGTTTGCAGCGAGTGAGTTGCTCGCCGATTTGCCTGAAAATGACCGTATCGGCCCAATCGTTGCGGCGCTCAGTGACGTCAGCAAAGCGGGTGAAGTGCGGGTTGAAACGCCTGACACTAACGAAGCGAAAGAGCTTTCGGCATTTTGCCGTAAGTTTACAGTGCCCCTACGCCAACATTTGAAAAAGTCCGGTAGTTTGCTCGCCCAGGAAAATCCCAAGCGTCCAATTATCCACGTGTGTTTTGTCGGGCCAGGCCGTGCCTATGTGGGCTATTCCTACAGCAATAACAGTTCACCACATTTTATGGGGATCCCGCGCCTTAAAATGGCGGCGGATGCACCGAGCCGCTCTAGTTTGAAACTCGATGAAGCCTTCGGCCAGTTTGTGCCTAAGGAAGAACAAGAAGAGCGTATTCGCAGTGGTATGAATGCCGTGGACTTAGGCGCTTGCCCCGGTGGCTGGACCTACCAACTGGTGCGCCGCGGCATGTTTGTCTCGGCGGTCGATAATGGCCCCATGGATGAAAAACTGATGGAGACGGGCCAAGTAAAACATTACCGCGAAGACGGTTTTCGTTTCGAGCCCCAGCGCAAGAATATCTATTGGTTAGTGTGTGACATGGTTGAAAAGCCTGCGCGCGTAGCCGAACTGATTGAAGCGTGGGCGATTAATGGTTGGTTTAAGGAGGCGATTTTTAACCTTAAATTACCGATGAAGAGCCGTTATAAAGAAGTCACGGCGATCCTTGAGACCATGCAGACCATTCTAAAGGAAAACGGGATCACTGAGTTTAAGGTGCAGTGTAAACACCTCTACCATGACAGAGATGAGGTGACAGTGCATTTATGGCTGCGCCCTAATACGGCTTGGAACTGATCCTGATTGTAGTATAAGGTGATTGCTGCTTGTGGTATAAGGCGATGATTACTTAACAAAAAGCCCCGAATATTCTTCGGGGCTTTTTTATTGGGCTACCTTAATGTAAAGCGGTTAGCTTAAGCACACTAATATACAGGCGATGATCACAGGCGATCGAGTACCGCTTGGGTAAAATCGGTCGTGCCGTGGGTGCCGCCTAAATCGCGAGTAGTACGGTCGCCTTCTTCGATCACTGCCGATACCGCTTTACGGATCTGCTCCGCTTTGTCAGCCATGCCTAAATATTCCAGCATCTGGATAGACGCTAAAATCACCGACGTTGGGTTCGCAAGGTTTTTGCCAGCGATATCGGGTGCGCTGCCGTGAACCGCTTCGAAAATTGCTGCATCACGGCCAATGTTAGCCCCCGGTGCCATGCCTAGACCGCCTACGAGGCCAGCACACAGATCCGATAGAATGTCACCGAACAGGTTGGTGGTGACGATCACATCGAAGTTTTCTGGGTTCATCACTAACTTCATACAGGTTGCATCGACGATCATTTCTTCTGTCTTGATGTCTGGGTAACGCAGGCTCACTTCACGGGCCACTTTCAGGAACAGACCTGAAGTTGACTTCATGATGTTGGCTTTGTGCACGATAGTGACTTTCTTACGATTTTCTTTGCGGGCCAGTTCGTAGGCGAAGGTGGCGATTTGCTCTGCACCTTGGCGAGTGACGATACTGGTCGCTTCTGCCGTTAACCCATCGTCAGACACTTTTTGACCGTGGCCAGAGTACATGCCTTCGGTGTTTTCACGGACTGTGATGATATCGATATTTTCGTAGCGGGCTTGGGTGCCTTTAAAAGACAGCACTGGACGTACGTTAGCGTATAAGCCAAATTTCTTACGTAGGGTCACGTTGATAGAAGTAAAACCTTCACCAACTGGCGTAGTCAGTGGACCTTTAAGGGTGATACGGTTTTTTTCGATAAGCTCTAAAGTGCGTTGTGGCAATAGCTCGCCTTGCTTTTCGAGCGCGGTGAGGCCAGCATCGGCAAATTCATATTCAAAATCACAACCTGCTTTATCAAGAATTTTTAAGGCAGAATCAATAATACTTGGGCCAATTCCATCACCTGGAATTACGGTTATCGTTCTTTTTGACATGGAGAAGTCCTTCCACGGTTCGTCGTTACTGCAATTGTCTGCCCCAGCGATAGCCGGGTAACATGACTATGAATTTGGTATTTTTTCTGGCTATTATTTTAACCATCTTTGGTCAAACTTCACAGGGAATAGTGAGCGATATCACGATTTTTTGTGTGGTATAACTTGTAAAAATACTGGGTTATAACGATGATGGAGAGCTAACCGTTAAAAAAGTCTACTTTAGTCTAACAAATATATAAAAGAGGAAGACATTGAAGTTATTACCTATCACATCTTTGGTGCTGTTATCCCTCGGTATATTGCCAGTCGTGCAGGCAGAAACCAGCACTAAGCCGCTTACCTTAACAGACATTATGCATTTTGAATCCATCGAAAAGCCGGTTATCGCTGACAAAGGTCAAGTGATTGCGGTCGAGGCTGCCCCCGACCGTGGTGATAGCTATGGTTTGGTTAAAAATCTGCAAACGGGGCAAAGTTTTCAGATAGATGGCGGCTCAGATCCTATCGTCAGCCATACTGGTCGCTATGTGGCGATGGCAGTCAAACCCAGTTTACTCAAAGTCGAAACCAGTGATGCTAAAGCGAAGAAAAAGCTTAAGGCCGATATGGTGCTGCTCGACACCCAAACTGGCACGCAAACCAAATTTGAGCGGGTAAAGGAATTTGTCTTTAGCGACGATGGTGAACACTTAGCGATTTGGTTTGAAGCCGACGAAGAAGCCAATAAAGACGCTAAGGACAAAGCTGAAGCCGCTGCCACTGCGGATGACAAGCCCAAAACCGAGAAGGTGAAGGTCGATAAGTTCGACCAAGGCCGTCGTTTTAGCTTAGTGAATTTGTCTTCGCCATCGCAGCGAGTGGATCTAGAGCATGTGACCGCCTATTACTTCGATAAAGACAGTCGCCGCCTGGCCGTCGCGGTTAATGATATCGAAGCAAAGCAACATCAATTGCAACTGATTGATTTGAAAGACTACAAAAAATCAACAGCATTTGAATCTCAGACTCAACAAGTCGGTGCCTTAGCACTGGCTAAAAATGGTCGCTGGCTGGCCTTTACCCAGGGTGATGCGAGCGAATTGCCCTATGGCCGCAGTTATCAGTTAAGTGTTGTGGAGTTAGCCTCTGGCAAAATCCGCCGTGTGCCCAATTCCACAGAGTGGACGCTCAACCGTTACGCCAGCTTGAACTTCTCTCTGGACAGTGAGCGACTATTTTTTGGCCGTGTACCCGAGGTGAGTCAGCAGCTTAGTTTGGCGAAAATTACTGAAGAGAAAGATCTGTTCGACGCCAATATCGTCACAGGTCAGCGCGGGATTAAGGTGTGGCATGGTGATGATCCACGGATTAAACCCAATGAAATCAAACAATACGAGGATGAGCAAAAACGCACTTATCTCGCCGTATTGCATTTAGGCTCAAACAATGTGGTGCAGCTCGGCGATAAGACTGTGCCCGATGTGACACTGTCGCAGCATAAGCGTTTTATGCTGGCAAGTTCCGATTTGCCTTATCGTAAAATGGCAACCTGGGCGGGTTTTTTCCAAGACTATTACCTTGTGGATCTCAATACGGGCCGTAAGGTGCCATTTTTGACCCAGCAGCCCAGTGATGAGCTACCGAGTCTGTCGGGGAATGGTAAATATGTTGTTTATTATCAACAAGGTAACGTCTATCTTTATGATGTTGCACTAGGACGGCGCTCCAATCTAACCCAATCCTTAAGTGTCAGTTTTGCCGATGAAGACCATGATTATCCCTCTAATGCACCGGGCTATGGTTTTGGCCCTTGGCTTAAGGATGATGCGGGTTTCTTAGTTTACGATAAATACGATGTCTGGCAGTTTAATACCGAATCTAAGGCCGGATTTGCGCTAACCGCGGGTCAAGGACGTGCACAAAAAATCCAATATCGCCTCGAAGGCTTAGTGGATAATCCCGATGTGCCGACCGAGCTTGCCTATAACGCCACTGTGTTACTCCACGGTTATAGTGATAAAACTAAGGCCGATGGTTTCTACCAAGCGACCTTAGGTGAAGCGGGCGTGAAGACGTTGATGCAAGGTGAGTATAAGCTGACCGTGCTTGGACGCAGTAAAGATGCCGACACTATCATGTTTTCTAAGGAGCGTTTTGACCTATTCCCTGACTTATATACGGCCAACTATAGCGTTCCGCAAAATGCAGTTAAACAAACCGACTTGGATAAACAGCGCCAAGCCTTTAACTGGAGCAAAGCCGAGTTAGTTCATTGGACGAATGGCGATGGTAAACCGTTAGATGGCGTGTTGATCAAGCCGACCGATTATCAAGCGGGCAAACGCGTTCCTGTGTTGGTGTATTACTATCGCTTTATGACGGATAGACTGCATGCCTTCCCGCAGATGAAGGTCAATCATAGACCTAATTTTGCCTGGTACATCAATAATGGTTATGCGGTATTCCTGCCGGATATTCGCTTTGATATTGGTTACCCAGGGGCGAGTTCGGTACAAGCGCTCACATCCGGCGTACAAAAGCTGATTGAGATGGGGATTGCCGATCCCGATGCCATTGGTCTACAAGGGCATTCTTGGAGTGGTTATCAAACTGCCTTTGCCATCACCCAAACTAAGATGTTTAAGGCCGCGGTAGCGGGGGCACCGGTTGCCAATATGACCAGCGCCTACAGCGGTATTCGCCACGGCACCGGGATCGCACGCCAGTTCCAGTATGAGACTGGGCAGAGTCGTATTGGTGCAAGTTTGTTTGCTGCACCGCAAAAATACATTGAAAATTCACCGGTGTTCTATGCCGATCGCATTCAAACGCCTCTGATGATCATGTTTGGTGATAAGGACGATGCTGTGCCTTGGGAGCAGGGCGTCGAAATGTATTTGGCCATGCGTCGTGCGGGTAAAGAGGTCGTATTTTTGCAATATGAAGATGAGCCGCATCATCTGAAAAAGTACCCCAACAAACTCGATTACAGCATTCGAATGATGGAGTTCTTCGACCATTATCTTAAAGGTAAACCCGCGCCAGCTTGGCTCAGTAAAGGCGAAGCCTATGTCGAATATAAAGCCGATGATGAGTAATCCTCTGTTTTAGGGTTATCAATAAGCAAAACGCCACCAGAAGGTGGCGTTTTTATACTGAAAGGGCACTAGGGGGAGAGCATTGATATCTTGTGTGGATAATTTTCTTTGTTAAAACAATATTTTATATTTAATGCGCTAAAGGTGAGTAATAGCATTATCAAAGTTATGGCAATCTGATTAGATTCGTTGGCTGATATCCACTAACGCAGGCTTGCCATGTGTTCACTCACCGACACGCAGCAAGTCCTATATGGACACCTCGAATAGATCAACCACTTTTTGAGTAACAGAAAGTAATACTGCGTACGTATATCCGACCTATTTGTGAGAATCTTTGTTCTCTGGCCTTAATGAGAACCGCGCCTTTGCTGCTTATCGTCCGTCCGGAGTCATATGCTCCTTGTACTCTCTCAGCATCTGCAAAGGCCGGTATTACCTGTTACTTCATTATCTGTAGTCGTGTTTTTGGGGTGAGTTTAATACTCGATTTTTACATATTAACAAGGCCGATATTCGCTGCGATGAAACAGCATAGCCCAGATGATCCGCGCCAATTTATTTGCAATTGCTACTGCTGCTTTCTGTTTACCTCGCCGCTCAATCACCTTTAAGGCCCATACGGAGATCCTGTCATTACTCTTACTTGCATAGCGAATAATCGACCAAGCTCCCTGGATCAGTTGCCGCCGCAGATAGCTGTTACCTCGCTTGGTTATGCCGCCCAATTTTTGTTTTCCCCCACTGGAAAACTCTTTAGGAACCAGTCCTAAATTTGCAGAAAAATGCCGAGCACCATGATAGCCTGAGCCATCTCCGGCAAATGACACCGCGGCAGTGGCAATGATTTCTGCAACGCCTCTTATACCCATCAGTCGCTTGGCATCTGGGTGCGTTCTTGCCTGCAGTTTGATGTCTTTTTCCAGCGAACCTATTGCAACGTTGATCGCACGCAACTCTTCCATCAGCTCACGCATGTATTGGCGTGCAATCGTAGTGAGTTGATTACTGGCATCCTCAAGTAATTCCGGCAGTAAAAGATTCAATGGATTACGTCCTTTAGGGAGGGCTATTCCATATTCACTTAGTAAACCTCTGATTTGATTGGTTAGTGCAGTGCGTATTCTGATCCGGCGCTCGCGAATTCTGTGGGTAATGATGATATCAACCTGCGGTAAGGTTCTCGGCTGGACGAAAATCATGTTCGGTCTCTGCGCCGCCTCACAGATAGCGAAGGCATCATTGCGATCGTTCTTATTGCCTTTGACAAATGGCTTAACATGCTGAGGCGGGATCAGTTTGACGTCATGCCCGAGAGAAAGTAACTCTCTGCCCCAATAGTTAGAGCCACTGCAGGCTTCCATCGCAATAGTGGCATAAGGGTAAGTACGCAGAAAAGTCAGGAGCTGAGCACGTTTAATCGAACGGTTAAAAACACTCTTGCCTGCTTGATTTACCCCACAGACTTGGAAGATATTTTTTGCGAGATCAATTCCTATTAGTGTAACTTTCATTTTGGACACCTTTTGTTGTTATTGAACGTGCAAATTCAATATGGCGTAAATGACGCCTACTTCACAAGAGGTGTCCATCCCATCATCCGTGGATGCTCGACCGCCCGTCTGATGTGAATGGATTCACGAATGCCGCGATGGCATGGATGCCAAAGAGCGGCCATGGGGCGGACGGTCGTCTCGCTAATCACCATGGCTCACCTATTTGGCATTTGCGTAGCCTGTAGGTTTTAAGGAGACACACTGCACGCTTTTGGACATAAATGAGTTAGGATTTTAACTCTAAATTAAGAGTTTCGGATAAAAATTTCTATAGCTTAACGCCGCAAGCTGCGGCGAGCGTTAGCGAGTCCAGCACCGAAGGTGCGATGCTGACTTGCCTTGTTAGTTTTTCTTAGTTTCACGCAGTTCTTGCTTGGCGGTTTCTGGATTAACCAATCCAAGCGAGTAGTTACCAGAAATACTGGCTACGCCCCCAATATAAGCTGCGTTATCAAGAGACGCAGTTAAGCGAACAAAATAAGTGTTATTGGCTTGTGCATCGAAAGATATCTGTAAGGGCCCGGCACGCCAGTTGGACATAAAGCCACCCTCTTTAACTGCAATTATTGTATTGCCTGGATTAAGGTCTAATACGTGGAAGCCACCATTACCTATCTCAAAACTATCTACGCCATTTATCTGCACCACAGGCGCTGCAGCGCCATCTAACATAGCCCAAGGACGATAAAAATACACTTTAGCCTTATTTACCTCTGGTGCTTCAGTTTCAGTAAACTTAGGTCCTGTTGCACTACAACCAATAAGTGACACAATAATTCCTAGCGCAAAAATAAACTTATTAAACATATACTAAGCTCCAGCTCTACAAAAAACTAACTATGAGCGCACGCGCGCGAACCTCGGTGAGCGTCGCTGCTGTACCTACCACAATTGCCACCAAGGCTTTTTCACACCATTGTGAGTTACTTTTAAATATTGTGGCTCGCTTCGACCTCCGTCTTTGGAGACTGCGATTATTTTAACGGTTATGTCTATAGGCTCCTGAAAATCTTTACCTGAGTAATCATCATCGCCACACAAAAATGCACGCCGAACAATGCGGCTATAGCAATGGTAATAGGGAGTGTCTTCAAGACTAATCTGGGTAGTGTTCAAATTTCTGTGTCATTTCTTTAAGCTATACCAAAAAGAGATGATTTATGACCACACCTACTTTTGATATCAATGCT
>NZ_PFGL01000069.1 GCF_002783505.1 Shewanella sp. CG12_big_fil_rev_8_21_14_0_65_47_15
AGTAGGTCTCGAGTTCGACTCTTGGTGCCGGCACCATATAAACAAAAAAACCACTCAAACGAGTGGTTTTTTTGTATCTGTGATTTGCATAAGCTCAGTTGGTAGAGCAACTGACTTACTCTCGATAATTCCAGTAGGTCTCGAGTTCGACTCTTGGTGCCGGCACCATATAAACAACGAAGCCACTCAAACGAGTGGTTTTTTTGTATCTGTGATTTGCATAAGCTCAGTTGGTAGCGCAACTGACTTACTCTCGATAATTCCAGTTTATTTGCTTAACTCGAGTGGCATAGGCCTATCCCCTGTTTGTACTTGATGTTGAACATGGCGCCAGCCTTGAGTGAGTTCGCTAAGGTGCTCTTTTCTCTCGGGGAAATGCATAGAAAGTTTATCGAGAACATCGATTTGCATCTTACATAATAATGACCAACGATCCGCATTTGATAGGTACATGGCGTTTTCCTTAACTAGGGGTTACTTTTCCTTGGCCAATTAAGTCTAGGCTGAAATCCTTTGATAACCAATTCAAAATTGCGTGTTAGCGCACTGTTAAAACATCCCACTCCAGAGTATCTTTGTCCTATAAACATAAGATAGGAGGCGTTATGACAGCCGATATTTTCAAACTCATTTTTGTGGTTATTGGTTTATTTCTGGTTTACAAACTGATATTTAGCGGCAAAAAGGGGCTTACAATTTTTGAAATGCATTTTAAAGATGGCCGTATGACCCAGCATAAAGGCAAGATCCCAGAGCGCTTCGAGCGGGAATGCCGCCACATAGCTAAAGTAGAAAAATTGACCTGTACTGTAAGGGCTGAAAAATCTGGAGATGTCCGCTTACATATTTCCGCCAATGTAAGTGACAATGTGAAGCAGAGAATTCGCAATCTATTTCCCTTCGAGTATTACGATAAAAAATCCGTCGATAACAGTCGCCAAGCGGGTTAGTCCCCCGTATTTATACTCGGACAACCTTACACTCCAATGTGAGGTTGTCGCAACATCGCATATTTTCTTACTGAAATTTTATCTGTTTAGACGCACTAAACGGCCACCTTCTCACATTTCGAATTGGACTCTTTAGGATGGAGCCTTTTTCAATACACCTAGTACGGTTAACGCCCTTGCTCTTGCTGTACTGTGCTCGACAATCGCACTCGGATAAGCCGTTTGAGTGTTAAATAACGGCTGTTCAAACAAGGATGGTGTCTGCGCTGTACTGGGGTGATGTAATTGCTTAATTCCCCAAGAAGCGAGTTCTGGTAAGAACTTACGGATGAAGCTGCCATCGGGATCAAACTTTTCACTCTGGCTTATAGGATTAAAAATACGGAAATAGGGCTGGGCATCGCAGCCACACCCTGCTGACCACTGCCAACCGCCATTATTCGCAGCTAAGTCACCATCGATGAGCTTTTGGCGGAAGTAGCGCTCGCCCCAGCGCCAATCAATCAGCAGATGTTTAGTCAGGAAACTCGCCACCACCATACGCAGCCGATTGTGCATCCAACCCGTTTGATTGAGCTGGCGCATAGCCGCATCGACAATCGGATAGCCAGTACGACCCTCACACCAAGCGGCAAACTCCTGTGGATTGTTGCGCCACTGCACATGGTCGGCTTGACGATTGAAATTGTGATCCTTAGATAAGTCAGGAAATGCCACCAGCAAATGACGATAAAACTCACGCCAGGTAAGCTCATTTAACCAAGTACGAGCAGGGCTAGTGTCGTCGACAATCACCTCAGGGAAGTGATGCAGCAGCGCGGCAACGCATTGTCTTGGGCTAACCACACCAATGGCCAGATAGGGTGAAATTGAGCTAGTACCATCTATGGCGGGGAAATCCCTATCTTGCTTATAATCCTGCACTTTTTGTTGGATAAATGCAGAAAGCAAACGCTTTGCCTGCCCTTCTCCCGCAGCCCAAAGTTCACTCGATACTTTAGTGACATGGTTAAACAAAAGCGGCTTTGGCTCGGCCAACACCGATCCAAGCGGCGCCGGAACTGCAAGCGGCAAAATGGCATGGCGGGCGGCAATTTCTCGCCACTTACGGCTAAAAGGGGTGAAAACCTTATACATGTCGCCGGACAAATTCAGCACTGTGCCCGGCTTTAGCAAACAATGCTCGTCGGTTAACACCAGAGGAATCCCCGCCTGAATACAGGCTTGGTCGCGCAATTGCTCGTTAATCTCAGGCTCACTGCCGGCAAACACACCGCCAATCCCCCGTTGCTGGCAATAGTGAGTGAGAAACGCTGGTACATCGGCAAAAGTATCTAACTGAATTAATTCGAATGTAATCCCCAAACTCGCCAGCCCTTGGGCAAGCAGATTGATATGACGTTCGATAAAATCTAACTGAATGGGTGCCACATCATGGCGTTGCCACTGGGTGGGCGTAGCGATATAAATTGCCTTAAGTGCCACGCCATTCCCCCGTGCCCAATCGCAGGCGGCGGTGAACGCCTGATTATCGGCAAGGCGCAAATCTTGGCGAAACCACATCAGTGCATTATTGCCCTGTACTTCTTTTGGCAGTAAAACTGGGCTTGGATCCTTAACTGATTTCATTACTTTCTCCACTCTTGCCCTGCTCGCTCTGACTCACGCCAATACTTTTCCCTGTGCCTTTTTGACCTCTGTTGGTCTTCCCCACTGCTCGAGACGGCATTTGTCCAACCAAGTCTGTCATCGAGGGTGCCCAAAAAGCCGATAATGAAGTCAAGGTCGGCGCAAAGGGACCAACAAATCGACAGGGGAAACTCATTTGTGCCAATACAGTGAGCATTTCGGTCTGCTCAGAACCCGAATGATTTGGATCAGGGATCAGCAAAAGTGCATCGACGTTAAGCCTGCCCTGCAGTAGCAGTAAACTGCCAATAGTCTGCTCACCAAGGTCGATAATCGATACTCGAAGCGACGCTAACTCGAGCGATAGCAGCAAAGAAAACAAGCTGTTAGTGCGAGTAGAGCTAGGCGGCGTTGCAGAGCCACGGGATAGACTAATCACAGCAATGCGCGCAGCTGCTGGCTGCCCGGTAAAGGCATAGCGCCCGCCCACTCGGCTGAGTAATTCGCTTTTTAACCACGCGAGCATTAATTCGGCATCGAGCCGCTCAGCCACTAAGTCATCGAGTTGATTAAACCAAGGTTGCAGCAGCTTTTCTTTCACTAATTGAAAAGGATATAAGCCCAATGCCTCGTCTAATATCTGCTGCAATTTATGCTGATTGAAGTCGAACAATGCCGTATTCAAGGCTGTTATTTGCTCGCCCCACAGATCGACAGCTTGAATTTCTACCATTTCAATAGACAAGGATTTGGCAGTACTCATCAGCAAAGGTTTAACTTTGCTGATCGCAACCCCTTTGGCTAGCCATGCATTAATCTCATGGATTTCTTGAATATTTTCGCTCGTATATAGCCTGTGCCCCTTAGGTGTGCGCGCTGGGATCACTAAACCAAAACGGCGCTGCCATGCCCTTAAGGTCACAGCATTAACACCTGTTAAGGCTGACACTTCACCTATAGGCAATAAGGTTTGGTCATTCTTGATTGAGGGCGAATCTTTTTTCATATTAATCACTTACTATTTTTGTAGCATTGAAAACAACGACTAATAGGCATATCGCAGCTTTAACTCCTCAGGATGGGGGTTTAAGTACACTTGATCTTCAATGTAAGGCGTCGGGAATTCCCGCAGATAATGGTTAATTAGCGTGATAGGCACTAACAGGGGCAATAACCCTTGGCGATATTTCATAATCGTTTCAGACAGTTCTGTCTTTTGCTCTTTACTCAGATGCTTTTTAAAGTAACCCTGAATATGCTGCAGCGTACTGGTATGATTTTTACGGGTCGCATTGATTTTCAGCGCCGTCATAAAGCCTTCAAAGTAGCGGGCCGCGCTTTGCTCAAGATCCTCAATATTGGCCACTATCGGACCAAACTCGCGATACCATTTTGGGCTGTGAGCCATTAATAGGTATTTATAGCGGGAATGAAACTTGACTAACTTATGCTTAGTCAGGCCTTCATGCTTCATCAGTTGCCAATCGTGATAGGCATAAACGCGGGTGAAAAAATTCTCCCGCAGCACCATGTCATGCAAGCGGCCTTCTTCTTCCACGGGCAATAGTGGATATCGCTCCATCAACTTGCGGGCAAACACGCCAATACCCGACTTAGAGCCATTGTTAGTGCCAATTTTATACTCAGTCACCCGCTCCATCCCGCAGGTTGGCGACTTAGCGCAGAGCAAGTATCCGCCAAGGAAATCGAGCTCCTGAACCTTGTTTTCGCTGTATTCATTGAGCCTGTCGGTCACATCTAAGCTGCCGTCACCGCTCTGAACCAAGATAGTCTCACCATCACGGACTAGACGGATACTTTTACGGGGCGCACCTAAGCCAATCGCCATTTCAGGGCAGATGGGCATATAATCAAAAAATTGCTTAATCTCTTGATTACAATAGGAAGAATTTTTATGGCCACCATCGAAGCGAACCTTCTCCCCCAATAAGCAAGCACTGATCCCAATCTGAATTCGCTGTGGGTTAAACTTGTACATAAGTCGACTCCTTGTATCACTATGCTTCTAATTACGGACCATAGTTGTACAAGGATCAAGTTTTTGTATAAATATTTTCGAGAAGCCTGATTCAAGCTAACCTGGCCGAAGTATATTACTGCTAATTGTCTGGATAATAAGGAAATACTGTGAACTAAGATGATGAAAAGTAGTCTACTACTAAAGTAATTTAGCAGCTTATTCATAGAAGATGTCCCTGCTCCTATGTTGCAGTAAAAGAGTTACATATTTACATGCCCAATAAATCTTCAGTTATGAATTTATAGCATTGCACTTGGCGCTTATCAAAATCCAGGCACAACACATTGATTAATATATTATTTATTTTTTAAATGTAAAATTTTACGCTTTTTTTACGCGTCAAAAATCTATTCAACTGTTAAAGTCAAAACCTGTACTACATAAAGACGTACTTTAATGAGTGGAGCAAAAAAATTTAAGTCTGCTATGAGGTTACCATCTAGTTATTGGCTCTCACTTGCTATTTATTTATCCTTGAACTACTTGATGGAGTCATGTATAACAACTTTTTTTGCTGTTATCATAATTTCATTTCAATATGGCACTCAATATGCGCACATATTTGCATTTTTAGAAATTGTTAACTTTTTATTTACTCATCCTAGAAATCATCTCAATTTAATAAATTCTACTGACGTTATCAGTTTAATAGTTTTCATTATCGTTACAGCAACTATAATTACACTTACTGAATATTATAAAAAAACACTAAAAGAAAACAAGAACAACACCTCTAACACTCTAATAATGTTACCATTTTATAAAATAAAAATGCATTACCTCTGCCAGAATATAGGCAATCTACTTAGAGCGATGAAATTACAATATAAAAAATTGAAGTTTAACAAAACTACCCTATCTATAGCAAAAATCACTACCACGATAAAACCCTCACCACATAACGAATGCTGGGTCGCATTTAAAATAATATTTCAACCACAGCTAAATCAGAATGACAGTGAAATTATCTTATTGCTTGCCATTAATAAGCAGGTATTAGCAAGACTCATCTAAAAATAACGACAGCCACCTTATCTGACAAAAATTTTCTAATTTACAATCAAGTTATAGATAGAGAAAGAAGGACTTTAGAATGATTGATACAAGTCGAAAACATCAAATCAGCTCTCGTTTTCACACAATTATTCATCTGTGTAGTTTTTTGATAGTAATATATAGCTTCACAATGTTGGCCCCTATCGCTGTAGCATTGTTTTATAATGATGGCTATATCACTCCATTTGTAACCACCTTTTTACTTTCTCTTTCTATTGGACTTACTGGCTGGAGGATGACAAGTAAGGAAGATAAAAATCTTCAAAAACGTGATGGTTTCATGGTTGCTTGTTTATTTTGGCTGATATTTTCCTTGATGAGTGCATTACCTTTCCTTCTTGATCGGCGGTTGGATCTGAGTCTAACGGATGCCATGTTTGAAGGTGTATCAGGAATTACGACTACTGGAGCCTCTATTTTTTCTGATATTGATGATTTACCTAAGTCTATTCTATTTTATCGTGCGCAGTTAAATTTTCTTGGCGGTTTAGGAATTATTGTTTTGGCCGTTGCTATTATGCCATTTCTCGGTATTGGTGGCGCAAAATTGTATCAGTCTGAGATGCCTGGCCCTATGAAAGAAGAGAAGATGACTCCTCGCCTTGCTGATACAGCTAGAAATTTGTGGGGTCTTTATAGCGTGCTAGCTTTAGGCTGCGCTGTTGCTTATAAACTTACAGGAATGAATTGGTTTGATGCGATATGTCATAGCCTATCTACCGTTTCATTAGGTGGCTTTTCTACTCATAGTGACAGCTTAGGATATTATAACAGTGCTGGTATAGAGTTCGTTGGAGGCGTGTTCTCAATACTTGCCGCAGTGAACTTCGCTTTATACTACATAGTTTTAGTTCGACGAAGCATAAAACCTATTTGGGATAATGCGGAGGTTCGATTTTTTATTCTTATATTATCTATCGTTGTTGGAATTGCCTGTTTAGAGCTTGTTCGTTCTAAAACTTTTGCTACCCAAGATGCTTTAATCCATGGATTTTTTCAAACGGTTTCAGTTATGACGGACAATGGATTAGGTTCTGCGGGTTATCCTAATTGGCCCAGTCATATAGTTCTTTTATTATTAGGCGCGAGCTTTTTTGGTGGGTGCTTTGGTTCTACTTGTGGCGGTATTAAAGCTGTCAGATTTTTACTCTTGTATCGACAAGGAAGTCGAGAAATTCACCAATTGATCCATCCCAATGCTATTCTAACGACGAAGATTAGTGGCCAAGTCGTTTCAGATAGGGTCATTCGTTCAGTATGGGGATTATTTTTTCTCTACATTTTTTTTACTTGCGTTTTTGTATGGGGATTAGTCGCAATTGGACATGACTTTGTCACCGCTTTTGGAACCGTAGCCGCGTGTATTAATAATATGGGGATAGGTTACGGTGATACGGCCTCTGGATTTGGTACTTTAAAAGATGCGGCTAAATGGCTGATGTGTGTGGCTATGCTTTTTGGACGATTAGAAATATTTCCTATATTGATTATTTTCTCTCGGGCATTTTGGCGATTTTAAATTTAAATTTGGTTCACGGTTAATTTACCGTATTGATTGGAAGGATCATTAAATGAAGTGGTTATTCGCATGTATATTGCTCATCATGCTGGAAGGATGTCAGAATCCTCCCAATTACGTCAAGTTAGAAGGCCTTGCGCAGGGGACGAGTTGGCATGTGACATTTTGGAGTAAAGACAATATAAATAGTACAGAGATAAATCGCGAGATTGAGCTGCAATTAGCAGAAATAGATCTTCATATGTCGACTTATCGTTCAGATTCAGTGATTTCTCGTTTTAACAGTATGCACTCCGCTATGGCAGTAGGGAATGATATTTTAGGACTTATAGAAATAGCCAAGGAGGTCGCTTCAAAAACAGAAGGGTGTTATGATTTGACCATTAAACCACTATTCGATTTGTGGGGATTTACCCATAACCAATTAACCATTCCTACAGAAAGTGCACTTCAACAGACATTAACCTATGTTGGCTTACACCATTTAAGTATTAATAATAAAATGTTAACTAAAGATTTGCCAGAGGTACATCTCGATTTGTCTTCGATTGGACAAGGATATAGCGTAGGCAAAGTTGCAGATGTGCTAAAGCGATACAATATTAATAATTATTTGGTAGAGATTGGCGGCGAAATGGTTGTACACGGCACTAAACTCGACGGTTCTGCTTGGAAAATCGCGATTGAAAAACCACTGCCTGAACAACGTACTATGCAAAAAGTTCTCCAGGTCAATTTCCCTCAAGCCATTATGACTTCTGGCACATACCGTCACTATTTCGATCATCTAGGGCAGCGCTATTCACATATTATTGATGCGCGAACAGGTAAACCCGTTATACATAACACAGTATCTGTAACTGTATTGGCAACGGATCCTGCTAGAGCAGATGCTTGGTCTACAGCGCTATTATGTTTAGGAAGTCAACAAGGATTAGCCGTCGCTAATCAGAATGATATAAAAGCATTATTTATTGATGATAATAAAGGTGTACTTAAAGAGATTAAGACAGATAGCTATAATAAAATAAAAAATATAGAGCTTAATTTAACAACGAATAATTGAGTTATCTATTATATAGATACTCTCATTAAATCAAGTGCTAGGATTATTTTATCAGAGTAAAAATCGCCCAATATCAGCTAGTGTCCATAGCTGATATTTCTACTTATTGTTAATAACTTACCCTGTAGTTTATGTAGATTACCTTCTAATACTGAAGACTATGACATCACCCATAATGACAAATGATTGTTAAAACATTGATACAAACCCAGCCTTTCTTCGTCACTCGCTAAACACACCAACGTTGCATATTTATCCTCATCTACTTTTGCTGAATATTGTTATTTTTACGTATTCTTTACGGGATTCGTCTTTGCCATTCTAGAGACTTTACGCGGTTAATTCATATATTTGTCCTGTCACTCAATTTCTTAAGGACAAATTATATGGACTGGATATTTCTAATACTCTCCATAGCACTTTTCATCTACTTAGCAGTGGCAATGTTTGCCCCTGATAAGTTTTAGGAGTCGTTATGTTTGAAATCACCCTTATTTTCATTACTGCGCTTGGGCTCGCATGGCTGCTGGGATCCTATATGACAGGAGTTTTCTCTGGTCAGTCCCATTTTTCAGATCGGTTATTTAATCCCATTGAAAAGTGGATTTATCGGGCTATAGGCGTCAAGGCCAATACTGGGATGAGCTGGAAATCCTATGGTGCAGCGTTTCTTATCAGCAACTTAGTACTTGGCATTTTGGCGTTTCTTATCCTTCTATTCCAACATCTGTTACCGCTCAACCCCGATGGCATAGGGCCATTATCTTGGGATCTGGCTTTACACACTGCGGTGTCATTCCTCACCAATACCAATCAACAGCACTATTCCGGGCAGGCTCAGCTCAGTTATCTATCCCAAGGTTTTTTAATTGTCACGCTGCAATTTGTCACTCCAGCCATGGCGCTGGCGGTTTGTGTGGCGATTTTACGGGGAATGTTAGGCGGGTTGAATAATGACAGCGCCAAAGAGGGCGAGGCTCGAAATCTGGGTAACTATTATGTTGACTTAGTGCGCGGTGTACTCAGACTCATGCTGCCATTAGCAGCTATTGTGGCGCTGTTACTGACTTGGCAAGGCGTACCGAGTAGTTTTGACGGTGCGCAAAAAGTGAACACCTTAGATTCTGCATCACCTATCACTGAGCAGGTCGTTCCGATCGGCCCCGTTGCTTCTATGGTGGCCATCAAGCAGTTAGGCACTAATGGCGGGGGCTGGTATGGCCCCAACAGCAGTAACCCGCTGGAAAACCCAACGCCAGTCAGTAATGCAATCGAGACCATTGCCTTAGTGCTGATCCCTATGGCCGTCGTCTTTATGGCTGGCGGAATGCTAAGACGCAAAAAATTTACCCTGATGGCTCTGGTTGCTATGGGTCTATTGAGCGTCAGTTTTCTGGGTGCGACTGTGTACAGCGAGTTGCAACCCAACGCTGCCTTTGCGGGATTAAGCGCACAAGGGCCGAATATGGAGGGTAAAGAAGTTCGCTTTGGAGCTGAGCTATCGGCACTATGGGCTTCTTTTACCACACAAACCTCTAACGGTTCGGTCAATGCCATGCACGATTCCTTCAATCCAATAGGGGGATTGATGACGCGATCAGGCATGTTACTCAATGCGATATGGGGCGGTATTGGCTGCGGTTTTGTTAACTTTATCGTTTATGTGTGGATTGCTGTTTTCTTATCGGGATTGATGATTGGCCGTACGCCAGAGATATTTGGTCGTAAGCTCGAAACCCGTGAAATCACCCTTTTGGGAAGTCTATTAGTTTTACCTACCTTGTGCGTCTTAGGTTTGACGGCGATCACTGTGGCTATCCCGAGTATTACGGGCAACAGCAACCCCGGCTTTCATGGGATTTCGCAAGTCTTTTACGAATATACCTCCGCTTTTGCTAATAACGGTTCGGGTTTTGAAGGTTTAGGTGATAACACGCCTTGGTGGAATATCAGCTGCGTTATCGCCTTACTGCTTGGTCGATACTTGCCACTGTTTTTACCACTGGCGATTGCGGGGATGATGTCGAGTAAAAGAGTGAGCCCCGACAGTAACGCGAGCTTGAAGCTCGAGAGTCCCATCTTTTGTTTCACCCTTATTGCCGTGATTTTAATCATTAACTTCCTGTCTTTCTTACCTGCGGCGGTATTAGGGCCTATTGGCGAAGCTTTAGAACTTGCCACTATGAGTCTGGAGAAATAGTCATGCATAAACCTGCTCAAATATTAGATAGCGCCGGCGTGAAGCAAGCTGCCTTCGGTGCTGTAAAGAAAATGTCCTTAGTGAGTATGGCTGGCAACCCTGTGATGTTCGTGGTGCTGGTGGGCGCTTTACTCGCCGCTTTGATCACAGGACAAAAGTTCTTCAATGGCGAGACTGTTGGTTTTGAGTTAGCCACGACCCTTATTCTTTTGCTTACCGTGTGGTTTTCTAACTTTGCGGAATCCGTGGCAGAGGCAAGGGGTCGCGGACAAGCGGCCAGCTTAAAGTCGGCGAAAGAGGCCCTGCAGGCTCGGCGTATACGCCACGGTGAGTTGGAATCAGTATCCGCAACTTTGCTTGTCAAAGGCGATAAGGTGAGGGTTTTACAGGGTGATTATATTCCTGCCGATGGTGAAATCATCGAAGGGATAGCCACTATCAATGAATCGGCGATTACCGGTGAATCTGCGGCTGTGCTGCGTGAAGCAGGCACAGATCATTCCGGTGTGATTGGCGGCACTAAGGTACTTACGGGTGAAATTACCGTGCTGGTTGCCAACGATCCGGGGAATAGCTTCTTAGATCGCATGATAGGGCTGGTCGAAGGGGCGAAGCGTCAGAAAACACCGAACGAAACGGCGTTGACTGTGCTACTTGCATCATTGACTGCGGTTTTCCTTATCGTGGTGGTGACTTTGCCACCCATGGCGGGTTTCGTCGGTGCAAGCCTTGATTACACTATGTTAATTGCGCTGTTAGTGTGTTTGATCCCAACGACGATTGGTGGCTTGTTACCCGCTATTGGTATTGCAGGCATGAACCGCGCCTTAGCCGCCAATGTGGTCGCTAAATCGGGTAAAGCCGTGGAAGTTGCGGGGGATATCGATACGTTACTGCTGGATAAAACTGGCACTATCACTTTCGGAGATCGTCAAGCGACCGCATTTTTACCCGTGAAAGGCATTGCAGCTGAGATGTTGCGTGATGCGGCGGTACTTTCTTCCCTCGATGACCCTACTCCTGAAGGGAAGTCTGTACTCAAATTGGCCATAGATTTGGGCGCGGTATTGCCCGTCAAACCTACGGATGCGACTTTTATCCCATTTACGCCGGAGACTCGGGTTTCTGGAGTGATTTTAACCGATGGTATTCAAGGCATTAAAGGCGCGGGCGATGCGATGCAGTTTTGGGCGCAGCAGCATCAAATTCACTGGCCTGAATCTGTTAACGCGCTTATCCGCAAAGTGGCTTTGCAGGGGGGCACTCCCTTAGTCGTCGCCAGTGGCACGCACATTTTAGGGGTTATAGCCTTAAGTGACGTGATTAAGCCAGGCGTTGCGGAGCGGTTTGCCCGTTTAAGAGCGCTCGGTGTGCGGACCATCATGGTGACAGGGGATAATCCGCTAACGGCTGGCGTGATTGCCGCCGAAGCTGGGGTCGATGATTTTGTCGCTGAAGCTAAACCTGAGGATAAACTTGCCCTTATTCGCGCAGAGCAGGCCAAAGGTCGATTAGTGGCTATGGTGGGGGATGGTACTAACGATGCGCCAGCATTAGCGCAGGCCGATGTAGGTCTTGCGATGAACTCGGGTACCCAAGCCGCTAAAGAAGCTGGCAATATGGTGGATTTGGATTCAGATCCCACTAAATTACTGGCTATCGTTGAAGTCGGAAAACAATTGCTGATCACCCGCGGCGCCTTGACTACCTTTTCCCTCTCCAATGATGTGGCTAAGTACTTTGCCATTATTCCTGCGGTATTTGCGGGGGCTTTGCCTGCGATTGGTGCACTGGATCTGATGCAGCTTCACAGCCCAACCTCAGCCGTACTCGCAGCGCTCGTATTTAACGCTCTCATCATTCCCGCCTTAATTCCATTGGCATTAAAAGGCATCACGCTCAGACCCATAAGTGCAGAAAAGTTACTGCGAAATAACATGCTGATTTATGGCTTAGGTGGGGTGATTTTACCCTTTGTCGGCATTAAAGCACTCGACTCAATCATTGCCCTTATGCTCTAGGAGACAGTAATGAATTCAATCGTATATACCACTAAAACCCAGCATGTCGTTATGGGATTGAGAGCCAGTCTCGCCCTGTTATTTGTGTGTGGCGTTGTCTATACCGGCACTGTGACTCAGCTCGGTGGCGCTTTATTTCCCGTACAAGCTAAGGGCAGTGTGATCCACAGGGATAATGTCGCTATGGGTTCTGAGTTCATCGCTCAGCCCTTTGTTAATCCTGCCTATTTTTATAGTCGGCCGAGCGCTGTCGGTTACGATCCTATGGCGACAGGTGGTAGTAACCTTGCGCCGAGTAACCCGGCGCTACGTGAACGTGTGATGGCAACAAGCCAAGAAATCCAAGCCAGAGAATCCGTTCAGGCCGCTGATATCCCTGTGGATTTACTCGCCACATCGGGGGCGGGGTTGGATCCTCATATTTCACCCGCAGCAGCCAAACTGCAAGCCGCGCGCGTGGCTCAGGCTCGCCAGTTAGCCGAACCGCAAGTGTTGACCTTAGTAGCGCAATATATCGAACCACCGCAGTGGGGCATTTTTGGGCAAGCGCGCGTCAATGTGCTCAAGCTCAACCTCGCACTCGACCAGATTGCTAAACACGCTCAATAAGTATTTTTCTGAATTTAAGGATAAATTTTTATGTTACCTATTAATTGTTCGCGCCTCTGCGTGGGTGTGATGATGGCGCTATCTTCACTCTCTATGGGCGCGCTTGCCAGCACAGAGGCGCAAGGAGGTAAAGCCTCTTGGCAGAGTCAAGGGAGTGTGATGCTCACCAGTGATTATGCGTTTCGCGGTATTTCTCAAACCGATGAAGGACCCGCGGTTCAAGCTGGGTATACCTTAAGCCATGATTCTGGCTGGTATGGCTCGCTTTGGGGCAGTAACATCGAATTTGGGGATGGAAGCTTAGAACTCGACTTATCCGCAGGTTGGGCCAAGGATTGGGATAATGGCTTAACAACGGACCTAGGCGTGATACGTTATCAATACTCGCAGGACGATACCGACCTGAGTTATAACGAAATTTATGCTGTGGTAAGCTACGCCGATGCTAAATTAGGGCTGGTTTATTCTCCTGATTATTTTGGCGAGAATGTGGACGATTTTCAGTATGTTTACGCCAGTTATGAGCCGCAACTGTTCTCTAATGTAAGCCTAGCTCTGCATCTTGGGAGCAATTTTTTTGCTTCTCAGCAAGATATGGCACTGTTTTTAGGTTCTGTGATCGCAAGCAATAGCCACTATTTGGATTGGCGAGTTGGGCTGAACCTTAATATGACTGAGCAGGATGTGTTGAGTGTCGGTTATGTCGATACGGATTTATCGCAGAGTCAGTGCCAGTCCCTGTGTGATGCGCGCTGGATAATGAGTCTTTCAAGGAGTTTCTAACCGTGGTACCAATCAGTCAAACACAGCAAGCCAATGCGCTCTTAAGTCAGATACAGCAAAATGATAAAGGCAAACTGACGGTTTTTCTTGGGGCTGCACCAGGCGTGGGCAAGACCTATGCAATGCTCAGTGCAGCAAGGGAAATGGCTCAGCAAGGCGTAGATTTGCTGGTTGGACTGGTTGAAACCCATGGGCGTGCCGATACCGAAGCCATGTTAGCGGGTTTTGAGGTATTGGCGCGTAAATCCATTGACTATCATCATAATCAGTTAATGGAATTCGATTTGGATGCGGCGCTGCTTCGCAAGCCTAAGCTTATCTTGGTCGATGAACTGGCCCATACGAATGTCCCCGGTAGCCGCCATAAACGGCGCTATCAAGATATTGCTGAATTATTGGCTGCGGGTATCGATGTCTATACCACAGTCAATATTCAACATTTGGTCAGTTTGAATGACCTAGTGTTACAAATCACCCAAGTGCGAGTCAGGGAAACTGTCCCCGACCATTTCCTTGATGAAGCCCATGAAATTATATTTGTCGATTTACCGCCATCAACACTCATAGAACGCTTACAACAAGGCAAAGTTTATCTACCCGAGTATGCTCGCTCAGCCTTAGATGCCTTTTTTTCGGTATCGAATTTAACGGCGCTGCGTGAATTGGCAATGAAAAAAGTCATAGAGCGAGTCGATGCAAAACTGATCTGTGAACTCGATGCCAAAGCACAGGGAACGGATTTTGTTCTTAAAGACAGGTTATTAGTCCTAGTCAGTAATAACAGTGATCATCAATATTTGATCCGCATAGGTCGGCAGATTGCCGAGCGGCGGCAAATTCCTTGGTTAGTACTCTGGGTCGATACCGGCAAAGCGTTGGGCCTTTATCAGCGGAAAAGGCTAAATGAAGCCTTTGCCTTAGCGAAGGAACTTGGCGCGCAGACTGAAGTATTACGCGGCACTAGCAGTTATCAGGCTATTTTACCTTACATAGCCCTACATCGAATTAATACTGTATTAGTTGGCGCGGGTATGAAACGCACCTATCCCTGGTGGCGTAAGCGGCTCTACCAACGTTTGATTGAGTCTGGTTTACCCGTTGAAGTCAGCGTATATCACGCCCCCGACGGCCAAGTCCAAGTACGAGATCCCATTAAGTCTAAGGCCAGTTTTGGTGATTTGCGAGGCCATCTTTTCGGGCTGATTGGGGTTGTCGCTATTTTTCCTGTCGTTGCACTGTTAAGTACTTGGCTCAGCAATGGCAATCTCGTACTCTTGTATGTGTTCTTGATTGTCGGTATTGGCTTAACCTATGGCGCTCGGCCTGCCATGGCAACAGCGGTATGGTCCTTTTTTAGTTTTAATTTCTTTCTCACCGACCCAATATTTACGTTAAATGTGAACAGTAAAGATGACATTGCCACCTTAATTTTTTTGGTTTGTATTGGACTCATCAGTGGTCCGGCCGCATCCCGGATCAGAAATCAGTTTATTTTACTACGTGAATCAAACCGTTATTCGGAGGCCTTAAAGGATGTTGCCCAAGAATTATCGGTCGCCGATGATGAAAAAGCCCTTTGGCAGACAATTGGGCGTAAAATTGCCAGTTCAGTGAATGCAGATTGTTATATTGTCCTGCAACATAAAGATGGCCAACGCACCTATTTACCCGCGCTTAATACCCCATTCAATGATCTCGATTTAGCCGCAATCGATTGGACCCTGCGCCATGGGCAAACGGCTGGCCGTTTGAGTGACACCTTGAGTGCATCGGGTGTGAGTGTATTCCCCATTGAACTAGAAGGTACGACGATTGGTGCGGCAATTTTAGATTGGCAACCCAAAGTCAATGAACTGAGCCCCTTTGATAGAGAACTTATTCTAGCCATGTTACAGCAAGGCGCTAATACCTGGCGGCGTATTCAATTGGTGTCAGATCTGGAATCGGCACGGGTGAAAACAGAGATAGAGCAATTACGTTCTGCATTATTATCGTCTGTGTCACACGACCTAAAATCGCCACTCTCGGCTATGATGGGGGCGGCGGAGAGCTTAAAGTTATTGAATAAACAGCTATTAGAGGCTGATCGCAACGAGCTGCTCGACACTATCTTGCAGGAAAGCCGCCGCTTAGACAGTTATATTCAAAATCTACTCGATATGACTCGCCTGGGTCATGGCACTTTGAGCATAGAGCGTGATTGGGTTTCGGCAGATGATATTATTGGCAGCGTACTCAGTAGACTCAAACGCTATTTTCCTAACGCCATATTTGAATACCACAGGGAAAAGGAACCCCCACTCCTGTTTGTACATGCGGCGCTGATCGAACAGGGCTTATTTAACATCCTCGAAAATGCAGTTCGTTTTTCACCGCCAGAAGAACCGATTAGCATTGAATTAACGGTTTCAAATCATCGCTGCTGTATTGCCATTGAAGATAAAGGGCCGGGGATACCCGAAAGTCATAGGGATCAAATTTTCGATATGTTTTACGTGGTTGCCGATGGCGATCAGAAAAAGCAGAACACGGGCATGGGGCTGGCTATTTGTAAAGGCATGATAGCTGCACACGGGGGCAGTGTACGGGTCACAGATTGTTTGCACGGGCAAGGGACTCGTTTTGAAGTTGAATTACCGTTAGACTACCCGGTTCCTGGCTAATCATTTTTAGTCAAAATATCCTTAATAAACCACACAATGGATTAGATACGTGGCAATAAAAATCGTGGTTATCGATGATGAGAACCAAATACGCCGTATGCTGCGAATAGCCCTCACCAGTGAAGGTTATGACGTTACCGAAGCTGAAAATGGTCAGCAAGGACTCGCGGCTGTCGCACGCCAACAACCTGAATTAGTGATTTTGGATTTAGGCTTGCCAGATATGGAAGGCCATCAAGTGCTACAGGAGTTACGGGGATGGTCCGATGTTGCAGTGATTGTATTATCCGTTCGCAATCAAGATAAAGAAAAAGTCGCAGCGCTGGATGCAGGTGCGCAGGATTATGTGACTAAACCCTTTAGCGTGGAAGAGTTACTGGCGAGGGTGCGCGCGATTTTAAGGGATCATATCAAACCTGAAAAATTACCCATTTTGGATGACGGTAAGCTGCAGATTGATTTAAGTCGCAGGCTGGTAAAAGTTGACAACCAAGTTGTTGAACTTACCCCCAAGGAATACGCGGTATTGTCTAAATTGGCGTCGTCACCTAACTGTGTTGTCACTCAGACTCAGTTACTGAAGGAAATTTGGGGGCCGGCTCATACAGAAGACACACATTATCTGAGAATTGTCGTCAGTCACTTAAGACAAAAACTAGGTGACTCCCCCAGCGAGCCCCAATATGTGCGGACTGAACCCGGTGTTGGCTATCGTTTATATCTCGAGCTATAGAAAGCCATTGATACTAACCTCAATGAACTTATAACTATATTTCCTATAAATACATTATGTTAACTAATCTATGCTGCCCGTTTATTATAGATTTTTTAATACACTTCCGCCCAAAGCACGCCAACTTAAGGACCTGCCCTCTTCCCTTGAATTGACCTATGTTTAACGCTTTTTACCGCCGAGGGCGCGTTTTTTAGCGCGTTGTTTTTGGGCGGCTTTGCTGTTGCGTCTCGGCTCTGGGGCCATTTTATTAAAATCGGGCTCAAAGCCTGGATACCATTGCTGGGGCAGGCGCTTATCGAGCACCGCCTCGACTTCTTCGAGCAACAAGGCATCCTCTTGACTAAATAGGGTAATGGCTAGACCTGCATTACCCGCTCGACCTGTGCGACCGATACGATGAATATAATCTTCGGCAATAAAAGGCAGTTCAAAGTTGATAACATATTGTAATTCAACAATATCCAGCCCCCTTGCCGCCACATCGGTAGCCACTAGCACTTGAATTTTGCCCTGTTTAAAATCCTGTAGTACTTTTTCCCGCGCCCCTTGGGACAAATCGCCGTGGAATGCTTGGGTGGCAATATCGAGTTTATTGAGTTGCAAGGCGAGTTTATCCACGCCCTGTTTAGTGCGGCTAAAAATAAGCACTTGGTGCCAATTTTGGCTGCGAATTAAGTGGCTTACAAATTCTGTTTTACGGTCGCTATCAATAGCATAAACCCGCTGTTCCACCTGCGCGGCCGTGGTATTGCGTTTAGCCACTTCAACCCATTTAGGCTCACGCAGCAAACTTTTACTCAAAGTGAAAATGGCATCGTCTAAGGTGGCTGAAAACAATAGGGTTTGTCTATTCGCTGGCACTTGTTTGAGTACCGCCTTTATTTCATCCATAAAGCCCATATCGAGCATGCGGTCTGCCTCATCAAACACCAGCACATTCAATTGTTTAAGATTGAGCGCGCCTTGACGTAGATGATCGAGCAAACGCCCAGGAGTCGCAATGAGCACATCAATTCCCACTTTAAACACCTCGACCTGAGCATCGATACTCACGCCACCATAGGCGATCCCAATACGGATATCCGTGCCTTTCGCATATTTAACAAAGCTTTGCTGAACTTGGACCGCAAGCTCCCGCGTGGGAACTAACACTAAGGCACCTATGTGCCTTGGACTCTCCTTCGCTAAGGGCTCTGCCATCAATCCATGCAAAATCGGCAAGGCAAATGCTGCCGTCTTCCCCGTCCCCGTTTGTGCACCCGCCATCAGATCCTGTTTTGCCAAAATCACAGGAATAGCTTCAACTTGGATAGGTGTCGGTTGCTGATAGCCGAGTTCGGCTAAGGTGTTTACTAGCTGGGAATGCAAAGAAAGTGAGCTGAAAGACATTAAAAATCACCACAAATCATAATGAACCAATGTTAACAGACTGGGAAAGGTGCGACTAGCCGCAGCCGAGCCGCATAACGTAGGCAATTACTCTGGGTTAGCGAAAAATGCCTCTAGTGCACTCGGTAACTGAGGCCGACTGAAGAGATAACCCTGGGCTTGATCACACAGATTTTGTCTTAGGAAATCCGCCTGCTCCTCGGTTTCAACCCCTTCGGCAATAATCTCTAATTTTAGGGCGTGGCCAAGGGCGATCACGGCCTTCGCAATGGCGGTATTGTTCGTATCGAAGGGAATATCCCGCACAAAGGATTGATCGATTTTAAGCTTATGGATCGGTAATTTTTTCAAATAATTCAGTGATGAATAGCCAGTACCAAAATCATCCACTGACAGTTCAATGCCCAGATCCCCAAGCAGCTTTAAGTCTCGGATAGCCAGATCAGGGTTTTGCATCATCACACTTTCAGTGACTTCTAACTCTAAGTACTTGGCAGGCAAGCCTGTTTTCTCTAATACCCGTTTTACCTCTTCAACAAAAGTGCTGCGTTGCAACTGCTGGCCCGCTACGTTCACGGCGATACGCCCAAAATGTTGACCTTCGGCCAGCCAAGTCACGCCTTGGCGGCAGGCCGTTTCGAGCACCCACAAACCGATATCGTGAATAAGGCCAATCTTTTCGGCTACGGGAATAAACACCGCCGGCGATATTT
Source organism: Shewanella sp. CG12_big_fil_rev_8_21_14_0_65_47_15 (assembly GCF_002783505.1). Lineage (GTDB taxonomy): Bacteria > Pseudomonadota > Gammaproteobacteria > Enterobacterales > Shewanellaceae > Shewanella. The sequence goes on from NZ_PFGL01000069.1 coordinate 19,376, forward strand.
GCCCCAATTGTGGATCATGCCAACGAAGCAGTGCCTCAACCCCCACGGTTTTACGGGTTGATAAATCCAATTTTGGCTGGTACATCAAATACAAAGCGTTCTGGGCAATGGCACCATAGAGGGCGTTTTGTAACTTTAAATGTTCGAGGGATTGTTTGGTTAGAGACTCAGTGTAGAAGGCAAAATCATTACGACCCTCATTCTTTGCCCGATACATGGCCGCATCCGCATTACGCAATAGGGTGTCCGCATCGGTTCCATCGTTCGGGTAGAGTGATACACCCATACTTGCGGTGAGTCGTAGATGATCACCGGTGCTCACCACAAAGGGTTGCTCAAAAACCTGACGCAATTGATTGATGGCATGGGTGGCATCCTCACCATTTTGAATGCCAGAGATCAAGGCGACAAACTCATCACCACCAATGCGCGATAACACATCCTGATCACGAACTTTGCTACGGAGTCGCTTCGCTAACTCCACCAGCATCTCATCACCTATGCTATGGCCAAAACTGTCGTTAATGTGTTTAAACAAGTCGACGTCGATAATCACAGTTGCGAGTTGGGCATTTAGGCGCTTAGCGTGCCTCACCTCTTGTTTTAACTGCATCATTAACTTCATTCGATTCGGTAGATGCGTCAGGGGATCGAAATAGGCTAAATGGGCAAGCTGAGCTTCGCTCTGTTTTTGTGCGGAAATATCTGAAAACACTGCGACGAAATAACGAATATCACCCACATCGTCATAAATAGTGCTGATAGTGATATTTTGCGGGAAGATAGTGCCATTCTTACGGCGATTCCAGATCTCGCCGTTCCACTTACCTGTCTCTAACAGGGCATTCCACATGACATCGAAAAACGCTTTATCATGGCGATCCGAATTGAACAAACGGGGGTTTTGTCCGAGCAATTCCTCACGGGAGTAACCCGTTATTTCGTAAAAGGCACCATTCACATCGGTGATATTGCCGTGCCTATCGGTCACAACGACACCTTCCACCGAGTTTTTAAATACATTCGTTGCGAGTGTAAGTTGCTCTTCTACTTCCTTATGTTTAGAGATATTGCGCGTCATGCCAATCACGCCAGCCAACTGTCCCTCTGCGGTGAAGGCGGGCATTTTTAAGGTTTCTAACCAGAGGTGTTTTGCCTGCTCGCCGCCATCTAAACATTCGGCAACGATAATAGGAGTGCCCGTTTCAATGGCGAGCCTGTCACCATCGAGGAAAATATCGGCAATATCTTTACCAAATAATTCAACATCTGTTTTGCCGACAATCTCACTGCGCGGCATTTCCCAGGCTTTTTCAACACTCAGATTACAGATAGTGTAAACCCCATCGATATTCTTGACCCAAATATGCTCCTCAAAGCTATCGATAAAGGTTTGTAAATCTAGCACTTGTAAGTTGCTTTGCTCACCACGGGCCAATGCTTCATCGGCCCTATGCTGGCGCAGGATCTCGGTTAAACTAAGCTGAATGCTGTTGACGTTAAGCTGGGCAAGTTGCAGTGACTGACCCGTTAAATGATGGGGCGCACTATGGTACAAACACAGGGCACCAAAACTGGCCCCCGATGACCAGAGTATCGGCAAGCAAATCAGGCTGCCTAAACGGTTATAGGGCTGCCAAAACGGATCTAATGAGGTGTCTGTGACTAAGGGCATAGCCAGTAAATGCGGCGTGAGTTGCACTTTGGCATTAGAGACCATAGCTTGATGACTATGGACGACACCCGGTTTATCAGCTAGCTCAATGTGAGAAATATCCGCAGCTTTACTATGTGGCGTGGCGGTTTGCTGTAGTTTAAAACCGTGATGAGCATTGAGTTGACCGAGTATCGATGCGATATCCTCATCCGTGGCCGCTGCCGACTGTAACAATAGGCTCAATTGACCTGCGCCATTACGGGCGAAGATAAGTGCATGGCATGCAGACACCTCAGCGACTAAATTTAAGTCACTTAACCAACTGTCTTGTTGCTGTTGTGGAATGATCACATCAATCATATATATTTGCCAATCAATGCCTTGTTACTGCTTAATGTTGACTTACTCTGAACTCTCAAAGCGCCCTTATACACCGACACAGAAGATGAATGCAAGTCACCCGAGCGACATCACTGGCATGGTACCTAGAGCCTTATCGGCGCCTAGCCTTTGCTAAAAATACAAACTGCGATTCTGCATCATATCAGTAATTATCAGTATAGAGGCCAAACCATCGTTATTTCCTAATACATAAATAATTTATAAAACAAAGGGCAGGAAGGTCACTGGCGTTATACATCATCAGACAAATTAGGTGGAGAATAACCGATTTTTAATTGACAACGATGTTATCTTATTGTCTACAATGGAAATATTAAGGCTAAAAATTCAAGGATATTTATGCCCACTGACCACCCATCTCATACTAAGCCGAATCAAACCATTCAATTAACTAGCCAGCAATTGTATCGTAAATGTGAGCTAAAAGAATTAAGTCCTAACTGCCAATCGACCGCAGAACTGACCCCACTCGATGACATCGTCGGCCAAGAACGCGCCCAACAGGCGGTGGAATTTGCCATGGGTATAAAAGAAAAAGGCTATAACATTTATGCCATAGGCCAGAATGGATTAGGAAAACGCACTATGATGCTGCGCTATCTTAATCGTCACGAGCCGAGCGATCACAATCTGCACGATTGGTGCTATGTGGTCAACTTCGACGATACCCGTAGTCCTAAGGTACTCAAGCTCACAGCAGGAACTGGACTCGAATTTAAAAAAGCCATCGAAAAACTCATGCTTAAATTAGTCAAGGCGCTCCCCTTAGCCTTTGATAATGAAATGTACTATGCGCGAGCCGAAAAACTAAAAAGCCAACTAGCCCAAAAGCAAGAAACCGCACTGACCGAATTAAGTGAGGAAGCCAAGCAAAAAGGCATCAGCCTCAGCTTAACCCTGCAGGGCGATTATCAAATGATCGCACTGAAGGGTGAAGACGAGCCCCACGATGAAGCCTCCTTCAATGCCCTGAGCGAGGCCGAGCGTAGTCAATTTGAAAGCAATATTAACGGACTTGAAGTCAAACTGCGTGGCATTATTCGTCAAAATACTGAATGGGAAGAAGAGTTTAGCGACACTCAGCAGGAGCACGATGAGCAAGTCGCTAAGGATGTACTTATCCACTTTTTTAAGCCACTGAAGGACAAGTACAAACATCAGCCCGAAGTGAGAGTCTTTTTAAACGGCATGCAGGCGGATATCTTAAGTAATTTAGATATCTTTTTAGAGGAAAGTGAAGAACAACTCGCCCTCGCCTATGCCTCTCTAGAAAAGAAAATGCCCCGCCGTTATCAAGTCAATGTATTGGTTTGCCAAGGCTCACAAAAATTTCCTATCGTAGTGGAAGAAAGCCCGAGCTACCACAGTCTGTTCGGCTACGTGGAAAACGCGACCTTTAGGGGCACAGTGTTCACCGACTTCTCGCTGATCCGCTCCGGTAGCCTACATAAAGCCAATGGCGGCGTGTTATTGATGGATGCGGTGAAAGTGCTTGAACGTCCCTATGTCTGGGATGGATTAAAACGCGCCCTACGTTCCCGCAAATTAGATTTAAGCTCCCTCGAGCGTGAGGTCTCACTCTCGGGTACGATTTCCCTCGCGCCAGAGCCCATTCCCTTAGACGTTAAAATCATCCTGTTTGGCGATTACGAAACCTATCAACTATTGCAGCACTATGATCCTGACTTTAGTGAACTGTTCCGTGTCACCGCCGATTTTGAAGATGTAATGGACAGAACCCATGCATCTGAAGCCCACTATGCGCGTTTTATCTCCAGCATAGTGCACGACAACAATATGCTGCACTGCGAGCGTAGCGCCATAGCTAGGATCATCGAATACAGCTCCCGCGAGGCGCAGGATCAGCAAAAACTCTCCCTACACTCAGCTAATATTGCTAATTTACTGCGCGAGTCGAACTACTGTGCTAAGTCCACTAGCAGCGATCAAATTCTTGTGCCCCATGTGGAACAGGCACTGCGCAATCAAGAAAAAAGGGTCTCCCGCCTGCACGATAGCATTATGGAGAGCTTTATTAACGGCACGACCTTGATCAATACCCATGATAACGTCGTCGGTCAAATCAATGCCCTATCCGTTATTTCTACCTCCGATCATCAATTCGGCATGCCTAATCGCATCACAGCGACCACTGCTTTTGGTAAGGGGGAAGTGTTAGATATTGAACACAGAGTCAAACTGGGTGGACGGATCCATTCTAAGGGAGTGTTGATCTTAACCGCTTATTTAGCTTCAGTTTTAGGCAAGACGGCACAAATCCCCTTAACGACTTATCTCACCTTTGAGCAGTCCTATAGCGGGGTTGATGGCGACAGCGCCTCGATGGCCGAATGCTGCGCCATTATCTCAGCCATAAGTGAACAACCTATTAGGCAAGATATTGCGATCACAGGTTCGATGAATCAATTCGGAGAGGCGCAGCCCATTGGCGGCGTAAATGAGAAAATTGAGGGCTTTTTCGACGTCTGCAAGATAAAGGGGCGCTCATCGAGCCAAGGCGTGATTATCCCCGCTTCGAACGTTGCCAACCTTATGTTACGTAAAGATATTGTCGAAGCGGTTGAGCAAGGAGAATTCCATATTTGGGCCATTACCCATGTCACCCAAGCGATGGAACTGTTACTTGGCAAGGCCGCTGATACGCGGATTGAAAGAGAGGCTAATAGCCAAGAGCGATATGCGCCCGAGAGTATTTTCGGTATTGCCCAACAAAAACTTTTAGCCCTCAGAGCCCTAGCTAAAACCGATAAAAAAGGGTAGAAACATAAAGGGTTAGCACTTAGCTAACCCTTTGTTTTGATAATTCAATTGTTAAACTAATGTCGCCAGCATTTCATCGCTGTAGGGCACAAGTTCCTCATTAGTGCGCACCCGAGCGACATAGTCTGGATTGGCAATAAAGGGGCGACCGATAGCAATCAAATCAAACTTATCTGCAGCTATCGCTTCACTTGCGCTCTGTGCACTGTAACTGCCGACACCCACTAAGGTTTTGCCATAGTGTGCTCGCACATAACTTGAAGCACGACCACCTAAATAGTCAAACTCCATGCTGTCATCAAAAATACCAATATGCACAAAGGCAATATCGCGCTTTTCGATTTCTGGTAATAGATAATCAAATACCGCACGATCGCGGCTATCGGCAGCCATATTAAAATAGGCGCCGGGAGACAGACGTAAACCGGTTCTGTCTTTGCCGATACGAGCGACAACAGCATCAACGACTTCGAGGGCAAAGCGCGCCATATTAGCTGGCGTACCACCGTATTCGTCAGTGCGACGATTACTGTCATGGTGTAGGAAGGCATCGATTAAATACCCATTTGCACCATGGATTTCAACCCCATCGAAGCCCGCTTCTATCGCATTTTCAGCCGCCTTGGCATAATCGCGCACCAGACCCTGAATATCCTCTAGGGTTGCAGGTTTTGGTGTGACATAGGTCAACTCACGCATTCTGGGGACTGAGCCTTCGATCTTCTGCGCCGATGGGGCGAGCACATCGCCACCACCAAAAAAGTGAGGGTGCGCTACGCGCCCCGTATGCCATAACTGCACAAAAATTTTTCCACCTTTGGCATGCACCGCATCGGTAACCTTACGCCAGCCAGCAATTTGTGCCTGGGTAAAAATACCTGGGGTATTAGGGTAACCTTGGCCGTCGGGGCGAATAATCGTCGCCTCTGTGATGATCAAACCCGCCTCGGCACGGCGCGCATAATAGGCGACCATATCCTCGGTCGGCACCAGTTCGGCATCCGCCATACAACGGGTTAAGGGCGCCATTAAAATACGGTTATTTAAGGTAATAGCATCGTTAAGTTTATAGCTTTCAAATAGATTTGAAGTGGCGTGTGTGGTCATAGTCTCGGTCTCAATCTTGAATGTACGTTCAAGATAATATTATTTGAATGAACATTCAAGTTCATTTTTGAATGTATGTTCAAAATTAGGTAGAATGGGGCTAAGTTTTTCTAGACGAGTAAAATAAAGTCGATGCGCAATGCAGAGTTCAACCGAGAACAAGTGCTTCGCGGTGCTATGACCGCCTTCATGCACAAGGGTTACACTAAAACCAGCATGCAAGATCTCACCCAAGCCACGGGATTGCATCCAGGCTCAATCTACTGCGCCTTCACCAATAAACGTGGGCTATTAATTGCCGCAATCGAACAATACCAACTCGATAGAAACGCGCAGTTCAGTCTCCTCTTTACCAATAGTGCCGATGTGCTCGCGAACCTGAAGCGCTACTTAGATAATCTGGTCATCGAATGTTTAAGTTGCGACAGCGCACAAGCTTGCTTACTCACTAAGGCATTGAACGAAATTGCAGAACAAGATGATGAAATACAACAGATTATCAATAAGAATCTACAGACATGGCAAGACGCACTGACGCAACAATTTGACTTTGCCGCTTCGCAGGGGTTGCTCGAAGGGGAACGCAATAGTACCCAAAGGGCCCAATACCTGATGATGGGCATATACGGCCTGAGAACCTTCGCCCACACCCATCCACAGGCGCAAATTTTACAGCAATTAGCGGATAAGCTCTTTATCGAAGTCTGTCGATAGGAGTGTCGAAACAGCGCCCAGGTGCAATAGGGCCTAGATTGTGAACGGCTTTGATTTAGGACAAGGACCCCGCTTTATCCATTATCGGCATTAAAATTAAGGGGACGGTAAATTATCTTTACCGTCCCCCATTGTCTGTGCAGTTTTCGATCCGCAGGGTGGTTTTAACCTATATTAGCTTGGGCAAAGACTCGTTCTCCTAGGGAGTTCAAAATCTTACACTCACCTTCTAGGACAGCTATGATGGATTTTCCCTTACGGAAACTGGCTGGGATCATCACTCGGCCAGAGTCGCTAACAGGTAAACCATCTAGCACAGCATTGTGCATAATCAACCCTACAGGTGCATCATAATACAGAACGGTTACAATCGCTTGTTGTGCTTGCATAGCTTTTAACTCACATTAAGCAGCGCCTGCTGCTATCGACCTAGATGACAAGAGTCTCCCTTACTCTCTTAGACAGTAAAACTTAGAAAAAATTTTACTATTTAAAATCAATTCGCTAAAAAAAACCGCCCCTACTGCTTCAACTGAATATGTTTGAATATCTTAGCGCCATCAATATTTTGCTATTTAAGCACTTCGGCAAATAGATGCCAATCTATTTCTATTTTGTTAATCAATTCCGCGCAATTGATCACAAGAGTTAACTTTGTTGGCCTGAGTTTTTATGCAATAAGCTTCACTCCCATATCGAGTTACTCGCGATTACTTGGCTTTAAACCCGACCCTAAATCCGCCCCAATGTTTGCCATTGACATAAATAGGCACGGATAAATCGTGCATCACTTCACCCGTGTCCCGTTTATAGGTTTGTAATAATACTGGTTCTGTATGGTCACCACAGCGGATCCCGGTTGGATCATTAAACAGGCGTTTAGTGCGATTGTGCACTATATCAACTTCGTGCTTTCCCGTTAGGGCTTGGGTAAAACGTTTATTATGGGTCGGGAAATAGCCTTTTTTATCCACGGCTCCTGCATAAATAATTTCGTTATATTTTGCTAAAATAGGTTCTTGGATCCCGGGGAAATGTTGATCGGTAAACTGATCGAAAGCCGTGCTGTATTTCTGTGGTTGCGTATTGGCAATAGGTTGGTACTTGGGATTAAACAACTCTGCCTCACTAAAATTCCCCTTTGCTAAACCTTCAGCGAGCTTTTCACCGCAGGCCGTTGCAGCAGCATTGGCTAACACTAACACCCGTTGATCGAAGGTTTGTGTGTCCCAGTTGGATAGGGCTCTAAAAATTCCCTCCGTCGTTAAAGAAAGGGTAAATGCCTGCTCAGACACTTGATGACTCTGTTTTCCCGTCGAGTTTAAGGAGTCCCGAATTTGGCTGACCGAACGGCTGATATCATTCGTGGTGTTGTTATATTGCTTAAGTGAATTCTCCATATCACCAAGGGCGTGGGCGGAGTGCGTCACCGAAGTCGATATTTCAGTGAAATGTTCATCGAGTTCCCCCATAGCAGCGACAACATCTGCAGTCTGAGAGACCACCCGCTCCATCAAACCCGAGGTCTTATCGGTTTCGCTGCGGATCTCTAATAGCATTTTGCCTATATCTTGGGTTGCAGCAGCGGTTTTAGCCGCGAGGCTGCGGACTTCATCCGCTACCACAGCAAATCCTCTGCCTTGCTCACCCGCACGAGCCGCCTCAATCGCAGCGTTTAATGCCAGAAGATTCGTTTGTTCGGCAACGGCATTAATCACCTCGGTAATTTTTTGAATTTGTTCAGCTTTGAACCTAAGCGCCTGTACCTGCTCCGCCGCGGTATCAATATCAGCACTAAGAGATTGAATCGCCTCCACCCCCTTTTGGGCCTGTGTTCGGCCTTGCATACTGAATCGTTCGGCCTCTTGGGCCTGCACTAAAATATTGGCGGCATTATCCCCAAGTAGTGCTGTGGTATGGCTGAGTTGCTCTGCGGCTACGGCGATGGCACTGGCATGCTCACCGTTTGATTCAATTGATTTATTCAGCAAATCAATAAAATGTGAAACTTCGGCCGAGCCAATAGCCATTTTACTCGTTTGTATACTGATCTCGTGCGCCGAGGTATTTTGTACCTTAAGGTGCTGAACCTTAAGTCCATCAGCCTGCTGTTGAGTGGCCACGGCACGCTTCGCCATCCAGAGTAAAAATCCCCCCGCTAACACGGCTAACACAATCGCCTGAATAAGGCTGGGAAGCGCCAGCGTCGAGAGCAATAAACTGCTCAGCATGATGAGGATAAAACCCAGAGCGGCCACGACTTTATGTTGTATTTCCATATCTATTCTCACAACGGCGCACACAAAGGATGAAGGGCTCGATTAAGGGAAGTCGACTCAAAATTAACGAGTAATAGCCATCCATTGCTACGCTAACTAGCAGCGAAACCGATAAGACAGGTAGGATCTTAAGGCGAATACGACTCGCCTATCCCTCTGACTCAGAAAACAATTCACTCTTTGGCGAAAAATAAAACCAATAGCCTATCATCGACAGTCTATCGATCTTATGGCATTAGACCTTAGTATGAAAAGTCACATCTCGCACTCTATTTAAGGTTACAACCTTATTCCCCCAAGCGATCAGAAATGCGGTCTGTATCGCCTTCTAGGCAATAATTCCCGCTGAGACGACTGCACTTTTACCAAGAAAACTGCTACTATCGGCGCAATTTTTTTGAGCTAACGAGATCAAGATGGGCAGAGCATATCAAAATCGTAAAGAATCCATGGCGAAAACTGCAGGCCAGAAAACCCGCCTTTACTCGCGCTACGGTAAAGAAATTTACGTTGTCGCTAAGCAAGGTGGCGTAGAGCCAGATGGTAACTTATCACTACGTCGTTTAATTGAACGCGCAAAGAAAGACCAAGTTCCGGCGCATGTGATTGAACGCGCTATTGAAAAAGCCAAAGGCGGCGGTGGTGAAGATTACGATACAGCCCGTTATGAAGGTTTTGGTCCAGGCAACTGCATGGTGATTGTTGACTGTTTAACCGATAACGTAAAACGTACCTTCACCGAAGTCCGCCAAGCCTTCGTGAAGAACGATGCTAAACTCGGTGGCCCAGGTACTGTTGGCCATATGTTTGATCATGCTGCCGTTTTTGTTTTCCCAGGCGATGATGAAGATGCCATTTTAGAAATCCTAATGATGGCCGATGTGGATGTGAGCGATGTCGAAGTCGAAGATGGCATGATCAGCGTATTTGCACCACACACTGAATTTTTCAAGGTCAAAACGGCACTGACCGACGCCATGCCAGAGATTAACTTTGAAATCGAAAACATCACCTTCGTCCCGCAAACTATGACTAAAGTGACTGGCGAAGATGTGGCCGTATTCGATAAGTTTATCGCCGCATTAGAAGATTGTGACGATGTACAAAACGTCTACCACAATGCGGAAATTGAAGACTAAACACCACTTTCGCCTGAAATAAAAAACGCAGCCCTTGGCTGCGTTTTTTATTTCATGGCTAAAATCTAACGAAGCTCCATCTCTTGGATAATTTCATGGGCAATGGCTGGCGTAGTGCAGCTTGGGGTTTCATGTAAATCGGCTTTTAGTTGGCCTTTACGGTGCTCAAGTGCGGCATCTAATTTTTTCGATGCGGCCTTGATGGCTGGGTACATGATTTCATCCGTACCCGATGCAGAAATGCGGCTGCCTTCATAATTAGTTCGAATTTCAACCTGAAACTCGCCATGCTCCTTCGCGATAATGATATCGAGTGCGATCAAAGTAGGGAAATGGGTGGCGATTTTTGAAAACTTTTCGTTGACATGTTCTTTAACAGAATCAGTAACATCGACATGGTGACCAGAAAGATTTATTTTCATAGGTTGTCCCTTTTAGTGTCATTACTTTTATTTTCGTTTCACTATTAGAGCTTGGGGCATGCAGAATAAAACACAAGCCCTAAAGATAAATATTTCGGGTAACGCAGGTATTAGCAGCGTCTAAATGTGAAGTCTATCAAGAAATGTGTCATGTAAGAGATAAGTAAGTGGTTGATTTTAAAAAGTCAATTCGTATAAAAATCAACCACTGCCACATATTCAGCCTATTGCAATAGCTCCAATTTCACTCAATATTTGCGCTGCACACTCTGCTGCCAAAACTGTTGTGACAGATGATGCGTCTTGGTCGATAGACGCGACACTTGATCGCCCCGCGCGGCCGCATCTTGGGTCTGTTCTAAACTCTGCTGAGCTAAATCACTGATCACATGAATAGCTCGACTAATTTCAGCGGCCACAGAGGCTTGTTGCGTCATCGCAGCGGCATTGTCATCACTGAGGGAGTTAATTCTGGCGATGGATGATAATAACTCCCCAAAGGCCACGCTCGCATCCTGTGCTAACTCAACGGAACGTTTGACCTGTTCTTGTCCTGCCACCATAGTCGAGGTCGCCTTGTGGGTACTGTCCCTAAATCGGCTGACGATTTGCTCAATGTGGGATGTCGATTGGCTGGTACGG
>NZ_PFGL01000052.1 GCF_002783505.1 Shewanella sp. CG12_big_fil_rev_8_21_14_0_65_47_15
TATGCAGTGAAAGTTGCACGTACGGTTCTTAGGGAGACGGCACTTGGTAACAAGTGCCGTCCACCCGACAATTTAGTGTTAGAGCCAAACCTAGTTCCATCTCTTCAGATTAGATTTTTAACAAATATGTCTGTCTACAGTCATCGGGAAGATGCTCAGTTTTTTATTGCGTATCGATGACTAAGCGGGCCTGTTCCATAAAGTTAATCCGGCCTACTCGCATTCCGAATTTTTTGTACTTGTAACGGAAGTAAGCAGACATGCGATCTTCATGCGTTGAGATAATAATTTGACGGTTTGCAAACTCTGTTCGCAACAGCTCAATGAAACCTACCACATTAATTTCGTCTAGTGTTTGTACAGGGTCATCGATCAGCAATAAACTATGTTTCGCATACCGTTGATTGAGCGCTAACGTAAAAGATAGAACCAAAGCGGAAAGTTGCCCGGAGCTCATGGAAAAAACGACATCATGGTCTCGCCCTGGCGTTTCATGGAAAGCAATCGAATTACCATCATTCTCAATAAAGATCCCCAATCCTTGTTGATAACTTTGCATCAGTCGGCCTGAATAAATATGAAACAAGATCTCGATCTCTTTCACAATGGATTCTAGATAGCGCTTCTTTTCGGTTTCGTATATTTCCTTGAGTTTGCTAAGGTGCTTTTTGAGCTTAGTGGCATTTTTAACCTGTTGGTCCGCGTCCCTATACACTTTCTCACAAGTCTTTGCATATATTGAAGACGCAAGAGACTGTTGCTGTCGCAAGTAGTTAGTTTTCATCTCGATCAGATGAAGCGTTACCTGCTTTACTACCGACGAATCGTTGTTAAACACTACCCGATATAGGCTCTCAAAATCACTGTAAAGACAGCTGTCGTCCACTGGTTTAAACTTGGACCGCACTCTCTTCTCCAATTCAGACAATTGTAATTGAGCATTCAAATCAAAACTATCAATTAGAAGATCATGAAATTCAATTTCAGCCTCCTCCAACTGCTGGCTATAATTCTGCAGCCAATGGAGTTGTTCTTGACTCAGAGCAACAAGTTCACGTTTGAAGGCAACTTTATCTTGCTGTTGTTGCAGATAAATATCCAACGCTTTCTCAATTGGTACTTGGTATGTCTGTTTAAATTCAGCCAACAAAACTGTCAATTGACGGTTTTGTTGTTCAGCCAATAGTTGTAGTGTTTCTCCCTGTTTCTCGATCCCTTTAAGTAGTGCTTCAACAGAGTTCCAGCTATGACCACAGATTGGGCAAACTTCTGTGGGTTTACCATGTATCTGGTACTGTTTAAAGGCTTCAACCAACTGCTCACGCATTGACACTAAACCAGCCAAGCTCTCATCCAGTTTGTCAATCGAAGTAATATGCTGCTTTAGTAGTAAGACCTGACGACCGAACTCGCTCGGCGTAACAGTATCAGGGAGTAGACCAATTAGGATATGAGGAAGGATAAGCTGATCATGTTTGACAGCCTTCACAATATCTTTAAACACATCAGTTATCTGTGTAGCGGCGTCATATCGCTGTAATTCTAGCTCCCATTCCTGTTGTTGAGGGATGCGATGGACAAACATAAGCATCCGCTGCTGTAACTCTCTCTGCGGCAGGAGATTTTTTTTAAGTTTCTGATTATAAATATGATTCTCATAATGGGCAAAATTCTTAACAAATCTTCCTATACGGAACAACTCGCCATCCGTTGATAGCCATTGCTCAAACTGTTGAACTTCACACTCTAAAACTTCCCTATCCCAAGGTTGATCGGTTGCATTGATTAATCGTTTATAATCAACAGGCCCACCATCCGGTAACAGCTGCTGTTTAGCAGTTTCCCATTTGGCTTTTAGTGCTTCAACCTCCTGCTTTTTTTGCGTGCCACATAACTTACCGATTTTGCTAAATGACAGGTTGATATTATTGATTTTCTGTTGGATTTCCCCAATTTCAAACAGGTGAGCGATTTGTAGCTGGCGATCTTTTTCTTTCTGTTTCAGTAACCGAGTATTTTCTTCCTGTTCCACATAATGGAACAATTCAAAGTCTCGCTTATACTCGGCTCCTTGTAACTCAGAAAGATACCCCTCCTCATCGGAAACCGGCACATTGCGCTCAGCTTCCAGAGCCGTTAATTCATATAAAGGTAACTTTAATTCCTTAAGTCCCTTATGCTTATCCAGTTCAGTCTTACAAGCCGCCCGTTCAAAGAACTTGGTTTGTTCGTCTATTACCACTTCGGCACGTATGGATAACCAAGATCCCGCTTTTGCTTTATTAAATAGCCATGGGCATCCTAGTTTCTGGCTGCGCCCATCCACCGTAAGGTCTTCTAGCTCGACGTAACGCCGAATTGTCCCAGTCAATAGCAACTCTAAAGCATCAAAAAACGATGACTTGCCAAAGCCATTGGGACCATCGAGAACAATCAGACGATCGTTATCAATGACTATTTCACGACGTTCAAAAAGTTTGAAGTTCTGGATTACCAGACGTTTAACAGTCAAGTTCATAGCCATCCTTGCCTAATTTTGCAGTCATAAGTGCCAGTAAATTTTCTGGGGTGATTTCCTGTAAGGGATTTTGGTCAGCTATATCCGAGAGAGCCAATTCAATCGCTCTCAAAATCTCGGCATTGGGCGACTTCAAGACTTTTTCCTGAATATTCTGTTCAAGGTTGGTCAGATCCGCTTTACTTGAGCCTTGAATCGTAAGTGCTGATACCTTTATCGCCAACCTGTACAGCAAACTTTGCCAGCCTCCTTGATGGAACTGCGCTTTGTATGCGGTAAATGTCTGAGTATCAGTCAGAACATTGCGAAACACTGACTCCAGCCCATTCTGTTTAACTATCAGCTGTAAAGCTTCCAGTTCATCAGACGTATAAGGTAAAACATGCTTTTTAAAGAAGTAACTATCCTCTTCTGCGTGATGTACCATTTTGCTGTTTTTCTCATTCAAACTTTCGGTCTGCCATGCAATCAACAAGTTAATATTTTTCTCAAGTGCAGGGTCTACCGTCGTTTTCTTGCAGTCGCTCAACCATTTTGCCTGAAGTTCAGGAGAAAGCTCAGGCTCACCATGAATCACCAACCAATAACCCGTTTTATTCGGCTCGATGTATTCATACAACTCCAATTCAGGCAAAGCTTTTCGCTTCATCCCCTGCAATTCGAACAACTTTTCAATCAACTTCTGCATCTTTTAAGCTCTCAGGTACATTATTCAAAGAAACCAGCCCCACCTGTTGAAAACTGCCGATACTAGTTCCTATAATCGTTTCTTCTTCCGTGGCATCCACACCAATTTTCACATAAGTGATGGATGGCCGATCTATAGCACTGGTAATCAACGCCCCACACTCAAATAAGCATTCAACATCTTCCTCAAGTGCCTGTTGCAAAATATCATGGCAGACCACGTCTTGATGTTCTGCTGCAGTATGAATCCCTGTTGGATAATAGAACCGACCGTCAACTTGCCATGCGAAATGCACCCTTTCACTATCTGGTTTCTGTGCTTTAACCAACTTATGGAAAATCGTAAACAGCCCCTGCCTCATAGAGTCACGGTCAAGCGTTTGGTCCTTAAACTCACTTAGTGTGGTAAATCGCCCTTTTCGATGTGGCATCGTTGCGCGAAGGAAAGCCTTCATACCTTGGCTATCCAAGTCGGTGATTGTTGCTATGCAGTCATCTAACTTGGCGTATGCAGCTTGTGGTATCGTATCGTGCTGCTCGCAGAATTCTTGATAGTAAGCTCCAATATCAATCTGCAAGCGGCTAAGGAAATACTCTTCATTGTTAAATCGCTCATAATCGTCAGCTTCCAGAATTTCATAGATATCCGAAAACTCGATAAACTCATTAGCTGCAATTGCTGTCTGGTTCCGATTTGATTGGTGTATTTGGTGATGTACCATGACAACTTTAGTGTTCACTATCGCTTCGAGGATCTCTCGGATTGAAGTGCAAAGCATTGCTTTCCAAGGAAACAAACAATCTACAACTGATATCATTTCCCTGATCTGAGCTTCAATATACCTATCAACCTCATCCAGTGGACAATAAAGTTTGGTATGCTCCTCATTTGCACTTGGTTGTGATGGGTAGGGATACAACTCTACAGGTTGGTATTCCTGTTCGAATGATTCTGGTAGATCCCTTATTTCACGAGCAACATGAAAATATGCCGTTTGGATGCCCCGTTCTATGGCATTTTCCTTTTGGCTATTAATGTCTGCGCGATAGCCAGAGAACAACGTAGCCTTGTACGCTTTGACTTGATGCAATGATAAGCATTGGTTTCCTCGGAAAATCGCAAAATCATCCTGACTTTCCAACTGCAGTTTAAGATCTCGATTTGCCTCATAGTCTTTAGTCATTAACCGAAGACAATGATACAGAGCGAGCTTTCCCTGATAAACAAACCCACTCCATGTTGAAATCGCTGTATGAGGATAATTCTGGTGGTTTTGAGTCATATAATTTCCTGTCACCTGAAATCTGGGTCAGCCACAAGGCATTCACGAGATTTCGTAATGCTTTAGGAAAGTAACTAACTATTAAGTGTCTAATACAATTAGCACAAATATACCACCAAGCATATAACAGCGGACTTGAACTAGGTCAAAACAGTGCACCGTTCGGTGAAGAAAAGAGCTAGAGCCGAGTTTGTGTGTAGCCTGAATATCAAGAGTTTTGCCATAGAAAAGGTAATCTATCAAAAGTTGAGCACTAACACGAAAAGGGGCAAATACCTTTTTAGCTGAACGAACAGCGAGAGGGTTAGTGAGGATTGGCATTGTTGCACCAGTGACCTTCTAAAACATGGATGTTTTAGTAGAGCCCTCAGGGATGAGTTTATGGCGTGTCACTGGGGAAGCAATGACAATTAATGCGCAATACGCGTAGCTCAGCCATCTTGCTTTGGGGCGATAGCTGTTTAGCTGAACTAACAGCTAAAGGGGTTGTGAGGATTAGCATTGTTGCTCATTCATATCTGACCCATAGGGATATGGAAATGTCACTATGATGTCTAGAACATTATTGACTATCTGATCGCGACATTCGTATATCCTTTTACATCAGATGTCGTCGAGCCTGTAGGGGCACTTCTTGTTAAATAATTTTTTAAGTTACCACCACAAGCCGTTTAATAACCTGTGCTCATACGGGCGGCGAAGCCCTTGATGGTATTTAAACAATTCTGCCATGCACTCTCATTATCTAAATTAAGCAGCAGTTGGGATTGGCGGTAGTTTGGGGTCTCTAGGGTGACGGCCAAGGTCCTGCGCTGCTCTGCGGTGCTGAGGGATGCGGGGTGACCATCCGGCGATTGAATATCTAGAATGGGCATAGTGAGTTTGGCCAGTTTTTCAGCCAATGCTTGATTGCGTTCTTCGTCCTCACTGTAGGGATTGATCACTATCAGCACATCGGGGTTGGCAATTTTCTTTTGGCTTAAAAGGCTGATTAATAACTCGGCACTTTGGTCGGCGGTAATTAACACTCTCTTACCGGGATAATCGGCTCCAACTGTCTCTAGCTGAGACAGGCTTTTGATGAGAAAGTCCTCCTGTTCGAGCAAATGTTTATGGCTGTTTTCAGGGAGAATTTTGGGGCTGGGTTTATTGGATGGCGTGCTGAGTTGTGCCGCCCCTGGGGAGGCGACTTCCTCTGCGGCGGTGGCAAAGTTTGGTGCCGGTGGCTCAGTGGGGGGCGTGAGGCTCAGACTCGCCCAACCCGCGGGATTAATATTGCGCCGTACAAAGGCCATCAACCCTGGCGCATCCGCTGTGCCATTGGTGGCGGGTAAAATAATGCTGGCCCCCAGCTTTTTTTTACCCTCCCATGGACGAACTAATAGCTCAAAGGGTTGATTGTCTATGGTGATTTGTTTGATTTCTTGGCTGGGTAAATAGCTTCTATTAGGCTTTATGGCAGGCGTTGTTGTGGGTGTCGCTGGTTCTGTCTTTGGTTCAGTCTCAGGTTCTGCACTGAGACAGGGTAAAGTGATAAGGCTAGGGAAAAGGCCAAATAAAATAAGGAAGATGCGCGCCATAGAATAGATAACCACCTGTGTAGTCTTATAAATTCACTTAGGCTGAGTATAATCTTTTAGTTAAGCAAACGCCCAGTCTATTGGCTGGGCGTTTGCTTGAGCATCGAAGGGGCGAGCCGCGTTATACGTGGCTCACTAATACCATTCGAATCGCATCGAGTTGTAGCTGAGTGTCGTCGAGGTAGTGAGTGAGTTCTTGCATTTGGTTGCGCAGGTAGGTTAGCTCCTCCTCACGGATATTGGGGTTAACCGCCTTAAGGGACTCTAAACGATCTAACTCCCCCGTTAATTGTGTGGTCATTTTTTCGCGGGCCTGGCTAATCAGATCATTCACCGCGAGCTGGGCATATTCTTCGCCCTTGGCAAATAATGGGTGCAGGATTGGTTGTGATGCCGTGACCAACTTACTGCCAATATGGCGATTCACTGCGCTCAGTTGCTTATCGAAACTGGCGTAATCCACCTTAGCGGATAAGTCATTGCCATTCTTATCCAGCAAGATGCGCACGGGTGTCGGTGGCAAGTAACGGTATAACTGGCTCGATTTTGGCGCCGACGCATCGGCCATGTAGATGAGTTCTAAGAATAAGGTGCCTGCTGGTAGGGCCTTATTCTTCAGAATCGCCACGCTAGTGGTGCCGGTTTCTGAGCCTGTGATCAAATCTAAGCCCGTTTGCACCAGTGGGTGCTCTTGGGTGATCAGCGCAATATCATCGCGCGATAAAGCGGTGTCACGGTCAAAGGTTACCGTCACGCCATCCTCTGGCAAGCCAGGATAGGTGGGGAACATCATGTGTTCACTCGGACGCAGAATAATCGAGTTTTCACCCTTATCCTCTTGATCGACACCGATAATATCCCATAAACGTATCACTGAACCTATCAGTTGAGTATCCTGATCACTCTGGGCTAAACGTTCGACAATGGCCTTGGCTTTCTCGCCGCCATGGGAGTTGATTTCCAGCAACTTATCGCGGCCTTGCTCCATGGCATGCTTGAGTTCTTTATAGCGGGTTTGGGTGTGGTTGAGCAGATTGGTCAGCTCGTCACTGTCGTCACCCACGAGGACATTGAGTAAATCTTCGGCAAATTCACTGTAAAGCACATGGCCGCTTGGGCAGGTCAGTTCAAAGGCATTTAGCCCTTGGTGATACCACTGCATTAGGCGCTCTTGCGCCGTATCTACCAGATAAGGCAAGTGAATTTGGATATCATTTTTCTGGCCGATACGGTCTAAACGCCCGATGCGCTGTTCCAATAAGTCTGGGTTAAGCGGCAGATCGAACAGGACTAAGTGGCTGGCAAATTGGAAGTTACGGCCTTCAGAACCAATTTCAGAGCAGATCAACGCCTGGGCGCCGCCTTCCTCTTGGGCAAAGTAAGCGCCAGCTTTATCGCGCTCGATAATCGACATGCCCTCGTGGAATACGGTCGCTTGAATACCTTCACGGGTGCGTAGGGCTTCCTCTAGACTCAGTGCGGTTTCTGCGCCGCTGGCAATGATCAGCACTTTTTTACTGCGGTGGGATTTTAAGAACTCGATTAACCAATCCACGCGGGGATCGAATTTCCACCAACTGGCGCTGTTATCTTCAAATTCTTGATACAACTTTTCAGGACTCAAAGCCTGGGCCGCCTTAGCTGCTAAGGTTTTATGGCCACCCATCATACCGCTCACGCGCATGGCGGTGAGGTATTGTTCTGGCATGGTCTGGGGCTGCGGATTAAAGAAGCGCTGTGGAAAGCCTTTTACCGAGGCGCGGCTATTACGGTACAGCACGCGGCCAGTACCGTGGCGGTCGAGTAATTCCTGTAGTAATTCGCTACGGGCGGCCTGCTGCGCATCGCTGTCTATGCCATCTGCCTGGATTAAACGAATGCTCGGTGCGATATCTTTTTCACTGAGTAATTCGGTCAAGCTGTTGATGGCCGCATCGGGTAATTTTGCGTTGCCAGCCAGCGCTTCGGCGGCAAGTGCCACGTCTTTATAGCTGTGTTCTTCGGTTAAGAAGGCATCGTAATCGTAGAAACGATCCGGATCGAGCAGGCGTAAGCGGGCGAAGTGACTCTCATGGCCGAGTTGATCCGGCGTTGCGGTTAACAGCAAGACGCCGGGGACCACTTCACTTAAGGCTTCAACCACTTGATAGGCGCGGCTCGGCGCTTCTTCGGTCCATTCTAAGTGATGTGCTTCATCGACGACTAACAGATCCCAATCGGCTTCGAGGGCTTGGTCGAGACGTTTTTTCTTACGCAGTAATTCGAGTGAACAAATCACTAATTGTTCTGTGTAGAAAGGATTGTCGTGATCGGCATAGGCCTCGACGCAGCGGTCTTCATCAAATACCGAAAAACGCAGGTTAAAGCGGCGTAGCATTTCCACTAACCACTGATGGCGCAGAGTATCGGGCACGATAATCAGGATGCGTTCGGCGCGGCCAGTCAGCAGTTGTTGGTGAATAATCAGACCCGCTTCAATGGTTTTTCCTAGACCCACTTCATCGGCCAGTAGTACCCGCGGCGCATAGCGACGACCCACCTCATGGGCAATCCACATTTGGTGTGGAATAAGGCCAACGCGAGGACCTTGCAGACCCAGTAAATCCGAAGTCGCCAGTTTGTGGCGCAACATTTGGCACTGATAACGCACGCCAAAACGGTCGAGGCGATCGATTTGGCCGGCGAATAAACGGTCCTGGGGTTTATTGAAACGAATATTGTGGTTTAGCAGGGTTTCGCGCAGGGTGACTTGCTCGCCTGTTTCGCTATGGATGCCGTGATAGATCACTATGCCGTCTTTCTCGGTCAATTCACTGACCGCAAGGCTCCAGCCTTCATGGCTCTCAACCGTATCGCCGGGATTGTATATAACGCGTGTCAGAGGGGCTTCTGCTCGGGAGAACATACGGTTCTCACCCGTGGCAGGGAATAACACAGTGACCATACGGCCTTCTACTTGAACCACAGTTCCTAAACCAAGCTCTGACTCGGTATCACTTATCCAACGTTGACCTAAGGCGAACGGCATCTTAAATTCTCATTTCTAGGCGGACTCTAACAAAGGGCGCGTATGTTATACCAATACTAGGGATATTTAAATCGCCCTCTCACCCGTTAGAGCCTAATTCCCAGAGTGGTAGATTACAAATTGAGCGACTAGAAAATTGTTGCATGCGTGATAACGGAGTTGTCATGCTCGCGTCATATTGGAGGCGATACACTGCCTCGAGTCTGACGTAAACAATGCTTCCTTGTATTGTCATAATACTGCTTTAGTGCCAATATCAATTTAAGGTTTATGTACGAGTTAAGATTATCGACTTGAACCCTATGATCATTTTTTGCCATATACTCAGCCAGTCACAGGAGCCGTGTTATTTTTCGTTGAGACTCAAAAGTGTGTAAACTTTAATGAAGCACTCTGGAGGCGCCATGGAACAAGACGACAGAAAGTTGTTTGTACTGGATACCAATGTGTTACTACATGAACCTTTGGCGATCTATTCGTTTAAGGAGCACGACGTAGTCATTCCAATGACAGTGCTCGAAGAGTTAGACCAGATAAAAGACCGAAAGAGTGATGTGAGCCGGGATGCTAGGGTCGCCATCAGGGCATTGGAAGATACCTTAGGCGGTGATACTACACCGGAGCAGATTATCAACGGCGTTCCTTTGCCCAGTAGAGAGGGGCATGCCGATGCGATAGGTTCGCTGTCTATCTTCCCCGACCACCTCGTCGATTTTACCCTAGGCGCACTGCCGGGAGATGGTAACGACAATCGCATTATCAACACCGCCCTACATCTGCAAAATCTCCACCATCCACGCACCGTGGTATTAGTCACCAAAGATATCAATATGCGTCTCAAGGCCAAAGGCGCAGGCATTCAGCTGGTTGAAGATTACCGCACCGACCAGTTGATCGATGATATTCGCTTCCTCAGCAAAGGTTTCTATCAGTTTGAGGGTAATTTTTGGGAGCATTTAAACAAAGTGTCCACCGAGCGCCACGGCAGACATACTATCCATGAAGTGCCAATTAAAGACTTAGATAACGATCAATTTTATATTAACCAATATCTTATCGATACGGAGTCGGATTTTTGTGGTCGAGTGACCGAACGTAGCGACACCCATCTGCATATCCTAGATTTAGGCCGCGAGCGGATGAAAAACCTCGAGGCATGGGGGGTTAAGCCTAAGAATGTTTACCAGGGAATGGCACTGCAAGCCTTGCTCGATCCGGATATCGATCTGGTGATCTTAACGGGCCCTGCTGGTTGCGGTAAAACCTTGCTCGCCATGGCGGCGGCCCTAGAACTGGTGGTTGAGCGTAACCGCTACGATAAGGTAATAGTGACCCGTAATACTCCTGAAATCGCCGAATCAATCGGCTTCCTGCCCGGCACCGAAGAAGAGAAAATGATGCCTTGGCTTGCGGCCATTACCGACACCTTAGAAGTGCTGCATAAGAATGATGTGAATCCCACGGGCAGCCTCAATTACATCATGGAGAAAGCCAACATTCAGTTTAAGTCGATTAACTTTATGCGCGGGCGCTCGATCCAAAACTCCGTCGTCTTATTGGATGAGTGTCAAAACCTCACCGCCTCGCAGATCAAAACCATGATCACCCGCATGGGCGAGGGTACAAAACTGATTTGTTGCGGTAACTTAGCACAGATCGACTCTAACTATCTGACCGCCGTTACTTCGGGGTTGACCTATATAGTCGAACGTTTTAAAGACTTCGAAGGCAGTGCAAATCTGTACCTCAACGGTGTCGTGCGTTCACGCCTCGCCGAATACGCCGAAGAAAACTTATAAGCCTATCGGTAACCTTGTTACAAAAGGTCTCGTCTTTGAGGCCTTTGTTTTTCACTCATCTTTTCTTTTTTAATCGACTTATCATGGGCATGGGCTGGATTCGACCGATCATTATTTGATGTGATTGAGGGTTTCTTCCTGCTAGTATACTAGCCCAATAGTTTTTGCCGCCGATGGCTAAAATCAAGCGCAGCAAGCAAGGGTCGTGGATGAAATCGAGTGAGCCGGATCTGCAACTAAAATCGCCGATCCAAAAAAATTACAACCGTGCCGTTTTTTATACGTACATTGGCGTTATTGTCATGTCGCTATTAACTGCATGGATGTTTTTCGATCGCCAGAAAACCCAACAAATGGAACAGCGTGAGGAACAGGTCGAACGTCATGTGCTGCAAATCGACTTGTTGCTCGAGTCGAGTATTCGCGCGGTAAAGAGTTTACGGGACGTTGCCGTCGATCATTTACGCTTAGGTGAGTTAGTTCGTAAAGAGCGTCTACCCCAATATGGCAAATTTAACGAGAGTGGCCAGTATTTTACCTTAGAACCTAGCTACGCTAAGGGTGGCAAGCCTTTTACCAATATGGGGCGGATCACGGGTGCGGGGTCCCTCGATGGTCGAAGTGACAAGTTTTATCAAGAGCTGGAGATGCTGTTCGAGCTATCTTTGTCTTTCCCCGTCGCCAAAGAAGCGGCCCCCAAGGCCTCGGCAATTTACTATCTTTCCAGGCAAAGGATAATGTCCTATTTCCCCTGGACCAATGACGATCAACGCTTTAGGGATGAGTTACTCAATAAGAAGCAGTTCCAATATGCCACTCCGGCAATGAACCCGCAGCGCAGTGTATTCTGGAGTGAGGCCTATGTGGACTCCACGGGCAAGGGGCTGCTGACGACCTTAGGTGTGCCCGTTTACCTTGAGGACGAATTTATGGGGTCAATCAATTTAGATATGACCCTTGCCTCATTGGCGCGGCAAATTCGGGTCTATTTTAAGATGCCGGGTACTGTGATCCTACTCGATCAGCAGAACAATATTTTATCCCATAGTGACTTCGATAGTTCCGACATCAATCGTGTCTATCATATCAGTCAACGTATTCCCTCCGAACTGCATTCGTTGCCCGAGTCTGAATTGTTCGATGCCCATGAAGGCATTATCCGCAACGGTTACTACATTCACTCGGTTGCCCTGCATAACGCGCCGTGGCGTTTGCTGTACCTGCAGGATGAGGACGATCTATTCCAAGATTCGTGGGAAAAGTTACAGTTGACCTTTATTTTGGTGGTGATCGCCCTTTCAGTGCTGGTGACCATAGTGCATTGGCAGACTCGCCGATCCTTCGTGAGCCCTGCATCGCGTCTGTTATCACACCTTGAGGGCTGCTCACAAGAGCCCCGTAAGCCACCGGAGAAAATTACCCATGGCTGGGAACCTTGGTTCCTATTGGTCAGCCGGATCTTCGAGGAAAACAAACAATATACCCACCATCTAGCCGAGCAAAATAAGCGGCTCGATAAGTTAGTGGCGCGGCGTACCGAACGTTTAAAAGACACCACGGAGCGGCGTGAACGCGAATATGCATTACTGCGCTCTCTGCTTGATTCGATTCCTGAAGCGATTGTCTTTAAAGATAAAGAAGGTAACTACTTAGGTTGTAACAAGGCGGCGGAGCGCATGCTGGGTTACACCGAGAGCGAGATGATAGGCCTGTCTTCTGAGGATTTAACTTCGCCTGAAATGGGTATCCGCATCCGCGCCGAAGATGAACAAGTCTTGAAAGATCGCACACCGCTGCGCTATCAGGAAAAGGTCGAGCTGGCGGGTAAGCCTGTGCTGCTCGATACCTTAAAACTACCATTTTATAACCGCCGCGGCGAACTGCAGGGCTTGATTGCCGTATGGCGCGATGTGACGCGGGAATATGAATCCGCCGAACAATTGCGGCTGTCCGAAGAGCGTTACCACTTAGCCATGGACGCGGTAGAAGATGGCCTCTGGGACTGGTATTTAGATTCGGAACAGATCATCTGTAACCCAGCCTATTATTCTATGCTGGGGTATAAAACCAATGAATTCCCAGCCCTATTATCGGCAATTGATCACTTAACCCATCCGGATGACCGTATTCGGGTGGAAGAATACCGTAATCAATACCTGCAAAATCCCGTCGATGCCTATGAAATAGAGTTTCGTATACTGGGTAAAAATGGCAGTTACCATTGGGTGCTTTCCCGCGGCCGGGTGGTCGAGTTTACTACCGATGGTCAACCTAAGCGGATGTTGGGGACACATAAAGATATTACCCGTCAAAAGAGTAATGAAGTGGCACTGCTTGAGGCTAAGCAAGACGCCGAGTTAGCCAACCTTTACAAGAGCGAATTCCTGGCGAATATGAGCCATGAGATCCGCACGCCGATGAACGCCATTATTGGTATGTTGCAGTTAGCCCAGCGCACCTCGTTAACGGCGCAGCAAAAGGATTACCTTGAAAAGGCGGGCTTTTCGGCGCAATCGCTGCTACGGATTATTAACGATATCCTCGACTTCTCTAAGATTGAAGCGGGTAAGCTAGAACTTGAGCGGGTGCCATTCCCGCTGGATAAAGTGCTCGATCATGCACTCGATCTCAATGCGCTCAAGGCACAGGAGCAGGGCGTTGAACTGTTGCTCTATGCCCCCGTCACCGCCGGGCTTATCCTCAAGGGCGATCCGCTGCGCCTAGGACAAGTGCTGATTAACTTACTTTCAAATGCGGTTAAATTTACCCAATCCGGTGAGATCGAACTGGGTTGTGAAGATGTGGGCGAGCGGGATCACCGTATTACCCTGAAATTCTGGGTGCGGGATACGGGCATTGGTATTAGTAAAGATCAGCAGGAGAAACTGTTCGACGCCTTTGCCCAGGCCGACGGTTCGACGACCCGTAAGTATGGCGGCACAGGTTTAGGCCTGTCGATCAGTAAGCATCTAGTGTCTATGATGGGTGGCAAGATGCAGGTACAGAGCGAGCTTGGGGTTGGCAGTACCTTCAGCTTTACCATCAGCTTTGAAATCGCCGAAGAAGCCAAGGTTGAGCCGCTAGTGATACCTGAAAAACTCAATAATTTGCGCACCTTAGTGGTCGATGACAATCCGACTGCCCTGCAAATTTATTCCGCTGTGATGCGGGATTTCCACTTCGAAGTCGACACCGCTGCCAGTGGTGCCGAGGCCCTGTATAAGCTGTCACGGGATCCCATCGACTTATTGCTACTCGATTGGATGATGCCTGAAATGGACGGTGGTGATGTGATCAGCGCCATAGATACTATGGTGGCCGAGGGGCGTATCCCTAAGCGCCCCATCATTATTATGATGACGGCCTATGCGGCAGAACCCTTGCAGCATGAAGTTGATAGTGCCAATGTGTTTGCCGTGCTGCAAAAACCCTTTAAGGCATCGAGCCTGTTCGATGAAATCATCGCGGCCTTTGCCGATGAACCTAGGTTAAACGTGGTTCAACCCATGGCAGAAATCGAGGTCGAAGCAGGCGGGCACACGGGATTAGTGTTATTGGTGGAGGATAACTTTATCAACCAGCAAGTGGCGACCGAACTGTTAAAGAGTGCGGGCTATGAAGTGGTGCTGGCGGATAACGGCCAAATTGCCCTCGATACTATCGATTCGCGCCCATTCGATGCGGTGTTGATGGACATTCAGATGCCAGTGATGGATGGCTTAACGGCGGCCAGGGCGCTGCGGGAACGTTATAGCGCCGACGAGTTACCTATTATTGCCATGACGGCCCATGCCATGTCGGGCGACAGGGAAAAGAGTTTAGCGGCGGGTATGAATGCCCATATTACTAAACCCATAGTGCTCAATGAGTTATTTGAAACTTTAAATCACTGGATCAAACACAAACATCAGCATAGTTAATCTGAGCTTGGGGCCAGTGATGGCCCCGCGTTATTTAACTGCGCTACAGAGTATCGCGATTGCCAGTCGCCTATAGCGTCAATAATGCAGCCAGCCGAATAGGAGGAAAGATGAAACCCCAACGTTTAGCCTTAGCCTTATCCATAGCGCTATTAGGATTTCCTACCCTTACCGTCGCAGCTACCGTGCCTAGCGCCAAGCTCATTAAGCAGAGCCAAGAGGCGAAAGGCTTTCTTAATCTCTATTACGAGGAGTCTCAGGGGGAGTTATTCCTCGAGGTCAACCGCCTTAATCAGCCTTTTCTATTGGTGACTAGCTTACCCGAAGGGGTCGGGTCGAACGATATTGGTCTCGACCGTGGTCAACTTGGGCAAACACGTATGGTACAGTTTGAGCGTCAAGGCCCCTATGTGCTGTTAAAGCAACTCAATACTCAATACCGTGCTAATACAGATGATCCCGCCGAGAAAAGGGCCGTGGAGGAGGCATTTGCCGACTCTGTCCTATGGCAGGGTAAAGTGCTTGAAGGTAAGCCGGATCTGGTGGCGATTAACGATTTGGTGCTCAATGATTTACACGGGGTCGCTGCCGCATTACAACGCAGTGCACAGGGAGATTATCGCCTCGATGTGAGTCGCTCGAGTCTCTTGCCGGCAAGAGTTAAATCCTTTGCGAAAAATGCCGATGTCGATGTGCAGCTGACTTTCAAAGGCGATACCGTGGGGGAAGAGGTCGCTAAGGTGACGCCCGATGGCTCCTTAGTGTCGGTGCGGATGCGTTATTCCTTCGTTGAGCTTCCCGAGGATGGTTATCAGCCCCGGGCCTATCATCCTATGAGCGGCTATTTATCCGATGAATACCGTGACTATGCCACGCCCTTTGACCAACCTTTGACGCAGCGTTTCATCCTGCGCCATCGTTTGCAGAAGATAAATCCCGGTCCTGCACCGAGTAAAGTGGTTAAGCCTATCATCTATTATCTGGATCCGGGTGTCCCCGAGCCAATCCGTTCGGCGCTGCTCGACGGTGCGCGTTGGTGGGAGAGCGCTTTCACCCAAGCGGGTTTTATCGATGGCTTTAAGGTCGAACTCCTCCCCTTAGATGCCGATCCTCAGGATATACGCTACAACATGATCCAATGGGTGCATAGGGCTACACGGGGCTGGTCCTATGGCGCCGCGCTGACCGATCCGCGCACCGGCGAAATCATTAAGGGCCATGTCACCCTTGGCAGTTTGCGGGTGCGTCAGGATTATTTGATTGCTAAGGGGCTCACCGCGGGTTGGCAGGATAGAGCCGCGGCCGAAAAAGCCGCAACCGAGCTGTCTTTAGCCCGTATTCGCCAGCTTGCCGCCCATGAGGTCGGCCATACCTTAGGGCTAGATCATAACTTTGCCGCCTCCACTAATCAGGATGCCTCTGTGATGGATTACCCCCATCCTAAAATCCAGCTAAAGGGCAATGATATTGATATTTCAGCACCTTATACCGTTGGTGTTGGCCCTTGGGATAATTTTACGATCGCCTATGGTTACAGCGACGAAGGGGATAAAGACGCGCAGAAAACTCTTCAAACTCAGTTGCTTGCCGAGGTTGCGCGCAAGGGGTTACGCTATATAGGCGAGGCAGATTCCCGCCAAAAGGATGGCAGTCATGCCTATGCCAGTCTGTGGGATAGCGGCGATGATCCTATTGCCCAGTTAACACAGCTCGATAGGATCCGCACTAAAGCGATTGACGGTTTCTCCAGCACGGCGTTATTGACCGATGAGCCACTAGGGGAGTTGGCCGATGCATTTGCCCCGATTTATTTACTCACCCGCTATCAAATCGATGCCGTTGCTAAGTTTATCGGTGGAACTGACTATAACTATCAATCGATTGGCGAAGGTAGTCGCTGGAGCTATATTGCGCCGCAGTTGCAGTCTACGGGTTTAGATGCCTTGCTCAAAACCTTGGATGCGGTGAGTTTAACCGTACCGCAAACCTTATTCGATAGTTTAGTGCCAAAGGCGGGGAATTATCAGGCATCACGGGAATCCTTTGACTCAGGTTTAGGAGTGCAAACGGACCCCTTAGGGATGGCCGAAGTCTTTAGTCGCCATACCATTAGCCTGTTATTGATGCCTAAGCGTTTGAATCGTGTGAGCCAAGCGTCGATGGCGGATAATGAGCAGTTATCCGTGACCGTCTTGCTCGATAAGTTATTTGCCGCCACTTTATATCAAGAGGATAAGCTTGGGCTGGTTGAAGGCGTGTGGATGCGGGTCAATGCGGTAGTGATTGATGAACTGCTTGCTACGCTGCACCATTCGGAGACTTCACCAGAGGTCAAAGCCATGATTAACGATCGGGCTCAATTTGTGATTAAGCAATTAAAAGCGAAGGCAAATCGGGCCGATGCAACCCGGGCTGCACATTACACTTGGTTGCTACAAGGACTCAGTACTGGGCTTGTAGATCCTAAGGCAAGGCTGATAGCTCAGCCCCTTACTCTGCCACCGGGTTCGCCGATTTAGCCAGAAAATAACATAGGCGCAATAGACGTAGCTGAAATCGCAACGGCTAAGCGCCTATTTCCTTTGGATTTTTTGGATAGAAATAGTCGGCATTACGCTCTAAGTGATTAAAACGGCGCGTGTTTTTGTAGGGCAACTTCATAAAGCCAGATACGCCATGGCCTTGGATTTTGCCGACATAATGCAAGATACGATCGAGACTGGCACGAAACGCCGCCTGTTTGCGGGGGTTCAGTAATTTCAAGTAGCTGTGGATCTTCAGGTGATTCGGCAGCGCCTCAAAAATGATGCAGCCCGTGTGGTGGATTTGGTTAATCCGTGCCAATTCCTCCATGATTTCACTCGGTAATTCGAGGTTTTCATCGGGATCTTTGCCGTCTTCAAAGTAGGAATGTAACCGCGATTTATCCTCGAGTGTGGGCACATCGCCGACTTCGAAGGGCAGTTGTAAATCGGCACTGGCGACAAAGGGTTCGTGTGTGTTTTCGCGCTCGATATGCAGAGTGTCCCTCGCGTTAAAGAAACAGGCCTTAAACACCCCGATACGTTTAATGCCCCGTGCCAGTGTGACCATATTATTGACCGCAATAATTAAGGCACTTTTTTGTGTGGCATCGTAGATGGCAAGGTTTGAGTCTATATAGACGCCCGTTTCCTGCCAATGGATAGCGAGTCCACCCACGATAGGGTACTGTGCTAAACGACCCACGGCGGCGATAAAGCCTTTTTCGGTATCGCCCATACCCGCGAGGAAGTTGCGATAGTATTTTTCGAGCTGAATATCATCCATTTTTGCGATCGGATCTTGGGCATTATGCTCCTTTAAAAAGGATTTCCGGGAACTGTAGCTCACGGTTTCAACATCCTTCTCACGGGACTGCACCCAGACGGGGATCTCGCCCTGTAGTTCAGCTTTAGGCAGCTCGGGTAGGTGTAATCTGTGGCTGTGACGCATGCTTTTTAAAAAGTAATCCCCCGCAATGTTACGCTGCTTGGCATCGCTACTGAGCATGCCCTCTAAGGTGCGGGCAAGCTCCATGGGTAAACCTATGCTGGTGGGGGGAATGACCTGCGCCCCGAAACGGCTCGCTTGCCCAGAGGCGAGGGCATATAAGGTTGCCGCAACCCCTTGTTCATCGAAACGTGGGCTGGAGAGGGCGCCATTGAGCTGCTCTTCTCCGATAAAATACACGTCCCCCATACGGGCATTGGTATGTTGCTGATCGCTCGACATTAGCGCCATCACGTTGTCTTCTACCGGCCTGTTATATTCATCACGCTGGGCGAATACCGCCGAGCCCCAGTCGATCAATGACAAGTGTTGGCTTTGGGTATCATAGACTAAGTTTGAAGGTTTAATATCGCCATGAACCAATGGCTTACCCGTACGTAGGTAATACAAGATATCGGCCAATTGCCGGGCAATACTCATCACCATGGCCACGGGCAGAGCGCCCAAACGGCGGCAAAGCTGCTCAAGATCTTCCCCCTTAGCACGTTCCATCACTAGGATCCCTTGCTTGCCGACCCGCTCAAATTTGATGGCGGCGGGCACATTGGGATGCTTGAGCAAGGACAGCATAAAGGCTTCTTCTTCTAGCCTGTCTTGAATATGTTGCGGCAGTGTAATTCGTGAAAATTTAAAGACATGGGCATCACCCGCAAGATTGACTCCCGCAAAAACGAAGCCATAGGCTCCCTTGCCGATAAATTCGATATCGGTATAGCCCAATTTACTCAGCTGTTGTTTACAGAGACGGATCCAAGCCTTGTGCTTGCGGGCATCATTGGCCTTAAGCAAATAGATGGATTGCTCTTCTGAAATGTAAAAATGCTGTAGCTGGGGTGTTTGCAAAATCGTGCTCCTCGTTTTGTTCATTTAACCAGTAAGCGGGGGAGATAATCAAATAAGGGGGGATATTTATTTTTGTCTATGTGTATGGTGTTAAGCGTTGACGCTGGTTACCTGCTTACCTATCCGATCATTTCGTCGCTGACTTTGATTTATATCAAGTTAAATTGGGTGAACTATAGGTAATCTTTGGCGCAGTGGATGGGATAAATTTTTGTTAACTAACCCGCAGACAAAATGTAGTTGAAGGAGGGCATATGCCCGCCCAATATAAAGCGTTACTGATTGAGCTATTAGAATATCCGCGTAAACGAATCCTGCAGTCAATGGAGGTGACCCACTGTCCCCACGCGGTATTTTTTAATGACAGTGATGAGCAGTGTTTAACCTGTCACCAGGGCATGGAATGCATTTGGATGAATCAGAACGATGAACTCGTTGCGGTAGAGAAAAAATCCATTGCCGAATTGAAGCAGCAATTGTTGATCGCGGTGGATTTTATTGATTCATCCTTGAGCCCACATCACTTATCTCGCCGCCAATGTCAGTGTGATAATTGTGTTTGGCTTCGTAAAGTTCAGGCTGCGCTAGATCAGTAAGTGAGTCTTTACATCCCTATGATTAACTTGCGATATCAGAGTTTTTGCATCCATAGACAAATGTCATTAGAGTAAGGGGCACTTTAGTGATTTGAGATATATCTATGGAACCCGGTTTTTGGCATGACAAGTGGCACCAGCAGCAAATAGGTTTTCACCAACAGGATATCAATCCTTTCCTCATTAAATATTGGCAGAAGCTTGCATTGCCCGCCGCTGCTAAAGTCTTTGTTCCCCTGTGCGGTAAGTCATTGGATATGTGCTTTTTGGCCGAACAGGGCCATCAAGTGATAGGTTGTGAGTTGAATGAACTCGCTGTGCAGCAATTTTTCAGTGATAACCAACTCGAGATGACCAAAACTGCAGTGGGCGAGCACCAGCACTATCAAACCGAGCAGATCAGTTTATACCAAGGTGATATCTTCACTCTACCGAATGAACTTACGCAGGATGTGACGGCATTTTATGACCGTGCGGCCTTGATCGCTTGGCCCGAAAGTATGCGTGCCCAATATGCTAAGCAGTTAGCGAGTTTATTACCCAGTGGCAGCCTAGGCTTGCTCGTGACCTTAGATTATCCGCAGGAGGCATTAAACGGCCCACCGTTTGCGGTATCACCGACTTGGGTTGAGCAACATTTGAGTGATGATTTTGAAATCCAAGGGCTGGATTGCCAAGACGTTCTCGCCGATAACCCTCGATTTATAAAGAAAGAAGTGCCTTGGCTAAATGAGGCGGCTTACCTTTTAAAACGTAAATAACAAAAATATTGTACCGTCACTGCCCGCATTCCATTCTGTTGAGTCAACGCTTAGCTGGGTCAACAGTTAGTTGGGTCAACAGTGAGCTGGGTTAACAATGAATGGGATGCACCATCAATAAAATGAACTGCAGATGCCGTTTTACTCATTTGCACAAATGCACAAATGCACAAATGCGCATAGGCAGCTAAGGCGGAATGTAACCTGCCTATCAATTAAAGAGGGGCCGATTAAAAGGGGGCCGATTAAATATGTGGCTATTGGATGGAAAGCGTAAGGGGAGATTTGGGACACTGGACCGATATACTCAGCCAGAACATTCGCTGCAGGGCTTAAGCCACCTCGTAATAATTCGGCTCAAGCTCTAATTGATTCTGAATGATCTGCACGGCCATTCTGGCGCATTTACCACACTGATTGGCGACACCTAAGCGCTTTTTAACGTCAGCAAGCGAGCTGTCGCCCTGGCTTACGGCATGTTTAATTTGCGTGTCGGTGATGGCATGGCAAAGACAAACGTACATTTTTTCGTCTCCAATCTGAATTGTGCTAATTCTAAATGAAAACACTTATCAAATGCAATCGTGATTTTTTATCTTAACCTAAGTCTTTACTTATTTTGTTACGCGGCGCGCATTTTAGTAACCCCTAGCAAAGTCAATTTGGGATAACAAGGGCTCACCCTTGATGAATCTATGGTAGTTATCGCTAAAAATATCAACTATTTGCTCTGGATGGCTGGGCGCCGAAATGTGTGGTGTGATCACAACGTTTGGTCTGTCCCAAATAGGGTGGCTTGCGGGTAAAGGTTCTTGATGAAATACATCTAATACCGCTTGCTGCAACGGATGGGCGATAAGCTGTGCATTGAGTGCATCGAGATCTAATGCATCGCCACGGCCCACATTCATCAGGATGGCATCTTCCTTCAGCATTGATAGCCTAGGTGCATTCAGAATATTGCGCGTTTCTGGTGTGCTTGGCAGCAAATTGACCACCACATCGGCATCATTTATGGCTTGCTCTAATCTTGGGATGACTTCAATCTGATCAAACCCTGCTACGGCCTGGCCACTGCGGTTTATTCCGGTTACTTGCATCCCAAAATGTTTTGCCGTTTGTGCAACCTGCTGTGCAATAGAACCTGTGCCGAGCAAAAGGAGCCGCATTCCCTGCAATGTCGAATGGCGCATTGGGGGCTGAGCCTGCCAGTTTTTTTGCCGCTGTTGCTGCCGGTAAAAATGGTGTCCACGGATATGTGCAAGCAAATAACCAAACAGATACTCACTCATTAACGGTCCAAAAATTCCTTTTATATTAGTGAGCCGATAGTCTTTCCTTCCCCTTGGACTGAGCAGGGCATCTATCCCCGCAAAGCTAGACTGCAGCCATTGCAGTTTTTTGGCGTGGGGCAGTAAAGGTGCGGCGAGTTTAGGTTCAGCGAGCCAGATGTCGGCCGTGGCGATATTGGCGGGGTCATCACTGAGTAACACGAGATCCGTTAGCTTTTGTGCCTCAATCAGTTGGCGATACTGCTCATTTGCCTTAGTGAGTAAGAGTAACTTGTGCCCCATGGCGTCTCCCTTTATGCTTGGTTATCGTTATTTTTCAATGTGCTGGTAGTCAAAGTTTGGGGCTGCGTAGCACCTTTTGAGGTTGAGTATTATGTTTGAACAGTTAGTTGCGATTATTGCCCACTTAGGGAATATGCTGCGCCCTTGGGCATTTGATATTGCCACCGCTATGTTGGTGTGTCTGATTTTAGTGTTTTCGGCCGATATCAACCGCACGATCAGGCGCCATCTTTTGGGGCATTCCTTTGTGTTACGAACCGTTGTTTTTATTATTGTAAATGCCTTCGGCTACGGTCTATTGATTGTCAAAGTCATCCCTTGGGTGGCAAGGCAAATCGTGGCTATGCCATCCCATTGGATGTTTCTACTCATTCTGGCCATGTTTATTTTTATCGGCTATTGGGCACAGCGAAATAACCAAGCTTAATCACCCTCAATAACTCACTTACTCAAAATAGCCTTGGTAATTTGTGCTGCTGGTTTGGGTGAGTGCTTTCATGGCCCGATCGGGATAATTGCTAAAAATACCGTCGACCCCCATTTGCTTAAGTGCATGAATATCATCTTGATGATCGACGGTATAGACATACACTTTAGCGCCCCTGTGGTGGGCATCATCTACCAGAGCTTGACTGATAAAACTGATATCTAAGTGTAATGAGTAAGCCGCCAGTTCACTGACTACCGCCGCGCCATCTAAGGGAATACTGGCAAGGAGTGGTGCGACTAAGGCCTCGGGTAATGCCTGTTTTACTGCCTGCAGGTAGGGGTGATTAAAGGAGGAAAGCAGCAATTGCTCAGGAGTAAAACCGAGTTCGTTTAATGCCTTAGGATATAAGTCGAGCAAAGGTGCAACGGTATTTATGCCCTTCAACTCAATATTGACTATGCAGCGGCCCGCAACTAATTCAAGCACTTGCCAGAGTGTTGGGATTGGCTCACCCTTCACATTAATGCTTTCAAGGTAGGCACGATCGATTAAGTGGATGACACCAGTGCCTGAGCTTTTATGATCGAGCCGCCTATCATGGAATACGACCAGCTCGCCTTCGACATTATGGACATCAAGTTCAATAGCTTGGACACCTAATTGCAGTGCTTTAGCCATGGCGGCTAAGGTGTTTTCGACCTCGTAACCGCTGGCGCCGCGGTGAGCAAAAATAAGCATGTTCTACAATCCTGTTAACTTCGAATAATGCCGACCTGATCGCGATTCTGGCCATTTTTGATATGGATTTCCATCTGCGGATAGGCGAGTTCTAAATTGTTTTCTTTGAGCTTTTTAGTGATGCGTTTATGAAGATCGTGGCGCAATGGCCAGCGAGCCGACATATCTTTGGCATAGGCGCGCACCTCGTAATCTTGGGTATGCTTACCAAAACCTGCAAACCAAACCTCTGGCTCTGGAGTGGCCAATGCATCCTCACATTCCTGCACCGCTTGATAGAGGGTCGCCTCGACTTTTGCGGGATCAGAGTCCCTGGCAACCGCGACATACACTATCACCCGAGTAATAGGGTCGGATAGCGACCAGTTGATCAGCTGTTCGGTGATAAAGGCTTTATTGGGAATAATAATTTCCTTTCTATCCCAGTCGATAATCGTCGTGGCGCGGATCTGAATTTTACTCACAGTGCCAGTGAGATCGCGGATAGTGACCGTATCGCCAATGCGCACGGGTTTTTCAAACAGAATAATCAGACCCGAGATAAAGTTGGCAAAAATCTCCTGTAGGCCGAAACCTAAACCGAGTGATAGCGCGGCAATTAACCACTGCAGTTTGGACCATTCCATCCCCAGGTTTGAAAAGCCAATCAATAATCCTAAAAAGACCACTAAGTAGCGGCTGACCGTGGTAATCGCAAATCCGGTGCCGGGCGTAAGGTCGAGCCGTTGGAGGATCATCAGCTCTAATAATCCAGGAAGATTGGTCGCTATCATTAAAGAGAACCCTACGATGATTAATCCAAACATCAGGGATTTCATGGTGATAGGTAACTGTTGCTCTAAACCATTAATGCTAGTGTTAGTGGTCCACAGGGTGATGCCATCGAGGAAGGAAAACAGCGCCGTGTGGGTTTGAGTCCAGAGGCCAATCAAGCTGGCTAAAAATGCGAGCAGCAACAGTGAGCGCACTAAGCCTAGGGACTGGCTCGAAATAGTTTCGAGGTCGACAACGGGTTCCTCGTAGGTGTCGAGACCATCATTGGATGGATGGTGTGTTTCCCCTTTTTCCCGTTGGGCTAGTCGTTCGGCACGTTTGGCCTTAGCACGGTCGAAGGCGATACGCCGGCGTTCGATCAACATCCAACGTTTAATGAGTTGGTATAACAGCAAAAAGCCTAGGCCTAATATTAAGGAAAGCTGCAGCTGTAACAACATCTGGAAGGCGGTAAAGTAGTAGCCCCTGAAGGCAAGCCCTGCGCTCAACAGTGGCACCGAAATTAACAGGGCCCAGAGCATTTTTTGGAGCAGTTTCTTATTCTTACCCTCCTTTTGACTATCGATATTTTGGCGACTCAGGATAAGAATGTCTTTGTAGAGCAAGAACAACATAATACAAAAGAGGATAAATGCCCCCCGGCCTATGCTGTTACGCACTAAAGAGGCGTCTAATACTTCGGTAAAACCCATCAATCCCAGCAGGGGACTCACGACTAACACAAAGTGCTTTAGCCGAAATTGGCCGGTTTGAATGAGTTTTGAGGGACGCTTAAAGTGTCCAACCAAAACGCCCTTATTGAGGGCCAAGATAAAAATCAAACGATACAATAAATACACTAGGCCAATGGCCAAAATCCCCATACCCACGGCCTGTACGAAGTTGCGCTCGGATTGGTAGAAAATCCACCCGGCAATGACCACAGGCAAAGGTTTTATTAAGGCATAACCAATACTGCAGATAAGTGCTTTTAGGGTGTAAATAAACTTATCTTGGGTCACGTTACCCACATAGGTGGCGTAATGGGTGAGTAGCCGATTAAATTTAGGGGTAACGAGATCTTGGATGACGAGACACAGCACCAGCAGAATGATCCACCATGACCAATAGTCATTTTGCTCTTGCCAGGCTTTATCCAGTTGCCCCCATTGTGCTTGTTGTACTAACCATAGGGTACTGCGCTGGACATCTGTCAGCCATAATTTATTGATACTGGCGGCATTAGGCACCCAGAATAAATGTTCGTTAAGGGTATTTTTAAGGGTGAGGTTTTGCTGGCTAAGTTGCTGATAATTTAATTTAAGTTTACCAAGTTCACTCAGGTATTGATCATGACCTTGCATTAACTGGGTGAGCAACACTTGCTGGGAATTGAGCAGCTTAATTTGGGCTTCAGTGTAGAGGCTTGGTTGCTCTAATTCCTGTTCATTGAGCGCCTGTTGCTGTTCTAAGTGATATCTGTCTAAGCGCGCATCGGCGATAAGCGTTTGCAGTTTTTCGTGGTTGGGTGGCTTAGGCAGCGATTGCAGCATTTGCAAGAAGCGTTCGCCGAAGGCGGAATTCATTTTTACCCAAGTAATTTGTTCTTGGATATTCGCCAGTTGTTTAGCTTGGGATTGATATTGGATCTCGGCTTGTTCCTGCTGCTCAATCACATTGTTAATTTGCAGGGTTAAGGTTTGCAGTTTTTGACCATAGATCTGGTTCGTATCGGCAATATTGCGCGTTACAGGATCGACGACTTTATCCGTTGCAACGAGATTGTTGGCTAAGGTGGCGTCGATTTGCTGTTGGCGCTGTTTATTCATCGCCCTGTTGATGGTTTCAATCAAGGCTTCCTGTTGGAGCAATTGCTGACGTACTAACTGCAATTGTAGCTGAGTCAGTTCGATACGCTTTTGGCTACTGGCGAGTTCCGCTTCATTAGTGACGAGGCTCTGTTCTAAGAAGATCCGCTGGGTTTGCTGCAATTCTCCCGTTGGGGTATCCAAGGGCGCAAGCTCAGACTTCTTGCTTTGCAGCACATTCTGCCTTGCCGTCGCAATCACTGAGGGCAAAAGATTATGGCGTTGCAATAACTCATTGACCTGATTGCCTAAGGTGGACTCGCTTTCCTTTAATTCCGACAAGCGTAGATAGGCCATCGATGCCTGTTGGCTGAGATCTGTGTCTTTATCCAATGTTAACTGGCTTGAAGCCTCTTTGAGTCCTTGGCTTATATGGTTTTTGTGTTTTTCAAAATCAAGCTGTGTCTGCTGGAAATTCGCCGCATTCGCCGCCAGTTTATCAATATTGCTTTTTAGCTCGGCAATTTGTTCATCGATGCTAATGGCTTGTTGCTGATTTTGGTTGTTTAAACCAAGACGTTTATCCAATTGCAATGGCGAATTGGCTAAGGCGTGAAAAGAGAAAAAAGCAATAATGAACAATAAAATACGTGGCATATCGACTAAAAACAACCCGAGGGAAATGACGCACTCATCTTAGCCAACTTAGGCTGAGATTGGTATGTATCAAACGTTCTTTTTTTGCCGCTGTGATTGGTGTGACTGATGGGTTTCAAAAATTGCGGTGGTAACGATTATCGTGCCGCCAATCAGGGTTGCGAGACTTAATTCTTCACCCAAAATCACCAGCGCCAACATGGCACCATAAAAGGGTTGTAAGCAGGAAACGAGCCCAACGGTTTTAGCACTTAAGTGCCTGAGTGCCGAGGTAAACAATGCGTGGGGTGTCGCGGTAAACACGACCCCGAGCAGCGCAATCAAACCCCAGATTTCGAGGGAGATACTCTGTAACTCAGTTTGATGCCAAGGCATGAGAAACACCGCCGCCACTAAGGTTTGATAAAACATGGCGTGGGGGCCGCTATACTGGGAAAAATAGCGTTTTTGCAGCAGGTTACGGGCGGTAAATAACATCGCCGAGAGTATGCCGATAGCGATCCCTAAGGTGGTATCATTGCCAAGATTGGCTTCGGGGATCAAGAGCACAACGCCTATCAGCACTAAGATGCCACTGATAATATCCATCAGCTTGATTTTATTACCCGTTAATAACGGCTCGGCAATGACTGTCATCACCGGATAGGTGAAGAAGGCGATCATGCCGATGGCGACCGATGAGAGTTGCATCGCGGCAAAGTAGGTGACCCAATGTAGGCTCACAATCACGCCTAAAGCGATAGCCACCAGATAATCTTGCTTGCTCGCCAAGGTTAAGTGCTGACGGCGAAATTTTACCAACAGGCCTAAAACCACAGAGGCAACGCAGCAGCGTAAGAGGGTGATATCGAGCGCACTTAAGGGAATGAGTTTTGAGAACAATGCTGTGCCGCCAAACATCAGCACAGCAATATGTAACTCGATTAATCCCGAGGATTTAGCAGCATTCACATTCGATGCACTCAAAAACGCTTAGTCCGCTGATTTGATATCTTTAAGGTTGGCAAAGGCTTGGCCCATACGGGTTACCGCCTCGGCTTCAACTCCTTCGGCAAAGGTGTCAATCGCATCTTTAGCAAATAACATCACCACAGTACTGCCCAATTTAAAGCGGCCCATTTCATCGCCCTTATCTAAAGTGATGGCATCTGGCCCCACAGTTGGGTATTCCCAAGTAAACACTTGCTTACCCGTAGGCGGCGTAATGGTGCCGGCCCAGACGGTTTCAATACTGGCAACGATAGTCGCACCGACTAATACCATGGCCAGGGGGCCTAGCTCGGTTTCAAATATCGCCACCACACGTTCGTTACGGGCGAAAAGGCCGGGAACGTGTCTTGCGGTTAATGGATTGACCGAAAATAGCTCACCGGGTACATAGGTCATCTTCGATAATGTGCCTTTGATTGGCATATGGATACGGTGATAATCCTTAGGCGCTAAGTAGATAGTCGCGAAATCACCACCTTCGAAGCGCTTGGCATCTTCGGCTTGATCGCCTAGTAAGGTGAGCGAAGAGTAGTGATGCCCTTTAGCCTGGAAAATACGACCATCTTTGATTGGCCCCAGTTGGCTTACTGCGCCGTCAACGGGATGCACCATAATGTGAGGGGCTTGGTTGACGGGGCGGATCCCCGGTTTTAACGCACGGGTAAAGAAGTCATTAAAGCTTTTGTAGGCCTCAGGTTCGCTCTGGGCCGCTTCGCTCATATCGATGTTATATTGCTTGATAAACCACTTGATGGCGGCTGTGGTCAAGGCGCCAGCCTGCGCGGCGGCGAGCTTACCCACTAAACGTGATAATAAGTGTTTTGGCAGCATGTACTGCAGGGCAATTTTGACTTTATCCAATTTTAATTCCTTTTCTTACCGCTCAATCTGTGCTGAGACCGTTGTTATTTATCACTAAATAGTTATTCGTCAGTGGCCGCGCGGAAATGCCGCGCATGGCGTTGTTCATCGAGACTGGCAATAATGCGATGGTAATTGTTGAAGCGATCTTCACTGATTTTACCTTCATCTACTGCCGTTTTTAATGCACAACCCGGATCGTCACCATGCTTACAGTCGCGGAATTTACAGCCACCTAAAAAGTCGCGGAATTCGATAAAGCACCAACCTACACGCTGCGCGGGTAAGTGCCATAGGGCAAATTCACGTACGCCGGGGGAGTCAATCAAATCGCCACCGCTGGGTAAATGCAATAGTTTGGCCGTGGTAGTCGTGTGCTGCCCTAAACCCGAGTTATCGGATACATCACCCACTAAGAGATCCGCATCTGGCAATAGCGCATTGATTATGGAAGATTTACCGACACCAGACTGACCAGCAAATACGCTGACCTTATCCTTAAGCAAATCCTTGATGGTATCTATACCTTCGCCTAACTTGCTGCTGACCTTATAAACGGGATAACCAATGTCTTTATAGCGCTGTAGCGCTTCATCTATTGCCTGGGCCTCATCGGGATTGAGTAAGTCAATTTTATTCAAAATAATGATAGGCGGAATATCGGTATCTTCGGCGGCGACTAAGTAGCGGTCGATAATTTGGGTGGTAAAACTGGGCAATACTGAAGAAACGATCAAGATTTGATCGATATTCGAGGCGATAATCTTAACGCCATCGTATAAATCTGGGCGTGTCAGCGAAGAACGTCTTGGGTGAACGGCTTCAACGATACCCGCGATACCGCTATTGGCTTGGCTCTCAATGGCTAAGCGTACAACAACCTTGTCGCCAGTGACTAGACTATTAATGGTTCGGCGAATATTACAACGTACTATCTGGCCGTCTTCGGTTTCGATGTCGGCATGTTGGCCAAAACGGGAAATCACTGTACCGCTCTGTTCGGCTCCGAGTGAACTATCCTGTAACTCTGGCGTATTTTTTTCGCCGCTGTCACGATTGAGTCGTTTCTCGTGATTGGCACGCATACGGCGTAATTGACCTTGGCTTAGGGGTTTCTTTTTACTCACAGATTCGTCTTCGTCAATTAGGTGATTTTTTGTGTTGGAAAAAAGCAGTATGATACACGCTCTTGAATAAAAATGCCTGAATTTAGGCTAACTGACACAATAAGGCAGATTTATGGCGGCAGATGCAAATAATCTCATTTGGATTGACCTAGAGATGACGGGATTAGAGCCCGATGTTGACAGGATCATTGAAATTGCCACATTAGTAACGGACCAAGAACTCAATATTATCGGTCAAGGCCCAGTGATCGCCATTCATCAGTCGGATGAAGTGCTAGCGGCCATGGATGATTGGAACCAAAAACACCACGGTGAATCGGGTCTGATCGATAGAGTGCGTGCAAGCCAAGTGAACGAAGTGCAGGCTGTTGCACAAACCATCGCATTTTTAGAGCAGTACGTGCCTAAGGGCGCATCGCCTATGTGCGGTAACAGCGTGGGCCAAGACCGCCGCTTCTTAAATCGTTATATGCGTGAATTGGAGGATTTCTTCCATTACCGCAATATCGATGTCAGCACGGTAAAAGAGCTGGTGAGACGATGGAGTCCTGACACTATGGCAGGTTTTAAGAAGCAAGGTACCCACCAAGCACTGCAGGATATCCAAGAATCGATCGCAGAATTACAGTATTACCGCAGCAAAGTATTTAAAATTTGACCGATCGGCAGATAAATCTGCAAGAAGGGGTTGCAGCCGCATGAATTTTTCATATAATGCGGCCTCAACTTTTTGATGCGGACATGAAGTGCCGAACATATAAGTGATTGCGACATTAGCTCAGTTGGCAAAGGCAGAGAGACGATACCTTTGTTAATGTTGAAGGCAAATGTAGTAGCGATACAAAAGGCGACATTAGCTCAGTTGGCAAAGGCAGAGAGACGATACCTTTGTTAATGTTGAAGGCAAATGTAGTAGCGATACAAAAGGCGACATTAGCTCAGTTGGTAGAGCGATACCTTGCCAAGGTATAGGTCATCGGTTCGAACCCGATATGTCGCTCCAAATTAAAACTTAAT
>NZ_PFGL01000021.1 GCF_002783505.1 Shewanella sp. CG12_big_fil_rev_8_21_14_0_65_47_15
CCTTAAAAGCGGTCAATGAGGTTGGCGATAGCGATATGATTTTTGATATCGGCCCCGACAGCGCAGAAGCCTTAGCGAAAATCATTGAATCTGCGGGCACTATCGTGTGGAACGGCCCAGTGGGGGTGTTCGAGTTTGACCAATTTGGTGAAGGCACTAAGCGTATCGCAAAGGCGATTGCGGATTCAAAAGCCTTCTCTATTGCTGGCGGTGGTGACACTTTAGCTGCGGTGGATAAATACGGTATTGCCGATAAGGTCTCTTATATTTCCACTGGCGGCGGCGCTTTCCTCGAGTTCCTCGAAGGTAAAGAATTACCCGCTGTGGCTATGCTTGAAAAGCGCGGTGCCTAAGCAAAGATGAATAACGCGGCGCATAAGACGCCGCGAATAAGCTAACTAGGCTGTTATAAAAGTAAAAGAATTATAAAAAACCGTCCGTCTCTCTAAGGAATTAGCGGGGGCGGGCATAAAAATCCATCCAAACGATAGCGACCTCGGTGACCAAGCGTTGCAGAATGTGACAGTCACCCTATTATTGGAGTTAAAAAATGGCGTTAATTTCCCTACGACAACTACTCGACCACGCGGCAGAACATGGATACGGTGTGCCAGCGTTTAACGTAAACAACTTAGAACAGATGCGTGCGATCATGCAGGCGGCGGAAGCGACCGACAGCCCAGTGATTGTGCAAGCCTCTGCGGGTGCGCGCAAATATGCCCGTCCTCAGTTCTTAAAATATCTGATGACCGCTGCCCTTGAGCAGTATCCCGATATCCCCGTCTGTATTCACCAAGACCACGGTACTGACCCTGATATCTGTCAGCGTTCTATTCAATTAGGCATGTCATCGGTGATGATGGACGGCTCGTTAATGGCGGATGGTAAAACTCCAGCGTCTTACGAGTACAACGTCGATGTGACTCGCAGAACAGTTGCCTTCGCCCATGCTTGTGGTGTGTCTGTTGAAGGTGAAATCGGCTGTTTAGGTAGCCTAGAAACGGGCCAAGCGGGTGAAGAAGATGGCATCGGTGCCGTGGGTACATTAAGCCACGACCAAATGCTGACTAGCCCAGAGGAAGCGGCGCGTTTCGTAGCCGATACCCATGTGGATGCCTTAGCCATCGCTATCGGTACCAGCCACGGTGCTTACAAGTTCAGCCGTAAACCTACGGGTGATGTACTGCGAATCGATCGCATCAAAGAAATCCATGCCCGCATTCCTAACACTCACTTAGTGATGCACGGTTCATCTTCAGTGCCGCAAGAATGGCTACAGATCATCAACCAATACGGTGGTCAAATTCCAGAAACCTACGGCGTGCCATTAGAAGAAATCGTTGAAGGCATCAAACACGGCGTGCGTAAAGTGAACATAGATACCGACCTACGTTTAGCGTCGACTGGCGCCGTGCGTAAATATTTGGCCGAACACCCAAGCGAGTTCGATCCACGTAAGTTCCTAAAAGCCTCTATGGATGCGATGGCAGATATCTGTACGATTCGTTACGAAGCCTTCGGTTGTGCAGGTCAAGCATCTAAGATTAAACCATTGTCTTTACAGGCAATGTATAAAGCTTACCAATCGGGTGCCTTAGATCCTAAGATCAACCTCTAAGCTTAATGATTGTCAGAAGAAGCCCGCTTTTTAGCGGGTTTTTTTATGCAAAAAATCGCTGAATTTTCATTTTTTAATCGTCAATGTTAATATTGCGCAGATTTTTTAGTGGATTAAACGGAACAGGAACGGATAAACATGAAGAAAGTACTGACCGCAGCGATATTAATGACTGCTCCTTTTATGGCGCATGCAGGTGCCGATTTTGTAAAAGGGGATAAGACATTTGCTGGTGAAGCTGAACTAGGTGCGACGTTAACCACAGGTAATACCGAAACCTCATCCTATAAGGGCCGTTTAAACTTGAAGCATGAGCTGGGAGATTGGGAAAACCAGTACCTATTAGAAGGTTTATACAAAGAAGATACGGGGGCTGTCACGGCTAAACGTTATTTTGCGGGCGCGCAGGGTAACTACAAGATGACGGAACGTAGCTACTTGTTTGCCAATGCTAACTATGAGGTTGATCCTTTCACTGGTTATGACTACACCTTATCGGGTGCTGCGGGTTATGGTCATAGACTCTATGACACCAGCAAGACCTTTTTAGATGTTGAAGTCGGTCCGGGTTATATCTATCAGCGCCTCGATTCGGAGCAAGCCCTGTTAGAAGGCACTGATTCGAATGACAGCGTCGTTGCCCATGGCGTGATCAACTTCGAAACAGAAATCACCGATACCTCTAAGTTTCAACAACGTTTTGT
Organism: Shewanella sp. CG12_big_fil_rev_8_21_14_0_65_47_15; assembly: GCF_002783505.1. Taxonomy (GTDB): domain Bacteria; phylum Pseudomonadota; class Gammaproteobacteria; order Enterobacterales; family Shewanellaceae; genus Shewanella. The sequence goes on from NZ_PFGL01000021.1 coordinate 2,323, forward strand.
TGCCGACTATGGCGATAAATTAGATGCGCGTTCAGAAACCTCGTTAACGGCGAATATCATCGGTGCATTGGCGATGAAGTTTGCCATCATAGTGCGTTATAACAGTGAGCCATTGGACGATAAAAAGAGCACTGATACCGAAACCAACATGACACTGCTCTACGCATTCTAATGTGTAATGTACAAATGCGACTGATATAAAAATAAAAGCACCGAGAGGTGCTTTTTTATTAGCTATTTTTGGACTAAGTTGACTGTACCTGCATTGATTCTTTATTAGCGAGATCTGTAGTTATATAAAAATTAATGTTTTAAGCGTCTGTAGTTATCGGGTAATGCATAGAAAATTGCGTTTTATCAACATTTGCTATCCCTAAGCTATGGTAATTTTTGAATTGATTTTCCACCAAGAGATGAACTTTGATGAAATTACTGCAGTTGTTTAAAAACAGTGGAGTGGCTTTTTTAAGCTTGTTCTGCGTTGCAATATTGAGCGGATTCTCACCTGCAGCTTGGGCTGCAACAGAAGGAATTGAACGACTTAATTTAACCGCCGCAGCCGTTGGCTATATTGCCCTATGCGTGTTTGTTATTGCCTATTTATTGGTCATGGCGGAGGAGGCATTACACCTGCGTAAATCTAAGCCGGTGCTGGTGGCGGCGGGGATTATCTGGGGCATGATAGGTTTTGTGTATGTACAAAACGGAATGTCAGAGATTTCGGAAACGGCATTCAAACATAACTTGTTGGAATACGCCGAACTCTTACTCTTCTTGCTGGTGGCGATGACGTATATCAATGCCATGGAGGAGCGCAATCTATTCGATGCTATCCGTAGTTGGTTAATCGGACGGGGTTTTAGCCTGAGGACAGTGTTTTGGTTAACAGGGTTTATGGCCTTCTTCATCTCCCCCGTTGCGGATAACCTTACCACGGCACTGCTAATGTGCGCCGTGGTGATGAAGGTCGGCGCAGGGCAACGAAAGTTTATTACCCTAGCCTGTATTAACATTGTCGTTGCGGCAAACGCGGGCGGCGCCTTTAGTCCCTTTGGTGATATCACGACGTTAATGGTGTGGCAAAAGGGTCTAGTGCACTTTGGCGATTTCTTCCATTTGTTTATTCCTGCCCTTGTGAACTTTGTCCTGCCGGCGGCCATTATGAGTGTGTTTATCCCGCACTTTGTGCCTGAGCCTGAAAAAGAGCATGTTTACACTAAACATGGGGCGAAACGGATAGTGGCTTTATTCCTACTGACGATTGCGAGTGCGGTGTGTGCCCATTCCTTCCTTGGCATGCCACCCGTACTCGGCATGATGACAGGTCTAGGCTTCCTGCAATTCTTTGGTTTTTATCTGCGTAAAACCTTCGATCGTTCGGTTGCCCGTGAACGTGAAAAGGCCGAGTTAAGGCAAGACAAATTGCGTCTGCAGCAGCTTGGCAGTGTGGTGCCCTTCGATGTCTTTAGCCGAATTTCTCGCGCCGAGTGGGATACCCTACTGTTCTTTTACGGTGTGGTGTTGTGTGTGGGCGGCCTTGGCTTTATGGGGTATTTGAGCTTAGTGTCTGAGGCCATGTATTCGCACTGGGATGTGACCTATGCCAACATCGCCGTGGGCCTATTGTCATCGGTTATTGATAACATTCCCGTGATGTTTGCTGTGCTGACCATGAATCCCGATATGGCCTTAGGCCAATGGCTATTAGTGACATTGACTGCGGGAGTCGGGGGCAGTTTGTTGTCTATCGGCAGTGCAGCTGGGGTGGCACTGATGGGCCAAGCCCGTGGGATCTATACCTTCGGAGCACATTTACGCTGGACACCTGTCATCGCCCTAGGTTATATCGCGAGCATTTGGATCCATATGTGGATAAATTCGGCGATGTTTTAGGATTAATGGATCAAAAATAGAGGCATCCTAAGGATGCCTCTATTGATATTAAGCTCCGCTGAGCAGGGTTATTGGGGTAACACTTGGATTAAATCTAGGTCGTTACTCGCTTTAGCACCGTAGATTTGAATCGCGACCTTAACTTGGGCGACTGAGCCGCTTGGATCCTGCTGCTGCCAATCTAGGGCGGCTATTTCAAACTGATATTGACCTTCGGAAACTTCGGTTAACTTGCCACCGCATTCCTGCAGGCTATGGCATCGATAGTTTTGCGTCACATGCCAGCGTTTCCATGCCTTTGGATTGGTAGAGGTTTTATTCTTATCGGGAAAACCGAAATAGTAAATGTCATAATCTTTTGCCGCCGTGATGGCGTTTTTTTCGGCATCGGTTAATGCAAATACTAAGGTGCCCGTGTTGGGGTCAAACTGCTCCAGCGTTAGATTGATTTGCGCCGCCTCATCGATAGCCACAGTGTTTTCAACTGGGGGAGGCGGTGGTGGAGGCGTCACATCCTCGGATTGATTATCGTCGCCGCCACAGGCAGCAAGGGTCAGCGTCGCTAAGGTTAACGTGAGTAATGGGTATTTCATCACCGCCTCCTTAATTGAAATGTCCAGTATGGCAAGTCGTACATTCCATGTCCGTTTTCACGCTCGCCGCCGAACCTAAGGTGCTGGTGCTACCATGGCAAGTTTGACAATCCTGGGCCTCGGGGGAAGGTTTGCTGCCCAATAATCCCGCGATATTCTCACCCTGATAAGCGCGGTTGAGCAGATCAACGAGGTAATAGGTCATAGAGGCCGATAGGCGATAGCAGCGTTCTCCTTTGCTAGCGAAGGGCAGTCCAGATGCCTTTGACCAGTTACTGATAGAGGAATGACATAACACACTCATGGCCTTAGATGAACTGCCTACTAGGGCGGTTTTTTCTGCGGTTGAGCCGATACCGCTCACAAACTCAGGGGAGGAAAGCGGCAAAGTGGTGTTTTCATAGTAGCGGAAGGTATTTGCAATCACGGCGTTATTCTGGCCATTAATATCATCTAAGATATTGACCAACATACCGATAGCATTGAGGTTGCCGCAGAGGGTGCCCTGGCCTGTCACCCCTGCAAAACCGTAACCCGCTAATGCCGTTGGTATACTGCTAAATTTGTCGGCATCGGCACTATTAGATTGCGCTAGCATAGTGATAACGGAGTGAAACACTTGATGCATGCAGCCGCCGCCCGTTTCATAGGCGAGTTTGGCTGTGGCCATAGGATCGAGTGGTACGTATTTGAGTTTTTCACCTAGTGCGAGTTGATACTGTCCATCCGCAGTTGTGGCTGCGAAGGCCGAAGTCCCCATCAGGGTTGCGCCAGCGGCGGCGGTGCTAATACCAATAATGCGGCTAAGTGCTTGGCGTCGATTAATGCTCATTTTATCTATCCTCTCTTGGTCATTATTTTTATTTATCAAACGGTAAACTTAAGTTGATGGACTAGATTCTAGGGGGGAGGGGGATAAATATTGTGATTTGAGGCGGGGGATATACGCTTGACTGTTTGGTATCAACAAAGCGTAAAAACAATCGATTTATAGGATTAAACGATTGTCATATCAGTTATTCATGCGATTAAAGTGTGATTTATGTCCTGCAATTTATGGTATTTGTGTAGATTTATGCTCTATCTCCGTTTCCTTTAAGACCATTTATTCCTGTGAGCTTACGCAGATTTTCACTTGTTTTTAGGCTCTAGGGTGCCGCATCACGAAATTTAACTAATTGCGTCCTTGGGTTAGCAAGATCACAGTAATTATTAGTAATCTTGCATAGATTCCCATCAGTGTGTTGTCAGTTTGAGGAAAGGGATATGCAGTTGGGCGGTTGCTGGTTTGATCGTGAGCGAGGCTTGCTGACCGAACAGGCCCACAACGAGTCTTGGCACCTTCCCCGCGCCGAGTTGCAGGTGCTCAGTTTGTTAGTAGATCACCGAGGGAAACTTGTTTCAAAGCATGCGCTTAAAACTGGTGACGGCGAAAGTCCGCCCTTGACTGATACGTCATTGGCGCGGGCCGTGTTTATGATCCGCTCCTTTCTAGGTCCCCAATATGAAGGTCTTATTGAGACGGTGAAGGGGCAAGGCTATCTACTGCACAGTGCCCATGGGCAGCGGGTTAAGAGCTTTCATTATCTTGGACTGCAATCCTGGCCTTGGTGGAGTGTATTGCTCGTCTTTGGATTTATGCTGGCATTCACTGTTTTCTATCTCAACCGAATTGATCACAGTGTGCCGACCGAGCCGTTGATGTCGACTGAGTTGCCATTGGCCTCGGGTCAGCATGTGCGCCTGCACCTCTATGCCAATTCGAAGACCAATAATACCTTACTGTTTGAACTGGGTGAGCGTCTGGGTCAAGGGTTAATTGCCTGCGGTAGTAGTGATTGGTCTGAGGTTTACTCTTCTTTATCCCATGATAAACAAGTGCTTAACATTACCATGCGAGGTGATAAGCTTGGGCAGTCTGTCATTCGAAACCTCAAGATCAGTGACTTTAGACGGCCGAAGGAGTTTATCGATGTGAAGTGGCTGTTGGAGGTGGGGATCTGTGGCTAAATGGCTAAAATGGACGATTAATTTGACTATCCTATCGGCCTTAATTGCGGCCTGCGGGGTGATCTATCTACAGTCGGTTTCCAATAAGGCGGTGATCCTCAATTGCAGCTCTGAACTGTTCGACCGCCATGGACAACATGAGGACGATGGTAAATTTTATCTGTTAGTGGATGTGCTTATCTCGTCGGGTAACGCCCAGATTAACTATCGCTATTTTAACCTCGACGGTAGCAGTGCGGGCATGATCTTAATGCAGGGTGAAGTGCAGAGCATGGAGCCTAACAGTATGACCTATAATGTCTCGGTCAAGACTAAGACTGAATCAGAGGGGGTGGATAAGAAGGCTTGGCCTGAGCATATGAAGTACCTCTCATATATCAGCAGTTTACACTTTAGCAAATCTGGCAAGCACAATATGAGTATTGAAATACTCCACAGTGATACCAGCAAAGATTATGCCGTCGTCTTGTTTCAGCCAAGCAATACTGTCTGCGGCTGTCGAATCGTAAATAGCCGAATTTAATCAGTGTATTTAGGTTAGTTTCAGTTTAGATTATGTTTTATCTCCACAGTTTTACCGCTATGGATCCATTTAGTGAGGGGCGTAACAGGTTTTTGTGTCTAAGATCCGAGTAAAGCAAGAAGAATCCCTGTCGATTAAGTTCAGTCATCAGATGGAAAAGGGTGATAATCGCCAGCTCGACCTCTATTTCTTTCTGCCAAAGGAAATGGGCATAGGTTCCCATACCTTAAACGAAGAAGAATATTACTACAGCTCGATTGTCGGACGGCGTTCCTATTATTCCGAAGGTCTGCACTTGCCCTTAGTGCAAGGTCGATTTGCCAGTCTTAACCGGCGCACCGTCGAAGAGTTTAGATTGTACTTAAACTTATTTGCCTATCAGTTTGCGGTCGCGGTTGAAAACGATGTTAAGGAACTGGGCCAACTTACCGATGTAACCCACTTTTATTTCGCCCTCGATGAGCTGCGCGAGCAAATTACTCAGTTACTTAAAAAGTTTCGCCGCAATGAACCCGGCGATCCTAAGTGGAAATCCTACTTCGAAAATGCAGATAACTACCTGTCATGGTTTTGTGAGCAGCAATTGCTTAAAGTGCTCGCCTATGCGACGCGCAGCAGTGATTTCAATGATATTCAAGAGCGGGTGTTGACCCTCTGTCGGAATGAATGCGCCTATCGGGACGCGAACAATTACAACTCGGCTCAAACTAAGCAAGATCCTAATCGTATTTCGAATAAGATGTTGCTGCTACGCCGTTTGATCCAGCAAGGGGTGGTGCTGAAGGAAGAGTTAAAGCCGCTGGGCATTGGCCTTAAGAAATTCACCACGGGCTTGGCGACGGCCCTAGTGATGCTTGTCGTCTCGGCACTTATCATTGAGGCACAGGGCGCATTCAGTGGGTTTACGATCGCACTGGTGTTGACACTCGCGGTAATTTACGGTTTTAGGGAAATCTTTAAGGATGACGTACGCAATGCGATGTGGCGTTTTATCCAACGTGGTCGCCCCCGTTGGAGCCGTATTTTGCGGGATACGACCAGTCAGGCCGTTATTGCTAAGCAATTAGTATGGCTAGAATTTATGCGTCAGCAGGATTTACCCGATAAGGTCAGTGAGATCCTAAAGCACAGGCATAGCCAAAATAAGGTCGACGCCGAGATCCTGCATTATAAGATCGCCACTAAAGTGAATCAGAGTGAGTTCCAGGCGGGTTATTCGACTATTCAAGAACAAGTCAATTTCAGTTTTGTGCCCTTTGCCCGCTATCTAGAGCGGGGCAAGGCCAAAATTTATAAGGAAATAGAGGGCAAGATCAGCCATGAGTCCGTGGAGCGGCGCTATCAAGTGAACTTGATTTTAGTGCTGCGGGATGGGCGAGAGGCGCCGCAATATTTCCGCTATAAGATCACTATGAACCGTTCGACCATCATTGAAATTACCCAGAGTCAGTTGCCTGACTCGATAAATCCCTCAACCCCTAAGGATGATGACGAGTAAAGGCTTGACCGATATTTTGATCGTTATTCTGCTTCGCCCGCTTGAGCGCCACTTCGGCATTGCTAAGGTATTGCTCTAAGGTTTGGCCTTCCTGATAGCTGGCGATACCAATGCTAATGCCTTCCCCTAGGCCATTGCTGTTAAGCTTTTCCATGGTACTGAGGGCGAAGTGATGGGCTTGGATCGCATCCGTATCGGGCAATATCACAATCAACTTACCCAGTTGCCAATGCAAAATCTGGAAATGGGCGGGGATCTCGAGTAGTAGCTGAACTTCCACTTCCTGTTGGCGAGTCTCGAGTTGATCGATATCGCTCATATGGCTCAGCATTCCCTCTGGATTTATGTCCATAAGTAGTAGGCTGGAGTGATTGCGACTCTGGGCCGCAAGGGAAGTGAAGTAGCGTTCTAAATCCGGCAAATTGAGTAAAATAGTGCTGCGATGGGGGACAAAGCTGCGTTGCTCAGTGCCTCGAATTCGCTCGGCCGCTTGTTCTAGGGTACAGATGATATAGTCAATTTCACCATCGGCTGCCACATGTCCCTTGAGTGTTGCCTGCAAACAGTTGGAATGACGTAGGTTAGGTGAGCAGAGTATTTGCCCTTGCCACTGGCCTTGCATACTGATCTGCGCCGTAATTCTCGGCCATTGATTACCTAGATCGTTGGCGAGCAGTGAGGCTAAGTCATGGTTTAAGTCGCCGTTTAGCTGCATCAGTTGGTCGAATACGGGATTAATTTTGATGAGCTTTCCTGTTGCATCCGTCAGCGCCGTCGCCACAGTATTATCGCAGAGCAAGTCGCTTAAAAAGGCCTGTTGTCTACTGCTGATAAGCTCGCTGATATTTTCTAAGGTCACTAATAAATGTGGCAAGCCTCGGCTAATTCGTGGCGCTTGACGCACATGGGTTTTGAGCGTCGGAGCATCGATACTGCCGAGTGACAATTGGGCAGACCATTCGCCGTCTCTGTACACTTGATCCATCATTTGGGCATGGGTGACATCGTCCAAGTTGAGGGTGCGTTGCAGACTACGGTCAGTCAGTTCATCCAGTGGCACTAAGGTGAACTCGGCGGCTTTAGGATTGGCGCTAATAATACGCGCATGTTCATTGGCTAGAATAAAGCCCATATCGTTGTTAAATAAGCTATTGGCGACATCAATACTGTATTGACGAGAGCGGTGCTGTAGCCGGTACATATGGCTTAGTAAAACCACCCAAGCCGCAAGCATAGTGATGGTCAGGGCTGCAACTATCACAATATTTTGCCATTGGGAAAAACGTGCGGCTATGTCTCCATTACGGATATAGGACAATAAAAAGTATTCGCGATGCAGTTCAGGTTGAGTGGTTAACTCCACTTTGAGGTAGACAAAAGTGGCATTATCACCGTGGAATTGGCCAAAGTTACTCATGGACATTTCTCGCCAGAGTGCAGGATAACTCTGGCGTAAACTGGCGCCTAAGGTTTCGGGCATATGGGGAAGTGGGGCAAGGTTACTGACCCCCGCATAGAGTAATCCTTGGGTGTCGAGCACTAGCATGGGCGACTTATTACTCGAAAATGCGGGTTTTATAGCCTCCAACATTTGTACCATAGAATTGTAAGTAATGAGGTAACCCATTGAACTTTGATCGGGCTTTTCTAGCCAAGCCAGTTGGTACATATAGGGTTCGAGTATGCCCTCTAGGGGGACGAATTCTAGGGGGGATGTGTAAATTTCTTTACCACCTAAATTACGACTCGAACCTAACAGCGTCGGAGGTAAGGCATCTTTGCTAAAATTGGAGGCCGTTGAAAATTTATAATTCCCTTGGGGATCGAACAGGGCAATACCCAATAGCTCGGGGATATGTTGTACCAGTTCCTGCCAACTGTCTTGCAGCTTCTGCTGTTGTGATGAGGTTGGATTTTTGAGGTACTGTTTGAGTAACTCATCCTTAGCGAATAGCTGGGTCCTAAATTGCTGAAAAGCGACTTTATCCGTGATCAGTGTACCTATCGTTTGTAGTTCGCTATACCTCTGTGTTGCCCACTCTTCCTGTAGCCGACGTTCACCTAAGGTGATAATAAGATTTGTTAAAATGATCATGCCAATCACTAGCATCGACAACTGGCTTGCGACCGCCAACAGGCGCTGGTGGGACCAATGTAGCCCTTGAGTCAGGGAAAGCAGCGGAGCTAGGGGATGTATGCTTGATTTTTTCTTCAGCATGGGCCGATTTTGCGTTGGTGATCTGTTAATTTGGCTATGTTAACACGAATGAAATGTTACGACAGTGGCAAGTTGCTTGGGCAGCTTAGGGGCCTTAAGTTATTTTGGGAGTCAATCTAGGCTGTTCGGGCGGTTGGCTTCTACCCAAGCGTACCTAAAACTCTATGTTTAAACTCACAGCCATAGGCCAGCACTTGCTCGCGGCACAGATCGATATCGACACCTGCTAATCCTTCGATGGCCGAGACTTGCACTCTTTCAATATAGTGGGGCGCTAGGCTGATAAAGGCATTCACCGCCGCGTAGGAGTCCGCCAGTTTCGGGCGGCAATGTTGATTATAGGCCGTTTCGTTATCGGCATTGAGGGAAATCGATAAGCTGTCAACCCATTGGGCAAGTTCGGGCAGAATGTTGCGTCTATGGACTAAATTAGCTAATCCATCGGTATTCACGCGTACACGGCCGCCCCTGTGTTTAATTTCCTTCGCAACGGCGATCAGGGTTGGCAGATTCAGTGTGGGTTCGCCATAGCCACAGAAAACATATTCCTCAAAGTCGTCCGCGCTCCCCAGTAGCGGGATAATCTCCTCGGGTTTAGGTTGATGGGTCAGTGCCAGTTGATATTCATGGAGCTGTTTGCTGCCATTATGCTTTGGACAAAAAGTACAGCGCAGGGTACAACGCCCGGTGATATTGAGGTAACGACTTCTGCGGATATCGTAGACTAAGGTTTCAGTGGCGCAGGTTTCATTCGTGCACACTTCTTGGGTGATATGCCCATTGGGTAAGGTTTCAGTGGCTTTGAGCTGTGGCTCTTGCTTAGTCATGGCATAGTGTGAATTTGGCATACTGTAGGTTTTATTGCGCTGCAGGATAACTGGTAGTCAGTGTAACTAATGCCCTTTGGGATAACTGCCACCTAGATCGCACTCCGAGCTTAAGCCGTATCTGTACAGATCCCTAAGTTAAGCCGATAAAAAAGAGAGCCGAGGCTCTCTTTTTATTGGATCTAGTAATCCTGTTTGCAGTCTTGATCACTTAGGGTATTAAGTTTCACCCTTTGTCGTTACCCGGGAATGTCAGCGGGTGAGTGTAGCCAGGCTTAAACCCGGCACCAGACCTTAGGGGTTGGACCAACGTCCGGGCAGAGACAAGTCACCGGAAGCGATATCATAGACATTCACTACACACAGGAGTGGATTATGCAGGTTGGCATTGATTTTCAAGGCTGCGGTCACGCCGTCGTAGTTGAAATCCGTCGGGAAACCCACTTCTTTCAAGGGAACCCTGATGGCGACCGTGTTCTGCTTGAGGCTGAAATCATAGCCGGGTGAATCTATGTATATGGGGGCGCCAGGCCAGGTCTTGGGGACCTTGGGGGTTTCGCCTGCGGGAATATCCCTGACTTTTAGCCCTTTGGGGCCACAGGCCTCATCCGGGGTCAATACCACCCAATGGGCGTGCCAGTCATCCCCGTCATTGGTCAGATTGCCGTCGTTATTCTCATCATATAAGGGGGTGTCATCGAAGTCCGGATGGGCCGTCAGCGCCAGGGCGACTATGCCTTTCTTACCCTCGAAGCCTATGACTTCCGAGTCCAGAGCCGTAGGCCAGACGTAACTGAAGACATCGGCGGTGGCGAACTTCTTGCCATTGCTCTTGGGTTTATCGGCCCCGGCCATGCCTGTTACTATCTGTTCAAATACCAGATGGGTGCCGTCTTTGAATACCCGGGTATGCACCAGATCGAAAGCGGCCTGGGTATCAGATTTCTCGGTGTGAATACCGCCGGGACCGTGAGCCATGGCCTGTGAACTCCCTAAAGCTATGAGCATACTCAGCATAAGTTTTTTCATGGTTAACCTCGTTATTGGTGATAGGTTGGGGTGATAGATGTTTACTGCCGCGGCTGCAGCCAGAGTGTTGTCAGTGGCGCACTTGAGTCAAATACTTCAATATGTTCAATTAGTTGTAGTGGCACCTCGAGCAGGTCTCCGGCCGCATGCAATTGTAAATATTCTTCACCAGCGCCGGTGCGGGTGTTAACGGCCGTGCCGCTTATCTGGCTGCCGTCCATCCGCCGGACCCGAATCGGGTAGCGTCTCATACAGATGATCTCGACATGATCATGCAGATCACAGGCAATAATGGCTGGGGTCATATTGGCGTCTCAGTATGGCGTGAATTAACAGCCTTGCAGTTTGAGAATGAAATGCTCATCGGCATCGATGGCGGCCATTACCTCTGGGGTGGCGATTTCGTTATGGCAAAAATTGCAGCTCTGTTGCTGTATATCGGCGGCGTCTATGCCCTGTTGCTGTAAGAAGCGCTGAGCGTAGAAATTAGCCTGGGCCGCATTTTTCGGCTCCACCAGTACATCAAAATGCAAGTAGTGGCCGGCCTGGGTTTTTACATGTGTGTCAAATACCTGAACTTTCATTCCTGTCTCCTTGGATGGCTTGTCGTTTAGCTCAATTCAATTTTGTTTCGATTCGATACTAATTCTTTGGTGGTCGAGATAATAGTTTCGTATCGACACTATGTCAATGTATACTGCAAGAAATAGCGATAACTTTGATGAGCTGGAAATGACGCCGACTTTTTTTGATTATGTGGAACGGCTCAACAGCCTGTTACGCAGTTGGCAAAGAGATGATCTCCAAGTGTCTACCGTGCCTGCGGTGCAACTGAGTGCGCTGCGCTATCTGAGCATCTGCAATCACTACTCGGATACGGTAACCGGGGTGACAGAATATCTGGGACTGACCAAGGGCACTGTGTCTCAGTCTCTCAAGGCGTTGGAAGAGCGGCAATGGCTGGTTAAACGTTTGGATTCAAGGGATAAGCGCATAGTGCATTTAAGGCCCACACAGACAGGACTGGCGCTGGTACAGCGGCTGGCCACACTGCAGGTGCTGGAGAATGCCTTGGCGCAGTTAGGCGCCGAAGCCGAGCAACAGTTGACCGCCTTGTTGCATGAGCTGCTGACCCAGATACAGCAACAGGAGAGCCGCAAGAGTTTCGGCATCTGCAGCAGTTGCCGTTTTCATCAGCACAGGGATGGCCAGCCTTTCTGTGGCTTGACCCGAGAACCCTTGCCGGATGATGCCATCGAGTTGATTTGCCGGGAACACCAGGCTCCGGCTTAGGCTACGGTTTGAACTCTACCGAACATCGACAGCGCTGAGAGCAGACCGCAGTAATTGACTGGATAGATGAGTTTGAACTCAGTGGCAGGGATGGCCAGCCTCCGTGGGGCAGCAATGAAAAGGGCTTAAGCCGACAGCTTAAGCCCTTTCTGATCTCATCTCTATCGAGATTAACGTTCCGTTTGAGGCGGCGTCGGCTCCTCGAGAGTAGCCTCTGCCTTGGGCCGCCACCACCAATGGAAAAACCGACCCGTAGTGCGCCTTAGATCATCGAGGATAATGTAAAGCAGCGGTACTAAGATAAGAGTCACCACCGTTGAGAACAGGATACCGAAGGCGAGGGATGTGGCCATTGGGATCACAATCTGCGCCTGTAGGCTGCGTTCCAGAATGATAGGTACTAGCCCCACGAAGGTGGTCAGTGAGGTCAGGATAATCGCCCTAAAGCGATAACAGCCCGAATCCACCGCCGCCTGTTTTACCGATTGCCCTTGCTCGCGCGCTCGGTTCACAAAGTCCACTAAAATCAAGGAGTCATTCACGACTACTCCGGCCAGTGCGACAATACCGCAGAGGCTTAGGACGCTCATGGCGAGCCCTTGAACTAAGTGTCCAAATAGGGCACCGATTATCCCGAAGGGGATCACCGACATGATGATCAGCGGCTGACTGTAGGATTTGAGCGGCACCGCCATTAGGGCATAAATGGTAAACAGGGCAAAGAAGAAACCTTGCATTAACCCCACCATGGCATTCTGTTCATCCAAACTGCCGCCATCCAGTGCGGTTTGGATTTTCGGATACTTAGCCTGTAGTTGCGGCAGATAATCCTCTTGGATTTCCTGTACTACCTTCGAAGGTTCAACTTTGTTTTTGTTCGCATTGGCAATAATGGTGATCGCCCGTTTACCATCGACCCGGGTAATTGAGGCGTAGGATTCGCCCTTTTCGACTTCGGCCACGGTGGAGAAAGGCACTGATTTGCCCTGCGGCGTGCGGATCAGCATATTCTCGAGGTAGCCAACGGTACGGCGCTGCTCTAATGGATAGCGCACCATGACTTTGATTTCCTCTTTATTACGCAAAATCCTTTGTGCTTCATAACCATAAAAGCCATAACGTACTTGGCGGGCTAAATCGGACAAGGTTAAGCCTAATGCTTCGGCTTCTGGGCGGATCTTGAGACGGATTTCATGGCTGCCCGAGGAGAAGTTATCGGCAATGTCGTACACGCCCTCATAGGTGGCAAGCTTTTGTTTAAGCTCGCGGGCGGCTGCAGATAATTCTTCTAAATCGCTCGAGGTCAATCTAAAGGAAATATCACCACCACCTCCTCCGTTACCGCTGGCGTTAAAGTCGAGTTTCTTCACGGACAGTAATTCGGGGAGTTGTTCACGCCATGCGGAAGCAATGCTTTCGCCATCTACATCCCTATCTTCACCCTTAGTCAGTTCGGCAAAGATAAAGGCGGAGGTGCGGGAACTCATATTGATAAAACTATGTTTTACCACTTCGCTGCCCTTATCTTTCTCCATCTTGGCGTTCATCTTGTACAGGGCTTCTTCGATACTCTGTACGACTTTTAAGGTGTTTTGTTCCGAGCTGCCCTCATCCATCTCCAGTTGCACTTGAATAAAGTCCGACGGAATATCCGGGAAAAATACCCAGCGCACTTTACCGCTGACCACTAAGGCAATCGATAGGATCAGCACACCGATAAAGGCGGCGACCACGTTGTATCTGTGTTGGATGCAGCGCTCGAGGAAGTTACGGTAACTGTGGTGGATAAAATGCTGCACCCTATCGTTAAACTTCGCCTTGAGGCGACCAAACAAACCCGTGACTTCACCCGGTTTTTTGAACTTCATATGGGCCAAATGCGCAGGTAGGATAAATTTGGATTCCACCAGTGAAAACGCCAGACACATGATGACCACCATGCCGATAGATTTCCAGATAATGCCCATGGGGCCTGAAACCATCAACATAGGGATAAAGGCGGCGATAGTGGTCAATACCCCGAAGGTGGCGGGCATGGCGACCTTTTGCGCGCCGCGAATAACATTCTCAATCGAGTGACCATGCCGTTCGACCTCACTATAGGCACTCTCCCCAATCACAATGGCATCGTCCACCACTATCCCCAGCACTAGGATAAAGGCGAATAGAGTCAACATATTGATTGTCATGGAGAAAGGTTCGAGTGGCATGATCAGCATAGTGCCGAGGAAACACACGGGCAGGCCCATCATCACCCAAAATGCCAGTTTGAGATCGAGGAACAGTGCCAAGATCACAAATACTAGCAGGGCGCCATAAAACATGTTCGACATCATCATGTTTAAACGGCCTTTAAGATAGTGGGTCAGATCGCCCCAGGTATCGAGTTTGGCATTGGCCGGCAGCGTGGCGCGACGCTTTTCGACATACTGTTTGACTTGGTCAGCAATATCTAAGGCATTTTGATCATTGACACTCGTCACCTCAATAATGGCGGCGGGCTTGCCATTAAAGCGGGTGTATTCTAAGCGTTCTTCAAAATCGTCCTTGATGATCGCAACTTGCGGTAACATCACTCGGCTACCATCGGGGCGGGTGGTGACGACGATATTGGCAAAATCGTCACCCGTGTAGGCTTGGCCTTTAGTGCGTAGCAGAATATCGCCATCTTCAGCGCGGATTGAGCCACCGGGTAAGTCGATGGAGGAGTTTTGCACCGCAGCGGCAACCTGTGAGAAGGTTAAACCATATTCGCGCAGCTTATCCTCGGAGACTTCGATACCGATTTCATAGTCGCGTACCCCAGTCACTTTCGCCCGTGTTACCGCGGGGAGCTGAGTCAAATCATCGCGAACCGATTTAGCCAGCTCCTTCATATCATGCAGTGTCATATCACCATAGACAGACACCCAAATGACGTTGTTCTCAGGTTCAATTTTATAAATTTGCGGCTTTTCGATATTCACAGGGAAGGTGGCAATGGCATCCAACCTTAGCTTGGCTTCATCCAGTACAGTTTGAACATCGTAACCATCCTCGACTTCAACTGTGATTGAGCCTACTCCCTCACCGGCGACGGAAGTGACTTTCTTGATACCGTTGATATCTTGAATCGCCTCCTCAATCTTAATATTGATGCCCTCTTCGATTTCCTGAGGAGCCGCGCCGGGATAGGCAACGGAAATATTCAGCAGATTAAGTTCAAATGAAGGAAAAACCTCCTTATTGATCAATACGGTGCTAAATAGGCCGCCAATCAACAGTGCCCACATTAATAGGTTTGCCGCCACACTATTACGGGCAAACCAGGCTAAGATCCCTTTTTGAGTGTCCATTATTTCACTCCAGCGGCGGCAAGACTCGACTCAGGAGTATCTTCGGTGGGCGTTTGCACTGGGTTGGCGTCTTCGCCAATGACCTTCACTAACTGACCATTGGCCATATTGCTAAAGTGGGTGATGGCGACGCGCTCGCCGGTTTTCAAACTGTCTTTAATAAACACATGTTCAAGATCGCTACGCACCACATTGACATGACGCATTTCGACGATGTTTTTATCGTTAATTAAGGCGACATGCTCATTGCGTACAACATGGCGTGGCAATTTAACAATGCCATCGACGGTGCGGCCCTTAATAACGGCATTCACAAAGCTACCGTATTTGAGCGGCAAGCTACCCTGTTCTTTATGTGCACGCAGGTAAGGATCTTTAATCTCGGCAACGAGGTAAACCATACGATTATCGGCATCGATCACGCCTTCACTGCGGATAATATTGCCTACCCAAGAGTTCATTTTCCCCGCTAGCGATGCGCTTAGGGTGACTTCGGTATCTGGATTATCGACGGATTCTAGATAGGCTAAATCGTCATTTGAAATAGGTAAGCGGATCTCTGCAATGCGGGTGTCATACAGTTCGCCTAGATTAGTTCCTAAGGTAACATATTGACCTAAATCGACATTTCTAGCTTTGATTATGCCATCGAAGGGCGCGCGTATCACAGTGCGTTCAAGGTTACGCTGCGCGCGGGCTAACGCGGCCTGGGCATATTTGACGTTAGCTTGTTCTTTCTTGAGTTGGGGAATACGTAAACCGAGTTCAGGCGGTAACCCCTTGTCATAGCCTTTGAATTCGATTTTGGCGACTTCGCCGCGGGCGATTTCTTCATTGAGCGCCGCAGTGGCTTGGGCCAAGGTCGCTTCTGCTTGCATTAAATCTGCCTCGTAATCCGAAGGTTCGATTTGCGCTAATTGGTCACCTTTCCTGACTATGCCACCAGCTACAAAGTTAGGTGAAATGGTGAGCATTCTACCTTGTACTTCAGTGACAAGCTGGGTCTTATATTTGGGGGTCACTACACCGTAGGAAGGTAAATTGAGTGATACCGTTTGTTGCTCAACCTGGGTGACATCGACGATAGGTATAGGCATGTCTTCCGGTTTTTGTTCTGGTGCCTCCTTGGTTTTCATTAATAAGACTGCGCCAACTATAAATAGCAGCAGGATAAAAAAAGGAGACAATCTCCTCAGTAGGGTCTTCATCATATGATTGTTACATCCATGCTAATCGCGTAATGGGCTTAAAGTACCAGAGTCGGGCGCACCAATAAATTCATTTTTGTAAATTAAATGTGTCGAAAAGTGATGTTTTGACACATGTGCTCACTAGGTGTCGATATTTGGGCGAAATTTAGAACAGATAAATGATGAAAGGTTCACTTAGGTAATTGGAATATATTGAAATAAGATTGGATACACTTGTGGGTTTTCAGATCTAAATAGGCCGTATTTCATGCTCTATATTTTGAGGTTAGCTTTTATTTGTCCGTTAAATTAATTCATTGAGTTAAATTTAGTTAATAAAAAAGCCGCATTATTTGCGGCTTTTTACATAGAGAAAGAGTCTAGGACTTTTTCTTTCTCGCAATTTTACTGGCTTTTTTCGCCGCTTCTTTTTTACTGGTCTTTTTAGCGGCTTCCTTCGCCTTGACCTTAGCTTTTTTCTTGGTTGGCGTACGGGCTTCTTTATTTTTAGGGCGCAATTCTTCGATCACGCGGCGCTTCAAGGGTTGCTCGATATAACGCTCAATCTTACCAACGATACGCATATCGTGGGCTTCTGCCAGTGAAATCGCCGTGCCTTTAGCGCCCGCGCGGCCCGTGCGGCCAATACGATGGATATAAGTGTCGGCGGAGCGTGGCATATCAAAGTTGATAACATGGGTGATATCGTCGATATCGATACCGCGGGCGGCGACATCGGTCGCGAGTAAGACGTTGACCTCACCCTTAGTGAAACGGCTCAGGGCTTGGAAACGTTTCTTTTGTTCCATATCACCCCGCATAAAGGCGCAGGCAATACCGGCTTTAAGTAATTGACCTTCAAGACTCGAAACAATGTCGCGGGTCTTAACGAAGACGATGGCGCGCTTCACCTCTTCTTGGCGCAGCAAGTGGCACAGTAGGGCAAACTTATGCTCTTTATCGTCTGCCAGATGGATCCATTGGTGGATCTTGGCCTTTTCGCTGCGGGGGGCATCGACATCGATTTCGATAGGATCATTGAGCACTTCACGGGCAAAACGATGTACGCCACCGCCTTCTAAGGTCGCAGAAAACAACATATTTTGTTTACGGCCTTGGGCTTCGAGGGCGATAGCTTGTACGACAGATGAAAAGCCCATATCGAGCATGCGATCGGCTTCATCTATGATTAACACATCGACTTCTTCGGCGGTGAACTTACCCTTATCTAAATACTCCATCAGACGACCTGGGGTGGCGACCAGAATGTCAACATTGCCTGCTAAGGCTTCTTCCTGTGGTGCATAGGGAACGCCGCCGGTGATGATGGCGATATCTAGCCCTTGGCCCGTGGCTAAGTGGCTAGCATAACGATGAATTTGGCTGGCTAACTCACGGGTAGGTGTGAGGATCAAAATACGAGCTTGCCCAGGGAATCGACGGGGAAAGTCGATTAAATGTTGTAATGCGGGCAGTAAAAAGCTTGCGGTTTTGCCTGTGCCTGTCGGGGCGCGCGCCAGAATATCCCTTTGCTCTAGGGCATAGGGAATGGTTTCTTGCTGGATAGTGGTGGGCGAATGATGCCCCATGGCTTTAAGTGACTCTAATAAGCTAGGGTCAAGCTGGAAATCTTCAAATTGCATGCGCGGCGTCTCGACGGATAATAGCGCAGCATTATAAAGGTTATAGTCGTTAACTTAAATAACTTATCTAGATCTCCTGTGTTTATCTTCTATGCAAGTGAGGTTTCATGATGAAAGCATCAAAATAATAAATGATAAATCAATTTATTAGCGTTGATTTTATGGCGAATTAAGCCTTTCAATGGATTTGTTAAACTTAACTGCATTTATTTTAGCTGGCGGTGAGGGGGGCAACATTAGAGCTTAAGGTAAAAATCTTGGGTTAATTGCACCATGGCTCGTGTGTATTGCCCGGATATTTCGCGAATGGTGAAGTGACTCACCTTAGGTTGTATGTCTACATGAGTTGGGGTTGCAAGTAGGCATAAAACCCTATTGGCTGATTTCCCTACCACACTGATAAGGTTGACTTGTTCTACCAAACAGAGCGGCGATTGTGACAAAAGCTGATTAAAGCGCGTGAGGCTTTGGATAGGCAGAATTAAGCTAGCTTGCCCCTGTGGGGTAAGGCATAACGCTATCGCATTGAGTAGGGCGGTGAAGCTTAAGCTATCCGTATGACGGGCCATAGCACGTTGGGATTGCTGCGCCTGTGGGCCGTGCTCGAAGTAGGGCGGATTGCAGATGATATGATCGAAAACGCCTTGATACTCAGGTTGCTGGCTAAGGTTTTGGATACTGTCATTGACTAAGCTAAGCCTACCTTGCCAAGGACATTGGGCTATATTGTGCTGGCAAGCTAAAGCAGCTTTGTCATCTAACTCGACACAAATGATCTCGGCTTGGCTGCGTTGGGCTGCCATTAAACTCAGTAGGCCACTCCCCGCACCTATATCTAAAATGCGCGTCGCATTCGTTAGCGGTGCCCAGGCGCCTAAGATCACGCCATCGGTGCTGACGGCCATGCCGCAATGCATGTCATCGATATGGAATTGTTTGAAAGTAAATGCCATGGGAGATCTATTATGGGTCGAGTATGAGGTTAAAACTTGATTGATTGCCGATATTTTAAGTCTAGCTTAGCGTTTTTAGCTAACGCTTTTAAACGGTATCTTGGCCATTGCTGTATGAATGTGTGGTATGAATGCCCGAGTTGATGCCTTGGCTATTTTCTATCGACTGCTTCAGATTTTACTTAACTGAGGGTTTAATTTATTACTTTAGTAACCCTAGGTTAGCAGTTAATTAGCATTATTTTGCTTTTTTAATTGATTAAGCCTCGTTAGCTTGCATTGATGATTTAAGTCTGATATTAGTTTCGCCCCCATTTTTAATCACTTTTATGATTAACGGATAGGTAAACGAGTTTTGTGGCGAATAAAACAGCTTTAAAGCCTGTTTTAGCACTACCACTGACTATAGACTCGACAGATATCGAACATATTTACCACGGAATTGTGTAAACATAGATTTGCATTCCTGATGGGCGTTGTTTTAGCTATGGCTAATCGACACATAATCACTTAAGTTTGTCAAAAAACAATAAGACAAGATGGGGCTTTCAGTGCAAGACAATCACATGAGTATTGGGGATACATTAGGCTTAGGTTTTATGACCTTCGCATTTTTTTTGGGCGCAGGTAATTTAATATTTCCCCCCTTTGCAGGGATGTTAGCAGGTGGCAATATGCCCCTCGCCATGCTGGGTTTTTTAATCACCGCCGTAGGTTTACCTTTAGTTGGACTCATTGCTGTCGCTAAGGCTCAAGGTAAGGTTATGGCTATGCTGCCAGCATTTGCAGCAACGGCATTGGCTATTGCGATTTATATTATTATTGGCCCTGCGTTCGCCGCGCCGCGTACTGGTTTAGTGGCCTATGAGATTGGTGCTAAGCCCTTTATCAATGACACTACGGCCACATTTTTACTGGGCAGTTTAGAACTGAACCTGTCGCAACTGCTATACACTCTGTGTTTCTTCACTGTCACTATGTTGTTGGCACTGTTTCCCGGCAAGTTACTCGACAGTGTTGGTAAAGTGTTAACGCCTATCTTGTTGATATTGTTAGTTGGATTGGCAGCATCTGTGCTATTCCTGCCCGCGTCCGAAGTGGGTCAAGCCGTAGGCGATTATCAACAGCATCCGCTGACTAAAGGTATTTTGGAAGGCTATAACACTATGGATACCTTGGCGTCCTTGATGTTTGGGATGTTGATTATCGATATCCTGCGTAAAAAGGGCATAGATCAGCCTAGTGCGCAAACTAAGTATCTGATCCGCGCTGCTTTTATCGCCGCAGCCGGGCTTGCTTTTGTTTATGTTTCTTTGTTCTTTTTAGGGGCAACGGCCGGAGATATCGCTATTGGCGCTAAAAATGGCGGCGAGATCCTAACAAATTACGTCACCCATGAATTTGGTAGCTTAGGCACGGTTTTACTCTCAACTGTTGTGACCTTAGCCTGTTTAACTACGGCGGTTGGCCTAGTGAGTGCTTGCTCCGAGTTCTTCAATGAGCTGATGCCAAAATTATCCTACCGTTTGTTAGTGGTCCTGCTAAGTGCTATCTGCGCCGTGATCGCCAACGTGGGTCTTACGCAGCTTATCGCTATTAGTATTCCAGTGTTGATGACGATTTATCCTGTGGCTATTGCCCTGGTTGCCGTGACATTCCTGACCTCTCATTTTGCCAAACCGCAGTTTGCCCACCGTGCGACGCTGTCGGTGGCGCTGTTGTTTGGGATCTTCGATGGCATGAAGGTGGCGGCAAAAAGTTTAACGGGCGATGATGGTAAAGGGATTAACGCTATTGCCCAGTGGTTTATCGATAGCGTGAGTGGAATGGCGCCGAGCCTATCAATTTTGCCTTTGTACGAGGAAGGCATGGCCTGGTTACTGCCGACTCTTGTGGTTATCGTGCTTTGTTTGGTTTTAGGTCGCGGCGGCGCTAAAACAGCAACAGCTGCATAAGGGATAATCTGCCTGTCATAGTTCAATTACCTGTCATAGTTCAATTAGGTTAATATCAACGGCGTATCATTCGATTACGCCGTTTTTTATGGAGTTTTTGTGCCTAAGACATACCAGCCCGATCCGCTTATTGATATTTTTCTTGATGATCTTTGGTCGAGCAAGGGACTGAGTGACAACACCTTATCGGCCTATCGTACCGATCTGCGCCATTTTGATCGTTATCAAGCTTTGCAAGGAGTGACGCTACTCGCGGTTTCACAGGCCGATGTCAGGGCGTACTTAGCCTTTAGAGTCGAGCAGGATTTTGCGCGCACCAGTAGCGCTCGGCTGCTCAGCAGTTTACGGCGTTTCTATACCTATTTAGTGCAGACCAAACAGATTTCAGCCGATCCTATGGCCTTAGTCGAGTCGCCTAAATTAACCCGCCATTTGCCGGATTCTTTGAGTGAATCGCAGGTCGACCGTTTGTTGTCTGAGCCCAATGTGGAAGATGCGGTCGAATGTCGTGATAAGGCCATGCTGGAGCTGTTATATGCGACAGGTTTGCGGGTGAGCGAGCTTGTTGGCCTGACGATGGAACAGCTGAGCCTACGGCAGGGTTTAGTGCGAATTGTGGGTAAGGGCGGTAAAGAGCGCCTCGTGCCGCTGGGTGAATTAGCCATTACCGAGGTTGAGGGTTACATGAAGTTTGCTCGCCAAGAACTGCTCGGCAATAAACAGTCCGATGTGGTGTTTCCGTCGAAACGTGGGCAGATGATGACGCGGCAAACCTTTTGGCATCGGATTAAGTTGTATGCACTGCGGGCCGGGATTGAAACCGCATTATCGCCGCACACATTGCGCCATGCTTTTGCTACCCATTTGCTCAATCACGGTGCCGATCTGCGGGTGGTGCAATTGTTATTAGGTCATAGCGACCTGTCCACCACGCAGATTTATACCCATGTTGCGCGGGCAAGGTTGCAGGAATTGCATCAACAGCATCACCCTAGAGGCTGAAAAAGGATTTAGTTACAGCATAAATTTGCTTTCCGCGCGGCTTGTCTGTAACTTTTTGCCCCCATACGGGGTCTATTAAGTATATCGAGTTTGAACGACCTCAAAATCTCCTCGTCGAGACCCAATTTATAGGATGTCCCATGAAGTTAACCCGAGCATTATCTTTAATTTTTGCCCTTGTTGTAGCTCCTCTTGCTAATGCCGCAACAGCGACCTCGCCAGATACCGCTGCTATTAAGCAAAAACTGACGGAGATGTTGGATGTTGAAGTGATTTCTATGCAGGATTCGCCGATTGAGGGGTTGTATCAAGCCATGACCAACCGCGGCGTGCTCTATATCAGCCGTGATGGTTCAAAACTGTTCCACGGCAGTTTATATGACCTAGATAAAGGCATGAAAAACTTGACGGAAGCGGCATTAGCTGGCCCACGTTTAGCCATGATGAAACCCCTTGAAGATCATATGTTGGTTTATAAAGCTAAGGATGAAAAACACGTAGTCACAGTGTTTACCGATGTGAGTTGTGGTTATTGCCGTAAATTGCACAGCCAAATGGCCGACTACAACAAGTTGGGTATTACCGTGCGTTACTTAGCCTTCCCGCGTGCGGGCGTGCCGTCAGCCAACGCCGACGAAATGCAGGCCATCTGGTGTGCTAAGGATCCATTAAAAGCCATGACAGACGCTAAAGCTGGCCAAAAAATATCTGCCGCCACCTGTGATGCAAAAATTGCCGAGCAGTATGAGTTAGGCGCTAGTTTTGGTGTGAATGGTACGCCGGCAATCGTGTTAGAAGATGGCAATATGATCCCTGGTTATCAACCTCCTGCGGACCTATTGCGCACCTTAGAAGCGCGTCAGTAATAGTCAAAATAATCAAATTTATCCCACGAAAGGTGAGCTTAAGGCTCACCTTTTTGTTATCTTATCGCCACGATTTCATGAGAGCTTGAGTCCCTTGATCCATAAGATAGTCCGTCGCTCAACCGTCGACGATAGCCATTTACCCGCTCACCTTTCGCCGCTTTTGAAGCAGCTTTATGCCCGCCGCGGTGTCACATTTAATGAATGTGAGTTAGTGCTTAAAGGTCTGTTAAGGCCAGACACTATGAAAGGCTTAAACGAGGCGGCAAAGCTGATTGCCGATGCCATGCAGGTGAATAAGTCGATTCTGATCGTTGGCGACTTCGATGCCGATGGCGCGACCTCAACCAGCGTGTGTATGTTGGCGCTGCGGATGATGGGCGCGGTGAAGGTGGACTATTTGATCCCTAATCGCTTCGATTACGGCTACGGCTTAAGCCCTGAAATTGTTGCAGTTGCGGCATCTAAACAGGCTGAGCTACTGATCACCGTCGATAACGGTATTTCATCGATAGATGGCGTTGCCGCAGCCAAAGCCTTTGGTATGCAAGTGGTGATCACCGACCATCATTTACCCGGCCATGAGTTACCCGCTGCCGATGCGATAGTGAACCCGAATCAACCGGGTTGCCCCTTTGCCAGTAAATCGATTGCCGGTGTCGGTGTGGCCTTTTATTTGATGACGGCATTAAGGGCAGAGCTGCGGATGCGAAACTGGTATCAAACGCTCGGTATTGCCGAGCCTAATCTCGGCACGCTGCTCGATATCGTTGCCCTTGGCACCGTTGCCGATGTGGTATCGCTGGATGCCAATAATCGCATTTTAGTCGAAGCGGGTTTGCAGCGCGTGCGAGCGGGCCGCTGCCGTGTGGGGATTACCGCGCTGCTTGAAGTCGCGAAACGTAATCCTGCGCGTATTGTCGCATCCGACTTTGGTTTTGCCGTGGGCCCGAGGCTCAATGCCGCCGGCCGGCTCGATGAAATGGCGCTTGGGGTCGAAACCTTACTCTGTGAAGACATGATGCTGGCCCGGCGTATGGCAGCGGAACTTGATGGGTTAAACCAAGAGCGTCGTGAGCTGGAAGTCGGCATGCAGCAGGAAGCCTTAAAAAGCCTTGAGCAGTTAAAGCTCAACGAAGACGAGTTACCTTGGGGGATTGCGCTATTTCAAGAAGATTGGCACCAAGGCGTTATCGGGATTTTGGCCTCGCGCATTAAAGACAAATACCACAGACCCGTGATAGCTTTCGCCGATGCGGGCAATAACGAAATCAAAGGCTCGGCGCGTTCGATCAAAGGCTTGCATATGCGCGACCTACTCGAGCTGGTCAACACGCGCCACCCAGGACTGATTATCAAATTTGGCGGCCATGCGATGGCGGCGGGCTTGTCACTCAAAGCGGGCAGCTTTGCGACTTTTGCCAAGGCCTACGATGATGCGGTGCGTGAATTGCTTAAACCTGAGCTGTTAACCGGTGAGCTTTGGTCCGATGGCGAGCTGACTCCCACAGAGCTAAACCTTGAAATCGCCCAGCTACTGCGTAATGCCGGACCTTGGGGCCAAGCCTTCGAGGAACCGCTTTTTGATGGTTATTTTAACATAGTGCAGCAACGCCTCGTTGGTGAACGCCATCTTAAACTCGTGCTTGAAACCCAGTGCGGCACTCTGATGCTCGATGCGATTGCCTTTAATGTGGATTTGCATACTTGGCCCGATGCGACCATTAACCATGCTCGAATTGTCTATAAACTCGATGTGAATGAGTATCGTGGTAATTTCTCGCTGCAATTGATGGTTGAGCAAATCGAAGCCATGTAAGCCTGTATCGACAAGGAGTTCAGTTGCAACCGCTACTTTCGCGGGGGCTTTGTATTCGCTAGCTAAATTGGTGTTATTGGCGATGGCTTTTATGCTATTTATGAGTGCAAAAAAAGCCTAAGTTAAATTAATAAGTCGTGCTTACAACAATATTGGGACGAAAAATGGAATACAGAGTCAGCACAGAGCAATCGGAAATGGATTTTGAGGTTATTCATGACTTTATCAGTAACAGTTATTGGGCGCAGGGCATGCCGCCTGAACTCTTGCGAAAGGCGCTTAGCAACAATTTATGTTTTGGAGTGTTTGATGAAAATAATCAACAGCTTGCCTTTACACGCATGATTACCGATAAAGCGACCTTTGGCTACCTTGCCGATGTATTTGTCCTCGAGTCCCACCGTGGTTTAGGCTTAAGTAAGTTGATGATGACATCAATTATGGAACATCCTGATTTACAGGGATTAAGACGCATAATGCTCGCCACCCGCGATGCCCACGGACTCTATGCCCAGTTTGGTTTTAACGCGGTCGATACCCCTGAAACCTTAATGCAAATTCGTTTAGAAAATCCCTATGTTGAGCTATCCATTTTTTCCTAGACTTATTGTTTAGTCATCTGGTTACGGAATTTGTTATGTTGCATTTAATGAAACACATTCAAGTCCTTGACTCGTTAGGTTATACACCTTATCAACGTATTCTAGAGTTGACTGCCTATGGGTAACAAGGATTCTGGTTACTGGAAGTCGACTAATGCCAGAATTAACTCGTTGTTCGTTGTCAGAATCCAAATTACTGGTCGCCTCGTCTAACACTAGTATATAGGGATTTAGGTATATAGCCCTTGCCAGTAATACTCGTTGTACTTGGCCCCCTGACAATTGAACTCCCATATCGCCAATTAGTGTTTGATATCCCATGGGTAAAGCTTCTATATCATCATGTATTGACGCTAATTTACATGCCTGCTCAATTTTCAAAGGGTCATAGATATCGTCAAAAAAAGAAATGTTCTCAGCTAAAGTTCCTGATAACAAAGTATCATTTTGCATAACACTCCCAATGAGTTTTCGGTACTTTGCCAAGCCGATTTTTCTAATATCTATACCATCAAAAAGTATTTTTCCTGATGTAGGTTCTAGTAATCCTAAGATTATTTTCAATAGTGTGGTTTTTCCGCTACCGGAAACACCTGTTATTGCGATATTATCGCCAAATTTGAGTGAAAGGTTGATATTTTCAAATAAGATCTTAGATTTTAGTCCATATCTAAAGCTAATGTTTTCAAGTGTGATACAACCTACTATGTTTTCTGCTAACCCCAAGCCTTTGCGATTGGCTTCTTGTGGTTCCAATGCAATGTCAGACAACCTAGATAAGTGAATGTCGAGCATTTTAAAAGAAACAAAACTATCGATAAGACTATTAATTCTTGAGGAAAATTGTCCCTTATAGGACATAAAAGCCATCATCATCCCTATAGAGAAAATACCCTCCATCACAAAGTTAGCAGCGAAGTAAATCACACACATATTTTCAATTGCAAAGACAATAGTGTTCACGGATGAAAAGGCTAAAGACCATAGCGAGCCTTTGATCCCCAAATTAACAACATCAGCATATAGAGATAACCACTCATTTTTACGCTTATCTTCATGACCGTGTAAGCGTATAGCTTGAATTGAGCGTATACCTTCCAAGAAAAAGCTATCTTCTTTAGCTGATGCAGTAATGACCTCTTCAGCATTTCTCCTAAATGGCCGATAGAATATCCATCTCAAACATGCATAGATTAAAACGGCTAAAATGGCGATAAATGTCAATGTGGGGCTATATATGTACATCATTATCAGAGTTGTCGTGACCATTAAGCCATCAAGCACAACACTAACAAACGTAGAGGTAATAAAAGACTGAATTTCTCCTTGAGAGCCAAAGCGGCTAACAATATCACCGATATGACGCTTTTCAAACCAAGTAATAGGTAGTCGAATTAAATGAGAAAACAATCCAGAACTCCATTGTATATTTAAATGGTTCTGTATATGTAAACCAATTAAATCTCTTAAGATACTGGTGATAAGCGAAACTACAGCAAGCATAGAAAAAGCAATAAATAGCAGAATAAGCAGTTCATTGTCTTGATTGACTATCACATCATCAATCACTAGTTGCATATAATAAGGAGAGGTCAGTGAAAATAGCTGTAACAAAGCAGAAGCAATAAATACTTTAAATAGCCCTGATTTTAAACCTACACTCGCTTGCCAAAAAGGGCTTAACTTAAGGCCTGTAGTACAATTTTCTTTTTTAAAGTCTATTGCTGGAAAAAGTTCTACTACAATACCCGTATAATGCTCTTTAAATTTCTCAATCGAATACTTAATTTTACCAATTGCAGGATCGTGAATAGTTACAGATTTTTTACTGCGCTGGGTGAGGACAACAAAATGATTCAAGTCCCAATGTAATACGCAGGGTAAGCGCAATTGTTCTATCTCGTGAACACCAGCTTGTAATGGCCTAGAATCTAAGTTTATCTGCGCTGCATATTCACATAGTGTGCGTATCGACATCCCCGATTCACTGTAACCCAGTTCTTTTCTGATCGTCATTAAATCAGTTTTTCTTTGGTAAAAGCTCGATATCATGGCGAGACAAGCTAAACCACATTCACTATGTTCTGACTGGTATATGATTGGACATTTTTTTTTAGGGAAGAGAGTGAACATAAGAAACAACGACTCGAGTTAAAAAAGAGTGCCTAAAGGCACTCGATATAAGTTATTGAGCTTTTAACTTACGATCTAAATATTTACCGGTTGTACCGCCACCGCCACCGCCACCGCCACCGACACCGCCCCCATTGCCTCCCCCCCAGCTGCGCTCGCCAGAACCATTCATATAACGATGGTAAGAGGAATTATTAATGACTTCCATATTACGTTGATACTGGTCGCTGCTTGTCCATGCATCCATTGCTTTATCAACTATTTTACCAACAATGATACCTGGAATAGTACCTGAAATTATGCTTCCTACGCCACCACCGGAAACAACCTCAGTCTCTTCAATACTTAGCTCTTTCAAATCTTTAATCCTTTTTAAATAAATAAGAAATTCTCTGGTAAATTAACTTTGATTTTTATTTTGATTTAAATGTGACACCTCCTATTGCTAAAATATACGTTGAAGACTAATCCATTTTCCGTTAACATCTTTTGTTTTTAACGTACTGAATGTAAGCAATGAATACGGATACCATAAAGAAGTAAATGATAGTTTTAAAGTAAAGTAAGAATAGTATTGCCTGAATAAAGTATAGTGATTTGATTTTTGCATTATTATCGGTGCTGGTATATAACTCTGAATTGCTTGCTGTAAATATTGCTTTAATTATAAAGTGCAAAATGTAAGTGGTAGTGATTATTGCTATTGTTTGGAAAGAAAGTTCTTTCCAATAATCATTTTTAGAAAATTCGACTGTATTCTCAATAATATCAACGCTCAATCCGATTAATAAGCTGCTAATGAATACTGCTATGTATTTAAAGTTGTTTCTCATAATTTCCATCTTAAGATTAAAGTTTAAGTATCAACATCTAGAATTTTGTTGTTGGATATTAATATCCGCTAATCACAAGTATTGGTTCTAGCAACCACTCTATTAATGTTCTCTTTCCAGTATTGATATTCGCTTGTAATAACATTCCTGGAATTAAATAATTATTATTACCATAGGCATGGATGTACTGTTTCTCCAATTGAATCTTTACTTTGTAAACTGGCTCATTAAATGCCAGTTTACTTGCTGTTTCTGATGAAAATGTAATATTTCTAGATACATAAGAGACTTTTCCATGTGCGATTCCAAATTTTTGAAAAGGAAATGCATCAAATTTTATACTGACCTCTTCCTCTTCTTTAATAAAAGCAATGGCTCGAGTAGGAACAAAAACCTCAGCTTCTAGCTTGGAATCAGTCGGAATAATTGTTACTAGGTAATCACCAGAAAAGGCAAACTCACCAACATTTAATTTTATTGAAGAAATAACTCCGCTAATTGGTGCTTTTAAAACCAAATTGTTACTTTCTAAAATTGCGACTTTATTGTTAGAGAGTTTTGAGAGTTCAATATTAAAAAGGTCAATTTTTTGTTGCTTCTCAAAAGGTAATCGTGCTTTGTCATTTAAAGCATTAGCGAGGTTGGTTTCAGATTTCAATACTACAGTATTGTATTCTTGTATTCTCTGTTGAAAATCCAGTACTAAATCAAACTGTGTTTTTACTTCGCTTTGACTGGCATAATCGTCAGATTGTAACTTTTTTATATCAGTTAAACGCTCTTTAGCAAGCTGAACTCTATTTCGTAATAGTTTACCTTGAATTGCTAACTCAACTTGTTCTTGCTTTAAAAAGTTAATGATACTGTTTAACCTAGATTCTCTCTCTTTAAATAAATTATCATACTGCACTAGTTGTCCATTGACAATGTTTATTTGATTATCGAGTTCTTTAATTTTTTCTTTGTCAGAATTTAAGGAGTTCTGAAGAAACTTGTCATTTGATACAAAAAGTAATGTATCACCTTGATTCACAATATCGCCTTCCTTTACCGCTATTTGACTAACGACACCGCTTGTGTGGGAATAAACTCTAGCAAGCCCATTAGTGGGGACAAGATAGCCTTTTACCTTTTCTTTTTTTGCATAGTCACTACAAAAAAGAAAAATAAATATAGAAAGCACAAAAAGAGAAATAAAAAATAAAATAATGGAATAATGTATTGGAGTTGTTATTACAGCTTTCCCATAATATGTGGTCTTGTTTTTGTCTAAAACCTGTCTTCTAAATAACTTTGACATAGTATTTCCGTATGTACTAATGCGTGCTTAATGCTATGGTTTGATTTTATACAATACGAGTTTTATAATTCTCTAAGATTCACAATATTTCCAGAGTGTCTAGGTACTACAGTTTTTAAACAGAATCGCTCTGTTGTGATGCCATTTATACAGCTTTCTAATTTAAGTCATTGACATGTATTAGTGCAATCATTTTTATTTGTCGATTGTAGCAGGTTAAATTAATTTAAAGTTACATGCATTTATTGTGATGAAAATAAAAATCACTTGAGAAAGTTTAATGGGTATTAATTATGAAATCATTGAAACAATTTAGCTGTGAACGTATCAGGTTTGAATAGCACTTTAGTATTATTCCTTGTTTTTTGCTGTTTATTGGCTATATTTTTTGCATTCAATTAGTTTTTTGTTGTCTAATTGATTGT
Organism: Shewanella sp. CG12_big_fil_rev_8_21_14_0_65_47_15; assembly: GCF_002783505.1. Taxonomy (GTDB): domain Bacteria; phylum Pseudomonadota; class Gammaproteobacteria; order Enterobacterales; family Shewanellaceae; genus Shewanella. The sequence continues at coordinate 32,263 of NZ_PFGL01000021.1, forward strand.
TGTTTGTATTGCAGCTTGGGTTTGAATGTTTCGCATCTGTGCGTTAGTTGTTTCGTTGTCGCTATATTTTGTTGTCTATTTGATTGGAGAGTTTTGGTGATTAAATTTTATTTGATTTCATTTCATATTTTTTAAGTGCCGGTGAAGATTTAAAGCGGTGATTAAGTGGATATGTTCTTAGTTTATGCTGGATTTTAAGCTAGTGAATATAGTCTCTTTTTATTTGAGTTACTTCAGTGTTTTTAACAGAGATATTTCTGCGGCTTGCCCGTTGTGAACTCACAAACTTAGGTGAGCGATTCAATTGTTTGCGCCTATTTCTGCTAAAGATTGCTTGAGTCGCACCGTGGCTTAGGCTTAAGTAAGTTGATGATGACAGCAATTATGGAACATCCAGAATTACAGGGATTAAGGCGGATAATGCTCGCCACCCGCGATGCCCATGGACTCTACGCCCAGTTTGGTTTTAACGCGGGCGATACCCCTAAAACCTTAATGCAAATTCGGCTTGAGAATCCCTACCTTTAGGCTAGATTTTATTGACGTAAATTCTATAAATATCAAGATAAGGACATCTGTTATGACAGGAAAAACTCAGCCAACGACAGTAGCCGATAGTGTAAAAGTGAAAGGCCCCGCATCTTATTTCCCTTCTATCGAGAAAACCTATGGTCAGCCGATCGCCCACTGGCTAACGCTATTGCAAGGTCTAGAAGGCAAAAAGCATATGGAAATGGTGGCTTGGCTTAAGCGTGAGCACCAACTCGGTCATGGGCATGCCAATGCGCTGGTGGCGTATTTTATTAACGAAAAAAGTCGATAGCGGTACTTAGCATGACACAATTACAATATGCCTATCTTGCCAGTTTTTCTGTTTCCTCCGCTTTTTTGAATTGGTTACTCGAAGGGCAAGTGCCTTGGGTGAGGCTGCTTTGCTTAATCTTGTTGCTTTCAACCATGGGATTTGCCTGTTTGTACCATAGTTTAAAGCGTTCGATAAACTCACAAGACTCGAAATAAATCCTCTTAAAAACAAAGAAGCCAGCTTGCGCTGGCTTCTTAGGTTATGCGGTTAATGTTTCACTATTATGCGGCTTTGGTATCGCTAATTTCTTCATCGCTGTGGCGAATGAGGTAATCAAATGCACCCAGTGATGCGGTCGCGCCGCTGCCCATGGCAATGATAATTTGCTTGAACGGTGAGTTAGTGACATCACCTGCGGCAAAAATACCTGGGACTGAGGTTTGGCCGCGCTCATCGACTACGATCTCGCCCCTTGGGGTTAAATCGATAGTGTCCTTCAACCATTCGGCATTCGGCACTAGCCCAATTTGCACAAAGATACCTGCCAGTGCGACATGGTGACTCTCGCCTGTTGCTCTGTCTGTGTAGTTCAGGCCATTAACCCGAGTACCATCGCCAGTCACTTCAGTGGTCATGGCTTGGGTAATGATTTTAATGTTACCCATAGACGCCGCTTTACGTTGCAGCACGTCGTCGGCGCGCAGCTTGCTATCAAACTCCAGTACGGTGACATGCTCAACGATATTGGCTAAATCGATTGCCGCTTCGATACCCGAGTTACCGCCGCCAATCACCGCCACGCGTTTACCTTTAAATAGCGGGCCATCGCAATGTGGGCAGTAAGCAACACCTTTGCCGCGGTATTCTTTCTCGCCTGGGACGTTCATTTCACGCCAGCGGGCACCTGTTGCCAGCAATACGGTACGGCTACGTAATTTAGCGCCGCTGGCCAGTTCAAGTTCGAACAAACCGTTAGTCGTCAATGACACGGCTTTTTGGTTGTCCATGATATCGACTTCGTAGTCTCGTACATGGGCTTCAAGGTTTGCCACTAGCTTCGGACCTTCGGTCGCTTTGACCGAAATAAAGTTCTCGATACCGACGGTTTCAGCGACTTGTCCGCCAAACTTGTCGGCAACAATACCGGTGCGAAGGCCTTTACGTGCCGCATAAATAGCGGCTGCTGCGCCCGCTGGGCCGCCACCAACGACTAAGACTTCGAATGGCGCTTTTTCATTAATTTCATCGGCCTTACGGCTTGCGGCATTGGTATCCAGTTTATTGAGGATCTCACCGATGCTGATACGGCCGGCAGCAAACACTTCGCCATTTAAGTAGACAGAAGGCACGGCCATAATGTTACGGCTCGCCACTTCGTCTTGGAACAGTGCGCCATCGATCATCACGTTAGTGATATTTGGGTTAATGGCCGCCATCATGTTCAGTGCCTGTACTACGTCTGGGCAGTTTTGGCAGGTCAGTGAGACATAGGTTTCAAAGGCATATTTGCCCGGCAGATTGCGGATCTGCTCGATAATGTCATCGCTGAGTTTGATTGGGTGTCCACCCGTGTGCAGTAAAGCCAACACGAGTGAGGTAAATTCGTGACCCATAGGCAGACCCGCAAAGCTGATTTGCGTATTAAGCTCTGGGTTAATCACTGTCATCGCCGGGGTGCGTTCGCCCTGAGTTTCTTTCAGGCTCACCAGAGAAGATAGGCTGACAATGTCTTGCGCTAAGCTTTTTAATTCTTGAGACTTTTTGCTCTCATCTGCAGACACGACAAGTTCAACTGGTCTCTTGAGGTTTTGCAGATAGGTTTGCAGTTGATTTTTTAAATTCGCATCTAACATATGATGACTCCAAATCAGTGTATAAATTGAAAAATATCGAGAAAGGCGAGGGTGCCAATCTGACTCTTGCAGGGGGAGAATCAGACTGGCGGGGTTGACGCTTTGCAGGCTAAATTAGATTTTGCCAACGAGGTCTAAAGACGGTGCTAATGTTTCGTCACCTGGTTGCCATTTTGCTGGACAAACTTCGCCATCGTGAGTTGCAACATATTGAGCAGCTTGAATTTTACGAACAAGCTCTTGAGCGCTACGGCCGATGCCTAAATCGTGAACTTCGCTGACCTTGATTTGGCCTTCTGGGTTAATCACGAAAGTACCACGCAGTGCTAAACCGTCTTCTTCAATCATCACGCCGAAGTTACGGCTGATAGTGCCTGTTGGGTCAGCCAGCATTGGGAAGTTGATCTTCTTGATGGTGTCTGACGTGTCATGCCACGCTTTGTGGGTGAAGTGTGTGTCAGTTGATACTGAGTAAACTTCAACGCCCATGCCTTGCAGTTTGGCATAGTGATCCGCCATGTCGCCTAATTCAGTTGGGCAAACAAAGGTAAAATCTGCTGGGTAGAAGAACACGACTGACCATTTACCTAACAGGTCTTGTTCTGTTACTGGAACGAACTCACCATTGTGGTAAGCAGTGGCTTTGAATGGTTTGATAGTGCTGTTGATAATTGATTGAGTCATTTTATGCTTCCATTGAGTTGATGATGGCTTAAGTTCATAACGAGGACATTTGCTTGCGTCCTGTCGATGTGAAGCATATTACCGACTCGCATAAAATTAAGATAACGGGTAAAAACTATCATCCTAATCGATTTAATCGAATCTCAATGCGATTGGGTCGGACTCAATCGGTTTTTTCACAGCTGCTGCGGGCTTGGCGTGATTGGAATTGGGTCTGGGTTTTAGCCGATGATTTTTCTATAGATGGATTGAGCTAAATTTCAGACATAAAAAAGGGATATCAGTGATATCCCTTTCATCGTAAATTCAGTTAAAACAAGATGCTGAGAACCTAGAACCTAGTTTTTCTTCGGCTGAGTTAACCAAGTGCTGAGTAAGCGCACGCCATAACCTGTGGCGCCCGCAGGCACAACGGCGGTATCGGTGGCGGTTAAGGCATTGCCCGCGATATCCAAATGTGCCCAAGGCTGTTCGCCCGCAAAGCGTTTTAAGAACATGGCCGCAGAGGAAGCGCCCGCGCTGCCTTCTTTACCTGTGTTTTTCAGATCCGCGATTGTGGATTTAAGCTCATCTGCATAGGCTTGATCTAAGGGTAGACGCCAGACCTTTTCGCCAACCTGTTGACCCGCATAGGTTAACTGTTGAACCAAGGTCTCAGAGTCGGTAAACAATCCCGCATACACGCTGCCGAGTGCGCCGACTTTTGAACCCGTTAAGGTCGCTACATCGACAATAATAGAAGGCTTATAGTTTTCTCTGGCATACCAGAGGCCATCGGCGAGCACTAGGCGACCTTCGGCATCGGTATTGAGCACTTCAACGGTGAGCCCTTGGGCGGTTTTTATTACATCCCCCGGGATCATCGCATGGCCCGAGACCATATTCTCCGCCATCGGCATAATTGCCACTAGGTTTACCGGTGCTTTTTGAATCGCCATGGCTTTTACTGTGCCCAGTACCGTGGCTGCGCCCGCCATATCCGACTTCATCCGTGCGATAGAGGTACCCGTTGCCTTAATATTATAACCGCCAGAGTCGAAGGTAATACCTTTACCCACCAAGGCGATAGGGGCTTCTTTACTGCCCGGCCAATGGGCGACCACTAACTTAGGCGGGCGCTCGCTGCCTTTGCCCACCGCCGCTAAGGCGCCCAGATGTAAACGTTCGATATCTTTGGCTTCTAATACAGTGACTTTAACGCCGAGGGACTTGAGTTTTCTCGCCTCATTGGCAAAGCTCTCGGGATACAGAATACCCGCGGGCGCATTGGTCAGATCCCGCGCTAAAAACACACCCGCTTCAACCGCTTGCAGATTCTTATGGTGTTTTTGATTAAGGCTTAAATCATCAACACCGATCTGATAGTTTTTCTCGGCGTGATCGCTAGTCTTGAATTGGGTGTAGCGGTAGCTGCGTAGCTCAATACCATGGGCCAATTCGGCACCAAATAGGGGCGTTGTTAAGCCTTGGGTTAGCACTCGGACTGTGGCTTGTGGCACAGTTTCCAGCTTGGCGGCAACATTACCACCTAAGGTGTTGATATCGCCTGGGGTTAAATTTTTAGCATCGCCAATACCGACCAAGAGCACTCGCTTCGCATCGATTTCGCTCGGCACTAAAATCTCAAGGATTTCACCTTGTTTGCCGGAAAAACTGTTATCCGCCGTGGCGAGATTTAGCTGATCTTGGGTTGATTGGGGTAAAACGTCGATCCCATAGGTAGTGGCATCTGCGCTTTGAAAGAGGACTAATGTGTCTGAATTGAGTGAGTTACGAGTGTCAAAACTAAAGGTTTCGGCGTTAGCATTGAGAGAGTTAAGGCACGCCAGAGCCATAACGCTTAACATAAATTGGTGCTTATTTTTCATTGTGACAACTCATATCATAGGAATTTGTGAAGAATAACAAAGCTCAGCCTTAGGGTTAACTAATTTAAGCCATTTGACTGAGATTAATCTTAAATCCAAGGTCCAAAGCGTGTCAGTGACCGCTCAAGGGCAAAACCCAATTGTTGCGACAAAGATTGAGCCTGACTTTTAAGTGCCGAAGTACCTAAAAGCTGTGGTGATTGGCTGGCAAAAATCACCCAATTACCGCCGCCAGTGAGGCAAGCATTCACATGGGCAAAGTGCTGTTGTAAGTCGGCTAACAACTCGCGATTTTGGCTATGTTCTTTCCAGCAGTTCAGCACTAAATAGCCGTTGGGTTTGATAAGGTGAGTACATTGCCCAAGGAAGACAGGCGAAAGCTGCCCGGTTTCAACGCCTTTGGCTGTGTAGATATCGGCAAAAATAACATCGACTTTTTTATGCTCGCCAGTAGCCAAAAAGGCGATAGCATCATCATTGATAAGATTCAGTTTTTTACCTATCGGTAGCTGAAAATAGCGCTTTGCCAGTTCGATCACCGCGGGCCTAAGCTCGACTGCCGTGAGTCTGATAGCTGCATCAAAATGGCGCAGTGAGTGAATAATTGAGCCGCCGCCTAACCCTAACACTATGGCGCTCTTGGGCTTACAAAACAGTAAAACCAACAACATGGCTTGTACATAAGTGTGCTGGGGGATATGGGGGGCAGCCTTAAGGATTTTACTCTGTTCATCATTATCCCCAAAGGACAGGATCCGTGAGTCGTCGTAGTCGAGCACGCGAATGGGACCAAGCGCATCTTGGGTTTCGTATAACAGGGTAGAATCGGCCATAGTGTGTGGTTACTCAGTTTTATTGTTGAGCTTATTTGCGGCCCTATAACTGCTCGCGCAAAAAAGTTAGAATTCAGACGGTTTCGTAAATTGAGTGACTATTATGACAAATCAAATCCTGCTTGCCTGTATTTATCTTGCAGTGTTTATCTTTTTACAGCGGGCTTTAACCCATTGGGTGAGAAAACTGGCGCAAATGAAGCAAGTGAGTGTGGCGCGCACTAGCTTAGTCACTCGTTTTATCTCCTATGTGATGTTTTTTATTACGCTGTCATTGATGGCCGTGTCCCTTGGGTTAGGTTATCAGGATGTGTCGTTATTTGTGTCATCCGCCTTTGCTGTGATGGGCGTGGCATTAGTTGCTCAGTGGTCGATATTGAGTAACCTAACCGCAGGTGTGTTGATCTTTTTCGTGTTTCCCTATCGTATCGGTGAGCGTATTCGCGTGGTCGATAAGGATGAAGATATCAGCGGCGTGATCATCGAAATCGCATTATTCCATGTGCTTATCCACCGGGATAATGGCGATACCATCACTTACCCCAATAACCTCATGCTGCAAAAAGCCGTATTAAAGCTCGCCGATCAGAGTCCACTTGCCGAGCGTAGGGCTTTGCTCGAAGGCAAAAAGAAGTTTGACCCAGAGTAATCGAAGTTATTTCCGAAAGGCTCTCTTTTGCGATGCAGTGCATTAGCCATAACGGCAAATGCTATATTGTAAAGATGAGAACTTATACTCTGTATAGGTTTATGACTGGACACACGATATACGCAATGCAACTTGGCCATTAAAAGCCTTAGTGGTCACTACTTTACTCAATTTAAATACCTCAAGCGCCTATCAAGAATTACGCACGCTGAGGGCAAAACTGCGGCAACAAAATAAACCTATTACCGGGCTTAAACTTGCCACAACGCTCCATAAATACTCTGAGCGTGGCCAAGTCTATGTGGACGCTATCAGTGAAATGATCCGTTATCACGGGTTGCAACGGGTCGATGAGGCCTATCTCACGGATACTGCCCCTTTACATCTGATAACAAAAGAGGATGCGATAAAGTAAATGATAAGGGCCACCATAGGAGTGGCCCTCTCTTTTACACTTAATCTTATATAGCTAGCATTGTCTATTTGGGAGTATGGATAGTTAAGACGTAACTAAAAGAGGTTATCGCTCAATAATTTGAGTAACGTCGTCTTGCTTGATCATCACTTCTCGCCCTTCTTCATCGTGATATATATACATGCCAGTGTCTTTATCCAGCTTAGGTTTGCTGTCTGTGGTGATCATTTTCCCATCCTTAGTGCTCATAATGTATTGTGAACTGCAGGCTGCAAGTCCCAGTATACAAGCTAGGATCAATATGACTTTATTCATCATTTCCCTCTCTTAGCCTCATTCTCACCGCGAGAATGTTCAAATAAGCCTAGTTCACCTAGATCCACTTGGGCAAGGTGATGGATGTTTTTGTTTTGCGCAAATTTTATTCGCTATCACAATACTTTGTGGAAAAATGCCACCGCATGCAGATACATTTGCAGTGCGAGTGCGGGGTCAAAGCGTTCACCTTCATCGCGCATAAAGGCGTGCTGGGCGTTGACTTCAAGCCAAGTGAAATTACGATTCAGTGCCATTAATTGTTGGTGGATTAACGCTCGACCTTCGGGGGAAACGTGGGGGTCTTGTTTGCCAAACACTAGCACTAACTCCCCTTGAATATCACCACTGCGGCTCAGTGAATCATTGCCGTAGTTGCAGGGCAAAGTATTGGAATGAATGTCCGTTGGGTAGAGGCAAAATGCTCCGAGAATCGAGGGGTTGAGTGCCGCACGGTAGGCTAAGTGACCACCGATACATACGCCCATGCTGCCTACCTTGCCGCTGCAATAGCTTTGCTGATTGGCAAAGTCGATAAGCGCTTGAGTGTCGCTATCGTGTTGCTCTAGGGATTTAGCAAATTTATCGGCATTGCCTTTATCTTTACCCGGATCATCGTAGGCCAGCACTGTGCCTATGGGATTGAGTTCATGGAATATTTCGGGCACTAGTACGACAAAACCGTGGCCAGCGAGAATAGTGGCGGCGCGGGCGATGGGGGCCGTTTGCTGAAATATCTCGGAATAGAAGATGATGCAAGGGAATGGCCCCTGTGCGTCAGGGCGGTAGATATAAGTGCGCATTTGCCCTGTAGGGGTGGTGATATCCTGAGATTCTTGAATGACTAACATATTAAGATCCCTCTATGAGGCTTCGAAGATGAAGCCTCACTTTAGCAGTCAGGGATTTATCTGTCAGTTAAAACAGCTCGTTACCCGAAAGCTCGCCAGCACGCAGGGCTTTTAGGTTATTCAGGGTAGTTTTGGCGATCGCGCTTAAGGCCTCTTCGGTGAGGAAGGCCTGATGCCCGGTAAAAATCACATTATGGCAGGCAGATAAACGGCGGAATACATCGTCTTGGATGATTTCATTGGATTTATCTTCAAAGAATAGGCCCTTCTCGTTTTCATACACATCGAGTCCGAGTGAACCGATCTGGCCGAGTTTTAAGGCTTCCATTGCATCGAAGGCGTTGAGTAAACCACCGCGACTGGTGTTGATCACCATCACGCCGGGTTTCATCTTGGCGAAGCTTTCTTTATTGAGTAAGTGATGATTATCGGCGGTTAATGGGCAATGTAAGCTAATGATATCGCTGTTGGCATAGATGGAATCCAGATCTTGGTATTCTACATTTAATGCGACAACCGCTGGATTGATAAAAGGATCGAAGGCGATGACTTTGCAGCCAAAGCCCAGTAACACTTTGATGGTGGCGACCCCGATTTTACCCGTGCCAATTACCCCCACGGTTTTGCCGAACATGTTAAAGCCGACTAAACCTTCGAGGGAGAAGTTAGCATCGCGGGTACGTTGGTAGGCTTTGTGGATTTTACGATTCAGGGTCAACATCAAGGCGACAGTATGTTCGGCAACCGACTCGGGGGAGTAGGCGGGCACGTTCACTACCTGCATCCCTAAGCGTTTAGCGGCGACTAAATCGACATTGTTAAACCCGGCGCAGCGCATGGCGATAATTTTCGTGCCACCCTTGGCGAGTTCGACCAGAACTTCTTCACAGAGGGAATCATTCACAAAGGCGCAGATGATGTCATACCCTTCGGCAAGTTTTACCGTCTGCATGCATAGGCGGTAATCGAAATACTCAATTTGTGCACCAAAATCGACATTAGTACGGTTAAAATATTCCATGTCATACTGCTTTGCGCTAAAAAATCCAATTCTCATTTTAATCACCTACCAAGTCTATTGATTACTGGCAATGAGTGTAAGTGACTCCGGGCTTTTTGTCCTCAGGCAGAGCGGCTACAGCCATTAAAAGAGTGAGCTTTGTCATCAATTGAGCATAAAAAAAGCGAGCCCCTGACGGCTCGCTTATAGGCTGCTTAATGTTAAGCGAAGGTTCTTATAGGTCGTGCTATAGGAACCAAGGGTAAATCCTTTTACCCTGTGTCGGTTTACTAGTGATCTTTAGCGTATTTCGCGGCAGAAGCACCCGCGATACGGCCGTAGGTCACGATATCGGAGATAGCGTTGCCCCCTAAGCGGTTAGCACCGTGAACACCACCAGTGACTTCACCTGCGGCATATAAGCCTTCGATTGGCTTACCGGTTTTTTCGCTCTTCACTTCGGCCTTAGTATCAATCATAACACCACCCATAGTGTGGTGAACGGCTGGTGCGATTTCTAATGCGTAGAAAGGTGCTGTGGCTAATTCACGTGGTAAGTCAGGGCGTTCAAATTGAGCATCTTTACCTGATTTCACGAAGCCATTGTATGCCGTGATGGTTTTAGCCAATTCCGCCGCTGGAATATCTAACTGTTTAGCCAGATCTTCAACGGTTTTGCCTTCTTTAACTATGTTCAAGTGTACATACCCTTCGATGGCTTTTAAGCTCTTACGGATAGAGTCATCGAATACGAGGTAAGCACTTTCACCTTTTTGCTGAAGGATTGCCGCAGACGCTTTATCACGGGTGGTGATTTCGTTCATAAAGCGGTTACCATCACGGTTCACCACGATTGCGCCGTTACCACGTACCGCTTCGGTGATCATCACCCCGCCGGCTGGTGAGTAGGTTGGGTGAGCTTGGATGTATTCTAGGTCGCGGGTTGCCGCGCCAGCCTGTAGCGCTACGTCTAAGCCATCACCAGTTGCGCCTGGGTGGTTAGTCGCCTTAAAGCCTTTTAACTTAGGATCGTATTTAGCGACACGGTCGTTGTTTTTCGCAAAGCCACCGGCTGCAATCACAACGGCATCGGCTTTGATCACGTAGTAGCCAGTGTATTCACCTTTTACTAATACACCGGTAATTTTACCGCTTGCATCTTCAAGGATTCGGACCACGCGGCTATTTAAACGGATATCAGTACCGCGTTTAACCGCGTTGTCCCATAGCACTTGTGCTACGTGGGCACCGACACCAGCACCGCCCGTTGGACGGTGACTACGGTTCACACTTGCGCCGCCCATACGACCAACGTCGGTCATATCGGCACCCATAGAAGTTAACCAATCGATAGAATCGGAAGAGTTATTCGCTAAGGTTTTAACCAGTTCAGGATCGTTAATATTACGGCCACCTTTCATGGTGTCGTCGATCATGATTTGTTTCTTGTCTTCGATACCTAACTTAGCCTGTGGCTTAGTTTCTGCAGCGTTCATACCGCCAGCAGCTAACTTAGTGTTACCGCCTGGGATAGGTTCTTTTTCAAGTAGAATCACTTTTGCGCCCGCATCACGGGCCGATACTGCAGCAGCAAGTCCTGCGCCACCTGAACCGATAATCACTACATCAGTGGTTTCTTTTACGCCAGCGGCGATGGCTTTATCTTGAGCAGCTTTGTCTGCATCGACAGGAACAAACTTGCGTTCCCACTTACCGCCAAATGGCATATCGAAGCCGAAGCTATGGCAAGCATCACAGTAGGTTACGGATTTTTCGTGGCCTTTGTGGCAGCTAGTACAGGCAATCTCACCGATCAAGTGAGACTTATGGGGTGATACTTTATCTTTAGGTGTGGCGGCGGCCATTTCTTTTAAATCGCCGTGGCAGCTAACACACTGGGCATTTTCATGGGTCAGGTTGTCGTTGCTGACACCGCCTTTGTCGGAGACATGGCAGCTATCACAGCTACCCATTTCACCGTGGAAATCGGCTAGTACTTCTGGGGCCGCATAGGCTGTACCAGCCATTGCGCCAGAGATCAGCATGGCTAGTGCTGTTTTTTGAATCTTTCTTGTGAACATGGTAGTTCCTCCGCCGTATATTCATCTACTTAATAAGGGGTATTCATCGTGGCGTGATATTTATAATTTGCATGACTCACGCGCTTTAGAGCATTCTCCGTTAATAAAGTTAGCACTATCTAAAGAGGTATATGTGTATTTAGGTCACATAAAGCATGTTGCCGTATAAATAACATAGGAAAAGTGTGTCATATGACGGAAAAGATTGGCGAAATTGAGTATAGTCACCTATTGAGTACGGTATAACTTGTGCGAGTTAACATATTTGTTTGGCGGGGACGCAATAATTAAATTATAAATTGATTTAGTGATCAGGAAGTGTATTCTGTTTTTTATATTATTGTTTTTATTTGGTTATTTTTATTTGAACAATAATGGGTAACCGTTAAGTATTCTGTATATAATCATTATTTTCCAGAATACTTATCGATTAATTATTATTATTTTTCTAAAATGTTATTGGTATTGTTTTTTAAGGTTAAATTGATGCGCGAAGAGCATATATCGGAAAAACGTTTTTGGGTACAGCGACTGAGTAAAACGATACTAAGGGCATTACATATATTGGGTGTCGTCGGTGCCGGAGGAGGGATATTACTGGCGATTGATAAAAGCCTTTGGCTTAATTATTGGTATCTCGCTATGGCGACCGGCAGCATATTAATGTTTTGGGAAATTGTGCGGGATTGGCGCTGGCTTATCCAGCTTAAGGGTGTGTTAACCTTAGTAAAATTAGGCTTGCTTGGTCTGTTTGTGCCACTGGCTAATTTTAAGCCTGAGCTATTAATCGTGATACTCTTTTTATCCGTGATTGTGTCCCATGGTCCTGCGGGACTGAGGCATTATTCTATTGTGCATCGTCGGCAAATTAATTCGAAAAAAGAAATTAAGGGCTAATTCTAATGTCCGTAACCCATGCGCCAATCGTGATCCCCGCTGCGTTAATCACTGAATTTACTTGGTCGACTCCTCGGTTCGATGGATTTAAGGTGCTCGATCTTGCCTGCGGATCAGGGCGTAATGGAGCATGGTTTTTAGCGCAGGGGGCCGAGGTGACGTTTATCGACCGGGATCTGTCTGCCATGTCGCGCATTGAGCATGCTAACGCCCGCAAATATCAATGGGATTTAGAAGCCGAGTCCGTGTCACCGTTGCCGATTGCAGAGTATGATATTGTCTTAGTGTTCAATTATCTGCATCGACCATTATTGCCGCAAATTGCCGCGAGTGTTAAGCCTAAGGGAATTATCGTCTATGAAACTTTTACTTGGCAGCAGGCTGAAATAGGTCGGCCACGTAACCCTGATTTCTTACTGACTGAAAATGAACTCAAATCAGCATTTGCTAACTGGCAACCTTTGCATTACTTTGAGGGACTATTGAGCGATCCACTCACGGGACATGCGAGCTTTAAAGCACAGCTTATCGCCCAAAAATAAAGTGTTGTCGCCTGCCTAAATTTACCGTCATAGATGCAGAGTTAGAGGCCATTGGATGTTTCCCTATCCAGAGCAGTACCGCATTGCAACGCCCCCCTTAACCACAGCGATTATGGTGGGATGGGCGCTGTTGAGTCATAGTCTGTTTGCGGACGCGAGTCCAGTGGCGTTATACCCGCTGCTGGCACTTTTCCCCCTAGTGATTGGACTGCATCTGTATTTGATATGGTTAGCGAAGGGGATGGGGCGACTCGATCAGTGTTTTTATGCCTTAGTGCATATCCCTCTGGCGTTTGTGGTTTGGACCTTCACTATCATGCATGTGAATGGCAACGCATTTTCTTAGTAAATCACAATAGCGAAATAAAAAAGCGCCCAATATTCTTGGGCGCTTTTTTATGGAACTGTGACTTTGGATCAGGCCGTGGTGTTGATATTGTGGCCCGAATTTCCAACAGGCTTTGGCGCTGCAGCAGCAATTAAATCTACCGCGATTTGGCCTTCAGCTTTTTGCTGCTCTTTGGCTAATTGGGCGACCTTAACGCCAACGGCACCATTTTCTAAATTGGGCGTGACAGCTTGGGTGTTGAGTGAAATTGACATAACTAACCTCGATAGTAAGCAGGACCCTTTTATCGGCAAACTCAAGGTTTACTTTAGTCGTTAATCTTGAGTTTGCCAATCATCCCCGCTGTTTACTGACTCGCCTTGGCTGAAAGGAATTTTCGACCGAGCACAATCACGGCGGTAATTCCCAGTGAACCTAAGATTAAGCCCAGTGCCAGTACGACATTTTGCAGCGCTGTCGGGTCAATCACTAAGGCGATCCCCATACCAAGCATCATCACCCCTGACATCAGTTTCAGCGCCTGACCCTCTTTCTCGGTCAGTTTACGTTTGCCTAGGGTCGCGCTAAAGACAATTACAATAATCGCCAGTGGAATAACATAGACAATATTGTATAAAACCAAATACATATAACGCTCTATGTCCGGTAGATTATGCATGGACAGCACGCTAGTGTAAATCATTGGGAAGCCTGCGGTGCACAGCAGTTCATAGGCATTGGCGAGTATGGCTAATACGGTCGAGCCAAGGATCAAGGCGCCCAGACTGCTGGAATTGGACAGTTTACCCATACGTTTTATCAGACTTGTGCGGTTTTCTGCCGACATGGACAGCGTGACCTCACCCTTAGTGAAGAAGTAATCCTTCACATTAATCACCCCTGCGATCAGCGCTAAAATCCCCGCCGCTAGGATGATCATACCGCCGTCACTCCCTGCGCCTAACAGCTTAAAGATATTGAGCCAGGCCGTCATAAACAGGAAGTAAATCAAGCCGGAAAAAAACACGAAGATCCCGCCAACCAATAGCATGCGTCCACGGCTCTTGGCGTTGACCATAATTGACAGTAAAAACAGCAACACGAAGAAGGCGCAGGGATTAAAGGCATCGACCCCCGCGAGCACTAAGGTCAACAGTGGCAGAGACATAGTCTCAGGTGTCACCACGCCCACCAATGGCAACTCAACGGGTTGCACTTCAGCTTGCTCAGTACCGACCAAGCTGGTGGCATCGCAGGTGCCTTCGCCAGTATCTGTGCCACAGGTGCCAAAGAGAGGGGCGTTCGTGGGCGCACTGGCCGTTGTGCTTGCAACACCTTTTGTTGGCATATCCGCTTGTGCTAACTGTCCACCAAGGGATAAGTAGCAGTTTTTCAAACGATTAACTAAAAACTCGCCTGTAACCGCCTCACTGGAATAGCCAACAACGGTCTTTTCACAGCTTGCCATAAAGGGAACTGAGCGAGCCTCAGTGGCGGTTTTAGCGGCGATATTTTGCCAAATCTCCTGTACACCCGGCGCCGACACCATATGGGATTCGAGTTCTATCCAAGGGTATTTTTGTGGCAAGGAATCGATAAAGGGGTGAGCCTCAGCACAATGTGGGCAGGTTTTAGACCAAAAGAAATAGAGTTTGATCTTAAGCTCACCCTGATCATTCACATAATGCCAAGTGGTATCTGTCGTGCTTGGCGTCTCGACATTGGCCCAGCTCGGGCTAATACAGAGTAGCGCCAACATTAGGGAACAGAGAAAAGCGTATTTCGATAGGTATTTTGTCATAGCGCCTCCCACCAACGTGGGGTTAATGGTTTAAAACAATTCTTTGACTATTACTCTACTGAATTCAATCCCTTTGATTAAATTTAGCATTAAGAAGTGTTAGTTAACTCGCTATTAGCGCTTTTTTGGGAAGTGAGGCAGGTTTATTTTAAGGGGGATTAGAGGCCAGCAACGAAAAAAGCACCCTACGGTGCTTTAAAAATACTCGTTTGACGACGTTAACTTAATGCGACGCCATTAACGCTTAGCTTCACATCTATATTGTTGCGAGTGGCATTGGAATAAGGGCACACTTGATGCGCATGGCGCACTAAGGCTTCGGCAGCTTCTTGCGGTAAAGCTAAGTTGACTTCTAAGACCACCGCTAATGCAAAACCACCCGCCTCATTGGCACCTATGCCAACCACTGCGCTGACGGGCGCTTCGGTAATATCCACTTTGCCGATTTTAGCGACATGCAAGACGGCGTTTGAGAAACAAGCGGCATAACCCGCCGCGAATAACTGCTCAGGGTTAGTCGCAAGTCCGCTGCCGCCCATGGCTTTGGGGTAGGCTAATGCAACATCGAGCAAACCATCATCCGTGCTCACTTGGCCCTGACGCCCCGCTCTTGCCGTTGCGCGTGTTTCATACAGTGTTTTCATCGTATTGACCTTCTAAGGTTAAGGATCTAGTAAAATAATTTAAATTGCACGCAATTTAATTGTGATAAACTATAATTCGATCTTTAGTGTGAATGCAAGTATATTGTGCGCAATATATTTAATTTGTCGGATTTTCCTATGGCAACAACTCAAGTTGATACCCGCGCGAACCCTATCGATATGGCCGAAAACGCCAGTGCAGATAATGCCTTATGTCTTGAAAACCAAGTGTGTTTCTCACTTTACAGCGCCGCGAATGCTATGGTGCGAGCCTATCGCCCCCTGCTAGATAAGTTAGATCTCACCTATCCGCAATATCTAGTGATGTTGGTGTTATGGGAGGAGCAGGGGATCAGCGTTAAAACCCTAGGGGATAAACTATTCCTCGATTCTGGCACTCTGACCCCGTTACTTAAACGCCTAGAATCTAAGGGATTAGTCAGCCGTGGTCGCAGTGAGCAGGATGAACGGGTGCGCGTGCTAGCCTTAACCCCTGAAGGAATTGCCCTTAAATCCCAGGCCTGTGACATTCCCCATTTGATGCGCTGCAAAGTGGGCGGAGAGGTAAATGAGCTTAAGGCATTGAAAGCGATGTGCGATAAGGCGCTTAAACAGTTACATGCTAGCCTTGATTAATGGTTTAAATACCATTTGCTTTAGGGTTAACGTGTTGACATAGTTGAACTTCATGGGCCAGTAGTCGTATTTTAGGGATAGAATGACTCCGATGGATAAGTTAACAATGCAAGTGTTATTGCGGGTAAATAAGCCATGGCTTCCTTCGATATAGCCATTATTGGCGGCGGGATCAGCGGTGTGGGGATTGCCCAATATGCGGCGGCAGCGGGCTACTCCACTCTTTTAATTGAAAGAGGGGAAATTGGCGGCCAAACCTCGGCTAATTCCAGCAAACTTATCCATGGCGGCCTGCGTTATTTAGAGACAGGGCAAATTAATCTAGTGCGTAAGTCTCTGCTTGAGCGGCGTAATTTACTCAATCTTGCACCGACCCTAGTGAAAGCCGTGCCCTTTTATATTCCGGTTTACGAGAACAGTCAGCGTAGCCCTTGGACGATACGGGCCGGACTAAGCCTATATGCAGTGTTAAGTGAATTCGATCCTTTAGGGCGATTTATCTCAGTTCCTGCGGTCCATTGGCATCGTTTAACAGGGCTTAAGCTATCGGGATTAAAGGCGGTATTTCAGTATTGGGATGCGCAGACTGACGATAAATTACTGACTCAAGCCGTGGCCCGCAGTGCACAGGCATTAGGGGCTGAGGTTTACGCCGAAGCCGACTTTCTCGGTATGGAGCATCAGTCCCATAGCTGCTCAGTGAGTTTTCAACATGCGGGCGATGTTCGACGGGTCGAGGCCAGCCTAGTGATCAATGCGGCGGGCCCTTGGGTTAATGAGGTGATCGCTAAAGTGTCGCCCCCACTGGCGGGGGTTGAACTCGACTGGGTGCAGGGCGCGCATTTGCTGTTGGATATTCCCGCCCTCGACGGCATCTTGTACTTAGAATCCTGCTTCGATAAGCGGGTCATTTTTGTGATGCCCTGGTACGGTCAAACCTTAATAGGTACGACGGAAACGGAACTGGCCTCATTGGATAAACCTCCCGAGGTGACTGAGTCCGAGGTTAACTACCTCCTCGGCATTTATCGGCATTATTTTCCGCTATCGCCCGAGATTAATGATCTTAAGGCTAAGATAGTTCAGACCTATTGCGGCGTGCGAGTCTTACCTAAACAGAGCTCCCAAGCCTTCGAGCGGCCGCGGGATATTCTTATGCAAACATCGGTTTCCCATCCGCGGCTGTTGAGTCTATATGGCGGTAAATTAACCACTTTTCGTAGCACTTCGGCCGAAGTGCTTGAATGGATTGAACAACATCTCGGTAAGCGCCCATCGATTGCCGACGTCGATTCGCTCCCCCTAGGTTGATGGCGCGGTGGCCGTACTTTGAAGTTGTGCCGTTTGGGGCGAGTTCGAGGTGATTTTTCGCCGCAAAAACGCTACAGTATGGCGCTTTTTTACTGATCCCTAGGAATTGTCGTGAGTGCTGCCATAGTGAGTGCCAAAAGCCAATGTGGTTATTTTAATTTAGGCCAATGCCAATCTTGCCTTCATATTCAAGTTCCTATGGCGCAGCAAGTGGTGGCTAAAACCCAAGAATTACAGCAACTCCTCGCGCCATTCATTTCCGATCCCTTAGATATTTTTCAAGCGCCCATCTTTGGTGATGTCAGCGGTTTTCGTAATAAAGCTAAGATGGTGGCCCTAGGCGCGGCCCACGCCCCAGTGCTTGGGATAGTCAGCCCAAGCGGAGAGGCGGTCAGCCTATGTGATTGCCTGTTATATCCGACTGATATGCAAGCCTTACTTCATCGCCTAGAGCGTTTTGTACAACAGGCGGGCATTCCGCCTTATCGTGTCGATAAAGCCAAGGGGGAATTGAAGTTTATTTTGCTGACGCGAAGCCAAGTGCGCGGTGAATATATGTTGCGCTTCGTGCTGCGTACGCTCGATGCCATCCCCCGTATCGAACGTGAATTACCGGCGCTAATGGCGGAATATCCGCAGATTAAAGTGGTATCGGTCAATATCCAGCCCATTCATATGGCGATCCTCGAAGGGGATGAAGAGATCTTCTTAACCGAAAATACCCGCCTAGAAGAGCAGTTTAATGATGTCCCCCTATTTATTCGGCCTAAGAGTTTTTTCCAAACCAACCCGCAAGTGGCGGCGCAGTTATATCAAACCGCCCGTGAGTGGGTGGCTGAGTTTTCACCTCATTCGTTATGGGATCTCTTCTGTGGTGTGGGCGGTTTCGGGCTGCACTGCGCATCCAAAGACATAAAACTCACAGGGATTGAAATCGAAGCCGAAGCCATTGCCTGCGCGCAAATGTCAGCGCAAATGATGGGGCTCGAAAATGTGCACTTTATGGCGCTCGATTCAACCGACTTTGCCAAGGGCAAAAGCGCCGCCGATAAGCCGGATTTGATCATAGTGAATCCGCCGCGACGTGGCATTGGTGAGGCACTTTGCCAGTCATTAAGTGAGTTTGCCCCAAAGGCGATCTTGTATTCCAGCTGTAACCCCAAGACCTTAGCCAAAGATCTCGCGCATATTCAAGGCTATCGGTTAACCAAAGTGCAACTGTTCGATTTATTCCCCCACACGGATCATTTCGAGGTTTTAGCTTTGTTAGTCAAGGACTGAGGGCTCGGTCTTAAAGTATTTTTGTGCTTAGGCTGTCATCCCAAATAATACACAGCGATGCGCCGCCGAGTTTCTCCGAGCGGTTAAGTTCAAGTTTGCCATAGTGCCAAGTGGCGATTTTTTTCACTATATAGAGTCCTAAACCGTAGCCGCTGTTATCGCTTTGCTGGGCGTCTCGTTCGAAAGCGGTCATCAATTTTTTGCCTATGCCCTCAAATCCCGGGCCATCGTCTTCGACGCAGAATCGATTTTTTCCTGCTTGCTGTTGAAAATACTCACCTCGAAGACTTAGCACCCGTTGTAACACCGGAACCAGAGGATACCAATAGGGCGGTGGTGGGGCCCTAGGTGGCTTAGCCATGCTGCTCGTATTGGGGGTATGGTCATTCTACAAATGGAATACTAGGATTTAGTTTTCATTAAACTTTCATTTTAGTGGCATAATCTTGCCTACTTTATGTTCCTAAAGGCAAAGCTTATGCTACAGATATTCCTGCGTTTTTTAACTCTTGGCCTGATGAGTTTCGGTGGTCCTGCGGCCCATATAGGGTATTTTCGCCAGACCTTCGTCAATGAACTCGCATGGCTTGATGATAAACGCTATGCCAGCTTTGTGGCCTTAAGCCAATTTATGCCGGGACCTGGGTCGAGCCAAGTGGGTTTTGCCATTGGTTATCATCGTGGTGGGCTTTTAGGTGCGATAGCGGCCTTTATCGGGTTTACCTTACCTTCATTTATCCTGATGTATTTGCTGGCGGTGACGACCGCAGCATGGCTTGCCAATGAGTATATGCAAGGCATAGTACATGGGTTAAAGCTGTTGGCTGTGGTCGTGGTCGCCGATGCCGTGCTTGCCATGTTTAAGCAGTTTTGTCAGCGCCATAGTGCGCGTATGCTGATGCTAGGCAGTGCGGCAATCATATTAATGGTGCCTCTTTTATGGGTACAAATTATTCTGTTAATCATTGCAGCCCTAGTCGGTGTGCGTTTTTTGAGCGCCACCGCTGACATGGATACGGCTGAACCTATTCGTTTAAATTACTTCTATTTATTGCTCTTTTTTGGCCTATTTATCGCCAGTTTCTTTATGGTGAATTTAGGCGCAGAGGGCGGCATCTTCGCTGAGTTTTACCGAGTGGGGAGTCTGGTCTTCGGTGGCGGTCATGTGGTACTGCCCCTATTGGAAACCGCCGTTGGCGATACCTTGGGGAGCGATCGTTTTTTAACGGGTTATGCTTTTGCCCAAGCCGTGCCTGGCCCCATGTTCACCTTTGCCAGCTTTCTGGGGGCGGAGATGATGCTAGATAATCCTTTTATTGGCGCTGGTATCGCAACGGCCGCGATTTTTTTACCGGGTTTTTTATTGATGTTGGTGGGTTTAAAAAGCTGGCATGCGATCGCGGCTAGACCCAAAATGGCGGGCGCACTTGCGGGGATAAATGCCAGTGTCGTCGGGTTATTGCTCGCCGCGCTCTATCAACCTGTGTTTAATCAAGCGGTGTTTTCGGCCCAAGATATGGCCTTAGTACTGCTAGGTTTTGGCGCGTTGAAACTCTTTAAGCCCCCAGTGCTTATGTTGGTCTTGGCTTTCTGTATTTTTGGCATTGGCTCGACGTTTCTAAACTAAGCCGATTCACTAAATCAATTTGCTAAGTCAATTCGCTAAAAGGTAATTTTTACAAATAATCTTGGGATTTGTTATCTACAGCGCTAAGAATGTGCACTATTTTGGCTATACTCCAACCATACTAAAAAAAAGCTATATCACCTTGGAGTTAGCAAGCATGTCGAATTTTAGCCTGCGTAATAAATTACTACTGTTATCGCTTTTCCCCCTGATTTTGACCTTGTTTGTGTTGATGTCGGTTTCCTACTATGTTGAACAAGGAGCCCTTAACGATGAGGTCATCACTTTCAAAACTAAGCTGGTTGGGGAACGTAAACAACAAATTAAAGAAGCGACCGAGATTGCCGCTGGAATCGTGCAATACCAACTGTCTCTCAAGGAAAATGGCAATGTGAATCAAGCGCTGCGGGATATTCGTTTTGGCAGTGCGGGTTATTTCTTTATCTATGACTCCCAAGGAAAGAACATTTTCCATGCCCTTATGCCCAATTTGGAAGGGCAAAATAAAATCGATATGACCGATCCCCGCGGCACTAAAATCATTGTCGGTTTGCTCGATGCGGCTAAACGTGGTGATGGTCATTTTTCCTATTTTTATCAAAAACCCAATACGAATGAACAGATTGAGAAAATCAGTTATGTGACTATGATCCCCAGCACCGACTGGATGTTAGGTACGGGGGCCTATATCGACGATATCGAGGCTGTGGTTGAGGATTACCGTCAAACGGTTACCGAGCAAATGAGAGATAAATCCTTTGGGATCCTCTTGATCGCGCTGTTACTGACAGGGGTGACGGCGTTTATCATCATGGTTGCGGCCCACCGTATGGTAGTGCCAATTAAAAATATGGCCGACAACCTCAATGATATCGCCAAGGGTGAAGGGGATTTAACTAAGCGCCTTGCCGTGAAGGGTGAAGATGAAATTGCCCAATTAGGTCAGTCCTTTAACTTGTTTGTGGATAAGCTGCAAACCATTATTGGCGATGTGGCGAGTGCGACCAATAGGGTGAAAGCTGCGGCCAATTCGATCCACGATCAGACTAAAGTCATGTCGAGCCAGCTGCTGAGCCATAACAATGAAACCGATCAAGTGGTGACTGCGATTACTGAAATGTCATCTACGGCGAGTGAGGTGGCCCAAAACACGACCCAAGTGGCAGAGGCGACTCAGGCGGCAACCGGTGATGTGGCCAACGCCCAGCGTTGTGTCGATGCTTCACTGGAGGAAATTGCCGCCCTGATGGAACAAATCAATAATGCGGCGGGCAGTATTCAATCCCTAAGTGAACAATCCCAGAAGATTAACAGCGTACTTTCGGTGATAGGCGGGATTGCAGAGCAGACAAACCTATTAGCCTTAAACGCGGCGATTGAAGCCGCCAGAGCCGGTGAACAGGGCCGAGGGTTTGCCGTAGTGGCCGATGAGGTGCGTAACTTAGCCAGCCGGACTCAGGCAAGTACCTTAGAGATCAACGAGATGTTATCGGCATTGCATAAGTTGGTATCGCAGGCGGTTAAAACCATGGACGAGAGTCAACAGAGCTGTGTGCGTTCGGTGGAGTCTTCCCGTGCGATTTCCGAAAGTCTAGGCTCGGTCACTTCGGCGGTAACGGCGATTAATGATATGAGCACCCAAATTGCCACGGCGGCGACCGAGCAAAGCTCAGTCACCGAAGAGATTAACCGCAATGTGTATGCCATCCAAGAAATCGTCAATGAGTTACTCCATTCCAGCGAAGATGCGGCAAGAGTCAGCCAAACCGTATCACAGGAAGGGATTAACCTTGGTAAGTTGGTCGGTCAGTTTAAGATTTAAGCCTCAGTTAAGTGGACTCAGTATAAAAAACGGGAGCGATTTAGGCTCCCGTTTTTTATTACCCCGCTTAAGCTTGGTTTAGCCGCCGCGATTTGCCACCTTCTCGGCTTTGACCGCACATACCTTATATTCGGGAATATAGGCAACGGGATCGAGGGCGTTGATGGTGAGTTTATTGGCCGCGGCTTCCACAAAATGGAAGGGGAGGAACAGCACCCCCACTTGGGCGCGTTTAGTCACAAAGGCATCAATCTCAATCTCACCGCGGCGGGTACTGAGCTTGATTTTATCGCCATTACTAATCCCAAGCTGCTCGGCATCATAGACTGAAATCATCACCTTAGGTGAGCCAAGCAGGTCGAGCCCCGGTGTTTTACGGGTTAAGGTGCCGGTATGGAACTGCTCCAGCAAACGCCCGGTCGAGAGGGTGAGTGGATAATCACTGCAGGGCATTTCAGCGGGCATGCGATAACCCACAGGGGTGAATAGCCCTAAACCACGGGTAAATTGGCTTTGATGCATAATAGGTGTGCCCGGATGATTTTCATCTGGGCATGGCCATTGAATGCCTTGGGGAAGATGTCCGTTAGCATCCGCGCTTAATCTTTGCCAACTGATACCCCGATACTGTGGAGTTAATAGATTGATTTCCTGCCAAATGGCTTCTTCATTGGGGTAATTCCAGTTGGCGCCCATGGTATTGGCAATGGTTTGAATAATTTGCCAATCGGCTAGCGCTTCACCCGGTGGCTGTAGCGCTTGTTCGAGCCGCTGTACACGCCGTTCGGTATTGGTAAAGTGGCCGCGCTTTTCGACAAAGGCGGCGGCGGGCAAGACCACATGGGCAAGCTCGGCGGTTTCGGTTAAGAAGATATCCTGCACGACGAGAAAGTCGATCTGGCTAAGCGCCCTTAGCACATGGGTCTGATCGGGGTCGCTCAGGACAGGATTCTCCCCCATTACATATAAGGCTTTGATTTTTCCTTTGGAAATTTCATGCATCATATGGGTCGCCGTGACACCCATCTCCCCCGATAGCGGCGTTTGCCAGTGGGCCTCGAAACGCATTCTGGCGTGAATATCGGTGACCTTTTGATAGCCAGTAAAATAGTTTGGCAGCGCCCCCATATCACAGGCGCCCTGCACATTACTCTGACCGCGTAGTGGATTGATACCGGCACCTGGCATGCCGATATTGCCGCAAAGTAGCTGCAAATTAGAGATGGCCGTGACGTTATCGTGTCCCGTGGTATGTTGGGTGATGCCCATGGCGTAATAAACCGCCGTTTTTTGCGCCGTGCCTATGGTTCGCGCGATGCGAGCAATATCCTCGGCCTTAACCCCAGTGATAAGGGCGGCACTTTCTAGGCTGTAATCCTCCTTGGCAAGCTCTGCATAGAGCGCCTCGACGCCTTCGGTGCGCTCGGCAATATAGGCTTTATCCTGCCAATCGTGACGGATAATTTCCGCCATAATGGCGTTGAGCAGCATCACATCCGTGCCTGGCCTATGGGCAACATAAAGCTCTGCACTATCGGCAATGGCGACCCGTTTGGGATCGGCAACGATCAGCCGTGCACCCTGCAAGCTGACGGCCTGTTTGATTTTTGAGGCGATAATGGGGTGGGCACTGCTCGTGTCCGAACCTAAGATAAAAATCACCTCAGAGTCTTGAATGCTAGGAATATCATTGGTCATAGCGCCGCTACCAATGCTCTGCTGTAACCCGGTGACGGTCGATGAATGGCACAGGCGGGCACAATGGTCGATATTGTTGGTACCCAGCACACTACGGACAAACTTTTGCAGCACAAAGTTATCTTCGTTGGTGGCCTTGGCCGAGGCAAGACTGGCTAAGGCATTGCTACCATGCTGCAGTTTAATATCGAGTAAATGTTTGGCCACATAGTCTATCGCCTCCTGCCAGCTACAGGGTTGCAGTTCACCATTTCGACGAATAAGTGGTGTTGTTAGGCGTTTTTCACTGTGAATAAAATCGAAACCAAAGCGACCCTTAACACACAACATCCCTTGGTTTACGACCGAGTCCTTATTGCCTTCGATATGGCGGATGCGATTGGACGTTACATCGATTTTCAGATCGAGTCTGCATCCCACGCCGCAGTAAGTGCAAATCGTCGATGCGGTTTTAAAGGGGGCAATATCCCCTTGGCGTTTGTCCCGCGCATCGACCAGTGCGCCCGTTGGACAAACCTGCACACAGTTGCCGCATTGCACGCATTGGCTGTCGGCCATCGATGCGCTAAAGCCAACCCTTGGCGCCGTGCGTTCTGGCGTCGCGGCTAGCTCCCTCGGTATGGCTTGATAAGAGTCATGGTCAAATTGAATGGCGCAGTGGCCGCTCTGCTGCTGGCACACATCAACGCATTTGCCACAGCTGATACAACGGCTGGCGTCAAATTGAATGAAAGGACTCGACTTGTCCACGCTAAAGTGGCGAGCCCCTTCGGTGCAGAGTGCTTTAGCTTCAACATGGTAGTCGGTCGCATAATCCCGCAGTTGGCAAGCGGTATTGGCTTGACAGGCGCACTCGAGGCAGCGGGCCGCCTCTTGCATGGCGGCATCGGGGGCAAAGCCTAGCTCAACTTCGCCGTAGTTAAGCAATCTTTGCACTGCGGTTAATTCGGGCATTTTCAACCGCGGTTGAGGGGCTATATGGCGATAAAGATCCGTTGTTACTTGGGGATCTGTGGTGCGGTCGAGCGCCTTAGTCGAATTAAATGCCTTGGCATGTAGCTTACAACTTAGGCCAATAGTGAGCATTTTATCTATGGCTTGTGCCGCCTTGTGTCCATCGCCAATGGCAGCAACGGCGGTGGCGGGGCCGCGTCTGGCGTCGCCGATCACAAAGAGTTTTTCAACGCCAGATGACATAGTATGTTCGCAGCCAATAAAAGTATTCCAGCGGCTGAGGGCGAGTGTGCCTTGGCTGAGTTGGCTTTGGGGATCCTGCAAAAAGCCCATATCTGGGGCCTGTGATACCGCGGCGATAACAGTATCAAAGGCTTGGGTAAAGGTTTCGCCGGTATTGACTGGCGCGCGTCTGCCCGAGGCATCGGCTTCGCCTAGGGCCATCTTGCTGAAGGTCACCGACTGGACTCTGCCATTAGCATCGCTATGGTTTTCAATCGGATTGGTTAAAAAGTGAAATTTTACCCCTTCGACCTCGGCCTCATGCACTTCATAGGCTTCGGCGGGCATTTCTGCGCGGGTGCGGCGGTAAATTAAGGTCACATCGCAGCCTTCACGTACCGCGGTTCTGGCACAATCTATGGCGGTGTTACCGCCGCCAATCACGGCGACTCTCTTGCCGAGTTTGAGTTTTTTATCC
Source organism: Shewanella sp. CG12_big_fil_rev_8_21_14_0_65_47_15 (assembly GCF_002783505.1). Lineage (GTDB taxonomy): Bacteria > Pseudomonadota > Gammaproteobacteria > Enterobacterales > Shewanellaceae > Shewanella. The sequence goes on from NZ_PFGL01000021.1 coordinate 57,858, forward strand.
AGACAATGGTCTTTTAAGAAATCCACTCCAAGGTAGCAACCGTCGAGTGTGCTGCCGGGGTAATCCATAGGCACGGCTTTTTGGGCGCCAATGGCGAGACAAACGGCATCAAAATCATTCACTAATTGCTTTAACTGGATCTCATGGCCGAGGCGAGTCTGGGTATGAATGGTTAAGCCATTACGACATAAGAGTTCAATTTCCTTATCTAAAATCGCCTTAGGTAAACGGTATTCGGGAATACCATAGCGTAACCAGCCGCCAGCCTGTGGCATGGCTTCAAAAATCTCCACCCTATGGCCTTGGTTGGATAAGTAATATCCGGTGCTTAACCCCGCAGGACCCGCGCCGATAATGGCCACTTTTTTACCTGTATCGGCAAGGCGGGGAGGCATATAACTCATGCCGCCATTTTCACCCTCGGCTAAATCCAGATCCGCGGCATGGCGCTTCAGTTGACGAATCGCAATGGGTTCATCGACGAGTCCGCGGCGGCATTCTGTCTCACAAAAGGCGGGACAGACTCGGCCAATCGATAGCGGCAGTGGCAGGGTCTGTTTAATCACTTTGACCGCTTCGCTGTGGTTGCCTTGGGCGATATGGTGAAGATAGCTTTGCACATCGACCCCTGCGGGACAGGCTTGCTGGCAGGGCGCTTCACAGTCGGCAAAATGATCGCTTAGGATCTTAGACAGGGCCTGTTGGCGTTTTTTACTGAGAAATTCCGATTGGGTAATGACCCGCATCCCCGTCTCGGCATGGGTTTCGCAAGCGCGAACGCAGCGCAGACTGGCATCGGCATTTTCAATTTGGACCAGGCACAAATTACAGGCTTGTTTATCCGAATGTGGCTCAAGGGTGAGTTGCCTTGAGGCTGGGCTTTGTTCGCATAAACTGGGGATAGCAATACCTGCCGCCCGCGCCACCTCTAGTAGTGTGTCGGTTGGCTTGGTCGACACGACTCGTTGATCATCAATTTGAAGTTCTATCATCCCATGGCCTTTTATATTTGTAGGGTACTTGCTGCAATGGCGCTGGGCCGCAGGCTTAGGTCGCTTCGAGTATACCCAGACTGTTTTAGAAGACGCTTATGGGCGGGGGAAGTTTGATACTGAATTGCAGCTTGTATCACAAACGCATTTGAGATTGTGCACTGGCGGGGTTTTGTTACTCGAGTTTTGTGACTCATTTGGCATATATAGGGCATCTAATCGCTATCGCTATTGATAGTTAACCCCTTTTTTCTGTGGCACCCAAATCGTTCGGCTAAATTTTCGCAGGATCAGGGTATTCACTAACGGATAGTTGTGAGTCTCGCCCTTCGAGCTATGGCTATTATGGTTGGAAAATAATCGCTTAAATCCCATTTAATAAACGCTGTGGCCTAGGTTTACAGGCGTTGTTAGGTTAAAATCCGCGGTTGCATACTGTTAATCACCGCCTCCTTTAATGGAAGATCAATTAAAGCGGCCAAATAAAGAAAGTTGAAAATTCATGTTTGAAGTTAATCCAGTAAAATTCAAAATTAAGGAGCTTGCCGAGCGTACGCAGCTTCTTAGGGGGTATCTTTGACTACGATGCTAAACATGAGCGTCTAGAAGAAGTCACCCGTGAGCTTGAAAGTTCCGATGTGTGGAACGAGCCAGAACGCGCCCAAGCCCTAGGCAAAGAGCGCGCCAGCCTCGAAGCCGTAGTCAAGACGATCGATGATATGGACTCAGGTCTTGAGGATGTCGAAGGGCTGCTAGAACTGGCCGTTGAAGAAGACGACGAAGATACCTTCAATGAAACCACCAAAGAGCTGGATTATTTAGAGAGCCGTTTGGCCGAACTCGAATTTCGCCGTATGTTCTCCGGCCCACAGGACGCCTCAAACTGTTACTTAGACATTCAGTCTGGCAGTGGTGGCACCGAAGCCCAAGATTGGGCCAATATGGTACTGCGTATGTACCTGCGTTGGGGCGATGCCCACGGTTTTAGCCCTGAGCTGATGGAAGTGACCGACGGTGATGTGGCCGGCATTAAGGGCGCGACTATTAAATTTACCGGTGAATATGCCTTCGGTTGGTTACGCACCGAAACCGGCGTGCACCGTTTAGTGCGTAAATCGCCCTTCGATTCCTCGGGCCGTCGCCATACGTCATTCTGCTCGGTATTCGTATACCCTGAGATTGACGATGATATCACCATAGATATCAATCCGGCGGATCTGCGGATCGACGTATACCGCGCCTCGGGCGCCGGTGGTCAGCACGTTAACCGAACCGAATCTGCGGTGCGTATTACCCACTTACCGACCAACACGGTAGTGCAGTGTCAGAACGACCGTTCACAGCATAAGAACAAAGATTCGGCGATGAAACAGTTAAAAGCCAAACTGTTCGAACTCGAAATGCATAAGCAAAATGCCGAAAAGCAAGCGGCCGAAGATGCTAAATCCGACATAGGTTGGGGCAGTCAAATTCGCTCCTATGTATTAGACGATTCCCGTATTAAAGACTTACGTACCAGCGTGGAGACGCGCAATACCCAAGCGGTACTCGATGGCGATCTGGACCGATTTATCGAAGCCAGTTTGAAATCAGGGCTGTAATCAATTCAAAGGTATAGACGAGAAATAAGATGACTGAACAAGTACAAGATGAAAACAAACTGATCGCCGAGCGTCGTGCCAAGCTAGAAAGCATTCGCCCAAACTGTAGCGCTAATGCTCACCCTAATACCTTCCGCCGCACCCATAAGGCGGCCGAGTTGCAGGAACAATACGGTCAAAACACTAAGGAAGAACTCGAAGCCTTAGGTTTTAAAACCAGCATCGCTGGCCGTATCATGGCAAAGCGTGGCCCATTCCTGGTGATCCAAGACGTGTCTGGTCGTATCCAAGCCTACGCTGAAAAGGGCGTACAAGCAGAACTGAAGGATCGTTACCAAGGTCTGGATATCGGTGACATCATCGGCGTAACCGGTCAGTTGCACTTGTCTGGTAAAGGCGATCTATACGTCAACATGGAAGAATACCAACTGCTGACCAAGGCATTGCGCCCGCTGCCAGAAAAATTCCACGGCTTAACGGACCAAGAAACCCGTTACCGCCAACGCTACGTGGACTTAATCGTTAACGAAGAGTCTCGTCAAGCCTTCGTGATGCGTTCAAAAGTGGTTGCTGCTATCCGTAACTTCATGATCAAAAAAGAGTTCATGGAAGTTGAAACCCCAATGATGCACGTGATCCCAGGCGGCGCTTCGGCCCGTCCATTTATCACGCACCACAATGCGCTGGACATGCCAATGTACCTGCGTATCGCGCCAGAGTTATACCTCAAGCGTTTAGTGGTCGGTGGTTTTGAGCGTGTGTTCGAAATCAACCGTAACTTCCGTAACGAAGGCCTGTCGCCACGCCACAACCCAGAATTCACTATGATGGAATTCTATATGGCCTATGCTGACTACAAAGATCTGATGGACTTAACCGAAGAGCTGTTAAGCTCTATCGCGATTGAACTCTTAGGCAGCGCGCAAATGCCCTACGGCGAGCACACCGTCGATTTCGGTGGCCCATATGCCCGTTTAAGCATGTTAGAAGCGATTCAGAAGTACAATCCTGACAACGCGACTATCCAAGCCATGACCTACGAGCAAGTGAAAGATCTTGAATTTATGCGTGAATTGGCAACTAGCCTTGGCATCAAGATCGAGAAGTTCTGGACCTGTGGTCAGCTATTAGAAGAAATCTTCGGTGAAACTGCTGAATGGCAGTTAATGCAACCGACTTTCATCACTGGCTACCCAGCGGACATTTCGCCACTGGCACGTCGTAACGATGACAATCACTTCATCACCGACCGTTTCGAATTCTTTATCGGTGGCCGTGAAGTAGCTAACGGCTTCAGCGAGTTAAACGATGCTGAAGATCAAGATAGCCGCTTTAAGGCGCAGGTTGATGCCAAAGACGCCGGTGACGACGAAGCCATGTTCTACGATGCGGACTATATCACTGCACTGGAACACGGTTTACCGCCAACAGCGGGTCAAGGTATCGGTATCGACCGTTTAGTGATGTTATTCACTAACACTCACACCATCCGTGACGTGATCCTATTCCCTGCGATGCGCCCACAGGCCTAAGCGCTTTATGGGTTGCAGATTAAACCTGCGACCCAAGCAGCATTGAGCGAACAGTAAAAAACCAGCCGTTTGGCTGGTTTTTTGTTTTGGTATATTCACTCTGTTAACTGATTAAAGGTATGAAAATACGTATTGAAAGTGGCTCTTCATCATCGAGTTAAGAAGCTCATCGCTGCTTTTGGATGAAGTTTTCTACTGCTAAAAATCATTTCCGCAGTGTTAGTCGCTAAGGTAAGTAAAAAGTTTAAATCTAGATGCTTAGTTATTCTCTTGGTCTAACTTTTTAAGCTGTTACATTTTTGTGATCTAGCTGGCGAAAAATACTGATATTGCTGATAAAAGTCGAGTTGTATTCTATGCCTTTCACCATAGACCTCTTATACTTAGCCTCAACTCTGTGCCGTAGCACATTCGACTTATTAACGACTCAGTGAAATCTACATGAAGATCCCTTTTCTGCTTGGTAGTTTTATCTTGGTATGCAGCAGTTTAACTGTTGCCGCGACAGCGCATTCTGCCGATTCGGCCTCTGTCACTACAAAAAGCACCGCCGCTAAAACCACTGCTACTAAAACGACAGCCGCTAAAAAAGCCCCTGCCAAGCAGGAAGTGGCCGCCAATAGTGCGCTGGTGGTGGATCTTAAAACTAACGAAATACTCTATTCCAGTAATCCCGATGCCGTTAGACCGATTGCCTCTGTGACTAAGCTGATGACGGCTATGGTGACCTTAGACGCTAAGCTACCTATGGATGAAAAGCTCGCCATCAATATCAACGACACTAAAGAAATGCGCGGCGTGTATTCTCGGGTGCGTATCGGCAGTGTGATTAGCCGTAAAGATATGTTATTGCTGACATTAATGTCATCTGAGAACCGCGCTGCCGCCAGTCTTGCCCACCATTATCCCGGCGGACACAAGGCCTTTATCAAGGCGATGAATGATAAAGCCAAAGCTTTAGGAATGAAAAACACCCGTTATGTTGAACCCACAGGATTGTCTGAAAAGAACGTCTCCAGTGCCAAGGATTTAGTCGTATTACTTAAAGCCAGTCAAGGCTATCCCATCTTAGGTCAACTAAGCTCAACCGAAAAGAAAACCGTCACCTTCGGTAAACCCAAATACAGTTTAGATTTCCGCAATACTAACCGTTTGGTTTACAAGGATAACTGGAATATTCATCTGACCAAAACCGGCTTTACTAATGAAGCAGGGCATTGTCTGGTGATGCGTACCGAAATGGCTAAGCGTCAAGTGGCTTTTGTGGTGCTCGATGCCTACGGTAAATACACCCATTTGGCCGATGCCAACCGTCTACGTAATTGGTTAGAAACGGGCAAAGTCACGCCTATCCCTGCGGAAGCTAAGCAATATAAAAAGCAGCGTAGTCAGCAGCAATTGGCTAAAGTGAGCCAACCCTAAGGTTTACAACTTGGTGCGTATAAGACAGATAAAAGACCGAGTGGCATTGCTACTCGGTCTTTTTACTTTTGCTTACTGCCAGTTAGGCATGTTCGAACATTAAGAATAAGTACACAATAAACAGCACTATATGGGTTGCGCCATGTAACGCATTGGTTCGACCGCTGCTAAAACTCACCTTGCAAACCATCAAACTCGTCACAAGTAGTACCATATCCGCAGGCGCTAGGCCTAAATGAACCTCTTGATCTATCACGCTACCTACAATCAACACCGCCGGAACTGTGAGGGCAATGGTGGCGAGCACTGAACCAAAATAGAGATTCATTGCGCGTTGCAGTTGGTTATTCAGCGCGGCTTTAAAGCCGCCAACGGCTTCGGGTGACAAAATCAAACAGGCCACAATAAAACCACCTAATGCTGGCGGTGCACCTAGGGCCGCCACACTGTAATTGATTGGCATAGCTAAGGTTTTTGCTAGCAGAATCACTATCAGTAAGTAACCTATCAGCAATATGGTGTGATAGGCATTACTGCGCAATATACCGTGGTGTTCCTTGTGATCCTCGTGGTCTGCATCGACGAAGAAGTGGCTATGGCTCTTGGTCTGGATCACTAAAAAGATGCCATAAAGCAGAATCGAAATAATGATCAGCATCCAAGACATGGGCTTAGACATGCCGCCGATAGTGCCGCCTTCGGTAAAATTGGGTAGTACTAAACAGAGCAGGGCAAGGGGAATGATCGCCACTAGGTAGGATTTGACCCCATCTAAATTAAAGTGTTGAGTGTGATAACGCCAGCCGCCAAGTAATAGAGTGAATCCGACTAATCCATTGATAATTAACATGACGACGGCGAACATAGTATCACGGGCCATCACAGGGTTAGGCTCACCCGTTAACATAACAGAGGAGATCATCACCACTTCGAGTGAAATCACCGACAGGGTCAAGATTAAGGTGCCATAGGGATCACCTAGTTTAATGGCGAGCGCGTCCGAGTGGCGCACCACTGTGAATATTGCCCAAGTCACTACGCCTAATAGGGCGAGTGATACTGGGATATAAGTTGAGAGGGCAGTGCCATCGGCAAGTAAGCTTTCGCCACCCGTCTTAAAGAATACTAAGGTGAGTATTCCCAGTAGCAGGGCAAGCTCATCTTTGATAAATGTCTTCATAGGCTATTTGTCCAAATCGAAAAAGGGCCGTCAGTATAGACATTGGTTATGGCACACTTTGCATGAAACTTCTTTTAGGTTTGGGGTTAGAGGCAGAAATTTGAACTTGATCGATTTTTTATTCAGAAGTCCTGCATTTTGGGGGATAGCTATTGGCTGTGCACTCGATGTAGTGCACAGCGCTTAAGTTTTAAGTCATGGGTTTTAGCTAATGGGCTTAAGCTTAAATGTTTAGGCTCAAATGCTTAGGCTAAAAAATAGGGAAAACATGGTCCGAGGTAATCACCGGAGGCGGTATTTCCTGATTTAAAAACTCGCCATGATGGTAGCTATTGATCACTTCTATCCAGCCATTATCCCTAAACTCGTATTGTTTACCATGAAACCTGCTCTGTTCGTCATAATTAGCTATTTCAAACACATAGTCTTCGGTATTGCGCAGTTCCCAGTGGCCGACTTGTTTACCTTGGTCGAAGCGTCCGTACCAATAACGTCTCTCAGAATTTGGCCTTGGGTTGAAACCGAACTCACCATGGGTGTACACCCAGTCGCCATCCTGCTGCCCATTGCGGTATTCGCCCTTCTCATACAATTGGCCGTTAGTGGCATAACGTTGTACTAATCCATCGGGCTTGCCATGGTTAAAAGTTATTAATTCAAGTAGTTGCCCAGAGCTGGTTTCATTATGGAATTCACCGTGGAGTTCACCATTAGCGTCGTAGCTAAAGGTGAGGGTGGCATCCTCTTGTTGTTTCTTCCAGGCGCCAACGGGCTTGTCGTTGGCATATTGGCCACTCTCGGCCACCCACGGCTCCCCTGTCTCATGGTTAATTTTCAGCATCTCGTAGGAGCCTTCGCGCTTGCCATCTTGGAAATATTCGCGGGTAATGACTTTTACAGTTTGAGTACGGTTTAGGGTTTGCAAATATAAACCCGTCAATTTGTTATCGATATGCTCGCTGCGGCTGATTAACTCACCTTGCTCAAATGTTTCGTTGAGGACCCATTTTTTAAGCTTGTCCTCCTCTGTGTTAGAGGTAAGTTGGCCTTCACTAAAGCGTTGATGCTTACGGTAAACCCAGTTGTTGTCTTGGTGTTTTTCTTCGGTTGAACTGAGCATTTCGCCCTTTTCATTGTATTTAACCGATAACTTCACATTCCATGGCGCCTCTATGATTTCCTTTTGGGCTATCTGGCCATTTTTAAAGTAATCCAACTGTTCACCGATTTTATAATCATTGTGGTAGCGGTAGTGGCGCTTTACCTTGCCATCGTCGAAATATTCGAAGTAATCCCCGTGTTTCTTACCTTTGACATAAGCTTGGGTCGAAATGATTTTACCAAAGCCCCAATTGGTCTCGTTGCCATGTGCAAGCCCATCCACCATAGGGGTTTCGAGGTGTAAGTTGCCATTGTCATAATACTGGGTAACACAAGTGCCACTATTACAGACTTTGCCCCTAAGCTTGCCCTCGCTATCAAAAAGCTCGCTTATACCGACTTCTTTGCCATCTCTATAGGTCGTTTTGTAACGGATATTCCCGCCTTCCCAGTAACCCGTTTCAAGGCCTTGTTTAACACCATTTTCATAGTGTGATTCAACATACAATTGACCCGTGGCGATATATTTTTTGAGCAGGCCATGAAGTTGACCTTGCTCGTTGCGAAAGCCTTGTTCATAGGGCTTGCCATCCTCAAAGTTACATTGATAAGCACCGCGGAATTGTTCGCTCGCGAGTGTTTTACCTATATTGTTATCGGCGAGGGAACTGGCGCAGAAAAGCGTATCTTTATCTTTGTAATAAATCTCAGCCTTATAATTGCCGTCGATCACTTCAGTCGATAGTTTTAAATAGTACAGAGCCTGTTTTTCATCTTTGACAACCTTCCAATGTTCATCGAGTAGCACATTGTCTGCATTGGCACTGGCATTGGCATTAGCACTGATAAGTGCGAGTGCTCCAAGGAGCAGTTTTAATATAAATAGACGCATAACTGCTCCTTATGGCAAAGGCTTAAAGGTGAATTCATAGGGGATGTCGACGGGGTTTTGAGAGAGCGTCATATAACTCACCTTAGCGGCAGGGCCTGCGACACTTAAATAGCGGCCATCGACCAAGGTCTCTTTAATCCGTAGTTCGGCATTTTCGGGCAGTCGAATCGTTAAGGATTTGCCCTGGGCATCCTCGACTTTAAAGTAGTTCTTAAGATCTTTACTCGGCTCATTGCCATAACCGGTTTTTGTTAGCCAAGCTTGCAAATCGATTAACCAAGGACGTGGATTAGCTGCCTGCTCTAAGGGTTGCCAACTGATATCACCTTGGCAATGGATCTTACCTTGGATGTGTTTATCGTAGAAAAACTGCCGCTCGCGGTCGGGAGTCATCAGGGTATAGGCTGGTCCATCGGGGGCATTGGGCTCAAACAGCCAAGTGACTGCGTGTTTCCCCTCATTAAAGCCTTGTTCTATTTCAGGTTTACAGGCACTCGCTAATGCGGCTGACATGGGGATATGCAGATTATGGCCATTGTCAGTCTCGGGTTTTATGCCTTGGATAGCACTGATTTCAGGGTTTGATGACTCAAGATCCTGATAGAGGAAGCCATCGAGGCTCGAATCGCCAAACTCGCTTAGGGGATTAGCCAGATTTTGGTTGTAGTCGCTAAATTTCACAAAGCGGATGTTCTTGGTTTGGCTTAACTCCGGCTGTGGCTGCTGCTCAATGACGACAACGGTTTTAGGGATCTCATCTAGCTTCAGTAGCAGGGCGCGGGTGCTAAGATGATGGGGATCATCGACACCGATTAATTCTCCCAGCAGTTCCTTATCCGTCACCGTTAGCCATTTGGGATAATCACCATCGCGACGGGCTTCGGCCATCTTTCCTTTAAACTGCTGAAAAGGAAGATTAATGTTTTGAGTTTTACTCTGCTTTGTCACGACTTTAAATAGCTTTGCCTCGGCGTCGAGCACCTGAATCGTGAGGCTCGCATCGCCGAAGGTATAGGGAGTGGCGATCAGTTCATCCCACGACTTTTCGACTATCTTATTGCTCTCGGGGATAAGCGTTAGCTTGGCAGTAATATGGTCTATTTGATTGAGTTTTTTAGCTGTGTCATCCCAACCCGTAGCGATAATATCCACCGAAGACTCAATCGAGCGGTTGAAATTCATCGCCAAACCTCCGCTGTGCTGCCAGAAGTCAATGTCTATCGGATTTCCGCTGGCATCAAAGGCGGCTAAGTCCTCATACTGCACATTGGCCACCACATATCGCGGGCTCATATTATGCACAAAGCGCAATTGCAGCACTTCTGGCGTGTCAGCGCCCCATGGGCCAATATTATCAAGAATACCTTGCTGATCAGATAATAAGGATTCTATAAACGCCTTATCATGGGCTTTATATTCCCGAGGTACGTCGCTTATGGGGTACAGCTCTTTTTGCAGATCATCTATATCACGCTCGGCATCGTAGTTAGCGTCGGCATGCCAAAGCATGTTCATGATATAAGGGCTATCCTTGGGCGCCATGGCGATGCGGCGGGTGAGGGTACTGCCTTTGCTCTCTTCCTGTTGAAAAAACGCCATGCTCTCTAACCAGCCGGTTTTGCGGTTAAGCTCGAACTTTCCATAGGCCTTAAAGTTGTCTTTCTCACCTTGTACTACTGCAAATAACTTATCTTCGGTCACTTGCTCAACCGTCCAAGTTAAGCGCGCGTCCATGGGGGCGCTGATGCTATACCCCACGCGAGGCTCGAGCGCCACGGGCAAGGTTGGGGTCTGTTTAAACAAGCTATTAAGATTAATCCAGTGCTCAAATAACTCTATGATATCTTTTTGATCCGCCTTCGCGATGGGCGTTAGCTGCCGTACTTCACCCTTGCTGAACTCCACATTAAAGCCGTCTTTAACCAGTTGCACTATTTCATTGGACTGGCTTTTAGGGTCGATATTACTCACCGGAATGGGCATGCCATAGTCGCTTATTTGCAACAGGTTAGGTTGGAGAAAAAAGTGGGCGTTATGGGTTAACGGCGTTGTTAAGCTGGCCGCTTTACCTTCTGCATCTTGCAATTGGTAATCCAGCAGCAATCGCGCCTGCATTACTTTGCGGGTTTCAAAGCCATCGTTGAGGCTTACGGTGGAAATAATCTGATACTCACTTTGAGTGGGGATGCTAGCTGACTTGCTTGAAAGCGAATTATCGCAAGCTGTTAACCCAAGAGTGAGCGTGACAGTGGTACAAATTACCCTGCATATCCCTATAGCCATCTGAACTCCATTGGCAACTTATGTTATTGAAATGTAAACTTATTCATTTGCAAATTGGCGACATTATACACAAAAAACGTCTCTGGAATAAAAAGCTCACACCCATATCAGGCTAAGATCAGTCATAAGTTTGCATGATGAATATGAGCCTAAGGTGAGAAAGCCGATTGCCCTGATAAGCCTTCATCCTTTACTCTTGTTAATGCCGCTAGATAACTCACAAGCTAGGGAAGATAAACCTGTGGTAGCTTGTTCAATGGAGAAAGAACGATGAGCCCACAACACAAACCTGACAATGCAGCGCTAGCTTCCCACCCTATCCCACAGGAGGCCTTTGATTGGTACGATGAATATGCCCACGGCATTATCGATCGCCGTGAGTTTATGGGGCGGCTCGCTGGATTGGTGGCACTGGGGTTTACCATGACCACACTCACGGGCGCACTCATGCCGAACTATGTCCTTGCCGAACAAGTGTCCTTTAACGATCCCAATATCCAAGCCAGCTATGTGAAGTTTCCATCCCCCGAGGGTTACGGTGAAGGGCGTGGCTATTTAGTGATGCCAAGCTCGCTGCTGATCCCAGGCAAAGACGCTGGCGAGCCTAAGACCTTAGATCCCACTAAAAAAGCGGCGGTAGTATTAGTCGTGCATGAGAACCGTGGCCTTAATCCCTATATCGAAGATGTGGCTCGCCGATTAGCGGCCAAGGGTTATATCGCCTTCGCTCCCGATGCACTCTATTCCCTCGGTGGTTATCCGGGCAATGATGATGCGGGCCGCGCCATGCAAAGCAGTTTAGATAGAGGCAAAATCGAGCAAGACTTTATCGCCGCCGCCCGTTTTTTAAAGGCGCATCCCCAGAGCAATGGCAAACTCGGCGCCGTGGGTTTCTGCTTTGGTGGCTATATCGTCAATATGCTCGCCGCGACCATTCCCGATGATCTCAATGCTGGCGTACCTTTCTATGGCACGCCTGCCGCCACTGAACTGCGTAGTCGAGTTAAGGGCCCGCTGATGCTGCAATTTGCCGCCTTAGATCAACGGATTAACGACACTTGGGCCGAGTACGAAACCCAGCTAAAGGCCAATAAAGCGGATTACGTCGCCTATCTATATCCCAATGTGAATCACGGTTTCCATAACGACTCCACTGGCCGATACGATAAAGCCACCGCCGAACTCGCATGGTCGCGCAGCTTAGCCTTCTTCGATACTCGACTGCATGGCGAGTAAAGCTCGGTTCACTCTGATCCCGCTTATTCTGATTAAGTCGATGAGTGACCGATTCCACGCGCTCTATATCATTCAAACAAAAGCCGACGCTAGCGTCGGCTCTTAGCCTAGATTTCCCACATATCTATGTGGGCTATTCGTGCTCGAGGATCACTTCTTTCAAGCTGTGGATCGTCTTCACATCGAGATCGCCCGGTTGCTTGCTCCAGGTGAGTCTTAGGTAATTGGCTAAGTCTTTAATCTGCTCGTCGTTTAACTCATCAGCATATCCCGGCATGGCATAAAAGCTGGTGGTGGGGTTGTAATGCTGGCTCTGAATGCCTTTTAGCACCACGGCGACGATATTATGCGGACTGGCCTTATCCAAGGTGGCGTTACCTGCCATAGCTGGGGCGACGTTGGGACGACCTTCACCATTTTGACCATGGCAACCGGCGCAGTAACCTTTGTAGAGCGTATAACCCGGCAGTTCAGGTTTATGGCCGTTAAAGGTGAGCGGATCCGGTTTAAGATCATCGTCGGTATCGAGCAGATAACTGCTCACCGCGCGCATATCATCCTCGGTTAAGTGGCTAAAGCTGTGATATACCACAGGATACATGCCGCCAAAGACGGTACCTTTGCGGGAATAGCCTTCAGTAAACAGCGACTTAAGATCCTCATGGGTCCAGTTCTGCCTGTTAAGCTCGACGGGGCGAATGTCCGATGCCTCTAGCCCTTCGATAATCGCACCCTCAAAGTGCTTGTCCTGCTCCATGGCAAACAGCGTGTCCCTTGGGGTGTGGCATTCACCGCAGTGCCCTAGGGCATTGACTAAGTAATTGCCGCGATTCCAATGCGCGCTTTTTTCCTTATTCGGGGTAAATTCCTTGGCATCGTGGGCGACTAAGTTCCAGGCTTTTAAGCCAAAACGCAGGTTAAACGGAAAGTAAACATCATTGTCGCGGTTAACTTGCTTGATGGGTTTAGTACTCATTAAATAGGCATAAATCGCCTTGGTGTCGTCGTCCGTGAGCAGGCTGTAGGACGTGTAGGGCATAGCAGGATAGAGGTTGCCGTTGACGCCAACACCGTGGTGCATGGCATCAAAAAACTCCTCGTAGCTGTATTTGCCAATTCCGGTTTCTTTATCTGAGGTGATATTGGTCGAGTACACAGCGCCAAAGGGGGGTTCGAACGGCAAACCGCCCGCGAGTTCGCGACCGCCTACCGCAGTATGGCAGGCCACACAGTCGCCTATCTTCATCAGATACGCGCCGCGTGCGATGTCGTTATTTGTTGTATTGCCACCTTCATCGGCAGCGCTGCTGGAACAGGCGAGCAAACCTAGCCCTAAACTCAGGAGTAGATTGTGACTCAACAGATTTTTTATTCTGTTAATGTGCGAGAAATGGCGCGGGAAATGGCGCAGATTGGCTGATGTCATCACAGGGTTAGCCCCTTAGTTTTGAGGATCAGATCTTTGACCGCCGCATAGTATTTTACGTAGCCAGTACAGCGACATACGTGTTCACTCAAGGCATCTTCAACGACTTTTTCGACTTGATCTTTAGCGATAGGTTGTCGCTCTAATCGCTCAAGCAGTGCGGTCGATTCATTGACAAAGCCCGAGGTACACCAGCCACATTGAAACGAGAAGTGCTCCAAAAAAGCTTCTTGCACTGGGCTCAGGGCGGTGATTTCGCCAAGGGAGTTTTGTCTAGCATGACCTTCGACAGTGCGGACGCGTTGACCATTAAAACGCTCGACGCCATTGATGCAGGTACGCACCACTTCGCTCATGCCTTGCTCGTCGTCGACGATCACGGTACAGGCGTGGCATACGCCCGCGCCACAACCAAACTTAGTGCCTGTGAGGTTCAAGTATTCGTGTAGAAACTCAATCATCATCACGCCATCGGCGACTTCAATCGGGCCTACGGCTTGGTTATTAATGGTCAGTTTAATAGACTGGCTCATGCCATGGCCTCCTTAATTTTTTTCGCTGTCATAGGTAAATCGTAAAAGCGGACATGGGTTGCTTGATACACGGCTTCAATCAGCGCCGCGACCACAGGGATCATCACTACTTCGGCGATACCACGGCTGGGATCGGTATCAGATAACTGTGGCAATAGGGTATGGCGTTGACCCCATACGCCCACATGCCGCGCTAACGGCACCTGATAGCGATTGAGGTTCCACGTACCATTGCCAGCGCCGGCTTCAAATGGCGGCAAGCCTTCATGCAGTGCATGGCCAATTCCCATCGCTAGGCCACCTTGAATTTGCCCTTCGACCAACTCTTTAACGATCACTTTGCCCGCCTCTAACCAAGTATGAGAACTCAGCAGCGTGACTTCGCCATTGCCCTCGTTTACGGCCACTTCAACCAAAGTGGCGCAGGGGGCATAATAAGTCACCATGGCATTGTTCAGTTCGGCCTTGGGATAACTCATGGCTTGACGATCGATCAAGTGATAGCCGTTAGACTTCATGCTGGCTTGGCGTGCCTTGATACTCATAGTCGTGTCGGAAGTGGCCGCAAACATCGCGTTGCCTTCGCCGTATTGCAGCGCCAGCGCATCGAGTGCTAAGCGCTCTTTAGTGCCAAGAATGTCGAAATCGGCTTCGGCCCAGGCCCAGCGATTAAAGGCATGGCCCATCACACCAACCACTAAGCCCATGTCGTGGGCGCGTTTTGCGAGGATATCGATGGACAGTGGCGGAAAGCCCAAGGCGGTTAACTTGCCATCGACCCAGCGACCATCCCGTGAGTTATGCAAATTAGCTGAGCCCATTGGGGTATTAAAATACAACTCGTTCCAAATCGAGACCGCCGCAGGCCACAGGCCGTGGCGATAGATAATATCGGCGGCGATGCGGCTGACATGGCTTTGATAATAGGCCGACATAGACGCCGACGAGGCCATGGCTTTAACGGGTGTCCAGCGTGGATTGGCCGCCATTTCATCTTGGCGTTGCTGCGAAATAATATAAGGATTATCGGTTTGCACTAATTGCATCGCATCCCAAATATCCACTTCGGCGAGTTTTACCTCATCGGCAAAGTTGCCGAGGGCATCGCTGACCACCACGGCTTGGGAGGTTTGCGTGCCCGTGCCCATTTCGATAAAACCGATTTCTAGGGTGATTTTACCGTCTTTCGCTAGGCGAACCGCCGCACTCGGCGCCGCTGCGCCCGTACCATAATCTTTGGTGGCGATAGCAAAACCGACGCCGTAACGCATCCCCGGATGTTTGGCCTCATAGTCCTTTTTATTCTCCACGCGGTTTTGCCACACGGGATCTTGCTCGGCCATGTCGAGCATTTCGCGGTAACGTAAAGTGCCGTTAGGGATCGCACCTTGAGTATTACGCTGGCCGGATTCCATCACGTTGGCGGCGCGCAGTTTAAAGGGATCAACCTTTAGCTCGTCGGCTATCTCGTGGATCATGCATTCCATCGCCGTCATCGATTGCAGCGTGCCATAACCGCGCATCGAGCCCGCATCTGGGTTACGCGACGCATAGGCGGTGGCGATAATATCGTTGCGCGGTGTGTAGTAAATGCTTTGCATCGCCGTCGCGCCAACCGAGGTTACAGACGGAGTAAAGTTGACGCGCCCGCCGCCATCGACTGTCATCTGCGAAGTTAAGGCTTGGATTTTTAAGGTCGATTTATCCACCGCTAAGCGGCTTTTCATGATGAACGGATGACGCTTAAGGCCAGACTGGAATTGCTCGAATCTGTCATTGGCGAGTCGAATCGGCCCCTTGGCATAAATGGCCGCGAGCACGCCGTAATAGGGGAATATCGAATGGTCTTTCGCACCAAATCCACCGCCGATATAGGGCGAGTGCACCACCAGATGTTTAACCTTGCCCGCGAGTGGGCCAGATAACAGCATGTGCACTGCCATCTCTTGAAAGTCCTGCGGCGACTGCGAGGTAATAACCGTATGAAAGGTTTGGCTAGTTGCGTCATACCAGCCGTTAAAGGCTTCGGGTTCCATCATCATAGGATCGATGATCTGGGTGCGATATTCCCGCTCTAACACTTGCCATTGTTGATTGGCTTGGGCGCTAGCAATTTGCTTATCTATCTCGCCCGCATAATAAAGCCCGCGCTCAGACACTGTCCCTTTGGCATTCGGATTGCCTAACCATTCTGGCTTGCGATCTTTTACGCTGGGGAAAAACAGCCCATCGTGGAGCGGGCTATATAAATCTTCCCTTGCGCCATTTTCACCTTCTACTCGTATAAGGCGCCAGCTGGCGTAGGGGTCTTTCGAGTCCGACACAAATGGCGTTTGCTCACCAAAGCGCAGTAAGGTCTGATCAAATTGCAGCAAGGACTTAGCTTGCTTAAAAGCGGGAAAACTGTCGAACAACAATATCGCCACCGCATGGCCTAAGTAGTCAGCGGTTTGCCCCTCGGCCAGTAACATGTTGTCACCGTAAAAATCGGGCAGCTTGATTTTATCACGGGCCAGATCGGCCGCAGTAATCACTTTATAGGGCTTAGCCGACGCGGG
This sequence comes from Shewanella sp. CG12_big_fil_rev_8_21_14_0_65_47_15, assembly GCF_002783505.1. Classification (GTDB taxonomy): domain Bacteria; phylum Pseudomonadota; class Gammaproteobacteria; order Enterobacterales; family Shewanellaceae; genus Shewanella. The sequence goes on from NZ_PFGL01000021.1 coordinate 74,614, forward strand.
CAGATGGTCGAGGGAAAAGCCTTGATAAACATGGGAGGCATCGGCGGCGCGAAGTATAAAAGCGTAACCTTGCTGCTTGGGCCAGCCCTCCATGTCCATAGCGCGGTAATCACGGCCATAGACTTTTTGGCCTGTGACCTTAGCTATGCCGTCGTTACGAAACTTAGGTTTGGATTGACCATTAACCTGAGTTTGCCATTGGGCTGCCAGTTCAGGTGAGACAATCGCCGCATTCGCGCGACTCATTTCCCACAACAAAGGGGCCGAATATACGGCAACCCCGCCAATCACACATTGCTTGATAAAGGTCCGGCGTGACGTATTAGATGGTTCCATATTTCAACCTCAGTTGTGCTTCCGTGTCATATCAGCCGCGCTGCATGGTATCGCTCGATATAGGCTTGTTGTCGATCGACTTTTTATTGATTGTTGCGACATAGCTTTGATAAGCACTGAATAAAAATGTGTTGTTAGTCACGTTAGCATGTAGGGGGGAAAATGCAAATTTAGGGCACGGATAGCCGCAGTTTTAACCAAGCTACATCCGTGTGTAACCCTGTGTTATCAAGCTTTAACAATGATGTCCCAGAGTGATCCAACTCAGTTACGCTATGCCGATATTTTGTTCAGTGCTCTTTGAGCAGAGTCACTTGCTCAGTGCGCTCACTTGACCCTTATTTGCATGTCGAAATATGGCTCGCTTGCCAAAACCAAACCGCCCGTCACGGCTAGACTTCATGCCACAGCAAGAGTTAACGATAGTGCTATTTGATGGCGACTGGTTTAGTCATATGTATTCATACCAATATCATTAAATCAGCGTTTGCTTAATTACTTGATTTGTAATGCTAAAGTTATAGACAAGTGTACGCTATGTCGCTATCTTAGGTTTTTAACAAGGATGAGCTTTAATCGCGTACCCGCGATTCGAGTCACTTGCATCAGGACGATGTGTCTTTTCTTAGATACTAAATCCTCCTGCAAATTCGTGAATATGCTTTGGCACTTATGCTTGTTGCCACAGTGCTTATTGGCATTTTGCTCAATGTTTAGCAGTGGACGTTTTGAGTTAGTGCAACCTTGTTTTGATTGATGGCTTGGCTGACGGATGTTGGCGAAGTGCGGTAGCAATGGGGAAGCTTTGTTGGTTCACAATTTGTCGATTTACAAAATAGTGAACTGGTCATTTTGCGGCCTGTCGGCCGAGGTGAATCAAGGTCGTGGGGCTTCACCCCACACCCGACCAAGGAGGACTGCTCGTCCTATCCTCCTTGGATGCTCCAAGACGCCCCTAGCGAAGTTACATGCATTAGTTACTGGCCTAGCGCTTATTCGAAAATCACTAACGCTTCCGATGGTACATCCTGTACCCCGAAAGCTAGCTCGGCATCCATGCCTCGCTCACGTGATTTTCTTCAACGCCCGTCGGCAACTTCGCAGGGTATTGGCGTAACTCTTGACATTAGTGTTTATTCAAAAAACTTTATTAAAATTCAGATTGTTACTGGTATGACTACTATTTAGCTAAGGAATAAAATGTCTGTTGCTCTAAATACATTTAAGCGTGCAATCAATGATGCAAGAGCTTTGATCGAATGCTACGACGAACTAAATGGAAAACAGGAATCACAAGCATTGGGTGCATTAAAAAGAGCCGCTTTGATCATGACTATGACGGCTTGGGAAACCTATGTAGAAGATGTTGCTACAGAACTTTTCAACAACAAGTTTGGTGCACTAAAAGGGTGTCAAATTGGAAACTTTATGGAGCAGCAGTTTTCTACCCGCTTGAAAATGTTTCATAACCCCGACTCTGCTAAAACAAAGCAAATTTTTGAAGAGTTTTTCGGAATTGATGTTACAGAGCATTGGAAATGGCCGAATTATATCCCTAAACAAGCGAGAGAAACCCTTAATAATTGGCTCAAAAAGCGTGGAGATGCGGTACACCGTGCTCAAGTTGAAATTGGTGTACCTCAAATCATAAAACGTGATGAAGTGGATAAATGTATTCGGTTTATTACTGAATTGGTGACCGCTACAGATAAAGCACTTGATTCAGTTTAGTTAGAGTTGTATGAGCCACGATGAAACTAATACTCCAGATTACCTTAGGAATTTTGTTAGCAGGTTTGGTCACTTTGTTAGTGCGAATTGGCTATTTGAGTTATATCGAATACCGCCTGACACAAGGGATTAATGAGTTTGCTATGCAACAAAAGCAAACTGAACTTGCTCGCCAACAAGCCGTAAAAGAACGCAAGATTATTGAATATCAACAGCAACAAATTGCAATGCAACAGGCTGCGGAACAACGACGAATAGCACAACAAAACGAAGTCGCACGTATACGTAAAGCCGAAGCATGGCGCAAGTATTATCTTGTCCCCGAAGACTGTAAAAACTATAAGTCAGATGAACATATGGTCAACTGCCTAAACCATAAAGCCGATGCAAAAGCAGAATTTGATAGAGCGTATGATTCAGGGGAATTGGTACTTCCGAAATAAAGTAGTCGATATTTAAAACACGAAAAATGAGGTTGCCATATTTTTTTTTGAGCATGAAAGTGATGGCTTTCTTTTCCTTTTAGCTAACTCGTTTTTCATTGCTCAACGGTGATAAGTGTGCGTACAAATTATGTAAAAATTATACTTCAATAGATTTTACTCAAAAAAGAGAATTAAAATGGAAATAGTATCAGTAATAAATTATAAAGGCGGTGTTGGTAAAACAACAGTTACTTCAAACTTGGCAGCAGAGTTGGCTTGGAAAGGTAAAAGTGTGTTAATCCTAGATATGGATGCGCAAGCTAGTTTAACATTTTCTTTTGTCACACCTGATTATTGGGAAGCCAATTTAAAAGAAAATAGGACAATTAAGAGTTGGTTTGATTGTATTAGCCAAGGTAATTCGACAATGCCATTATCAGATTTACGAGTACGCCCAGAAGCAGTAAATAAATATTTTAAGACTAGAGGTGGTTGCTTGGATATCATTTCTTCTCACTTGGGGCTAATCAATGTAGATTTAGAGCTTGCTACATTACTCGGAGGGGCTAGCCCTTCACAAACTCAAAAAAAATATCTTAAAGTTCATGGTAAGTTAAGAGAAGAGTTGAGCAAGCTAGCTTTAGAAATGAACTATGATATTGTACTTATTGATTGCCCACCTAACTTTAATATAGTGACAAAAAATGCTTTAATTGCTTCGGATAAGATACTAGTTCCTGCCAAGCCTGATTACCTATCCACACTGGGAATTGACTATCTAAAATCAAGCGTAGAAGCACTAGTAGAAGACTTTAATTTCTATGCAAAAAAAGACGAAGAGTTTCATGAAGCATCGCCTGAATTTCTGGGTGTCGTATTCACAATGATCCAAATCTCATCAGGAAAGCCTATATCTGCACAAAGACAGTATATTTCCCAGACTAAACGACTAGGTGTGCCTGTATTTGATAGCGTTTTCAGAGAGAATAAAACTATTTTTGCTGATGCTCCAAGAAACGGGATGCCTGTAGTTTTAAATTCATACTCAAACAACACTTATAGTGATATTGTTAGTGAAATTGAAGTTTTTGTTGGTGAGTTTCAAACTAAGTTAGGATTGTAAAATGAAACACAACGTTATCGTAAAAAATTATTTGTCATCTGTCTTATCATTAATTGATGATTTGAGTGATTCTGATTTGGCCAAACTCGAATCTGGCAAGTTTGAACTCTCTATAAAGTTAATTGAAAAGGCTGGTGTAAAAGTTGATTTAAAACCAAAAAGTGAGTCTGAGTTAATTAATTTTGATCTTTTAATTGAAGAGCTATATTGCGTAAAGAGTAGGGGGTTAGGTTTGGAGGTTATCGAAAAACATCTAAAGTTAAAAAGTGATCTAGTGAAATTTGCTAAATATATAGATGTTGCTTTTTTGAAAAGCGACAGAGTTGAAAAAATAAAGGAGACCATTGTAGATGCAACGGTTGGAGCAAAACTAAGATCAAGTGCAATTCAGGGGAAGGAAATGTAAATAAGAGGCTGTTCATAACTCTGTGTCAGGTTAATTTCACAGATCGATATGGTTTTCAAATAGCAAAGACATATATGGCTACCTCGGGTTTAGCAAGGCCAATGTCCTATTTTATTCGAACTACATTTACGTTAATCGATAATTCACCTTTCACAACGGGGTATCAGTCGTTAATGGTTCGCGGTCTTGCAACCTGATGTTAAAAATAAAGAGTTGGCGTTAGTTGCGCCCTAATAAGTTCGAAATTGACGTATTCCCCTCATTAACAGGCATTATTTTTTACATTTGTTGTGCTGCCATCACTGCCTGTTTTCGATGTGTTATTAGCTGGCGGGATAAGTCCACTACGTGTTATCGATATATTGGTAAAAATACTCATATTTCTGGCCTTGTTCTTTGTTTTAAGGAGTTTGCTAGTAAAACTAGAATCAGAATCAATCGAGCCATATAAGGGTCTGCAGCTTCGGTTTAAATCAACAACACAGACAGCAGACTAAAGTGCTGCTGTCTGTGTTTATCCTTATTGATCTTCAGTGAGTGCATCCACAGCCGTTTGTGCCAACTGCTGCCAGATTGGGCTTTGCCATTCTAGTAAGTAACGACCAAACTGCCGTTTTGTTGATAAAATTGGGAAATTATCATTCAGAGGCTCATCCAGCATGGCTTTGCAGTAGTCCTGAATAGTGTCCTGAAGTGCCTTCAGGTCTGTTTTATCAGGATGATAAACCGCATTCAGTAAGGTCAGCTCAGCCAAAGTCGCAAGTACATAAACTTTCTCTTTGCCTGAGCATAGATTCAATTTCCAGCTGGTCATTTCAAGTGCTGCACACCAGGTGGTGCCGTATTTTTCCGACAACTTTTGTAAGCCCGCTGCATCGTCTGTTTTGTTGCGAATGGCAATAATGGACAGGTATTGAGTCAACAACCAGTGATTGGCCTGATCGATAGTCCAGGCGGCCTGATAAAACTCAAAACAGCATTTGTAGGCCTGATCCGCTTCTTTTTTGGCACCTATTAAATCCAGTGCTATGCCAATACGTTTTTCGCTGGCAGCACTTAAGCCCAGACGCATCGACCATTCTTCTTTGCTTAAATGATCATGGGGCTCATCGCGCCACTCTTTCAGCTCTTGCCGTATTGCTTCGGATAAAGCAGTCAGTTCTTGATGCACGTCAGTCTGCTGAGCGGGTGCTGTCACACCCTGAGTGATGGCTTTTACCAACTCATCAATACGGTCAAACTTCACTTCAATTTTGTGCTGGGTCTGGTTGGCATGGAACTGCTGCACCTGCAAGGCAAAATCAGGCGGCACAGTTGCATAAGCCACTATGCTGGCCCAGTCGTGGGTTTCGGGTGCGTCGGTGCGTAAGCGTTGGCGTAATTCGTGTAATACCCAGCGTGGGTCGTCCCCTTTGAGTAAACCGCTGTACAACACTTTGGCGGCTATGGCTGAGGCTTTCATCCACAGTGGAAACTGTGAGGCTATCACCCATGGAATACCGGAGCTATTAAGCTCGTGCGCTATGCTGCCGCCAGGTGTGAGCACCGAGTTGATATTGCCTGAGTCACAAGTGGCTAAAGTGACCAAGGTAGGGCGGCAGTGCGTGGTGCCTAAAGCATCGTTAGCCGTCAGCGCTATAGCCAGTCGTTCGCCGTCGACCACATCAATTTGCTCAGGGCCAGCCTCGCTGCACAAAGCGACGCCATAATGCTCGTCACCGGACTCCTGATAAGGTGCACCATGGGCCAGAATATGCACATGAGTGAACTCTTGTGTGGCACATAAGGTGCGTAATTGCTCAAGCGTCGCCTGTGGTAATACCGTCAGCAGCTTTTTCACTTCGTTGATACGTTCCTCCGGGCTGTCTTTTAATTTCACCCAGGGTTCTATGGCTTCACGCAGCGCCTGTAAATGCGACTGTGATGGCACATAACTGCCGGCTGGTGCTGCAAAAGCAAACAGAATTTTGGGTGTTCTGGTCCAATTCATCGGCAAAGGCCGACCACGGCGCACTTCGCGGGTGATAGACACCGGAGTGCGCATTTGCAAAAACAACGGAGCGCCAGTGCCAGGGAAACCATCTGCTGCTATGGCGGCTTCAAAGGGCAATAAACCCAGCTCAAAGGCCGACATCGATAAACTTAAATGCACCAGACTGCTTTTGCCTGCCGCGGCCGCGCCCAGTTCGGAAATCAGCGCCGGTACTTCAGCAAAAATGCGGCCCAGACTTTCACCTATATCCCTAAGTTCTGCCTGACGCTGATCGTCGGTGGCCGGATCTTTATCCAGCGGGTACTTCAGTCGCTTTAATCGCATCAGCAACTGGCGGTGTTCATAAGGAATATTGATGGTGACGGGGCCGTCCGAACCACAAAGCGCGATGTAATTGGTTAATGGCGACAATAACTGGTTGTGGGTAGGACCTGCTCTTAACAGTTCAAGCTTCACGCTGCTAATTTCGGTGCTTTGCGCTTTCATGTTAAGACCTCTCAAATTGCTTGATAATTTGCGGCTCGCCCGTGCCATCACCCTGCACATGAGTCAGGCTGCCGATGGCACCAGTGGCGGTTTTTTTAATAGAAACGGCACTGGTTTGATTCATGACAAAAGGCTGGCCGCCAAAACTGGCGTTGTCGATGCTTTCCATTTTGCCGTCGATCAGGATTTTATAGACGGGCTGAAAAGCAGCCTGATCTTTGAGCATCTCAGGTGTAAAACTCAGCAGGCGGATCCAGGTGCCGCAGTTAAAGTAATATCGGCCTGAACCCATGTCGATGGCGCGTTCCAGATGGGTATGGCCCGTGACAATAAAGTCGATGCTATTGCCAACTGCGGCAGTGACTTCTTTGTAGGTATCGTCTTTGTCATTGATATTAAAAGTGTTATCGCCAGATAACCAGTCTTTCATCGCGCGGCGTAAGGCTTCATCTTTGGGGATATTGCGGATCCAGCCGGTTAAACGGTCGAAAATCAGCTGGCCAGTGCCCAGTTGTCCATCCTGTTCAAATAGCTGAGCATTCGGAGTACCGAGGTTTTGTTCGGCTTGCAGCAACATGGCATCCACCACCTGACTGCCGGCACTGGCGTAGGTTCTCATGCCCTGCGTCAGGTTGCTGCCAAGCACCTGCGTCAACTGCGGCGGGGTAGCGCTTTGCTCTTCATGGGTCTGAAAACCATCCATCGATAAGCGTTGATTGACTTGTCCGCCGTCTATTGTTTTTCGTCCTACTATCGACAATAAATCGCCGATTTTTTTCGCCTGAGACGGGTCCAGCGCTACTAAAGTGCCGACAGCGGCCTGGGTTTCAGGTTTGAGCAGGTCAATCCATTTGTACTTTTCTTTGACCTGATTCATCACCTCTTTCACCATGCGGGTACCGGCATTGGGTGTCCATTCCTGTTGGGTTAAAGTACGGCCAGCATTGAGGCGTCGGCCCACTTTGGCTAAGTCTTCGTATCTGTTGAAATTCCAGGGGTCGACTTCGTTGCCATGGGTGCAGTAGACAGTAGCGCCACCGACAGTGCAGCTAAAACCTGCACCTATAGTGGAAAACTCAATGCTGGCGCGCTTTTGCGGGTTGTCTCCGGCCAGACGCTGTTGGATCAGGCGCTGTACCACGGGAAAGGAAATCTCCACATCGTGATTGCCGATAATAAACACTAGACTGCGGCGCTCTAACGCTACAAAAGCCGCCAGCGCCGCCCAAATGCCGGAGAAGGATGGGTTCGCCATAATGCTGCTGACCACTTCAACCGCTCTGTCGACCATAATGTAATCGGAGGATTTCTCCGCCAGGGTGTCAAACACATCACCGTTGAGCACCAAAGCCACCTGACCCGCAGGATTCTGCTGACCGACCCACTGAATATAACCGGCCAGTCGTTTGGTTTCGCGCAGCACCTGAAAACTGGGTTCAGCGCCGCCCATATGGATATCGGAAATGACATGCACTTCATCATAAGCAGGAAAATTGCTCATTGTGGTTAACCTCGTCGACACTTGGGGAGCAGCAATGCTGCTCTGTACTTTAAAAAGTTGGCGAAACAGAGAAAGCAACCATGTCACTGGTTTTGTGTAGCTTGGCATCTGTCCGGCCTGTTAGAGTTCAGCTGTTGGCGCTATGCCGGTAATACCTTCAGCCACCCGTTCAGACACTGCACTGATGGTCGCTATCGGGTTGGCGCCAACAGCTGTAGGCAACAAGGAACCGTCTGCCACATACAAGCCGCTGTAACCAAATACCTGACCAAAAGTAGCTAATTCAGCACTGGTGACGCCTTGCTCTGGACTATCGGCTAAACGACAACCACCCAGCGAATGCACTGTGACGTTACGCCGCATAGGCCAGAGCCAGTTCGGCATAGGGATAAAAGCTTTGCCGCCGCACCATTTTCTAAAACGCTCGCCGGTGGCCAGAATGGCGTTGTACAAGGACATGCTGTTTTTATAGGGCCACTTCACATGCAAATAACCTTGTTTATTCAGCGACATCACACCGTCGCCTTTATCTAGGCCCATGCAGAGCAAGACGCTGGTGGTGTAGGACAAGTCATTTTTAAGTAAAGACGTTAAGGCATAACCCAAATGGCCTGTACTGATGCCATGCACAAAGCGGGCAAAAGCCAGCCGTATAGTGCGAAACAGCACCTGCAGTTGAGATGCGCCGGGTTTTACCCCTTCGGTGTACCAGGCGGCAAAGTTTGGGTAGCTAGCATCTTCAAGAATAAAAGCTTTGCTGCGGTCGAAGTTTGTAAACAGGTTGTAATCTGTGCCCTGGGTGATCACAGGGCCATAATTTGGATCTGCTGATTTGTTGCCTTCGACAACAAAAGATAAAAAGTCGCCGTTACCGGAAAAATGCCGGCCCAATTGTTGGCTGATGTTCGGTAAGGTTTTATGCAGATCGCGACAGCGCATCAACAGCTCGTTGGTGCCTAAAGTGCCGGCCGACACCACCACTCGGCGAGTCAGGGCGCTGCACTCTTTATGTGCCTCTTTTAAATTCTGCCAGTAGACCCGGTAACCAAATTCACCATTCATGGCCGGGTTGTCCTGGCCAGAGGCATCAACAGGCACTATTTTTTGCGCCAGCACCTGAGTTTGAATATGGGCCTGATACCTGTGTTCGGCTACATGTAAGTAGTTTAAATCCAGCGTATTTTTTGAATGGGTGTTGCAGCCGACATCACATTCAGCACAGTAAACACAGGAGGTTTGTACGGCGCCATAGCGGTTTCTCTCCTGCACACCGATAGGGGTTGGATTATCAAAATCGTTGCCAAAAAACACGTTGATATCTAAAAGCTGAGAGTCGTGTCCATCGGCTTTGGCGAAGTTTTGAAATAACTCGGTGCGGATAATTTTGCGACGGGGCTCGTTATTTTGTGGAATGGGCCGTGCCCCCAGTACTTGTTTGGCAATGGCGTAATAAGGTTGTAATACGTCTTTTTGCGCGTTGGCTGGCCAGTTGCTGTCGAACACTTCATCCGGTGGCTGTAAAAACACGTTAGCGTAAATTAATGAGCCACCGCCTAAGCCTGCACTGATCACCGCATCCATATGATCAAAATTACGGATATCAAACAAACCGTGGCATTCTTCGCCTTGCAGTTTTTCCGGCATATCGCGTTTCTCTTGCGGAAGATTCCAGAAGTTGCGCGCCATATCGTGGGGTGAGCGGGCAAAGGATCCCATTGGGTATCGTTTACCCCGCTCCAGTAATAACACTTGTCCCGGCCATTTTTTTGATAGACGGCAGGTGTTGATAGCCCCCCCAAAACCACTGCCAATCACTATGGCTTCATAATCGTACTGAATACTCATGTTGTTCCCTCATTCGTAGAAGCCAGTTCTGCATCCGGCCTTTTGTCTTCCGTTTTTGTTGTATCCGGGCTGTTAGTTTTTTACTTTATGGCTGACATAAGTGGCCCATAACTGGCGGGCAAAAAAGCCGGTAAAGGCATTGATGATTTTGACTTTGGAGCTAAAGCCGTCGGCTTTGGTGACTGTGACTGTCGACAGTAGTTTCAGTAAATCCACAGCACCCAGACTTAAGGTACCGGCTCCTACCACAGGCCCTGATTTGTCAGTGCCCTGATGCAGCTGGGTATAGAGTGTGGTGGTTTCGGGCCAGAGTTTAAAAATGGAACCTTGGCGCACTTCTTTGCGGCCCGCCAGATAATACGACTGACCCTGATGTTCAAACGCCAGCTCGTACACCATCAGCGTGAGCTTTGGGTCATCCGTTGGCTTAAACAGATTAAAGACGCCACTGTGCGCCTCAATACCCATACCTAAAGGTGGAAAGTCTATGGTGCCAACCAGGGTGCCGGTATGCTCTGGGTCGACTATAAAGTCCGCCATCTCTGTGATACCCACTGTTGCGTGCATCGCAAGGACAGTGCCTGCCTGCTGGCCTTTATGCAGACCATCAGTCGGGTCCGTCGCGTCCAATGAAAAACCACCTTTCATGGTTTCTTTAAATTGAAGACCGGTTTTTTCTGCTGTCATTTTTAGGATCTCTGGCTCAAAGGGGACTCCCGCAGGGGTCATTAACTGAAAGTAACTGCTGGCATCGCTTCGGCCCATCTCAATCAGTTCAGCATGGCTAATCGCGCCCGTGTACAAAGCTGAATCCAGTGGGAGGGGGTGAGCAGGTTTAATCAGGTGCAAGATGATCGGCTTTTGATGGCCATAGGGTTGTTCGCCATTTTGAATTCGTTGATTCAGCTCAGCTATCAGGCGCAACTCTTTAATTAAAGCGCCGTTGGCACTCATTTCCAGCATTTGCACATAGGCATTCAGCGGACCACTGCGATACTCCGGAATATTGCCCATCACCCAAACCAGCCAGAGTTCATTGGCACCTGCTTTGACCGTATCCAGCAGATTGGCATCCTGAATAAAACCGGAATCCAGACACAAGCTCCCGTTGATTTCTACCGGCGGCATAGTGGCTGGCAGAGACATACCGGCAATCAGATGATCTTCTGTCAGCTCCGTATGCTGGGTGACCTGGTTGGTTTTAGTGGCAAAATTGCATAGATTAAAAGTGGCTTTAAGCCCAGTGGCAGCGCGGATTTTGTCAAAATGGATACCAAGGTGTGGATAGACTTTACGTCGAAACGCTTTGCTGGAACTGGCCGCGACAAAACCAGGGGGCCAGAGGTAATTGCTCAGCGGCATAAAGGAAAAAGTGCTACGCATTTTTAAACTGCGCCAGCGCTCGCAGATTTCTGTGCTGGTTAAGCCCGATAGCAGCATCGCCAGATTCAACGAACCACCGGATGTGCCATCCATATGCGAAAACGTCAGGCCACGTTTAAACAGCTCGTCCATCACACCAGCAGCATAAGACAAACGTAAACCACCACCAGGTAAAATCAGCGCTCTTTTGATGCCACTTTGTTCTGTCGTTGCTTCTGTTGCAGCGCCTTGTGGGATATGGGCCAGAACTGTCATTTATGAATTGTCTCCTGAGTCAGCAGGAATAGGGGCAGTTGGCGGCGGTAACCATGCCTCACTTAAGGTCAGATCGATCACAGACTCAAAACCTTCAGGGGCGACCTTAGGCAACTGCTCAAAATCGAGGAACCAGCTTTCGATATGATCGTCCAGTACACCGCCTATGGACGGCAAAAACACTGTCGCTATGGCCTTACCAATATTCAGTGCTTTTAACGGCTGTAAACGGGGGTGATCGCCAATAACAAAACGGGCTTTGGCTTTACTGAATAAATTCAGGCCTGCTTTGGCATTGAGGAAAATATCGGATTTCATCAGCATGCCGCGAAAGGAGCAGTAGTTTGACGCTTTGGTTTTAATAGGTAACCAGGCGCTGACAGGTTTATCTATTTCGACATAAGTCACCAGTTTGCCATCGAGGTCATACTGGCTGCTGACTTTGTCCTCCGTGATTAAAAAGTTCAGGCTACCCTGATGTTTTGGCATCCCCCAAATGCCTTTGCCGCCTTTAACCGACACTTCAGACGACACAGGCAAATCCACCACATACTGGCCGGTTTTAAACCAGTTCATAAAGATGGCGGGCAAAAGTCGTGGCGCAGGTTTTTCGCCATGGGTACAGCCTATGGCTATGCTGTATTCCACATATTTGCCGATAGGGGTTTCGCGGTAATCAATGACAGTGACAATCAGTAAAGCCGAGTTCCAGAGCCGCAGCGGATGAATACCTGCGGGTAAAAAGTCTTTGGCTTTTTCTGCATCTATAGGGAAAACGGCCATCAGTGCTGGTGAATTGACCGCTGAAACAGGCAACTTAAATGGAATACCATCCACCAGTGAAAACCTGTCAGTGTAATTTTTTATCCGCTTTGGTAAACCAAACATAAAATACTCCCTCATTATTACTTGTTTTGGCAGGGCAAAAACAACGGCCCGTTTTAGCTTTTATTCAGCTCTGCGATAATTAGCGGAAAGGTATCCATTGCAGCATTTTTTCCCATAAAAACATCGAGGTGTCCGTATTCAGGCAGCAGATGCAGGCTGTGATAATTTGGTGTTAAGGCATCAAAATAATTAAAACTTTGGATCTGGCTTTGCGGTAAAAAACACAGGTTTTTTTCGCCGCTAAAAAAAGCAAAGCGGGCATCTGTCCGTGGTTTTTCTGCTGTGAAATCTTTGGGGAGTTCAGCTAAATCCTGAAAAGACACTAAATGTCCTCGCTGCACACAGCGGGTGATTTGCTGGAAAAACCGCAGAGGCACGGCGCCAAATTCTTCTTTGAGCCATTCATGGGTGTCTTCATTGAGGTTTTCATGGCGCCAAAGGGCCGGAAAGCCACTGCCATAGGTAAAGCTGACTTGTTTGCAGACAGCGTTGTTGCATTCATGGTGAGTTAAATTCACCAGCAGGCTAATCAGTTTGGCGACAACACCGGGCGCAGATACGCCCCAGTGTGGATTCAGGTATTTGGTCATTTGCCGCACCAGCGGCACCATATACTGCAGCTTAAATTTGGACCAATCAGGAACGACGGGGTGCAAAGACACGGCGTTGCTGACAATAGTAGTGACTTCAGGCACTAAACCCGCGATGGCTGACATCATAAAGCTGGTGGAGCCCTGACAATGGATAATAGCTTTTAACTGGCGGGCACCGGTTTCAGCCAGAATAGTTTGCACAGCTTTAGGATGGTCGTATAAAGCGACCTGATCTAAAGTCCATAAATTAGGTGCAAAGGCGATACTGCCACGCCAGTTTTCCAGCCAGACATCATAACCTTCGCTAACCAGCGCATCGACTATGTTAGTCGTGACCGGAGCACGATAAATATTGGCCCGAACACCAGCGCCATGCACCAGAATAACAGGGCCTTTGTCTGGCCTTTTGTCGCCACGAATATGAATTAAGTTCAGCTCTATGCCATCGTCTGTGACAAAAGGGACTGTGCGTTCGGTATAAGCTTGATGAGCGGAGTTGTGTGACGACATAACTATGTTCCTTTTTTACTTTTAATATCCCTTTTTTGACGTCGATAAAAGCGTAGCACAGGTTTCTAATTTAGGTATGTTATTGGCTGGCGGGATGAGTCCACTACGTGTTATCGATATATTTGTAAAAATACTTATGTTTCTGACCTTATTTTTTGTTTTTAATGAACTTGCAAACAAGTATAATAGGTTGAATTTATTTGGTTAATCTTCACTTTCAAGATGTTCCGCTGACTGTGTTTATTGATTTATTTTAGGGATGATTTAAGCGTTTTTATGAAAAAAATTAGTTTTTTGAGTATGAGCATAGTGCTTGCTTTGACACTTGTTATCGGCCTTGCAGTTGATTTAATGGTTGAATTTAAGTCTGAATCGATTTTTATGCAGATGAATATTTTTAGCTTTAAGTTATTGTTCTCATTGCTTAGCATGTTCTGTGTGTATCTTGCTATAGCCGTCACTTTTAATTTGAAACTGTTACCTATGCTTATAGGTAAAGATTATCCGTCAAATTACTTTAAATGGTCTAAATTTAGACTTATAGAAGTGTTATTTTTATTTAACTTATGGTCTATGGGTGATTTGAAATATTTCACCATCTTAATAGTTAATTTCGCTTTGGTTGAGTTGATTCACTTATATTTAGTTTATAGAAGTATCAATAATGATGTTGAGTCAACTATATAAATAACGCTGAAATATATTTTAATACACCTTAATGACATGTTCCCTGATTGCTGTAAGATACGTCATTGCTACAGGGGAACACCTATCCCCTGCGAATAAATGAGGCGTTCATATTTTTGACTATACAAGTTATGGCAGCCTTGTCCTTGAAATAAAAGAATGTGCACGGTCGTTTACAGGTATCTGAAGGAAATCAACTCATGTTTTATGCACTATCTCTATTAGTTATTATTGCCATTTACATCGTATTGGAGATTATCGCAAGAGTGTTCAAATCCTCCGCCGCCATCGAACTTGAGCAAAGGCACCGGCATATAATGGCAAAAAAAGCCCTTAAAGCCGAGCAAGATGCAGCTAAGCGTATCCTTGATCGTATTACTCTCTCGGGATCTGAGAGTGCATTGCTTTCAAGTTTGGACTTTGATCAGGATTTGATTTTGAAGCTCAAAAAGTTAACTAAAAGTGAAGCCAAACCGCTGTTACAGATACACCATGAAGACATCACTTATGAATCACCGGACGCACCATGTGAAGGCATCTTCTTTCCTATTCCCGATGCTTATTTCCAGAAAAGTCTCAACTATGGGTCTGTGATTTGGGATTATGGCGATCTAATGGATGAATGCGAGTCTAAAGGTTACCTTCTTTTTATGAACGACTCACATACTTACGGCAAGGGTATGGCTGTAATTAAGGGGTCTGAAATTTGGGATGTGATCCGCTATAGAAAAACACAGGCCGATAATTTTGGTTTACGCACCGAAGATATTATAGAAAGACTTAAAACTTGGGATGTTTGTAGAGTGATTGGCGTGAGCTTTGATTGGGTGCTCATTAAGTTTACAAACTACAGCAGCGATCCCAATAGGTTAGCTCAAGAAATATATGCATTCTGCCCCGATACCGTAATGCAAGGTTGCGGCACTCTCGAGCATCTGGAAGACTACCTTGATGTCAGCGATGAAATACTACTGTGGTGGGATTAATGTTGTCAGAAGCGAGGCATTGAGTTTTGTGGTGATGCGAAATCTATAAAGACAATGATGCCCCGTCCTAAGATAGGTTGACAGTTTCTAGGCCAGCTCCAGTAGCTGGCCTTTTTCTATTATGCACCTGATTGGGTGTTTCCATACCCAAACTGACTGTTATATATGGATATATTTGGGGATTGCTGTTGATCCCCTTCTTGCCCTGGTGTGGAATGGCATTCCACGACTTTGATTTAAAAGTAAAAATGGACATTCATCGGTAATGGCGCGGTCGTAAACTTCTCGCTATGCTTGGGTTAAGCACTAAACAAGAAGGTTTGTATACCGCGCCCTCGCAGAACTCAAATAAATCTTGAACCCTCTCTTTAAAATCAGTCCCTATTATCTTGCTGTAGCCGCGTTGTTCAGTGCGCATTATGTTGTTTTACAATGGATGGCCTGTTTTAGCCTCTGCCTGTTTTAGCCTGATTTTTAGAGTCTAGATTACCCCTTCAAAAATCTTCAGAGTTTCTCTAACCCCCCCACTTTATTATTAGTTAAAGCCCAAAACCACCGTCGATATCTATGTAAGCATTGCGTAGGCCAATACTGGCATCGGAGATGAGGTAGTTAATCGCCGGGACAACATCTGCTGGCGTTAACACTCTGCCGACTGGGGTGGTGTTTAATGACTCAAAAAAGTCATTGATGGTAACGTCATTCATGCCAGCTTTGGCTTGGATTTCGGTTGCGGTAACGCCGGGGCGCACTGAGTTTATGCGTATGCCTCGGGCCGCGAGTTCAAGATTTAACACTCTTGCGAAACCTTCAAATGCGGCTTTGCTGGCGCTATATACGCCCGCGGCTGAAAATGCTTTTTGCACTGCAACACTAGAGATAAATACCACGCTGCAGGGGTTGTTCAAACATGGCAATAAGGCCTGCAAGGTGAATACTGGGCCAGTAAAGTTAATCGCCATTGTGCTGTTAAAGTTATCGGCACTCATCTGTTCAAACGGTGCCGGGTAAAACACGCCGGCGTTTAAAATCAGGCCGTCGAGTGTGATCTCATCCCTTTGTAACTGAGTTGCCATTTGCTGGATTTGCGCGATATTGGCGCTGTCACACAGTACTGGGATAACATTGCCGTCAAGTTGCTTAACGGCATGGTTTAAGCGGCTTTGGTTGCGGCCTGTGATGACTAATCTCGCACCTTGTTGCAACAAAGCGTGTGCGGTCGCTAGGCCAATACCCGCTGTGGCGCCTGTGATTAAAATCGTTTTGTTGTGAAGACGGGTTTGCATCTGTGTACTCCTGATGAGTGGTGAATCGTAGGCTTGACGCAGAAAAGCATACCTCGGAGAATGGTTCCCAATAAGGCGTGTAATAAGAAATGAATTGTTTCTTTACTGGAACCAATATGGCTATCGATACTTCAGCATTGCACCTGCAATTACCTAATTTATATATATTTCGTTGTGTCACTCAGTTAGGCAGTTTTCAAGCCGCTGCCGATGCGCTGCAATTGCCTCGTTCGTCCGTCAGTAAGAGAATTGCCCAGCTTGAACATCAACTTGGGCTTAGGTTGTTGCAACGCAGTACGCGCCAGCTCAATTTAACTGATTCGGGCACAGAGTTACTCGCCATCACAGATTCGCTGACAGAGCTGCTTAACAATACCGCTAAGCTCACCGAGCAAGCGCAAGCTAAACCCAGTGGGCGGGTAAAAATCAGTAGCTCAACCATCATAGGTCAACGTTATCTGTTGCCTTTACTGCCAAGGCTGAAACAACTTTTTCCTGGGATAGTGATAGACATCAATCTTGATGATCGCGTGGTCGACCTAATTGAGCTAGGGATAGATATCGCGCTGCGGGTCGGAGAGTTGCCCGATTCTTCATTGGTCGCGCGTCGTATCGGCACAAAATCATGGGCCTGTTTTGCCAGTCCCGCCTATCTTAAGCAGGCGGCCAAACTAGAGGTGCCCAGCGATCTAGCCGCGCACCAATGTTTAATCTTCCGTCATCAAAAGCTCGCCATGGACTGCTGGCATTTTCGCAGCCCAAATGGCGAAATTGAAACCCAACACATAGTGCCATCAACCGCTACGGATGATGGCCGAACCTTAGTCGAACTCGCCTGTATGGGCATGGGGATCATTCGAGTCGACCCTATGTTAATTAAGCCAGAACTGAGAGCCAGCCAGCTAGTGCCAGTGTTAGCCAAGTGGCAACACACAGATCCCGCGCCCATTCATTTAGTGTGTTTAGGAAAAGATGCGCGAAGCCGCGCCGTCAACGAAGTGTGGCAATATTTAAGTGAACATCTTAGCCAAGTACTCGCTGAATCATAAACGGAAAAGATAGGACAGAAAAAGACAGGACATATATAACTCTTTCAATGCGGAAACTTTATCCTAATGCCACAGAAGTCCACCTATCCCCTGCGAAGTTGCCGCGGGGCGTTGGAATAAATTGCGTGAGTCTCGGCATGGATGCCGAGCTAGCTTTCGGGGAAGGGGCGAATGAAAATCGGTGATTTTCGCGCTTATGAGCGAGAGGCAGGGATTGCCGAACTGGAGGGCTTTACATGGATGTAAAGCTGACCCATCGGAAGCGATAGCAATTTATCCATAAGACCAAGGTCAGTCTCTAATGCATGTAACTTCGCTAGGGTGAGTGCTGCGTAGCAGCGTTTCGAACGAGAGCCAGGGATGGCGAACTGGCTGTTAGACAAGGACGTTGTTCGGCAAGGGGAGATGCAAGAGGGGGATTGCTGTTGATCCCCCTCTTGCCCTGGTGTGGAATGGAATTCCACGACTTTGATTTTGATTTAAAAATTCAAACGAAGTTTGAATCAGCTTTTCAAACCGCGTTAGCGTAAGTCCGATCCAGATTACTCTGGATCACTCCCTATTCAGGGTCATAGTCCAACACTGGCGCTAGCCACTTCTCCGTCTCGGCAATAGTCATCCCTTTACGCTTCGCATAATCCTCCACCTGATCGCGGCCAATATTACTCACGCCAAAATAGCGGGACTTTGGATGGGCAAAATACCAGCCCGATACCGCCGCTGTGGGGAACATGGCGTAGCTTTCGGTGATGTTTAAGTCGATGGTTTCATCGGGCTTAAGCAAGTCCCATAACAAGCCTTTTTCGGTGTGGTCGGGGCAGGCGGGGTAACCCGGTGCGGGGCGAATGCCTTTGTATTTCTCGCGGATTAAGGCTTCGTTATCTAAGGCTTCATCGGCGGCATAACCCCAAAACTCCTTACGAACGCGCTCGTGCATCCGTTCGGCAAAGGCTTCGGCTAAACGGTCGGCTAAACATTTGAGCATAATGGCGTTGTAGTCATCGTGGTTCGCTTCAAAACGGGCGACATGCTCATCAATCCCATGGCCTGCGGTCACGGCAAAGCCGCCCATATAGTCGGCGACGCCGCTATCTTTTGGCGCCACAAAGTCGGCGAGGCAGAAGTTATCGTTACCGACCCGCTCAAGCTGCATCCGTAGATGATGGGTGGTCATTTCAACTGTGGTGCGCGACTCATCGGTATAGAGCTCGATATCATCGAAGCCAACCGTATTGGCGGGGAACAGCCCAATCACGCCCTTGGCGGTGAGCCATTTTTCATCGATGATTTTTTTCAGCATCGCCTGACCATCGGCGAACAGCTTTTGCGCTTCTTCACCGACAATTTTGTCACTTAAAATCTCGGGATAATGGCCGTGGAGTTCCCAGGCGCGGAAAAACGGCGTCCAGTCGATACGCTCAACTAAGTCAGTTAATGGATAGTCTTCAAACACTTGGCGACCGAGCACATTAGGTTTGAACGGGGTGTAATTGGCCCAATCGTGTTGGCAGCGATTTTCGCGGGCCGCTTCGAGTGACACTATTTCTTTGCGCTTGGCCTGGGATAAACGCTTAGTGCGCATATCGTCGTATTCGGCGTAGGTTTCATCGATAGTCGCTTGGCGGGTTTCGTTATTCACCAGTTTACTGACCATAGGCACGGCGCGGGACGCATCGGCAATATAGATGGCGCCGTGGGGATAATGGGGCGCAATTTTTACCGCGGTATGGATTTTCGAGCAGGTCGCGCCGCCGATAATCGCCGGAATCGTCAAGCCTTCGCGGTGGAAGGTTTTCACGTTATGCACCATCTCATCGAGGCTCGGAGTAATCAGCCCCGACATGCCGATAATGTCGATATTATGCTCCTTCACCGCCTCAAGAATCCGCTCCACCGAGACCATCACGCCTAAATCGAACACCTCAAAGCCATTACAGGCGAGCACTACGCCGACAATATTCTTGCCGATATCGTGCACATCGCCTTTTACGGTCACCATCAAAATCTTACCGTTAGACTGGCCTGCGACCTTTTCCTTTTCAATAAAGGGATTGAGGTAGGCCACGGCCTTTTTCATCACCCGCGCGGATTTCACCACCTGTGGCAGGAACATTTTGCCCGAGCCAAATAGGTCGCCGACGATATTCATGCCATCCATCAGCGGGCCTTCAATCACATCCAGCGGACGGGAGGCGACTTGGCGAGCAGCTTCGGTATCTTCATCGATAAATTCGGTAATGCCTTTCACCAGCGCATGGGCTAAACGTTGATTAACTGGCCATGAGCGCCATTCTAAATCTTCTTTTTTGGCGGCTGTGGAACCATCTCCACGGAATTTTTCAGCGATTTCAAGTAGCTGCTCGGTATTGCTCGAGCCTTCGACTGGGCAGGGCTGGTTGAGCACTACATTTTCGACCCGCTCTTTAAGTTCGGGGTCGATATCATCGTAAATCGCTAACTGGCCCGCGTTGACAATCCCCATATCCATGCCGACTTTGATGGCGTGGTAGAGGAATACCGCGTGGATCGCCTCGCGCACAGGGTTGTTACCGCGGAACGAGAATGACACGTTCGACACGCCGCCCGAGATCATTGCATGGGGTAGGGTAGCTTTAATCGCTTTAATGGCATCAATAAAATCGACGGCATAGTTATCGTGCTCATCGATACCCGTGGCAATCGCAAAAATGTTCGGGTCGAAGATAATGTCTTCGGGCGGAAAGCCGACCTTATCGACCAGCACGCGGTAGGCGCGGGTACAGATCTCTATCTTGCGCGCCTTAGTATCGGCCTGACCTTGCTCATCGAACGCCATAATAATGGCTGCGGCGCCATAGCGTTTGACTAAGGTCGCCTGCTCGATAAATTTGGCTTCGCCTTCCTTCAAGGAGATAGAGTTAACTATGCCCTTGCCTTGAATACATTTGAGGCCAGCTTCAATCACTTCCCACTTAGAGGAGTCGATCATAATCGGCACGCGGCTAATGTCCGGCTCGGAGGCAATCAAGTTTAAAAACTTGTGCATGATCTCCACGCCATCGAGCATGCCTTCGTCCATGTTGATATCGATGATCTGCGCGCCGCTTTCAACCTGTTCACGGGCGACATCGAGCGCCTGCTCGAACTTGCCTTCTTTAATCAGCTTTAAAAACTTGGCCGAGCCAGTGACGTTGGTACGTTCACCTACGTTTACAAATAGCGTTTGGGCATCGATAGTGAGCGGTTCCAAACCCGCAAGGCGGCAGGCAACGGGAATGTCGGGCAATACGCGAGGGTCATATTTTTCAACCGCTTGTCGAATAACTCGAATATGTTCAGGCGTACTACCACAGCAACCGCCGATAATGTTGAGCATGCCTTCACGGGCCCAATCTTCGATCACATTCGCCATGTCCTCCGGGGTTTCATCATAGCCGCCAAACTCGTTGGGTAGACCCGCATTCGGGTGCGCCGACACATAACATTCGCTGATACGGGACAATTCTTCGACGTAGGGGCGCAGCTCTTTTGGCCCAAGTGCACAGTTAAGGCCGATAGATAAGGGCTTGATATGGCGCAGGGAATTATAAAAGGCTTCGGTCGTTTGGCCTGTAAGCGTGCGGCCAGAGGCATCGGTAATAGTGCCGGAGATCATCACCGGCAAACGCGCTGGTGAATTGGCGCCAAATAAGTCATCGAAGACAGATTCAATCGCAAACAGTGCGGCCTTAGCGTTTAAGGTATCGAAAATGGTCTCGACCATAATGATATCCGCACCGCCCTCAATCAGCGCCTTAGTGGATTCTTTGTAAGCGGTCACTAACTCATCGAAGCTGATATTACGGTAACCTGGGTCGTTCACATCTGGGCTAATCGAGCAAGTACGGTTAGTGGGCCCTAACACACCGGCGACATAGCGTGGGATCCCCGTGGTCTTCTCGATTTCATCACAGGCCTGCCGTGCAAGGCGCGCGCCTTCACGGTTAATTTCGGCGGACAGCGACTGCATATCGTAGTCGGCCATGGCGATAGTGGTGGCGTTAAAGGTGTTGGTTTCAATAATATCGGCACCGGCATTTAAGTAGTCAGTGTGAATTTGTTTGATGATCTGTGGCTGAGTTAAGACTAAAAGGTCGTTATTGCCCTTTACATCGGTATGCCAATCCTTGAAACGCTCGCCGCGATAATCGGCTTCTTCCAGCTTGTAGCCTTGGATCATAGTGCCCATGGCGCCGTCTAAGATCAGGATGCGCTTCGACAGTTGGTTGCGAATGTCTGCCAGTATTTGGCCTGCTCGATGGGGTGATATCGCCATAAAATGATTACCTTTACTACAGCTAAGTTGAGTCCAAAGTACGCAATCCGGTGACAAATTGCATTTTATTATTGGATGTCGTTCGTTTTGTTTTGGACATTTAAACGTATAGACGTCCATAATACGCGACATCGGATTGTCAGGGCAAGATGAAAGTCAAATATGAAACAAGTTCGCTTATTACTGTTACGCCACGGGGAATGCGAGGGCGGAGCGATTCTTCGCGGCCGCGTTGATGTGCCCCTGAGCGAGAAGGGTTGGCGGCAAATGTCGGCGGCCATAGAGGCGCGGCCGGGGATTTTCCATGGGATTTATAGCTCCACCTCGAGGCGCTGCGCCGAATTTGCTAAGGCGTTTGCGGATTCATTGAGTGAGAAGGGGCAAAATCCGCATGTATCTAACCCCTTGGTTGTCACCCTGCTCGATAGCTTGCAGGAACTCGATTTTGGCGATTGGGATGGGCGCACACTCGAGGAACTATATCGACAAGAAGGCGAATTGCTGGCGGCCTATTGGCAAAATCCATGGCTCGCACCGCCACCCCGAGGGGAATCAATGGCGAGTTTTGAGCAGCGGATAAATGCCACCATCGAGGGGATTTTGGATCAAGCCTTTGCTGGAATGCCACAGCACTATCAAGCCCCCCCTGCTGAGTTAAGCAAAACATTAACCGTCGACGCTAATACTACACAAGTCACCACGATTTGGGTCATTAGCCATGGCGGTGTGCTCCGTCATTTAATGGCAAGGGCGCTTGGGGCGGTGCAGGTGCCAGGTTTTTATAGCCAGTTGACACTGCCAGAGGCCGCTGTGGTGGGCATCAATGTGCTCGAAGATGCACTCGGTGAGCGTTATTGGCGTTTAGACTGGCCTAGTGCCAAGTCAATGTGCACTTGATGCGGGAAATCCCTTGTCTGTGCTGGTTTATTTGTTAACCCAATTAATATCAGCGTTTTATCATTTAAACGGCATTGCCTTACCCGCTAGATATAGGATAATGCATTTTCTTGATGTTCCTGCTTAAGCGGAAACATCGCAGCAATAGGTGTTGGGAATGTACTCTTGGATATTTTGCTACTGCGATCAGTCGTGAAAACCCGAGCATATCAACCCATACATAATAGGGAATCGGGGCGCTGCCCGTCAGCCAGCCCGAACTGTACCCGCAACTGTGAGTAGTAAAAGAAGAACCTAGAACCTAGCCCCTTCTTCCCCTACAAGTCAGGAGACCTGCCTATTGCTGTTATCGCTGCATGCAGCCTTAGTTCTCGAGCGGGTAACTCGAGGGAGCAGAATACGATGACTATATTGGCCTTTTGGGCAAAGGTTTGTTTTTACGTGGGGGTTGTGTCTCAGTGAAGCCATCCCCATTACAGCCAACGAAAACCTCTATCCCGGATACCGCGCTCAAGGTGAGCGATTTGAGCTGGGTTATCGAGGGGAAAACCATTCTTGCGGATATTAGTTTTGCTTTGCAAACCGGCCAGATGCTGGGGCTTATTGGCCCTAACGGTGCGGGCAAGTCGAGTCTGCTGCGTTGTATTTACCGCTTTGTACGCCCAACCCATGGCAGTATTAGTCTTTTTAATCAAAATATTGAGCAACTATCGCCCAAGGCGTTCGCCTGCAAAGTTGCCGTTGTACAGCAGGATACTCCCCATTATTTTGATATGACGACCGAGCAATTGGTGGCGATGGGATTAACGCCCCATAAGGGCATGTTCGACACCAATTCTAGCGATGACAGGCAAAAGATCGTTAAGGCACTGGAAAAGGTGGGACTAAGCCAAAAACTGCACCAACAGTATGAGCGTTTGTCCGGCGGCGAAAAACAGCGTGCCCTTATCGCCCGCGCCATAGTCCAGCAGCCACAGTTACTGATTTTAGATGAGCCCACCAATCATCTCGATGTGCGTTATCAGATCCAAATCCTCGAATTAGTCAGGAGTCTTGGTATTAGCGTGTTAGCGTCAATCCACGATCTCAATTTAGCCAGCGCCCTGTGTGACCGTTTGCTATTGCTCGATAAGGGTTCAGTGAGTGCCATGGGTACACCGACCGAAGTGTTAACCGAGGCCCGTATCGCCGATGTATTCGGTGTCTGTGCTCAGGTATCGAGCCATCCACAACATGGCAATCCTTTGATTAGTTACTTTTATGGTTATCAAACGAAGCAGACCTTAGACGGGGCGCAAACACCCGAACTTTACCCCTGCGGACTTGAGGGGGATAAATGAAGCACGCAATGACACATATGCTCGGCAGTATGGTTAATCGCATTTTGACACCGTTAACACAACAGCAATGGTTGATCCTAGGATTCGTGGTCCTAGGGATATTAACGCCAATCGCCGCGGCGAGTTTTGGGGCGGCGACTATTGGTTTTTTAGATGTATTGCATGTGTTTATCACTAAGTTACCCCAGAGCTTTGGCACTCTTAATCCAACGAATGTGAATGGCATCACAGAGCGCATTGTGATGGAACTCAGGCTGCCACGAATTTTACTCGCCTTTGTGGCGGGGGCGGGGTTGTCTCTGGCGGGGAGTGTGCTGCAAACCGTGACCCGCAATCCACTGGCCGATCCCTATTTATTCGGTATTAGTTCGGGCGCCTCCTTTGGCGCTGTCGTGATGCTCACTCTCTTCACAGGATCTGGTTTATTTGGGAGTGTCGGGGTTGTTGTCAATACGGGGATCTTCAGTGGTTCTGGGGTATTTGCAGGTTTACTGTGGTTTAGCTTGCCCTTTGGCGCCTTTATTGGCGCCAGTTTATCTGTGCTGATTGTGCTTGCCTTGTCGGGGCTTGGGCTCAACAGCCAAGTGGAGCGCATGTTGCTTTCCGGTGTGGCGACCTCTTTTATGTTTGGCGCTTTAACCAGTTTGCTGCTGTATTTTGCTAGCCCACAGGCTACGGCATCGGTGCTGTTTTGGAGCTTAGGCAGTTTTGCTAAGGCCAGTTGGCCGCTGTTGATTTTACCGACCTTAGTGGTCGGTGCGAGTCTGCTGATCATTTTAGGCATGAAACGGCAGATCATGGCATTGCAGGCCGGGGATGAAACCGCCCATACCTTAGGGGTGAATGTGCCCAAATTGCGACTCAATATGCTGTTACTTTGCTCTTTAATTACGGCGATTTTAGTCGCTACCTGTGGCGGGATTGGCTTTGTCGGATTGATGATCCCCCACTCGGTGCGCTTATTATTCCCCGGCCGCCAGCCCATAGTGTTAACCGCCTTGGTGGGGGGATTATTTATGGTGTGGATAGATGTACTCGCCCGTTGTGTGCTCGGTAATCAAGAGTTACCCGTGGGCATTATCACCGCCGCGATAGGCAGTTTTTTCTTTTTGCTTATTCTGCGTCGGCGAAAAGTGACCAGTTAATTTAATGCTTAAGACGTATGGAAAATCGGCGTGGGATGCGTCGTAGTGATTCAATTTGGATTGGCAAGTGGAGTGTGAATGTCTCAATCAGCCGTTTCGTTTCAAATAAGCCCTGTGAGCAAAGTACAAGATCAGATAATTCAACAGAAAATAGACCTTAAGACTAAGCCGCCCGGCGCCCTCGGCCAGCTCGAATCCTTAGCATTGCAAATTGCCCGCATACAAGGGCCGCAGCAATTGCAGATAGTAAAACCGACCATGTTGGTATTTGCGGGCGATCATGGTATTGCCGCAGAAGGGGTGTCGATTGCGCCTAGCGAAGTGACCCGCCAAATGGTGCAAAACTTTGCCCACGGCGGCGCGGCGATCAATGTGTTCTGCCGTCAGCTGGGGTTTACGCTCGAAGTGATTGACTGCGGTATGTTAACGCCGGTTGAAGGTGTTGAAGGCATTATCGATCAGCGCCTTGGTGCTGGGACAGGCGCCATTCACTTAGAGCCCGCTATGGCGCTTGAAACCGTAGATAAGGGCTTTGCCATGGCGCGGCAGTTAATCGAACGCCACCACCAAGGGGGCTGTAATTTGGTCGCCTTTGGCGAGATGGGCATAGGTAACACTTCTGCTGCCTCTGCCATTATGGCGGCAGTCATGCAACTCGATGTGGCCGCTTGCGTTGGCCGTGGTACGGGCATTAATAGCGAAACCTTAGCGCGTAAATTGATTCTGGTCGAACTCGCGCTGCTATTGCATCAAAGCGCGCTGACAGGACCCAAACAAGTGCTCGCCTGCCTCGGTGGCTTTGAAATAGTGCAGATGACCGGGGCCATGTTGGCCGCCGCCGAACGTAATATGCTGGTGGTTGTGGACGGTTTTATCGCCACAGCCGCGGCATTAGTCGCAGTGCAAATTGACCCCAAAGTACGTGATTATTTGATTTTTGCCCATCAGTCCGAGGAGCAAGGGCATCAGCGTATGTTAGCCTATTTACAGGCTAAGCCTTTGTTATCCCTTGGTCTGAGATTAGGTGAGGGGACTGGGGCCGCCTTGGCATTGCCGCTGATCCAAGCCGCAGTAAATTTTTACAATCAAATGGCGAGTTTTAGTGATGCAGGTATTGAGGCTGTTGTATGATGTGCGCTGCTAAGTTGCTTATTTAAAATAATAACTTTTAGCCAACCGTTTTAACCTTAAACCTTGCAGCAAGTGTTAATTCACTAAGGATGCTTTATGTCAGAACGCGAAAGCTGGCACAAAGAGATAGATTTGTTTTTAGTTGCCATGGGCTATTTTACCCGCATTCCTATGCCCAAATGGGTCGAAGTCGATGCCGACAAACTCAATAAAGCCAGCCGTTACTTTGGTTTAGTGGGTTTGCTGGTAGGACTGTTGAGTGCCATTGTATTTTGGCTGACGCAAAACTGGTTGCCCGCCGGGGTGTCTGTGCTCCTCGCCATGGTGACCGGCGTTTTGCTTACCGGCGGATTTCACGAGGATGGCTTAGCCGACACCTTCGATGGTTTCGGTGGCGGTTGGACGGCGGAAGACAAGCTGCGGATTATGAAGGACTCGCGCCTTGGTAGTTATGGTGCTTTGGCCTTGATGTTAGTCCTGATGCTCAAGTGGCAATTATTAGTAGAATTAGCACTCTATGACCCAGTGGTCGCTGGGTCGGCGATGATTGTCGCTCACACTGTGAGCCGCGTGGTCGCCGCGAGTATTATCTTTACCGAAAAATATGTGCGTGACGATGAGACCAGCAAGTCTAAGCCATTATCGCAACATCAAGGCATTAATGAGTTATTTATCCTAGTTGCCAGCGGTGTGTTGGTGTTGCTTTTCCTCAAGGGCTTAGCCGCACTGTCCCTATTATTAGTGATGATAGGTTTGCGTCGATTATTTGTGGTTATTTTTAGACGCCAGATTGGCGGTTATACGGGGGATACCCTAGGTGCAGCGCAGCAAATATCTGAAATAGTGTGTTATTTCGTGCTGCTGGTTGTGGGTAGCATACTGTGATCCATTTAGTGCTAGGCGGCGCCCGTAGCGGCAAGAGCCGTTACGGTGAAGCCTTAGTGCGCCAGTATACGACCTTAGGATTCGATGCCTGCTATGTGGCGACAGCGCAGGCATTGGATGCCGAAATGGCTAGCCGCATTCATTTGCATCAGGATGGACGCGCCAAGGATGATATCGACTGGCAACTCATCGAAGAGCCCTTGGCATTAACCGCCCAGCTAACAGGTTTAGCTAAACCGGGTCGCGTGATTCTGGTGGATTGCTTAACACTTTGGTTAACCAATCAATTACTCGCCGCCAGTTCCGAGGACGAACCAGCCTCGACCGAAGCGGATTTTGCCGTCGATTTTGCAACATCAGTCTCAAAACGCGATGCCTTAGCCCATTGGCGCCAGGAAAAAAACGCCTTTGTCGATGGATTAAATACCCTTGAAGGTGTGGTGATTTTAATCAGTAATGAAGTTGGCTCTGGCATTGTGCCCTTAGGGGAACTCAGTCGCCAATTTGTCGACGAGGCGGGGTGGCTCAATCAAGCCGTTGCGGCGGTAGCGGACAATGTGACCTTAGTGGTGGCGGGTTTACCGCTGGTGCTTAAATCGAGTTAGTAGATTTTATCCTGTGCCGCTTTAGCGTTTAGTTCGTATTAAAAGATGATCCGTTTATCGTATTTTCCTCTATTGAGCGATGTGCTTGCCCATGCATTCAAACAAAGCGCCCGATCCCACGGCAACCGATAAAGCGTCAACGTCGACCTTGCCTCAAACACTGCCCCAAGGCGCCAAGGTATTAATGGTGCAGGGCACAACCTCGGATGCGGGTAAAAGCACGCTGGTGGCGGGGATTTGTCGTTTACTCGCCCGTGAGGGGATTAAGGTGGCGCCCTTTAAGCCGCAAAATATGGCACTCAATAGCGCAGTGACAATCGATGGCGGCGAGATTGGCCGAGCACAGGCGCTGCAAGCTGCGGCCTGTTATCTTGCGCCCCATACGGATTTTAATCCTATTCTGCTTAAGCCTAGCTCAGATACGGGCGCGCAGATTATTGTGCAGGGTAAAGCGTTAACGACGCTCGAAGCCTCGGCCTTTTTTGGACCTCAATCTAAAGATTACAAAGCCATGGCACTCGGCGCTGTGCTGGAGTCCTTCGCGCGCTTACGAACTCAATACCACACCATAGTGGTCGAAGGCGCGGGCAGCCCGGCTGAAATTAATCTGCGTGAAGGTGATATTGCCAATATGGGGTTTGCCGAAGCGGTGGATTGCCCTGTGATCATCATTGCCGATATCGATAAAGGCGGCGTATTTGCCCATTTGGTGGGCACCTTAGCGCTGTTATCCGAGTCGGAACAGGCGCGGGTAAAGGGCTTTGTGATCAATCGTTTTCGGGGCGATATTAGCCTGTTGCAATCAGGGCTCGACTGGCTCGAAGCCTATACCCAAAAGCCGGTATTAGGTGTACTGCCTTACCTGCATGATCTGCATTTAGATGCCGAAGATGCGCTGATAGATTCGCCCAATAAGCAGTCGAAGAGTCGCTTTAAGGTGCGGGTATTAGTATATCCACGCACCAGCAATCATACGGATTTTGATCCGCTTAGGCTGCATCCCGATATTGATTTTGACTATGTGTCACTGCAGACTCAGACGTTAGCTCAGACGCAAGATATTGCCGCCGATTTATTGATCCTGCCCGGCAGTAAAAATGTACGAGCCGATTTGGCCTTTTTGCGCGAGCAGGGTTGGGATCAGCAGCTTGCCAAGCATTTGCGCTATGGCGGTAAAGTGCTGGGGATTTGCGGTGGTTATCAAATGCTGGGCGAAACCATTGCCGATCCCTTAGGGATTGAAGACGTCTTAGGCACTAGTCAAGGATTGGAATATTTACCCATTACCACCGAATTTAAGGCGGAAAAACAGTTACGTAGCGTCGCAGGTGATCTGAAACTGCTAGGGCAGACAGTTACAGTAAAAGGTTATGAGATCCACTGTGGTGAGTCCCAGTATCTAGGCTCAAGTATCGCCGACAGACCAGCCCCATTATGGTTGAGAAGTGAGAACTGCCTTGACGAACGGGTGGATATGCCTTTTGCCGATGGCTGTTTAAGTGAGGACGGACAAGTGTTAGGCACCTATTTGCATGGACTATTCGATAGCCCTGATGCCTGCCAGTTGCTTCTGCAATGGGCGGGATTAAACGATGCTAAAGCAATCGATATCAATCAGATACGAGAACAACAACTGGATCGTTTGGCCGATGTATTAGCCGAACACTTAGACTTACCACAATTACAGACAATCTTAACCGCATCAGTTAAGCCGTAGGATGAACATCAGACCATGACAACAACAAACGATAATGACCAGGCGCAATTAAAGGCCGAACGCCACAGGGCTCGCCAGCAGAAAGTGAAAGCGAGTGTGGATGCTAAAATTGCCGCCGCCCAGGATGAAAAAGGCATTCTGTTAGTCTTAACGGGCAATGGCAAAGGCAAGTCGACTTCAGGTTTTGGCACTGTTGCCCGCGCCGTTGGCCATGGCAAAAAAGCCGCTGTGGTGCAGTTTATTAAAGGTACTTGGGAGTGCGGTGAGCGTAATCTGCTCGAAGGTGCTGGAGTCGAATTTCATGTGATGGGCACCGGATTCACCTGGGAAACCCAAGATAAAGAAAAAGATACCGCAGCCGCCTTAGTGGCGTGGGAAGCCGCCGAAAAACTGCTGCAGGATGAGTCTATCGATTGTCTTATGCTCGATGAGCTGACCTATATGGTGAGTTACCATTACTTGGATGTAGAGCGGGTACTTAACGCACTTAAAAATCGCCCGCCCATGCAGCATGTGATTATCACTGGCCGCGCCTGCCACCGTGCGATAATCGAGCTTGCCGATACCGTCAGCGAGGTCAACCCCATAAAACATGCCTTTGAGGCAGGAATAAAGGCGCAGCCTGGATTTGATTATTAAAATCAATGTTTTATCGTTATAACCATAAAGTGACATTCCCCATATCCATATGGGGCTGATATAAAAGGGCGGCCATGCCGTCCTGTTGCAACAATGACAATCCTAACTAGCCCTTTCGCTGTTCGTTTAGCTAGAAAGCTATTGCCCCAAAGTGTGTTTCGTATTTTGAATGCTTTAATCAAAATCAAAGTCGTGGGGCTTCACCCCACACCCGACCAAGGAGGACTGCTCGTCCTATCAAAAACGTCCATGTTAAATAGCCAGCTCGATATCCATATCTCGCGCTCAAAGCGGCCGTAGGCCTTCGCCCTTGGATGCTCCAAGACGCCCCTAACGGAGTTGAAAGCCCCTTGTGCTCATTGCCAAATTTGCTATCGCTTTCGAAGGATGCGCTTTACATCCATGTAAAGCTCCCCAGTTCGGCAGTCCCAGCCTCTCGCCCATAAGCACGAAAATCACCGATTTTCATTCGCCCCTGCACCTGCGAAAGCTAGTCGGTCATCCATGACCGAACTCACGCACTCTTTATTAAATCAAGAGCTCTATTCGCCCTGCGGCAACTCCGAGGGGAGGTGTATTCCTTGGAGTTTTGAGTCGTTAGATAGCGATTCATCAGAAAAAATAAGCGCAAAAATGAGAAAGCTAAAACGATATCAAGTGATTACCCATCAAACTGTATAAAAAACCGCTACCGCAAAAAAACAAATTCCTATAGCATCATTCATACCCATTTACACGGATGTGGCAGCGGCCATATTTGAGATTTAGTGAACAAGTGATTTATGCCCTGCAAACAGCGCATAAATACTAAGACGTTATATTTATGAAGGAACCTAATGAATAATACTGTACTTTTTGGTAATGGAATAAATCGTGTTTCTCATAATCCTGTTAGTTGGGAGGATTTGTTAGATACCATAAAAGGCTCAAATGTTTTTGATAATGGTAACCTACCAAACACTATGGTTTATGAGCGCATTTTCATGCAACAGCATGTGGCTATTGAGAGTCAAAAGGCTGATGAACTCAAAATCAAAAACCAGATAGCTGAAGCAATGCATTCTCAAGGTTCAAATGAAGTATTTGAATTACTAGCCTCATTGGATGTAGAGCATTATTTAACTACAAATTATGACTATGCTTTTGAGAAAACGTTAAGTTCTTCCCCTGAAAGATTGAGTACAGAAGAAGTATATAGCACCCGAAGAAAGAGGAAGTATTCAACTAGCAGTGGTAATAAATATCTATGGAATATTCACGGTGAAATAGAGCACCCTAAGTCAATAATGTTAGGCTTGGATCATTATTGTGGTTCCGTAAGCAAGATCGACTCTTACGTTAAGGGCACTTATAAACACACTGTGGAAAGTAAAATCGTCGACGTAGCTTCTATGCAAGAAAAACTAAAATCTCAATCCTATTGTTTAACCTCATGGATTGACCTGTTTTTTTCTAGCAATGTCCATATTGTTGGTCTCTCTTTAGACTATAGTGAAACCGATCTTTGGTGGGTACTTAATAAGCGAGCTCGCTTTGCTGCAGATGGATTTGTTTCCAATAAGATATACTTTTACACTAACCAAATGGATGAAGAGAAAATGGGACTTTTAAAGTCTTTTAATGTTGAGGTTGTAATTACAGATGTAATAAATAATGACTACATTGGTATGTATAAATCATCTATAAGTAAAATACAGAGTAAGCCTAAAAGGGAATCAGCAGCATAAATATAAGGCGCTCAAACGGACTCCGTAAAACTGTCACCTTTTTGGTAGTGTTCAAATTTTTGTGTCATTTCTTTAAGCTATACCAAAAAGAGATTATTTATAAAATCCTTTAACGTCTGTACCGACAGCTTTTTACCATCGAGATTGGGCATAGGGGCCTCAAGGATGATGCGATGAATAAACGTATTGTGATCTGTGCCGATGGCACTTGGAATCGGCCCGAGAAAGATCTTAAGGTCGATTTCCCCACCAATGTGCTGCGTCTGGCGAGGGCCATTAGCCCGATTGCGGCAGATGGCAAACCTCAGCAAGTGTTTTACGATTGGGGTGTCGGCTCCTATTACGATGAAGTGATCGGCGGCGCGACGGGGCGTGGACTGCATAAAAACATCATGGACGGTTACCGCTATCTAGTGCAAAACTACTCACCCGGCGATGAGATTTATCTCTTCGGCTTTAGCCGCGGCGCCTACACAGTGCGCTGTTTGTGTGGCCTTATCAATAACTGCGGCATCCTTAAACGTCCCGATGCTCGGCTTATCCAGCAAGCCTTTGACCATTATAAAAAAAGCAGCGCTCCCTTTGCCCCAGACGGTGAGAAATCCCTCGCATTTAGAGCCCAATACAGTCATGAATCGCGGGAGATTAAGTTTGTTGGCGTGTGGGACACGGTTGGCGCCATGGGGATCCCGATTTCCTTCCTCGGGTTATTTGAAGATAAAGACGAGTTTTACGACACTAAAATCGGCCGTAATGTACGCATTGCTCGCCATGCTTTGGCGATAGATGAGCATCGCAGCGACTTTGAACCCACGATTTGGCAACTGCGCGACAATATGGATATGCAGCAAGTATGGTTTGCGGGGGCCCATAGCAATATTGGCGGTAGCTATAAACCCGACAGGGACGGTTCCTTGTTGTCGGATAATGCGCTCGGGTGGATGATCGCCGAGGCGCAGCGATTCAATTTGGGCCTTGAGACCCATTTACAGGCGAGCTTGCGTCCCAATCCTTTGGCGACTCTACATGATTCACGGCGTAATTTTTATCGAATAAAGCAGGCTTATTTACGTCCGCTCGACCCCAGTAAGGCGCCAATATTATTGCATCGCTCGGTAAAAGATCGTTGGGAGCAGGACCCTCAATATCGGCCCAAAAATCTGCAAGCTTATCTTGATCGCTATGACTGGCCGACTGAGCTAATCAATTAACTACTTAAGGAATGATATGTATAAACAAGGCGTTATTGGGCTATTTTTCGGGCTATCTCTGTTGTGTTCGACTACTGTGTTGGCCCAGCCAGCTAAACGCATTATTGCCCTCTCGCCCCATGCGGTTGAAATGCTCTATGCCATAGGCGCAGGGGAGGCGATAGTTGCCACCACCGATTTTGCCGATTATCCCGAAGCTGCTAAGAACATTCCCCGTATTGGCGGTTATTACGGTATTCAAATGGAGCGAGTGTTAGAGCTTAATCCCGATCTTATTGTGGTGTGGGATTCTGGCAATAAGGCCGAAGATATTCAGCAATTGAAGACGCTGGGCTTTACGCTTTATGGGAGCGATCCTAAAACCTTAGAAGGAGTTGCCAAGGAGCTTGAGGAGTTAGGCCAATTAACGGGACATATGGAAGAGGCGAGTAAAGCGGCCGCAGCATATCGCGCACAGCTTATGGCATTACGCCTTGAAAATGCTAAAAAAACTGAGCCTAAAGTATTTTACCAACTCTGGTCGACACCTTTGATGACAGTCTCTAAAAACAGTTGGATCCAGCAGATTATCGATGTGTGCCATGGGCAAAATGTGTTTTATGCTGCCGATAGTGATTATCCGCAGGTGAGTCTAGAAAATGTGTTACTGACAATGCCCGAGGTGATTTTGCAAAGCCAAGAGGAAGGTAATGTGAAGGGAATTGATTGGAGCCAATGGCCCGAGATCCCTGCGGTTAAAAAACAACAGATCTTTCAAATTAATGCCGATCTATTGCACCGCGCGACCCCCAGAGCCTTACTCGGTGTTCAAGCCCTATGTGATGCCTTGGATAAGGCGCGTTAATCAGCAATTGTTATAGGACTAGGATTAAGGGGACAAGATGTCTGCGCAAACCAATGTGGAAGTGACGGTGAGTGATATGGGGTCATTAGTATTCGTGTGTGGCAAAATGGGCGCAGGTAAATCAACGCTATCGCGACAACTTGCCGAGGCCGAAAACTGCATTTTAATCTCTGAAGACGAATGGTTGGCGGCGCTATATCCCGATGAGATTAACGATTTTGATGCTTACCTGAGCTATTCAGCTCGCCTTAAACCTTTGCTTAAAAAGCATGTGCAGGAACTACTCTGTTCGGGTGTGTCTGTGGTGATGGACTTTCCTGCTAATACTGTTAATCAACGCCTGTGGTTTCGAAGCATTTTTACCGATAGTGGCGCCGCTCATAAACTTATTTACCTTAACCACAGCGATGCGCTTTGTTTGAGCCAACTCGATAAGCGCAGACAGAGCCACCCTGAGCGCGCCATGTTCGATACCGAGGCGATGTTTTGGCATGTGAGCGGTTATTTTCAGCCGCCGACTATGGCTGAAGGCTTTGATCTTGAAGTGATAGAAAGCTAAGTGACTGAATAAAAACAATAGGGAATATCATGTATCAAGTGCTTGAAGACGTTGCCTCCGCAAATGATTTTATCCGTTTACGACAGATTTCGGGGTTAAGCCCTCGACCATTGGCGGGCGCCATTAAAGCCTTGCCTAGGAGTTTATATGGCGTGCAGATAAAGCTCGCCGAGCGAACTGTGGGTATGGGGCGTGTGGTTGGAGACGGTGCGCTGAACTTTGAAATTGTCGATATCGCGGTCGATCCCGAGCACCAAGGCAAAGGTTTGGGGCGGCTGATTATGCAGCACATTATGGCTTATCTAGATCGTGAGGCTTTTGAAGGCGCGTATATTACCTTGATGGCCGATGTACCTGAACTCTATGAAAAATTTGGCTTTAAATTCAGTCGTCCCGCAAGTGAAGGCATGTATATGGTGAAATAACGCCGCTAACCAATACATTTTTAACTCAAGTTCCCGTAGCAGCACTCGCAGCAGTCGAACTTAAACAGCAGAACTCGAACAACAATCAAAGGAAGCTTAATCTATGAATACCTTACTTATTTGCTTATTTATCGCCATGTTATTACCCTATCTCGCCAAAGGCCCCGTCGCTTGGGCAATGGCAAAGGCGGGCGGTTATGACAATAACCATCCCCGCGCCCAGCAGGCACAGTTAACCGGGTTTGGTGCCCGCGCCTTAGCGGGACATCAGAATGCCTTCGAGTCGCTGTTGGTATTCGGCATTGCGGTATTAGTGGTTATCGCGACGGGCAAAGTGGATCCCACCGTCGAGTGGCTTGCGATCACCCATGTCGCGGCCCGTTTTGTGTATCACATTTTGTACCTTGCCAATAAGGGCACCTTAAGATCCCTTGCATGGTTTGTCGCCATCTTCAGCGCCTTTGGGATTTTCTTCCGGGCATTTTAAACGTCAAAAAATCAAACTGATGATTTTATCGCCGATATTCTGACGTTACTTAAGCTAAGCATAATTTATTGGCGTTCACTAAACTCCGTCAAATATGGTGGCTTTTAACGTCTTTCGTATTGATTTTTGGCGTTTTGAGCATTGATTCGTTTTGAAACTACTAAAGTGATGATATATAAGGATTTTGATTTATTCTATCCTATTGAAATTAGTTGATTATTTGACGATTTTAAGCCAGTAAATTGACAGTTTTCTTTACTAAAAACCTCAGTTATAGTCAGGCTGTTGATACACTTTTTGAGGTTTAGAAATCATGTTACGTCCGCTGATCTTCGGTGTAGTTGCTGCTGCATCTTGGTTTATTTACCAAGATGTTTCCGCTTACTTTGGTGTTGAAACAATTGATAAGTCATTTATTGCGACCGTGGAGCATAAGGTTGAAGAGCGAAAAGCCAAAGCTGCCAGCGAGCAGTATGCCCAGCAAGCAAAGATAAATGTTGCAGATTGCAACATAACAAAGACATGTGTTAACTGAGTCCTATCGCTCTCCCGTCTTAAAGAGACTGAGTGATTTCAAGAGACTGAGTGATTTCAAGAGACTAAGTGATTTCGTGGTCGTTCTTTAGGAGCTGGAGCTTTAGGACGGTGGCACAGTTAACGTTACTTTTGTTTAAAAAGGCATAGCATTTAAAAAGGCATAGGCTTGTCTACCTTAAGGGAACCTATGCCCAATTCAATGGGAACAATAGTGGCCGCATTATTGTACCGTATAGCCTTTGCCTGTTAAGCAGGCTGCGTTGGCCTTTTCAAATTCGGCGGCGGAGGCCGTTGGGGCTGCGGCAGGAGCTGGAGCTGGGGCAGTTTGTGGCTGTTCGGTCTTGGTTGCAGCCGCATTTTTCTCGGCGCGGCGATTACTCGATCTTTGTCCTACCAGTCCAACGACGGCCCCCGCAGCGGCGGCATCACTCTTATCATTATCCGTAATTGCCGCGGCACCTGAGGCGATGGCGGCTCCCTTAAGCGCTCCCCCCCTTTGTTTTTCGGTTGTTGCTGTTGTTGTTGCTGTTGCTGTTGATTCAGTGGCTACGGGTGCTGGGGTTGCTGGCGCCGCCGCTGTCGCCGCAGCGGGATCGTACCCTGTTTGTGCTATTGCCCAAGCAATACAAGCTTCTTCATCTGCTTTTTGTGTTTCTGGTGTTTGTCCTTGTGCAGGGAAAACGTACTGAGCACCGTAGCAAATTGGGCTGATAGTGACTGCAGCGATAACGGCGAAGGATAAAAAGTGTTTCATTATGCGCTCCTGGGTATTAAAGGCTGATTATAAAAAGCGAAATTAAGCCATTCGACGGATCTAAATATCAAACTCGTGCAATCAGTTTAGTCGTTTTAGGCTAATGTCGATAAAAATTTGGTCGCTGAGGGGGAAAGAGCTTAAGGGCAGCTAAGCCTCGGACGGTCGCTATCCATGATAGTGCTTAATTGGGTTAATCTCTGTGGATTTCTGATAGCCATTCTTACCAAAAATGGGATGTCTGAGCTTTTTTTTTTCCTGGATGCTCGAACGTGGCATCTGCTGTATAAGACGTACTAATGTCGCGATCACAGGATGTGAAAAAGCGGCCATGCCACCAACGATCACTTCTATGATTGTGCTTAATTTGGTTACTCCCTGTGTATTTTTGATAGCAGATTTTTATTTAAAATTTATGGCTGTCCGCTCTTTTGCTTTAATCCGCTTTATTGAAACTGGAATAAGTTGATGTATTTCAAATATAAAAATCAAAGTCGTGGGGCTTCACCCCACACCCGACCAAAAGAGGAAAAACGCTTGTTCCCCTTTTGGATATCCCCCGGCGTCCCTAGCGAAGTTACATGCATTGATTAGTGGCTTCGTGCTTATTCGAAAATAGCTAACGCTTCCGATGGTACATCCCCTATTAATTAAATAAAGAATCCGAAAGCTAACTCAGCATCCATGCCAAGCTCACGTTATTTTCTTCAACGCCCTTTAGCAACTTCGCAAGGGATGGTGTATTCCTTAAACTCTGGTGTTAATGGTCAATGATTAAGGCATAAAAGTTATGCCTGTCCGCAATTTTTATTCTTCTACCTCATTGATAATTTGGTATTTGAACCTAGAGCATAATCGCCAACGGTAGGCGAGTTATAGTAGCCATTATATTGATCCAATAA
>NZ_PFGL01000041.1:0-11439 GCF_002783505.1 Shewanella sp. CG12_big_fil_rev_8_21_14_0_65_47_15
TGCAAAATAGTGGTGCCCGAACCCGGAATCGAACCAGGGACACGAGGATTTTCAATCCTCTGCTCTACCGACTGAGCTATTCGGGCAACTAAACTAAGCGTTAGTTAACTACTTTGAACTCGTTGGCTAAGCCATCTCCTTCGAAGTGCGGCTATATTAGCTAGGGAGTTTCACCTCTGCAAGCGCTTTTTCCTGACAAATAACTCGTTCGGCTGTTTAATGCGCATCTTGGATGTTTTTTATCTTTTATTGGGTGAATTCAGGCCAATTTCATTTGTTAACTGTATTTTTCAAGTCGGAGGGATGCTGATGTTTACTATAGCTTTGTGCTTATAAATCCCAGTTTTTGACTTACTTTCTAAAATTTCGAAAGATATAAGCGATTTTTACTGATTTTAGTTTTTAAATTTAGACTTATGATAATGAACATTATTTCATCGATGGATGGAAATTACGCGGGTATGGAGTCGCAGTATGTTTCGAAATAGTCAGTTGGCTTATGGATTAATTGCCATAGTGACTCATTGGGTGAGTGCGTTAGTCATCATAGGTTTGTTTGCAGTCGGTGTGTGGATGGTGGAGTTAACCTATTACAGCGCTTGGTACAAAACTGCGCCACATCTACATAAAAGCATAGGGATTTTACTCTTAGCTTTGACGTTATTCCGTTTGTTATGGCGCTTAGTAAACCCTAAGCCCGCACCAGAGGCGGATCATAAGCCGTGGGAGAAAAAGGCGGCACATATCGCGCATTTAGCCATTTATACCTTGCTGTTGGTGATCATGTTTGCAGGGATTTTAATCTCAACGGCCGAAGGTCGGGGAATTATGGTGTTTGACTGGTTTGAACTGCCGGGATTTGGACCTTTTTTTGAAAACCAAGCCGATATAGCGGGCGATATTCACCAATATGCGGCTTACAGCTTGATGGCACTGGTGGTGATTCACGCCGCGGGCGCATTAAAGCATCACTTTATTGATAAAGATGCAACTTTACTCAAAATGATTAAATTTAATCGAGGATAATACAATGAAAAAGCAACTGTTAAGCGCACTGATTGGTGCATCTCTATTGGCTCCGATGACGGCTTCAGCGGCGGACTATGTCATTGACCGTGAAGGAGCACATGCCTCTATTACTTTCAAAGTGAGTCACTTAGGTTATAGCTATGTTGTTGGTCGTTTTAATGATTTTAGCGGTGACTTTAGTTATGACGCGGCTAAACCCACTGCGGCTAAAGTAAATGTGACGGTAAATACCTTAAGTGTGGATTCAAACCACGCCGAGCGTGATAAGCATATTCGTAGCGAAGACTTTCTCAATACTGGCAAGTTTGCGCAGGCCACTTTTGCCTCAACCTCAGTTGAAGATAAAGGCAATGGCGACTTAGTGATTAACGGCAACTTAACCTTAAATGGTGTGACTAAGCCATTAGCGATCAAGGCCCATGCAGTGGGCGAAGGTCAAGATCCTTGGGGTGGCTACCGTGCAGGTTTTACTGGCACAACCACGTTTGCGATGAAAGATTTCGGTATCAAGATGGATTTAGGCCCAGCGTCTAGCCATGTTGAGTTAGATCTTGTGGTTGAAGGTGTGCGTAAGTAACGCTTTATTCTGCCATTTAGAGATAAAAAAGCGCCGAAAGGCGCTTTTTTGTGGGTTTTATTGTTAGGTTAAAACAAGAATTAATCTTGATCTTTTTCTGGTACAAAACCTTCAATTTCAACGTCTTTCCCTTCAAAGAGGAAAGAGATCATTTGTTCTTCAAGAAACTTACGATCATCAACATTCATCATGTTGAGTTTCTTTTCATTGATCAGCATGGTTTGCTTTTTTTGCCATAGGCCCCAAGCTTCTTTGCTGATGTTATCAAAAATACGTTTACCTAAATCACCTGGATACAGTTGAAAGTCTAGGCCGTCGGCTTCTTTATTTAAATATACGCAATTGACTGTACGCGCCATGATTATTCCTTACTGACTGCGGATTGAACGAGTGATCCCAAATTGGCTAGCACGCGCTCGGTGGCGGCGGCGAGTCCCACTTTGGAAGGATGACTTATGTTATACCAGAGTGACTGGTTTTGTTCCATGACAGCGCCCACGCTCTGTTTATTGCCGTGGATTTTATCGCCGTGGGTTTTATCTAAGTTAAGCATCATGGGCTGAATATCTAAATGAAAGTGGCTAAATGTGTGCCTAAAGCCTGTTAACCATTCGAGTGGCTGCGCAGCAAACCCTTGTTCTTCAAGATGGGTTTCAAGGGCAGCTTGGGTGGCAAACTCAGGGAAACACCAAAGCCCTCCCCAAATTCCCGCTGGCGGGCGTTTAGCTAGAAAGACTTGGTTATCTTGCATCAGCACTAACATCCACGCCGCTTTGGTCGGTATGGTTTTTTTAGGCTTTTTGCCGGGGAAATCGGTTTGTCTGCCAATCAGCTGAGCTTTGCAATCAATCGCCACAGGGCAAGCGGCGCAGTTAGGTTTACTACGAGTGCAAATACTGGCGCCGATATCCATCATGGCTTGATTATATTTCTGAATATCTTGCTGCGGCGTAACGGCATCAGTCAGTTGCCAAAGCTGTTCTTCGACCGTTTTTTGCCCCGGCCAACCGGCGATAGCGCCGTGTCGTGCTAACACGCGTTTGACGTTACCGTCGAGAATGGGGTGATGCTGCCCAAGTGACAGTGACAATACTGCGCCTGCTGTCGAGCGGCCAATACCCGGCAGAGCAAGTACTTGCTCAAAATCCGTTGGGAATAGCCCCTGATAATCGTCGCGAATCACCTTGGCTGCTTTATGCAGATTACGCGCCCTAGCGTAATACCCAAGGCCGGTCCAATGATGCAACACCTCATCATCTGGCGCGTTAGCGAGTGCTAACACATCGGGGAAACGCGCCATAAATTTAAGGTAATAGGGAATAACAGTCGCAACCTGAGTTTGTTGCAGCATAATTTCAGAAACCCATACGCTATATGGGGTTTTATCCTGCTGCCAAGGGAGGGTTTTACGACCGTGATTGTCGTACCAAGAGACGATACGTGTGGCGAAGGAGGCTGTAGATTTCATCGGCGCAGTGTAGCGGCAGTTATCTTCTTAGACAAGCTTAAAAGACAAGTGAACAAGGGCTAAAAAGCCAAAAATCGCCGCTAAATTCGCACTCTTAAATAATCTTGGTATACTTTGGCGCCATTAGTGCTTGCACTGTATGTTGAACTTTGGATAATGCCCTTCTTTTATATGGTGCTATCCACTAGACGAGGCAAAAATGAGCGAAGTCACTACCGCTGAATTTAATGAAGAAGGCAAGTATCTGCGCAAGATCAGAAGCTTTGTCCTAAGAGAAGGTCGTTTAACTAAAGGCCAAGCCCAAGCTATTGAAAGCCAGTGGCCAACCATGGGCTTAGATTACAGCCCAGCGCCATTGAACCTGAGCGACGTTTTTGGCCGTGAAGCCGATACAGTGCTGGAAATTGGCTTTGGCATGGGCGCCTCTTTAGTGCAAATGGCTAAAGATGCACCAGAGCAGAATTTTATTGGTATTGAAGTGCATAAACCGGGTGTCGGTTCTTGCTTAAGCGATGCGGCTATTGCGGGTGTGACTAATTTACGTGTGTATCATCACGATGCCATGGAAGTATTAGAACATGCGATTGCCGACGGCTCATTGGCCCGAGTGCAATTGTTTTTCCCCGATCCTTGGCATAAGAAGCGTCACCATAAGCGCCGCATCGTGCAAGCTGAATTTGCTGAACTGATCCGCCGCAAGCTAAAAATTGGCGGCGTGTTCCATATGGCAACCGATTGGGAAGAATACAGCGAGCATATGTTGGAAGTGATGCAAGCGGCTCATGGTTATCAAAACCAGTCGAGTGATGGCACTGTGGTGCCGCGTCCTGATCATCGCCCACTGACAAAGTTTGAAGCCCGTGGCCATAGATTGGGTCACGGTGTATGGGATCTGATGTTTGAGCGTATCGCTTAATCTAGATATTTCAATTGATTAATTAGTTTTTTAACACAACGGGGAAAGTCACTATGGCAACTAATCGTAGCCGTCGTTTACGTAAGAAAATGCGTGTCGATGAATTCCAAGAGTTAGGTTTTGATATGGCTTGGACTTTTGATGCATCAGTATCTGAAGCCGATATCGATGCAACTGTTGATAAATTTATCGATGAAGTGATTGAAGCCCGCAAATTAGGTTTCCACGGCGGTGGTCATATCGAATGGGAAGGCATTATCGCGACCCAAACGATTGGCAAATGCACCGAAGAAGATATTGCTGCAGTTAAGGCATTCTGGGCGAACCAAAAAGTTTCTCAGGTTGAAGTTAGCGAACTGTACGACATTTGGTGGAGTTAATGCCCGAGTTGGCATTACTTGAGGAAGTGATCGAGAAAGTTCGACCCTTGCTCGGCCAAGGAAAGGTTGCAGATTACATCCCCGCACTGGCCAGCGTCGATGCTGGCAAATTAGGCATTGCCGTCACGACTGTTGACGGTGAAACCTTAGGTGCGGGCGATTACCTTGAGCCGTTTTCGATTCAAAGTATCTCCAAAGTTTTCAGCTTAACCTTAGCGTTAACTTTATATGAAGAGGCCGAAATTTGGAGCCGTGTTGGCAAAGAACCTTCGGGCCATTCATTCAACTCTTTAGTCCAAGTCGAGTTAGAACGTGGTAAGCCGCGCAACCCCTTTATCAATGCTGGCGCGTTAGTGATTGCTGACTTATTGCAGAGCCGTTTAGGTGCGCCTAAACACAGAATGCTCGAGTTAGTCAGGCAACTAAGCCAAAACGATAAGGTGAGTTTCGACAAACAAGTGGCCGATTCAGAATATCAGCACAGTGCGCGCAATGCGGCTATCGCTTATTTGATGAAGTCCTTTGGTAATTTTCAAGGCGATGTCGATACTGTGCTGCGCACCTATTTTCATTACTGCGCCTTAAAGATGAATTGTGCTGACTTGTCTAAAGCCATGTTGTATTTGGCTAATCGCGGCAAGACTTTGGATGGCATTGAGCTGATTTCTCAGGTGCAAACTCGGCAGCTTAATGCCCTGTTGGCGACTTCGGGCTTATACGATGGAGCGGGTGAGTTTGCCTATCGTGTCGGTATGCCAGGTAAAAGTGGCGTAGGTGGCGGCATCATTGCCGTTATTCCTGGGGAACTGTCGATTTGTGTTTGGTCGCCAGAACTCGATGGCAATGGCAATTCACTTGCTGGCACTGCCATGCTTGAGCATTTAAGCCAGCGTCTTGGTCGTTCTATTTTCTAGCTCTATCTCACGTTTTTATTAGCACTATCAGACTAAAAGTTAGCGAATTTCGCTAATGACCTTTTAGTGCTAAACTTCCTAAATCCAACATAATCATATTGTTATAAAGTTGGCACGTCTCCTGCTAATCTCCTGCTATAAGTTATTCAGTAGTTTAGGTTTATCAAATTATTCAGATTAAAGGACGAACAACATGAAATTAAATAAGTTATTAACTGGATTTGCCTTATCCGGGGTGATTTTAGGAACATCTGGCCTACAGTTGGCGCAAGCGCAAACCGAGCCTAACGTCGATGACCGCTGTGAAGTCTCTTTAAATTATGACGTTATGGTAGAGCCTAAAAAATTAGTCATGAGCGAGAAGGGTACAGAAAAGTATCGTATCGAAGTCGATAAATTATTTGTTGAAGGCAAACAAGTTAACTTAACCGATAAGCAAAGAAAGTTAGTGACTCAATACGCCGATGAAGTGTCGACTCAAGTACCTGAAGTGATTGAAGTCGTGAACGAGGCCGTCGCATTGGCATCCCAAGCGGTGAGCATGGCGTTAACCCCTTTAATGGGCGATGCGGCCGGTGCTAAGTTCGATGAAATGATGGCAGGCGTTCAAAAGCGTGTTGATTCAGTGGCCTACAAGCATGGTGATAGCTTCTATTTAGGTGCGACGGAAGATTCGATGCAGAACACCTTTAACGACGAATTTGAGCAGGAAATGGAGCAAATTGTTCAGAACTCAGTGGGCACTATTATGATGACCATAGGTGGCCAAATCATGTCTGGCGACGGTGATAGTTTTGAAGCCAAGATGGATGCCTTCTCCAAAAAAATGGACAACTTAGGCCAAGATATTGAGCAGCAAATCGAGAGTCAATCTAAGGGATTGGAAGCTAAGGCTGACCGTTTGTGCGACCGATTTGAAAATCTGTTAGTGCTTGAAAATCAATTACGCCAAGAAGTGCCAGAACTCGCGCCCTATGCGTTGACGCAAAATTCTACTAAGGATCTGCGTGAATAGCCCTTGGTTTTGTTTTTAGTGTTAACTGCAATAACTTCTATCTCCTTGTGCATGAGTCAAATTTGAATACTACGCCCCTAGTCAATTTATCGCTTAGGGGCTTTTTTATTGGCTAGAGTCTAATCGTAGCGAAAACTCTTATGGCTAAGTCGATGTGGCGTGTAGGCTAGGCTTGCAGCGATTTAGTTCGGAATGTTACAGTCTTGAGGCCAATATTTGGTATACTCTTAAAATATAATTAAAAGCTGGCATATCAGTCAGATATAACACCCTACTTTAGTGGACTTTTTCGGTCTAAATCTCTGCATTAAGTCAGTTTAATGCGAGATATCAATGCTATGGTTGTTTTTAAGCGATGATTACGCTAACCACTGTGAATGACCGAAAGTTAATATCATTGTCGTAAACTGCTTAAGGCGACTTTCAATGTTAGAACTGTTAGAACCTATTGCGATTTTTACTCATGTGGCCAGAGCGGGTAGTTTTAGCGCAGCCGCAAGAAGGCTTGGGATCTCTAAGTCTAAGGTCAGTACGCAGGTAGCCGATCTCGAACATAGACTCGGTGTTCAATTAATCCAACGTACTACTCGAAGCTTAAGTCTGACTGAAGCTGGGCATTTGCTGTATCTGCAAGGGGAAGAACTACTGCGTGATGCAGAGCAGGCTATCGCAAGTGTTCATAATTTGAATGATGCCACCCGTGGGGTGCTGAAAGTGGGTATATCCCAGTCTTTTGGTGCTATGCATATTATTCCAGCCTTACCCTCTTTTATGGCGAAGCATCCAGAGCTAGAGTTGCAGGTGAGTTTACTCGACCATAAGGTCGATGTAGTGAGCGAAGGCCTTGATTTGCTGC
Source organism: Shewanella sp. CG12_big_fil_rev_8_21_14_0_65_47_15 (assembly GCF_002783505.1). Classification (GTDB taxonomy): domain Bacteria; phylum Pseudomonadota; class Gammaproteobacteria; order Enterobacterales; family Shewanellaceae; genus Shewanella. Next base: position 7,156 of record NZ_PFGL01000041.1, read on the forward strand.
TCACTATGTCAGAGCAATTGCCTTTGGGAATGGTTGCAAGACCTTTAATGAAGTGCCAATTTCTCCTCGTTGCTTCCCCTGATTATGTCGCCAAGCATGGAGAGCCAACTCGTCCTGAGCAATTGGTTGACCACAATTGTTTAGTCTATCAAGGCGAGTGGCATGAACACAGTATGTGGCAATTTAGAAAGGGAGATGACTACTGTGAAATTGGGGTATCGGGCAATTTCAGAGTCGATAATGCCCCTGCATTAAAATCTGCGGCTATTAGTGGCTTAGGTATTGTGTATTTAGCCAGTTATTTGATGGAAGATGAAATTACTAAAGGGACCTTAGTGCCTTTGTTAAAGGATTGGCAATTGACCCATCACCTGCCATTGCAAGCTGTTTATCCCCGCCGTAAACATCTTGCGCCCAAGGTCAGTGCTTTTATCGAATTTATCAAAGATCACATTGGAAATCCGCCCTATTGGGATATTCCCTATGCTGAGCTCTTTAGCAAGCGTCAGTAAAAATGAAAACATTGTTCTTGAAATCAGTCTTATGTGGTTTTGGTTATTTTCTACTTTTATTTTTACTTTATTAATCAGTTGGTTGCATTTTATTTTTGGATGTATTTACATTCGATTTTTTAGGCTTCTCTAAAGCAAAAGTGTTTAGCACACTTGAACTCTGTTCTTATTTGAATACAATGACGGCAGCTGATTTGGAATGATCTGAGTCCTATACTTATATTGGAAATGACCCCTTTCGATATGGGTGTACAGATCGGCAGGAATGCAGTTCTAGATCACCGCCAGCAGAAGTTTTCGAACTAAAACAATGTTGGCTTTTAAACCATCATCCTAGTTTTTGGTTTACCTCAGCCCTATAGCTGAGGTAATTTTTTTCTGGTGGTTTAGTTCTGGGACAAGTTTTGTCTCTCTGTACCCTAAAATCACATCGAGTATTAAACTTTTGAACTTAATACATTAAATATAGTGATCCACAGTGAGATAGGGTTTTATTGCCAAGTAGGTAATAAATCCAATAAAAAAGCCACTTTCGAGTGGCTTTTTTATTGGCTGCAGCTTAAGGCTTTCACCTATGTGCTTTTAGTCGTGAAGCAAGTTAACAGTGTTTCACGACTTAGCACTTAGGCATTAGTGCATTAGGCCTTTTTCTTGCTGGCTATCCAGAGATCGACTTGTTGCTCTAACACATCCAGTGGCAATGCGCCGTTCGCTAGCACTAAGGTGTGGAAGTCCCTAATATCAAATTTATTACCAAGCTGTTGTTCTGCTTTATGCCTTAGTTCCAGCAACTTAATCATCCCCACTTTATAAGCTGTCGCTTGCGATGGCATAACGATATGGCGTTCAACCATTTTCACCGCATCGGATTTAGCATTGGGCGTATTGTCCACGTAATAGGTAATGCCTTGCTCGCGGGTCCACTTCTTGGCATGAATACCGGTATCAACGACTAAGCGACATGCACGCCACAGTTCCATTGCTAGGCGACCAAAGTCAGAGTAAGGATCGGCGTAGAGTCCCATTTCTTTCGGGAAAGATTCGCTATATAAACCCCAACCCTCGATATAGGCGGTATAGCCACCAAACTTGCGGAACTTAGGAATATTTTGCAGCTCTTGGGAAATGGCGATCTGCATATGATGACCCGGAATACCTTCGTGGTAGGCCAGTGCCTCCATTTGATATTTTGGCATGGCTTTCATGTCATATAGGTTTGCATAGTAGCTACCTGGACGCGAGCCATCCGGTGCCGGTTGCTCATAGAAGGCTTTGCCCGCGGATTTTTCCCTAAAGGCTTCAACCTGTTTCACTATCATGGCGGCCTTAGGTTTTACTTTGAACACTTCATCTAAGCGCGACTTCATATTGTCGATGAGCTTAGTCGCCTCTGCTAGATAAGCGGCTTTACCTTCGGCGGTATTGGGGTAGTAGAACTGGGGATCGTCACGCATAAAGCTAAAGAATTGCTGTAAATCACCTTTAAAATCGACCTTCTTCATAATGGCGCGCATTTCATTGTGGATACGTTCCACCTCAGAAAGACCTAAGTCATGGATTTGATCGGCGGTCATGTTTGTCGTGGTAGTACGAGCTAAGGCATTGTTGTAGAAGGCGGCTCCATTAGGGAGTTTCCACACACCATCACGGTCGTCAGCTTTGGCCGCTAAGGTTTTTACATAACTGATAAGCTTGTTATAGGCTGGCTTGACTTGAGTAACTAATGCTTGCTCAGCTTGTTTTATTAGCGCTTGTTTCTCTGTTTCTTGAATCGCTAATGCGTTCACTTTACGGCGAAAATCTGCGAGTAGCGCGCTGTCGTCGCCCTTATCAAAAGGCGCCCCTTTGATAATATTTTGGCTGTCTGAAATTACATAAGCGAACACGAACTTAGGCGCGATAATGCCTTTATCTGCGCGAACGTCTAACACTGTCTGTAATTGACTTAAGCGTTTGGGCACGCCATTCAAGCGGCTGATATAGGCCTTGGCATCGCTGACATCTGTGATTTGATGTTGGTTAATTAAGAAGGAGGCGATCATAGAGTGGCCGCCATACATCTGATTCACAGGATAATTATGATAGCGCCATTGGTCATCTTCGATATCATTTTGCAGATTTTGTTTGAGTAAGGTGAGGCTAAGATGTGTTTGTGGATCGAGCTTGGTCGCATCAATCTGATTGACCTGCGCCAGTTGTTTTTTCGTGCGCGCTAGGGTTTTATCATCGGCGGCATCACCTAGTTCATCCCATTTATCATAGTCTTGCTTGATCCCCATATAGGTTTGCGAAATGGGGCTCGCCATGATGTTTTCCATAAAGAGGGTTTCGAACAACGCATTGGCTTTGTCTGACTCGGTTTGCACCACCGCATTCACAGGTTCGCTTGCACTGTGTAAGGCTGGCGAGGTTGATGCTGCATACGCGGGAATGGTCAGCAGGGCTGAAAGGGTCAGTGCGACTAAGCTGATTTTAGTTTTTATTGGCATGATCAAGCTTCCTAGATTGAGTTGCATCAATTCTAAAGAAGCTGGACAAGAATGTATGGATATTAATGTTAGAAAATGTGTTAGCAGTAATAGTATTAAACTGCACTATTGACCACTAACACATTATTTATCTAGCTATTTTAACGGCAGGCTTAGCAGAATTGTGTCAGTAAATCATTAACAAACATATGACCTTTACGGGTTAATTGCCAATGTTCAGCGGATTCTGTGAGTAAACCGCGCTGTTTGGCTTTTTCCATTCCGTCGGTCAATGTGTCTCTGTGCTGTCCGGTACGCAGTTCAAATTCTTGCTTAGGGATAGGAGTCATCAGGCGCAGGCGATTCATTAAATATTCGAGGGCGCGATCTTCCTCTGCAACATCAATCGATTCGAAGGTGTAGTTGCTGGCACTGAGATATCCCTTAGGATGTTTAATTTTTACCGTGCGTATGATGCGTTTTTCTTCTGGCAGCGTTACTTTGCCGTGGGCGCCACAGCCTATGCCTAGATAATCACCAAACTGCCAGTAGTTGAGATTGTGCCTACATTGATAACCGGGTTTTGCATAGGCGGATATTTCGTATTGCTCATACCCTAATGCCGCCAGCTTTTGTTGACCTTGCTCATAGATATGCCAGAGCGCTTCGTCATCGGGCAGCTGCGGCGGTTTTGAGTGGAATAGGGTGTTGGGCTCAATCGTTAACTGATACCAAGACAGGTGGGGCGGATTCAGCGCCGCTGCTGTGTCGATATCGGCCATGGCTTCAGCAAAACTTTGGTTCGGTAATCCATGCATTAAATCGAGGTTGAAACTTAAGTATCCCACTTGACTGGCTTTTTGAGCGGCGACTTGTGCCTCGTTTTGATCGTGAATACGTCCGAGTAAGTTGAGCTTATCCTTAGAAAAACTCTGCACCCCGATAGATAAACGAGTGACACCGGCTGCACGATAGGCACTAAAGTCATCGTGTTCCAAGGTGCCAGGGTTGGCTTCCATGGTGATTTCGATATTGTCACTAAAAGGAATTAGCGCATTAGCACCATCGAGTATGCGTTTGATTTGCAAAGCATCGAATAAAGATGGTGTGCCACCACCGATAAAGATGGTATGGAGCTGCCGCCCTTGGACCAGATGTAAATCTTGGCGTAAGTCTTCCAGAAGCGCATCAACATAAGCCTCCTGTGGCAGCTCACCATTTTGACCATGGGAGTTAAAGTCGCAGTAAGGACACTTTTGTACGCACCAGGGAATATGGATATACAGACTGAGTGGCGGCAGTTC
>NZ_PFGL01000041.1:11464-113556 GCF_002783505.1 Shewanella sp. CG12_big_fil_rev_8_21_14_0_65_47_15
TCCCGCCAGTGAACACGCCTTGGGCTTGCATGGCGGCGATAAGTTGCACTAGGGCTTTACCGCGATGGCTTAAGGCATTTTTCTCGTTGCTGTTCAGCTCCGCCGCGCTACATTGATAATGTTCGGGGATAAAAATCGGGTCGTAACCATGGCCATTGGCGCCGCGTTGGTTAAAGTCGATTTGGCCTTCCCATGAGGCTTGGCAAATAATCGGGGTTGGATCTTTGGCGTGGCGCATATATACCAGCACACATTGGAATCTCGCACTGCGAGGTGCAGGCTGGTCTTTTAATGTCTCAAGTAGTTTCAATACATTATCTTGATCTTTGGCGTTCTCGCCCGCGTAACGAGCCGAATAAATACCTGGAGCGCCTTGGAGTAAATCCACTTCTAAACCTGAATCATCGGCAATGGCGGCAAGGTCAGTGATTTCGGCTGCGTGCCTCGCCTTGATAATGGCGTTTTCCACAAAGGTAGTGCCAGTTTCGGCCACTTCACTGACGTTGAATTGATTCTGCGGCAGCACTTTTACGCCATAAGCGGCGAGCATTTGATCGAATTCGGCGAGTTTACCTTTGTTACCACTGGCGAGGACAATTTGTTGCATGGAATACCTATAACATTGAGCGACAATTACTGCGGCAATGATACCCAAGCTCAGTGCTAAAGGACAGCAAAAGGGCCGGACGATGCGGTTTTACATCGTCCGAATAGAGATTATTGAAAGGTTATTCGACGTAAAACTTTTGTTTAAACTGGAGGTTGGTATTTAATTGATTACCGTGTTTGATGGCGATATTGAAGTTGATCTCTTGATCGTCTCGGTAAGGCACTTCTGCAATGTAATAAATGGCATTACCTTCACGGATTTCTCTAAATTTCAAATCAATACGTGCATCTAACAGGTTATTAGCTACGCCTGTAATGTCAACGGGAACCGCTGGCGAGCCCGTTGTACTCATATCTAATACGGCGATGTTGATGATCCCCGTATAACTGCTGCGTTCGATGCCGTAGGACTTCGCTATGCTAGGAGTTAAGAATGTGCTGCCTAATGCCATGTAATGAATATCAAAATTACCGACGGTTTCTTTTTGCTCGGCGTTTGCTACGCCGCATAGGCTCGCGGTTAATGCAAGCAGTACGAGGAGGTGACGAAACATGATTGGATACCTTCATATTAGGGGGTTCTTTGAGTATATACCCAAGCTACCTCAAGATACGAGTTTCAGAGCGTCTAGGGTGCTTCAATTCAAGGCGCATCAATGAAAGAATGTCGGTCACTTTTTGAATTGATGGGTATACAGGACCTATGGCTTCCAAAGGAATTTTTTACTAATGCATATTCGTGTGCTTATTCGATCAAGGCATTGACTTCGGGTGGAATAAGTTTTGGAGCGATAATGCGGACTTGTTTGTGGCGGCCAAGTTCGCCCTTTAGGATTTGAACATCGCTTTTAGGAACTTTAAACGCTTTCGCTAAATATTTGCTCAAGTGCGCATTGGCCTTGCCATCGATGGGCGGTGCTGTAATGGCGACTTTGAGTTCATCGCCGTGCAGCCCCACTATCTGATCTCGACTCGCCTTAGGTTGAATATATAGATTAAGCAGCAGGTCGCCCTGCTGCAAAACAATGGCACTCATTAAATGATTGCCCAGTAAGGAACATATTGAGCGAGCAGCATGTTGAGGAAGTTCATGCCAATAATGACAACCATTACAGACAAATCTAAACCACCGATGGGGGGGATAATACGTCTAAAGGGGGCCAAAACAGGCTCTGTTAGTTGACCCATAATCATCACTATGGGGTTATAGCCCTGATTAAACCAGCTTAAAATAGCGCGAATAATCAACATCCAAAAGAGCAATACTCCTGCTTTTTTTACCACAGATACTATGGCAAATACGAGAAACAGCAGAATATCGAATCCACCGCCAGCAATAAGGCTTATTAGCAATAATTTAGCGATAACCACGAGCAGGGCGAGCACGAAGGAGGCGGTATCGAATCGCCCCATAGAAGGGAGCACTCGGCGCATCGGGGCGATAAGGGGATGGGTGGCCTTTACGATAAACTGACTGAAAGGATTGTAAAAGTCGGCTCTAGCTAGTTGTAGCCAGATCCGTAATATCACCACCATTAAATACAAATCAAAGAATGTGTTGATCAAAAAGGTTAATGCATTCATCGAGGTTTCTGCCTATGTGAGTTCGATAAAAAAAGCGTTAAAGCTAAAATGTTGCAGCCATTTCTTCTGCACGGTTAATGCAATTTTCCATGGCTTTTTTCACTAATCCCCGCATATCGGCGGCTTCAAATGTCGCAATGGCTTGGGCAGTGGTTCCGCCCTTTGATGTGACATTTTCCCTGAGATTACCAAGGGTAAGATCTGGGTTTTGCTTTGCCATCATAGCAGCGCCGAGGGCTGCTTGCTGCACTAAACTTCTGGCTTTTGCTTCATCCATCCCCATTTGTTTACCCGCATCTATCATAGACTCCATCAGTAGGAAGAAATACGCTGGCGAACTGCCCGCAAGTGCGATCACTTTATTAATGTCCGCTTCTTCATTCACCCAAACGATGTCGCCACCGCTTGACATGAGACGCTCACAGATGGCTTGTTGCTCTGCAGACAGAGATTGAGGTGTAAAGAGTCCGGTCATACCAACACCGATTTGCATGGGGGTATTTGGCATCGCACGGACAATTGTAACGGGCTGCGCTAGGTATTCGCTGTAACGGCTCGCTTTAATACCTGCCGCAATGGTGATGACTAACTTCTTAGACATATCCACAGTCTGCAGGGCTTCACATACTTGCTGCATCAACTGCGGTTTCACCGATAGCACTATGACATCGGCATTTTTTGCGGCGATTAAATTATCTTGAGAAACTAAAACCCCAAAATCGGCCTCGAGCGCATCTAGTTTACCCTTGCTTGGATTTGTGGCTTGAACAAGCTTTGCGGGATAGCCACTGCGGATTAAACCACTGATGATGCTGCGGGTCATATTACCTGCGCCGATAAAGCAGATTTTCTGTTGAACCATGTGATTCTCGCTAGTTGATTAATCGCATAATGTTGTTTCTGTTTGCATTAAACGATAGAGCCCAAATGGGAGTATATGTAAGTGGATTTTACTACAGTATTTGGGCGCTGAGTGGTAAAAACAAGGCTAGCAGCCGAGTTGATTGTCCTAAGGTGTCTACTGCATCACACTGAATAATCGCGCTCACCAAAGATGGCACTACCAATACGTACCATAGTCGAGCCGCAGGCTATCGCAGTATCAAGGTCATTACTCATGCCCATTGAGAGAGTATCTACATCGGGATAATGATGCTTTAGCTCTTCAAATAATGCTTTTAATTTAGTGAATTCTTGCTCTTGCAGCGCGGAGTTCTCTGTTGCTGTGGGAATGGCCATCAATCCTCTGAGGGTTAAGTTAGGGAGCTGGGCGATTAATTGTGCGAGCGGCAACATTTGTTCGACATCTATGCCAGACTTACTCTCTTCCCCACTGATGTTGATCTGAATACATATATTAAGAGGTGCCATTGAGATAGGACGTTGCTCATTGAGGCGTATGGCAATTTTGTCCCGCGATACCGTGTGCATCCAGTCAAAATATTGGGCGACAATGTTGGTTTTATTCGATTGTAGTGGTCCAATAAAATGCCACTCAATATCGGGATAATTTCCCTGCAACTCGATAATTTTTGCCATACCTTCTTGGACATAGTTTTCACCAAAGTAACGTTGTCCGGCATGATAGGCTGCTATAATGTCTTCAATGGGTTTGGTCTTGCTGACCGCAAGTAAGCGAATACTGTTAGGTAGGCGTGCACATTTTTGCGCCGCTTGCGCTATCCTATGCTGGGCGATTGCGAGTCTGTCTGCTATTGTTGTCATGATGTAATTATCTGGTTGCTAGGATATCCCAAACTATGGAAATCACTGAGTTATTAGCCTTTAGTGTAAAACACAAAGCCTCGGATCTACACCTCTCTGCAGGGATATCTCCCATGATCCGTGTCGACGGAGAAGTGAGAAAAATTAACCTGCCCGCGCTCGATCATCAGGGCGTACACAGTTTAGTGTACGATATTATGAATGATAAACAGCGCAAGGACTTTGAAGAGCATTTAGAAATCGACTTTTCCTTCGAGGTCCCTAATTTAGCCCGTTTCCGGGTGAACGCATTTAACCAATCCCGTGGTGCAGCGGCGGTATTTCGTACCATTCCCAGTGAGATTTTGTCGCTCGAACAGTTAGGCGCTCCTGAGATTTTTAAAAAAATATCTAGTTTTCCCAGGGGGTTAGTCCTAGTCACTGGACCAACAGGTTCGGGTAAGAGTACCACACTTGCGGCCATGGTGGATTACATCAATGAAAACCGCCATGACCATATCTTAACGATCGAAGATCCAATCGAATTCGTCCACCAAAATAAGCAATGCCTGATCAACCAGCGGGAAGTACACCGTCATACCCACAGTTTTAATGCCGCACTGCGCAGCGCACTGCGTGAGGACCCAGACGTGATCCTCGTCGGTGAGATGCGAGATCTTGAAACGATTCGCCTGGCAATGACGGCGGCTGAAACCGGTCACTTAGTGTTTGGTACTTTGCATACCACCTCTGCTGCCAAAACCATCGACCGTGTGGTCGACGTATTCCCCGCCGGTGAGAAAGACATGGTGCGCACTATGCTATCCGAGTCATTACAGGCGGTTATTTCACAAACGCTGATTAAAAAAATTGGTGGCGGGCGAGTAGCAGCCCACGAAATTATGATGGGCACACCTGCGATTCGTAACTTAATTCGCGAAGATAAAGTGGCGCAAATGTACTCGGCAATTCAAACGGGTATGGCCCACGGGATGCAAACATTGGAACAATGTTTACAAAATCTAGTCAACCGCGGCCTTATCACCCGTGAGGACGCTATGTCTAAGAGTTCAAACAAACAAGCGACGTTTTAAGGATTTATGATGGATGTTCGTCCGTTTTTAAAAGTCATCGTTGAGCGAAAAGCCTCGGATTTGTTTATTACCGCAGGCTTTCCGCCGAGTGCGAAAATAGATGGTGAGTTACGCCCCCTCGCTGAGAGTGCATTTACGCCTGCGCAGTCCTTGGACTTTGTTGAGTCCCTGATGACTGAAGCGCAAAAAAAAGAGTTTCATACGAGTCGTGAATGTAACTTTGCCTTTGCCGCAAAGGAGTTAGGACGTTTCCGGGTGAGTGCTTTTTGGCAACGTGAATCCCCTGGCTGCGTGATGCGCCGAATCGAGACGAAAATCCCTGATGTAGATGATTTAAAACTCCCGCCCATTCTTAAAGATCTAGTCATGAGTAAGCGTGGGTTGATCATCATGGTGGGCGGTACAGGTACGGGTAAATCAACCTCCTTAGCCGCTTTAGTCGGTTACCGTAATGCCCATGCCCGTGGCCATATTTTAACCATTGAGGATCCTGTTGAATTTGTTCACGATCATAGAAAAAGTATCATTACCCAGCGTGAAGTCGGGATTGATACAGAATCCTTTGATGCGGCACTAAAAAGCTCGCTTCGTCAGGCGCCTGATGTGATCTTGATTGGTGAGATCCGTACTCAAGAAACCATGGAGTTTGCCCTCTCATTTGCCGAGACAGGGCACCTTTGTATGGCGACCTTGCATGCGAACAACGCTAACCAAGCGCTCGATCGGATCATGCATTTAGTGCCCGAGAGTAAACATCAGCAGTTACTGTTCGATTTATCGTTAAATTTGCGTGGCATTGTGGCGCAGCAACTGATCCCTAAGGTGGATGGAACTGGGCGACGAGCCGCCATTGAGGTGCTTATTAATACCCCTAGGGTGGCGAGTTTAATTGCTAAAAATGAGCTACATTTGCTCAAAGAAACCATGGCCAAATCGAATGAGCAAGGTATGCAGACATTCGACCAAGCCCTGTTAAAACTCTATGTCGATGGTGAGATTAGTTATGCCGATGCCCTGCACCATGCCGATTCTCCTAACGATTTACGCTTGATGATTAAGCTTCAAAATAAAGAACCTAACAGTTCAAGCTTTATGGAGGGCGTCACCCTAGACATGGATTAATCAGAGTTTAATCCGTTAAGCAGCTCTTTATGGGCTGCTTTTTGTTTATGTTTTCAGATTATCGCTCGGCTCAATCGCTTCTACTTCATCGCTATGTTGTCGTTAACCATAGCTTTTATTTTTTAATTTAATATGATCTTTACTTAGCGGTTATGCGTAATGCACAGGTAAAGGAGAGAGTAATGCGTAAATTCACCCTAGCACTAACGGCAGCGACAAGCTTATTGAGTGTCAATGCCATGGCGGTAACTTGTCCAAGTTATCTTGATCTGAGCGTGCGTAAATTACACTCAGAAGAGCAGATTAATCTGTGTGAATTAACTCAAGGTAAGCCTGTGCTTATTGTTAATACCGCCAGTAACTGTGGTTATACCCCGCAGTTTAAAGCCCTAGAAGCGCTCCATAAAGAATATAAAGACAAAGGCTTAGTCGTGATTGGTTTCCCGTCCGATGATTTTTTCCAAGAGGAAAATGACGAAAAAGACACGGCTAAAGTGTGTTATATCAACTATGGTGTGACCTTCACTATGTTAGCGACCTCAGCCGTTCGGGGAAGCGATGTGAATAGTGTGTTCAAATATTTAGCCGAAAAAACCGGATCGCCAAAGTGGAATTTCTATAAATATGTTGTCAGCGGTGATGGTACAGTTGTGCAGCAATTTAATTCTAAAGTGAAGCCCGATAGCGCTGAGCTTAAGCAGGCGATCGAATCGGTTTTATAATAACATTACCATTATAAATTAATCACTTGTGTAAATTTAAGGGGTTGTTTTGGCTAGATTTTCAGGACTTTTAAAAGAGAGTGGCCATGCTAAGCGGGCTAAGGTTGGCGTGCTGTTATTAAACTTAGGGACACCTGATGCGCCAACGGCATCTGCTGTAAGACGTTACCTTGCTGAGTTTTTGTCAGATCCCCGCGTAGTCGAAATCCCTAAATTAGTGTGGATGATGATTTTACACGGGATCATTTTGCGGGTACGCCCTGCAAAATCGGCGGCGTTATACCAAAAGGTATGGACAGCGGCGGGATCACCGTTAATGGACATTAGTTTGCGTCAAACGGCAAAGTTAGCGGATAAACTTAAAGCTGATCACCATGATGTTTCTGTACATTTAGCAATGCGTTATGGCAGTCCATCTGTCGCCAGTACATTGCAAACTATGCATCAAAATGGCATTGATAAGATCGTGGTGTTACCTCTGTATCCCCAATATGCGGCACCCACAACGGGATCGGCCTTCGATGCCATAGCAACCGAATTATCCCAGTGGCGTTATATTCCATCACTGCATTTTATTAATACCTACCATGACAATCCTGATTTTATTAATGCACTTGCCGATAGCATTCGGGCCGATTTCGATGCCCATGGCAAACCGCAGAAATTAGTGTTGTCTTACCATGGAATGCCAGAGCGAAATCTGCATTTAGGCGATCCCTATTATTGTTTTTGCGTGAAAACCACACGCTTAGTGATAGAACAACTGGGTTTAAGCCAAGACGAATTTGTGATGACATTTCAATCCCGCTTCGGCAAGGCAAAATGGTTGCAGCCCTATACGGATGCCACAATCAAAACGCTGCCAGGTGAGGGAGTACGGGATGTGGCGATTGTCTGCCCCGCATTTAGTGCCGATTGCTTAGAGACCTTAGAAGAAATAGTTGGCGAGAATGGCCATATTTTTGCTAATGCAGGGGGAGAGAAGTTCCGCTACATTCCTGCATTGAATGACAGTGATGCGCATATTACTATGATGGCAAACTTAGTGAAGCCACATTTTTGATCCGGTGATTCATCGCGTTAAGCATCAAACTAGAAAGGATAAGGTAACTTATCCTTTTCTTTTTGATGTAATTTTATTTACTGAAGTGATTTTCAAAGTAGCTTTCAATAATCAGTACGGCAGACACCGCATCGACTTGACCTTTAGTTAAGGCTTTAAAACCACCTAATTCAAATAATCTTGCTTTAGCATCTGTGGTGGTGAGCCTCTCATCCTGAGTGACTATTTTTACCCCAAACTTAGCATTGATCCGATTGGCAAATTTACGCGCCCTGTGGGTCATTTCCTGCTCAGTTCCATCCATATTAAGGGGTAATCCCACAACGACTAAATCCGGCTGCCACTCTTTAATCAGCTCGCCAATTTGATCCCAATTGGGAATGCCATCTACTGCCTTGAGCGACAGGAGTGGTGTGGCACTGGCGGTGATCTCTTGTCCAATGGCGACACCGATACTCTTAGTGCCAAAGTCAAAGCCTAAAACAGTTCTAGAATTCATAGAATACAAACTTATTGTAATTAAAGCGGTTTAAGCATGACCAGCCTGAGATGATAGTTGCCAAGCGTCAAACCCGAGTGAGCGGCTCGCCTGTGGCCAACGGTCTTCATGTTTAACATCAAACAGAAGTGTATGGTCTGCGGGGATTGTAAGCCAAGAATTATCTGCAAGTTCTTGCTCTAGCTGATTTTTACTCCATCCAGCATAACCTAATGCAACGAGAAACTTCTTGGGTGATCTGTCGCTGCCAATGGCAGTTAACACATCCCGTGAAGTGGTGAGCATCAGCCCTGAGCTTAGTTCTGTACTATTTGCCCAATAGGGTTGGGCACTATGTAACACAAAACCACGGTCCTGTGAGACAGGGCCGCCCATGAGGACCTGTGAATTCTGGGCAAGATCGACTGAGGTCTGTTCTGCGGGTAAATCCATCTGTTCTAACAGTGAATTGACCTCAATACCCAGTGGTTTGTTAATCACTAGCCCCATAGCGCCCTTAGCATCATGTTCGCAGAGATAGATGACAGTGCGCTCAAAATAGGTGCCATCGAGTGAAGGCATGGCGATTAAAAAATAGTTTTGCAAACTCTCCATTAAAACTCCGTTCAAGCCGATAGGCATTAACCTGAATCGCAAAATGTGTAGCGGCAAACTGACCCACGGGTGAATGGTATCTAGGTTCTCTTATCAGCCGCCAGCCAATTTCACTTTATAATTTTGCTTCTCGAGTAACAGCTTCAGCTGTTCGCGATTATCTGTTTGTACTTCAATGGTGAAGTCTTTGACTGTTCCACCACAGCCACATTGTTTTTTAAGGGTTTGTGCAAGAGCCTTCAAGGCGGATTCATCGAGCCCTAGGCCCGAAATAATCGACACCCCTTTGCCTTTACGGCCTTTACTATCTCTATGGATCCGTACTATGCCATCTGATGTGGGTATCGCTCTTGGGGTTAGTTCGGCACTAATACGCCCTTTATCAGTACTGTATACTAAGGATACATTGGGATCTGCTTTCATAAGTCATCTTTCATTGGAATGTACGCGACTTAAGTTTACCAAATTCAATGGGGTTCTGGGAGGTAAAAAAAGACCACTTAGAGATAGACTGTAAGTGGTCTGGAGAAAATGCTAACTCTTTGCAGGGAAGTAAGCATATTTTTAAAACCGAAAACTTAAAAGCGTTCTGTCACCATGGCTATCAGGGCAAGTGCTGTGAGTAATGCGCTGGGCATGATATAGCGATGTAACTTAGGTAGGGCAATTAAACAGGCGGTAGAGACAAAACCAAATGCCGCCACTGTGGCATAGTTACCACCATTTAACAGAGTATCGAAAACTAACCAACTGAGTACGGCTAAAGGCAAAATCAACAAACTCAACGGTAAAGGAGATTTAAGTTTTGTATTGTTCACTTCGACGGCGGTTTTCTGTGGCATGAGGAAAAAAATTGCCGATGCAACAATAAATGCACTAATAAACCAATACATATCTTTCACCCCTTTTGATGCCAATTGATAATCATTATCATTTGGTTTGTAACTGAAGTCAAGCTGAATAGCATATCGCTTTTTCATGAATAAAGTTGTAGATCAGTCAATTGCTATGTAAGCTAAATTTAGCCCTATAGGCTTATCTTTGTTCAGTGTGGACATCTGAGGAAATTAAAATGAAAAGTATCATTGTTGGCTTAGCCGTACTCGCCTTAAGTGCTTGCAGCTCGCTTAAATCGGGCTGGGATTATGATCCTAGCGCCAATTTCAGCCAATATAAAACCTATGCTTGGGTGACCCAAAAAGCCGACTCTACCGGATATCATCTCGATGGCTTGATGGATCAAAGAGTGAGGGAAGCGGTTAATAGCCAGCTAGCGAGTAAAGGTATGGCATTAGTCGATGCGAAAGACGCCGATGTGCTGGTTAACTACCTGACTAAAGTCGATAAGAAAATCAATGTAGATACCTTTAATTCTAACTTTGGCTACAGCCCATACTATGGCCCAGGCTGGGGTTGGGGCGGCAATATGCATACCCAAACAACAGTGCGAGAGTATGAGGTTGGTACATTAATAATTGATTTAATTGATAATAAAACTGCTAAATTGATTTGGCGTGGCTCTGTTGCCGATACGATCCGCGATAAAAATACCCCGGAAGAAAGAGTAGAGATCATTAATGAGGCCGTGGGTAGTGTCATGATGAATTATCCTCCTAAGCCTGAGAATAAATAATCCTTTCCTCTATCGGGGCTAAAACTTAAGAGCGGCCAATAGGCCGCTTTTTTGTGGCTAGATTTTAGCCAGCCGATTCACATCGATGCACTATTTGTCGTCATTTTGTCGCCATTTTCAGCTTAGCTGAGTTTTCGCTATTCTTACTTATCATAAATGTTATATTCATTATTTTTTCTAATGATTAATTTGAAATAATATCATTATCTAAGCTCGTATTTATCAGGCAAAATCAGCGTCTTTTAATGTGAGCAGTAAGTCGTAATGCAAGAAGCACAGTTTATCGGATGGTTATGGTTGATAGGGATCCTTGCCGAGGCAATGACTGGGGCCTTAGCTGCGGGTCGTAAGCAGATGGATCTGTTCGGTGTGGTGATCATTGGTTGTGCGACCGCAATTGGCGGCGGTACATTAAGGGATATGTTATTAGGTAACTACCCCTTGATATGGGTGGAGAATGTCCATTACCTGATAGCCATTGCTTTTGCTTCTCTATTGACTGTGGCGATTGCCCCAGTTATGCGTTATTTATCCACGTTATTTTTAGCCATCGACGCCTTAGGTCTTGCGGTGTTTTCAATAGTAGGCGCGCAGAAAACCCTATTGCTCGGATTTAGTCCGACAATCGCGGTAGTGATGGGGCTAGTCACAGGCGTATTTGGCGGTGTGATCCGCGATATTCTATGTAATCAAGTGCCGTTGATTTTTAAGAAGGAACTCTATGCTGTTATTTCATTGTTAACGGCAGGATTGTATATCACCTTAGAAACCTACCACTTAACCGAATGGATCAATCTAGTCATTTGTTTAAGTCTGGGTTTCAGTTTGAGAATGTTGGCGTTACGTTATCATTGGTCAATGCCGACGTTTGATTATCAAACCAGTAGTGACCCACATACGCACTAAATAACGGCTAGAATAGCTGAAATCAGACTCGGGTAAACCCATATCTATTCAAAGCTTATTGGCTGGTTTGTTCCGAACAGTAGGATAAAAATAGGGCTGCACTTCGTAGCCCTATTTTTATCTGTGAATTATTGGAGAGTTTGAATGGTTTTTAATGCTGCCAGTGCCGCATCGTAGTTTGGATGCTCGGTAATATTTGGCACTAATTCTTGGTATTGTAATTTACCTTCGGCGTCGATAATAAAAATAGCGCGGGCCAGTAAGCCGTAATCTTGAATTAATAAGCCATATTTTTCACCAAAGTCACGCCAGACAGAGTCTGATAGCACTTTAATTTTGTCTACATTTTCAACTTTACAAAAACGCTTCTGTGCGAAGGGAAGATCGGCGCTAATTGTTAGCATTATTACATCATCTGAAAAATGGCTGACTTCACTGTTAAAGCGTTTTGTTTGCAATGCGCATACGCCTGTATCTAAGCTTGGCACTGCACTGATAAGCACAGTTTTACCTTTAAAGTCACTTAGGGTAACAGGTGTAAAGTGCTCATCCACCACTTTAAACCCCGGCGCCATTTGGGTCAGTTTGGGCAATTTGCCCTCTAAGGTGACGGTTTTTTCGCCCATCAACACCTGCGTCTTTTCATTGGCAATGGCGTTGGTGCTGATTAGCATTAAGCTACAAAAGCAGCCCGCGGCTAAAAATGAAATGTATTTTTGCATTTTATCTCCTTGCACAAGAGTCTCTCTGTGCGCATTTAACAATTAACCACTAAGCTACGCCAAAACACCTTTTATAACCATAAAAAATGGCCAGTATTAACTGGCCATTTGTATTAATCGTACATTATTTGCTCTCTGGCAATTGCTTCACATGGATATCCATTTGCGGGAATGGAATTTCAATATTTGCAGCATCGAGTGCATTCTTAATTTGTTCAAGGATCTCAAAACGAGCCGTCCAGTAATCGGCGGTTTTTACCCAAGGGCGCACAACAAAATTGATAGATGAATTGGCTAACTCAGATAGGCCAACCGTGTACGATGGGTCTTTTAGCACATATTGGTTGTTATCTAAGATATCGGTCAATACTTTTTTGGTTAATGCTATATCTGCCGAATATGAAACACCAATCACCAGATCGATACGGCGATTTTCGGAGGCAGAGTAGTTAGTGATAGTGCCATTCATGATGGCAGAGTTGGGTGCAACTATAACTTTGTTATCTGGTGTGCGCAGCTTAGTGGAGAAAATGGTAATTTCATCGACAGTCCCTGCAATACCAGCAGCTTCAATGTAATCACCCACGCGGCAAGGGCGGAATAATACCATTAACACGCCAGAGGCGAAGTTAGACAGTGAGCCTTGTAGCGCTAAACCTACGGCTAAACCCGCGGCACCGATAACGGCAACCAATGATGCGGTTTGTACCCCAATTTGCCCTAAAGTCGCGATGACTGTGAATACAAACACCACGGCCCATGTCAGATTCGCTACAAAAGATACGACTGTCGGATCGATTTTTCGGCTATTAAGTAATTTGCGCACTAACTTTTGTGCGACGCCTGAAAAGTATTTACCAACAAAGAAAATGATAATGGCAAATAAGATCTTTAAGCCATAGGTCATGACCAGATCCGGTGCCTGCTTTAATAAACCCTCTAGGTTTTCCATTGAATAGCTCCCTAAATATACGCTAACAAAAATTACTTATTATTGACGATAAACTGTACTCGTCGATTTAATCTGCGCCCTTCGCTGGAATGATTATCAGCGACGGGTTCAGATATGCCTTTACCTATCACGGTAAATCGATTTGGATCGAAGCCGTAATCTTCGACCAAAATACGTTTTACATTTTGAGCCCGCTGTAGCGACAGTTGATAATTAAACTCGGGTGTTCCGACAATATCGGTGTGACCCACTAAGGTTAATTTAATGTCATTCGCTTCTAAAAATGCTTTAACTAAGGCTAAAGTTTTCCATTGGGATAAGTCAACCTCTGCAATGGCAAACTCAAAGTAGACTATTGCCGTGGTGATATTATGACAATCAGCGCCGGAATAAGTGCTTGGATTGTTGATATCACATTGAATATTTTCTGTCTTTGTCTTGGTTTCTATTTCATAAACACAGCCATTGGCCATGACTAAAGTATTTGCAGGGGTGTTTGGACAAGCATCTTTAATGTCCGGTACACCATCTTGATCTGTATCCTGCCAAGCATGTACCTGTGGGGTTAGGCACAAACCTAATATTAGCAGCATAAACTTAATGCATTGTGTTGGGGATATATTCACCACAAATCACCTTAGGTAGGAAAAGTGTTAGTCAAAATCACTAATAAATTTACATTTTTGCAGTACGAGATCCTTAGTGACATATTCTATCGTTTTACAAGCGCTACGCCAAGTTTAACGCAGAGATGGCGTATTGATTTTACCGGCATGCATCTAGGCAAACTATACAAAATATCTCTTTGGCGCTAGAGTCGCTGTAGCACACAAGCCTAAGCCCTTAGGGGATCCCGTAGAAGAAGTCGAGGATAAGATGATAGATTTACGCAGTGATACTGTTACTCAGCCAACAGCCGCGATGCGATTAGCCATGTCCAGAGCCGAAGTGGGTGACGATGTGTATGGTGATGATCCTACTGTGAATAGTTTGCAGGATATGGCCGCCGACATGTTTGGATTTGAGAGTGCCCTCTTTACCGCCTCCGGGACTCAGGCAAATTTACTCGCCCTGATGGCGCATTGTGAGCGCGGTGATGAATATTTGTGTGGACAACAAGCCCATAATTACAAGTTTGAGGGGGGCGGTGCTGCTGTTTTAGGGAGTATTCAGCCACAGCCACTGATGAATCAATTGGATGGCACTATCGCCTTGGCAGAGATCGAGGCCGCGATAAAACCCGATGATATTCACTTCGCTCGCACACGTTTACTGAGTCTTGAAAATACTATTGGTGGCAAAGTGTTACCACAAAATTACCTTGCAGAGGCCCAGGCTCTGGCCTTTCATCGGGGATTAAAAATTCATTTAGATGGTGCTAGGGTCGCTAATGCTGCCGCTGCGCAAAATCTTGCCATCAGTGATATCACCGCACATTTCGACTCAGTGTCTATTTGCTTGTCTAAGGGGCTCTGTGCACCTGTTGGCTCATTACTCTTAGGGGATGAGCGATTAATAAAAAAAGCCATTCGTTGGCGTAAAATGCTCGGTGGCGGCATGCGTCAAGCGGGGATCTTGGCCGCTGCAGGTAAACTGGCGTTAACTGAGCAGGTCGAAAGATTGACTGAAGACCATGAAAATGCAGCTTATTTTGCGCGGAAACTGACCGAGTTTGATGAGTTTGAAGTCGATTTAGCCACAGTGCAGACCAATATGTTATTTGCCACCCTCGCTCCCCACGTCGATGCCGAGTCACTGGCAAAACGATGTCGTTCGGAAGGTATTCTCATTAGCCCAGGAAAAACGCTGCGTCTAGTGACCCATAAGGATGTGAGCCGCCAAGATATTGATAAAGTGCTGCGGGTATTTAAATTGCATCTACAGGCTTAAGCGCCTATCGCTTAAACGTTTATGGAGAATACCCAAGCTCTGGCTTGGGTATTTTTATCGAGGGCAATAACTGACTTGAACATTATTTAAGCTGACGATGGGAATTAAGATGCGAACCTAGGCGAATTTTTTATGCCTATCTATACTAAAAACAATAATATCAATTCATTGAGGCAAATCTAGGTTGAAACCTAATAACAATATTAATAAAGGGGTCGATTACTGGACAAATCGGATCAGTGAGCTAGAAATGCCAGCACTGTGTTCGACGGTAAAATCGTTAGAGAAACTTGCCAAGGATGATGTCTCCTCTCTCGCTCTACTCGGGCGTAGCGTGATGCATGATAACGCCTTAACATCTCGCATCCTGCGCGTTGCAAACAGCGCTATATACCATAAAGGCAGCACACAAATATCCACGGTGAGTCGAGCCGCCATTGTGCTGGGGTTTGATGCGGTGCGAAATATTTGTATTACCGCCAAGTTACTCTCCAGCCTGCTGGAAAGTAAAAATCTCGCTCCCTCAGTGTACCAAAGATTGATTAAGCTGATGGCAAAGGCATTCCAGGCGGCCATGTTAGCGAGGATGATGCTGAGTGATTATGATGAAGAATTGCAGGAAGAGGCCTTTATTGCTTCTTTACTTTATCACATAGGTGAAAGCGCATTTTGGAGTATTGGTGGTGAATTTACCGAGGAATTAGATCAAAAATTGAAAGAGTGTGAAACGCCAGCGGACGAACGAAGCGTGATCCGTGAAAACCTTGGCACTTCTTTTTCACAGTTAACCCAGAGTATTGCCCGCCACTGGGGGCTTGGGGATTTATTGATCCAAGCGGTTAATTACCCCGATGATCGACGTCCTGAGATCCGCTCCATATTTCTAGCGGACAAGCTTTGCGATATTTTATCCCAACCCGTCATCGATAATGTGGAACTCGAAAAACGCATAACCCAAGCGGTCAATTTTACAGGGTTAGAGGAAGGGGAATTTAAGATCCGTTTGCAGCGCTGTGCTAACGCAACCCACAAGCTGGCCGAGGTCTACGGTGCTAAGGTGCTGCTGGAGTATTTGCCCGATCCTAAACGTATTCTCAACGTTGAACCTGAGCCGATCCCATTGGAAATACCAGTTTATCAAGCTAATTTAACTATTCAACTTGCAAAGCTGCGGGAATTAACTGGATATGCCATCAATAAGGCTGATTTTAACTTGATAATGCAGACTGTCCTCGAGGGCATTTTGGAAGGGGTTGGGGTCGACCGTTGTGGTGTGCTGTTATTGTCACCGAGCCGTAAACAGCTCCAGCCGCGGGTGATGCTAGGTTCGGACGCCGAGGAGATGAAGCGGGAGTTTATTATCGATTTAAGTGATAAAAAAGGGCTTTTCCGTCAGGCGATGGAACATAAAGAGCCCATTTGGGTAGACGATCCCACCTCGAAAAAATGGCGGGAACAGAGCCAAGAATTACTCTCTCAGCATGTCTCTCAAAGGGGATTTCTGTTGGCGCCACTGTTAGTCGATAATAAAGTCATTGGATTTTATTACGCCGATAGGGGGCCTTCGGAAAGAGATTTTGAAGAAGCGGATTTTCAAAGTTTTATCCACTTCTCCCAGTTGGCGAATGTGTGTTTTACCGTGTCATTAAAGTAATGACCCCACAGCGATTTATTGCTTAAGGGCATTTTTAATTTCTGTGGTGATCTGTTTAGCCAGCGTGTTAGGGATAGGAAAACTTAAATGGTATTGGGCAATTTTCCATACACCGTCGGTTTTCATTAAGGTGCCTGTTCCTCGGCTAATGCCGTAGGCTGGGCTATTAAGCAGCTCATCGAAGAGGATAATATTGCCGTGTTGGACCAAATGCCGCTCGACTAAATCATAACGCCAACCTTTAGTTGGGCGGGAATAACCCTCAAATTCGACCATACCCCAACGCTCACTCGCATCGGTACCAATAAAAATGCCATCCTGCCGATACAGGGCAAAATACTTATCCCAATCGGCACTGCTGGAATATTGATTCAATTTATCGAGTACTTGAGCCGCAGCTTGTTCATCGATTGTCAACGTTTGCATGGTTGGGTTTTCGCTGGCTTTTGCGTTTTGTGCACTTAATATCGGGGCCGCTATCACAAATAATGTGGCACAGAGCCAAGTGATGGATAGTACTCGGCGTTTCGCGCTTGTCACAGTCGGCATAGGGTATTCCTTGTTTTATTTCTACTTGTTTAGGATTTATTAAGTGTTTAGTGCCAGTTTATCGGATCGAGTTGATAAAATTGGCTTAATTCTCGATAAAGTTCGGGATGCTGCTGGTATAGTGCCTCAGGTTTTTCAAAAAAAACTTCGGTTACGACCGCAAAAAACTCAGCTGGGTTGGTAGCACCGTAGTAACTAAAGAGTGAAGGGTGTCCGAATGATGACGCTACTTCCAACTCGGCAAAGGCGCGGCTAAGCACGCTTGACCAAGTGCGATAATCCTCTAAGTGCTGCAGAATGGGCGCACCATTGGCATGTCCATTCTCTTGATCTAATTGGTGGGCAAATTCGTGGATCACCACATTGTTACCATCGTGGGGGTCGGCAGCGCCTTCTAAGGTGTTCTTCCATGAGAGAATGACTTTTCCCTGTTCCCATGACTCTCCTGCGAGCACATTGCGGCGCTCCCACACAACACCCGAGGCATCTTGGCTTTGATTGTTCACAATAAAAGCGTCCGGGTAGACCAATATTTGCCTCAGTTTAGGGTAGAAATCTGTCTTTCTATTCAATAATAGTAGGCAGGCTTGGGCGGCAATAGTGACTCGAATTTCATCGGTAATAGCTAAACCATTGCATCCAACGAAGTCTTTTTCATCGATGAAGACTTGAATATGCCGTTTGAGTTGGAGCTGAAGATCCGTAGGTAATGCATGAAAATAGGGTAGCCTCTGTTTAAGAATAGAGCGCCACGCTTTGGGGAAAGGTTTTGCCCTGATGTGGCGTCGATGTAAGGTTTTACGCCAACGACTCGAACTTAACCAAGCGATAGCGCCAATGCCTAGGATCAATGTGAGTAAGATAGCGAGCATAGGGCTCCTTCGTGCTATGTGTGTTCGATATATTAGCTAATGGGGATAGATCGGAGGGAAGTCAATCCTTGGGCTAAAAAGAAAGCCATTTACCCTGTTGATCTGGGTAGAAATGTTGGCTTAACGATCACGAATAGCGAGCGGGTATATTCAGTAGTGTTTCAGTACGGTTGCGCCCGGTTAATTTGGCATGATAGAGAGCTTCATCTGCTTGGTTTATCAGAGCGTTGGCATCGAGTAACTGCGGCTCTTGCCAACAGGTAATACCGGCACTGATAGTGACTATGCCTGAGTGGGGAGAATCTTCGTGGGGGATTTCAAGTGAGATGATTTTCTCCCGCAAGCGTTCCGCAATTTTGTAGGCATCTTCGAGGTGGCTTGAGGGTAATAAAAGCATAAATTCTTCTCCCCCATAACGGGCGAGTATATCCGTGGGGCGTTGCAGTATGGATTTAGCGGCATTGACGATTTGTTTTAGACACTGATCACCTAGTACATGGCCGTATCTATCATTAAATTGCTTAAAGTTATCAATATCAAACATCACAATTCCGAGTGGCATACGATGTTCTTGCGCATAAATGAGTTCCCTTTGAATTTGGGCATCTAAATAGCGGCGGTTATAACAACCCGTTAAACCATCGGTCTCAGACATGGCTTTGACTTGTGCGGCATAGGTTTTCAGCGTTTCAAGTGAACACACCATTTGCTGAAGTTCAAGGTTATCCGTTACTGGCATTTGAGTATCGAGTTTTTCGTTCGCGATAGCATTCATGGCGTCACGGGTTGCGATGACGGGTTTGATGATGCCTTTGGCAATGAAATGCCAGCTAGTAAGCCAGATAAAAAAGCAATATAAGGCCCCGCTAAAAAAGATCAGTACCACAAATGCGATACTGTCGTTTTTAAGTTCACCCCCCGCCAATTGAATTTCGCCTTCGACTTGATTGACAAGATCTTGGGTAAAGGTGGCCACAACTTGAGCCGCATCGGCTTGATAGGAGAGATGGGCATTAGCGATTTGAGTGCTCTTTAATGCATTGCGAGACAATTGGAAGAGATTGTCATCTCCCACCATATTTTGCTTAATTTGCGATAACCAATCGAGGTAGATAGTCTGGTTTTGAGCGAACGAGATAGCGATCTCTTCCATCTTGATAAGTAGGCGCATGGCATCTCGCTGGAGTTGATTTAACTCTGTGATACTGCTGACATTTTTAACTTGTGAAAGCAGAACAAAAAGGTGTTCTCCCCATTGCAGGTATGTTGAGAGTTTTTGATTTTCTTGAATATTAATCGAAATGGCATCGAGTTTTTTTTGTGCGATCAGCGGAGCGTAATGGCTATTGATTTGCTGTAGTTGAATTTGCATTTCATCGGCAAAGGCCGATGCCATGCCGGTCAAATTGGCTTGAATATTCTCGGCCTGCAATTTGGCTTGCAGCGCACTATCGGTCAAATCATTTAGTAACGATAGCTGTTGTAGGGAATACAGCTGGGTATCGATAGTGCGATTGAGTGCATGTTGCACTTTGTTGGAAGTTTCAAGATTGGTCAATGTGCGCGAATCATGGATCAGCAGTTCCCACTGGGTAGTCAATTCGCTAAGCAGCGCGAGTCGCTGTTGCTCCGTATCATAGTGATTGAGCCGAGTGGTGATAATTTGTAGTTTTTCACTGTTTTTAGCTAGTTGCAGTGCAGTGGTCACTTTCACTACGTCTTTACTGACCAAATGTTCTATTTCCGATCTCAATTGTTGTGACAAGAGTATGGCGATGATGCCATTAAAGAGCGCCATGCCGAGGATAATGTAGAAGGCAAGGGTGATCTTGTGCTTGAGACTCGTCAATCGTTTAGCATTCATTTGGCATTATTCTTGTCAATTGCCGGCACTTCCCCATAGGTGTTCTGTAGATTTTTAATCCTAGCACTTAATTCGATGAAAATATTGGTACTGTCGGTTTGTTTATGGCTAGCGGCGTAGCAAGCATGGCTCAGCTCTGGATAGATTTGCCCCATAGCTGTTGACGTAAAGTGTCCGAGTTCTAATACCTTAGTTGACCAAAATAAGTTAGCTGCATGGCTCACTTCAAAGGCCCCTGCCACTTCCCTTAAGGAGTCCTGCTTAAATTCCGGTGCTGTGACTACGTCCATTCGGCAGGGGTTACCACCGCCAAGCGCATAGGCACGTTGTGCCTCAAAGGTTCCCATGTATTTTAGTAACCAATAAGCTGCTTGAGGGTTTTTACTATCGTAACTGACGGCAAAGGCATAGGCGCCATTGTATGGGTGGCCACCCGGGACCTGCGCGACCCCAAGGCGAGCACCGGGAATATTTTTCTCAACCTGAAACGAGGCCGACCAAAGATTATTATAGGCAAACGGCCATATGGCGACTCTGCCAGTGGCTAAGGCGTTCGCGGCCTCGTTGAAGGCAAACTGATCATCGGCGGGTAGTGCATAGGGCATCAGCTGGCGGTAAATGTCGGTGGCTTTTATCGCTTCATGGTTAATTGTGGGGATTTCAAAATGGGTCAGTTGTTTTTGTTGATTGTATTTAGGCCACATCCAGGCGCCACCTAAGCTCCAGATAATGCTCGAAAATTCATCATTAATGTGGGGTTTATTCCCCGACATCAGCGCTAAGCCATAAAAGTCCTGCGCTAATACTTTATCGGCAAGCTGCGTGCCTGCTTTTCGAGTAAAGAACACCGCTTGATCCTGCAGCTCTCCAAGATTTTTGGCGGGGGCGAGTTGATAGCCAAAACGCTGTTGAAAGTTGATTTGTTCCGTTTTATTTTCAAACAGATCGGCGCGGTAATGACTCCCCATTACATAGTTATTGTAGGGAATCGCGTGGATTTCTCCGTGGTAAGACAGGATATTAAGCAGGGAAGGGTAATAGGGTTCAAGGTAGCTTTCCATTGCCTTCTCCCCATCGGGATCATAGAGTTTGGCGAGTTCAACGAGGGGAGCTGTATAGCCATTGGCCGCCCACTCTTTTGCCCACCCAGCCTCCATGCTGAGCAGATCGTATCGACCTTCACCAAGCTGTAATGCTTGGGTTTGCAGGTCAAACATAGTACCAAGATCTGTGCTGACCACCTTGACTTTCACCCCCGTTTTTTCGGTAAATTTAGGGAGCATTTCCTGGGTGAGGTAATCCGTCCAAAATCCTTTTTCGGCCACTAAGGTGATAGGGGTTTGGTTACTAAGGGGCGGGATTTGTGCTAATGAAAATTCTGCCCGAGTGGGCATCGCTAGCGTTAATCCAAACCCAATTAACAGGATATGAATGCTTTTTAACAAAAATCCCACCTCCAATCCCACCTTCGAGATTAAGTATTAACATGCCAATAAATAGCACTAATTCATTTGCTTGTATATTAAGGATAGGCTTGATAAACAATTATCACTTAATTTTTTAGGGAGTTTTTTAAGCAAAAAAAACCGGCAAACCTAAACATGCTAGGTCACCGGAAAAGGGTGGGAGATTGCGCGGTACTAAGATTTTTTAATCTGCTGCTCGCGCATCTGCCTTAGGGCGTTTGGCAAAGCATAATGTTGCTCAATTAAAAATCGAATTAACTTGGACTTTGATATTTCACTTTCTTCAGACAGTTTGGCTAAGTGTGTAATTGCCGTTTCACTCAAGGAAAATGTTGCCTTGCGATAGTGTGGACGTTCATGTGGGCTTTGATCTGCTGCCGTTTCTGGCTGCAATTGCGCCGATGGTATAGCTTGTCGATGTAAACTCACCACGTTGGATGAGTCCAACGTGACCTTAAGTTGTGCTTCATTGACGACATCTGCGCAGCTCTTTAACGGCAACACCTCCGAACTGAGATTTTCGCCCATGGCATAGCGTGTTGCAGCATCGATAAATTCATCCAAAGAGAGTGGGAGTGCAGATCCCCTAGATGGCATAGCGTTTTTCTTGAGATCGCTGAGTCCCATATTGTCCTCCCAGATGATGTTGATCCACTTGAGTGCTGTAAGCCTGGATTGGTGTACTTGGGCGCAGTAGTGCAATTAAGGAAGCTGCGCAGCCGACTTGAAAGAGCTCACAGGCAATGGCGCGGATCTCTGTGGCAGCTTTGCCCTTGGGTTCGATTTCTACCACGGATAATCCCGACTCTTCACTGTCATCGTAGATATTACGGCTGTAGGTAATAGCATCGAGCACATTGATATCGTAGGTTTTGCAGACTTCTTTGGCCTCTAATATTCGGTTTGCTTGATTTGGCAAATTGGGGCATTGAGTGATCACAAATGATGCACGTAATTTAGGGTTAATCATCCTACAGGTGGCGACGATGTCATCCATATGGCTGACGGTTTTCAAATCTCGACGTTTTGGTCTAAGCGGCATCAAAATGTGGGATGCCACCGACATAGTGGCTCGCAGTGCGAGGTTATCTTGGCCACCACAGTCGACTAAGACAAAGTCATAGTGTTGTTCTAGGCTGAGGAGATCATTACGAATTTTGCCATACAGTTGCACGCAGTTAATGGTCGCAAGCTTAGGGTTGTTGTTCCTTGCATGGATCCAGTCGGATGTGGTTCGCTGGGGATCGCAATCCACCATAATGACAGAAGCCCCACATTCAGTGGTTAGAAATACTGCAATGTTTTGCGCGAGGCAACTCTTACCGCTGCCGCCTT
This sequence comes from Shewanella sp. CG12_big_fil_rev_8_21_14_0_65_47_15, assembly GCF_002783505.1. GTDB lineage: Bacteria > Pseudomonadota > Gammaproteobacteria > Enterobacterales > Shewanellaceae > Shewanella. Next base: position 34,299 of record NZ_PFGL01000041.1, read on the forward strand.
TTTCGCCGCCGATTAACACTATCATGACGTATTCCTCAATACTTGGGATGACACTTGGCAGGTCGTTAATAGGTTTTAAGTCGTTACCGTACCTTGCTCTCTGAAATGAATGTAAACCCTATGTTAATGATGGTCAATTGGCTGATTTTTGACGGTTTTTTATAAAATGTCACGGGAGTTCAATTTGTCATTATGCTGTCATATGCCGTTTATTTGACTGTTTGTTCATTTGTTGAGGAATGGTATACGAATCTTTTTAAGTTTTTGATTTTATAGTTTTTAATGTTTTTTCTGTTAGGTGTTAATCCTACTGGAGACTTACGGCTGTGCCTACTCTGCCTGTGCTCGCTCTTCACTTATTCCTTTTATTGCTGTAAATGTATTTTTATATTTCAAAAAATTATTAATTTTTGATGGGATACTAAATTTTTCAGTCGAAAGTTGTCTTGTCACTTTGGGGCTTGTCATCAAATTGCCAAATAATACCGCTATGATTTCTATAATATGCCGTCTAATCACCTTGATTTTTTTACCATTAGTGAAGGGATGCAAAAATGGATATCAAAACTATTATGTCAATTGAATTTGAATTAGTTGAAACAGCCCCATTGTTCCATGAGTTGCTCAATTTACGTGGAGCTGCAGGGCACCCTGCCATAGGGGTTGAGCAAGCGGATCAGCGGCAGACTCAAGCTCTTTATTGGGTGACGGTGAGGCTTAAAGATAAGACTGAAAATGAGCGTGTGAATGTTGTGGCGACAGCCTGTGTTTATGGCGACAGGCCAAGGCATTTAGCGATTGAAGATTTTATTGTGCTACCCGAATACCAACATTATGGACTGGCCAAGATCATTTTAGAGCGTGTTATGGCCTTTGTTGATGAACATGTTAATACTGGCACTTGCGTCAGTATTAATGCCTATGGTGAAGATGAACGTCTGTGTACTGAGCATGGTTTTGTTCATTCTCATTGTGCCAATCTGGGGCCGAATTTGTTGAAAGTTTATTCTTAAATGTGGCCGACACTCAGTTCATTGATGCCTTGAATTGATGCACCCTAGGCGCTCTGAAACTCGTATCTTCAGGTCGCTTGGGTATATTCCCCTTCTGCTGTAGCATGCTTTAGCAAAATATTGGCCATTCCCCAAGGATATCGAGATGGATCAGCAACAGCTTATCGATGCTGTTAATCAAATTATGCCCTTCGGTAAATATACCGGACGAAAATTACTTGAATTACCAGAGCCTTATCTAGTCTGGTTCCATAAGCAGGGTTTCCCACAGGGAAAGTTGGGCGAGCAGCTAGCCCTAATATATGAAATCAAGCTCAATGGCTTAGAGGGAATGTTGAAACCCCTGTTGAAATGAGTTCCCGTAGCGTGAAGAAAAATCACACTTTTGCGATAGGTGTTGTATTTCGTGATAGAGATTAGCGATTTATTACTTTTAGCATGCTTTAATGGAGCATATTAGCAAAACAAAAGGAACGCAGGCATGATGGCAAAATGGGTAAAATTAGCAGCAGTAGCAACCTTAGCCTTAGGCATATCAAGTGCTTGGGCGCAGGGCGTGACTCATGAAGGTACTGTTGTTGATACTATGAATGGTGGTGGTTACACCTATGTACAGATTAAAGAAGCAGACACTACATTTTGGGCTGCAGGTCCGCAAACTGAAGTGAGCAAGGGCGACAAAGTGGCTGTGGTTGAACAAATGTGGATGAATGAGTTCACCAGCAAGACCTTAAATCGCACCTTTGATAAGTTGCTTTTTGTCGGCCAAATCGAAAAGAAATAATCGAAAGAAATAATCAGTAATATCGAGTGCACTACGCTGTGCGCCTTCAAGATTAACGGCTTCGATACCCTCGAGGCCGTTTTTGTATCTAGCGTGCAATGCGTTACCATTTATCAATGGGGCGAAAGGCGGCAAAATAGCGTTATTGCTATCGATGATAACTTAACAGAGAACACTCTAGTGGCGGCGTTTGCACAGTTCGATATCCAGCCTTATCAGTCATGCTATGCCCGTGAGGTGAGTGCGTTATTTCATCTTTGTGTGCGTAGTATCAGCCATACTCGTTACTCACAGGCACAACTTGCGGCATGGTCTGCGGCGCCAAGATCGGCTAAACATTGGAATTTACGCTTAAGCCGCTCCAAGGCGTGGGTAGTATTAGCCAAAGATGAAGTGACATCTGCTTCAATCTGCTGCGGTTTTATCAATGTCGAGACTCATTTTGCCCGTCAAGGTTACTTAGATAGCTTATATATCCACCCAGATTATCAAGGCCAGGGGTTAGGTGAACGTGCTTATCTTGTCTTAGAAGCTTGGGCTAAGGCCAAGGGATTCATGCGCTTGAGTTTAGACGCATCCTATCTCTCTAAAGGATTGTTTACCCGTATGGGATTTATTCAAATACAGCGCAGTTATCAGCAGAAACTGGGGCAAATGATCCCAGGCTTCTATATGGAAAAGAATATGGAAAAGAATATTTAACATTTGTTGACTATGGTCCCACCTAAAAACTGATGTAAGGTCTTTTCTGTAAACCATTAGCCTAACGCCGTTGAATAGCATAATTTAACTTAAATCATCGCTATTTAACTTAAATTAGAATGCGGTTAATCTAAAGTGGTTAACCACTCAAGATAGGGGCTGAAAGTGAAGATTCGATTATTTACGCCATCGGATGTCTCACAACTGGCGACAATCTTCGAGGCGAGTGTGATGCAAGGCTCCGGCGAATTTTACTCATTTGCCGAGCGTTCTGCATGGGCTTATATCGAGGGGGAGATCCGCAGTGAGACATATTGGCTCGAACGTTTAAAGGGAACCACTATTTGGGTCGCCGAAGCAGATAATATGCTGGTGGGGTTTATTAATCTGAAGGTCGGCTCCGACAGTGAGATTGAAGCTGCTGCCGAAGTGGAATGTTTGTTTGTTCATCCTGAATATGCGCGTTCTGGTGTGGCGACCTCTTTGTATTTTGCGTTATTTGAACAGGTTAAATTACTCGCGCTGAAACGATTAACGGTTGAGGCATCTTATCTCGCCCGGCCTTTTTTTGAAAAACAGGGATTTCACAGTATTCGCCGCAATGAGCATAAGCGCTTTTTGAATGCCGCGGATAAAGCGCAGGGTCAGCCCCAAGTGTTAGTTAACTTCAGCATGACACTCGCGCTCTAATGCTGTTTACTGCAATACCGCTCTCGTCAGTTAAACGAGCTGGCGGTATTGCATTGCGCGTTAAGCTGTTCACACTGATCAAGCGTTAGCCGACAAGTCGAATACTAATGCAGTGACTTGGCCACGGGTGGCAGTGAAGTCGACACTCGCCACTTGAGTCAAATGCGCGCCGTCCCCAGCCGTGAGTGGAGTGCCATTGATATCCAGCGTACCTTCAATCAATTGCACATACAGATGACGACTCGCTTGAGCGGTGGTTCTGTCCAGCGTCACTTTCTTGCCTTCGCCCAGCACTAAGCGATATAGAATCGCATCTTGTTGCACTTTGAGTGTGCCATTTTCACCATTTGGGGTCACCACAGCCGTCAGTGGTGAACTCTGCTCGAATGCCTTTTGCTGATAACCCGCATCAATGCCTAAGGTATCTGGACGGATCCAAATCTGTAAAAAATGCAGCGGCTCAGTGTTTGAGGCATTAAACTCGCTGTGGTAAATACCTTTACCCGCCGACATCAACTGAAACTCACCTGCGGGTAAGGTTTTGATATTTCCGAAACTATCTTTGTGGGCGATAGTGCCAGAGATCACGTAACTGATGATCTCCATGTCTTTATGCCCATGGGTATCGAAACCCGCACCCGGTGCAACTCTGTCATCATTGATAACTCTAAGGGATGAGATCCCCATATGCTCAGGATCATAGTAGCTAGCAAAAGAGAAGCTATGTTGACTCTTTAGCCAGCCTAAGTCAGCTTGACCACGGTCCTGCGCTTTTCTGATTGTGATCATCTTCTTCTCCTTATTTGATACGGCTAGCGAATAGGTTATCTAGTGCAAATTTGCCGGCGCCAGAAAACGTTAGTGATACCGTTGCCGCTAACAGAGCTAGCCCAAATTCATAGCCATTATTGGTAAGGAACAAGCCATTACCTATATGGACCGAGAAAATTGCCACTAGCATAGTGAAGGATAACACTAGGGCGGTTGGGCGGGTCAGCAGGCCCAGCAACAGGAATAGGCCGCCGAAGAATTCGCTTGAACCCGCCATCAGTGCCATTAAGTAACCAGGCGTTAGCCCAATGGATGCCATCCATTGTCCTGTGCCTTCTAAGCCGTAACCACCAAACCAGCCAAACAGTTTTTGTGAACCATGGGCAAACAAGATGATGCCGATAGGAATGCGCAGTGCCAGCGGGGCCAAGCTTGGAGCCGACGTCAGTGTTTTAGTGATAAGTGCTTTCATGGGATATTCCTTATTTCAAATTATTTAACGAATGTTTAATGCGTATCTTAACTAAGTTGTTTAATCCAGTTTTCTTTGCAATTTCAGGAGAGCTGCTCCATTGCTAAGCAGTGTAGACTTGACCTTTGATAAAGAAAATCGGAACATTTTCAATATCTGTTTCAAATAATTTGAATATGAGTTTTCTATGTTACCTATAATGAGTTTAGATGGTTTAATTGTGCTTGATGCTATTGATAAGAAAGGTAGTTTTTCGGCTGCGGCCGAATCGTTATTTCGGGTGCCATCGGCGCTGACCTATACAGTGCAGAAACTCGAAAGCGATTTGGGGGTAAAATTATTTGAACGTAAGGGGCAAAGGGCGGAGTTGACTCTAGTCGGTCAGTTGGTCTTGCGCCAAGGGCGGGAGATCCTTGCCGCAACATCGAGACTTGAAGAAGCGGTGCGCCAGCTTGAAACTGGCTGGGAGTCCTCGTTAACCTTAGCTATCGATACCGTCATACCGGATCTGCCCCTGTTACAACTGGTCGGTGAATTTACCGAGTTAGGTAAGCAAGTCACCATCAACCTCAGCGAAGAATCATTAGGTGGCGGCTGGGACGCGCTCTATTCGGGTCGGGCCGACATTGCCATTGGGGTGACGGGAGAATTACCCAAGGGACAATACCATTTAGTGGAAATTGGTCAGTTGGAGTTTGTATTTGCACTAAATCCATCCCATCCACTGGCGCAATATGGGCAGCCCATCCCAACCGAGGCACTATTGCAGTTTCCATCCATTGTGGTGGCGGACAGTTCGACAGCTTTAGCGCAACGCTCGAGCGGATTATTTGATAGTCGTCAGGTCATTCGGGTACCCAATATGCAGACCAAGATTAAAGCGCAGCAGTTAGGTTTAGGTGTTGGCTATATTCCAAAACACTTGATCTTAGATGCGTTGGCATCGGGGGCATTAGTTGCCTGTGAGGTAGAAATCCCTAGGCCCGCCCAGGCGGTATTTTTAGCCTGGCGCAAGGGAAGCCAAGGTAAGGCGCTGACCTGGTTTGCCGAGCGTTTACCCCACTGTGATTGGCTATTTTAGCTATTTTCTTATAACACTAAACAACGCCCTGAATATCAGGGCTTGCTCAACTATTTTTTGCCGGAACTATTTTAGCCGGAACGCTTTAAATGGCTGGTGTAATGTACATGGGGGGACAAAAAATCCGCAAGGTTAGGGGCCCGATTTAAGAAGCGGATAAATGCCTGTGGAAGGGTGAGTGACTCTATCGACTCCTGCCAACGTGCCTGTAATAGCGGGTGATAACCTTCTTTGCCTGCGGCGGTATAAGAGGTTGAAACACCAATGTATAAAGACTCGGGCTCGACGGGATACCAAAGTGACGGCCCATCTTGTTGCATCATTTCTAATTTAAAAAGACGTTCACCTAGGGGACGCCTGCCATCGTAGTAATAGCGTAAACCGTAGGTGTAGGGGAAACTGCCAGCCCCCGTGCCTCGTACACTATTGTTAGTGGCGGCGTTAATCGCCGATTCCAGTGCTTGGTAGAGGAATTGGCCTTGGATTTCATATTTAACCAGCGGTAATTCGAAGGGCAGTAATTGCCCCATCACATCCGCCAGCGTCAACTGGCCTTGGGCAACCGACTGGCGTACACCGCCCGCATTATGCAGAGCAAAGTGAACCCGAGGATCGACCAGTTTAGCTTCTTGAAACATGCTGCGGCTCACCCATGGCGCAATTTCACTGCCGTGGGGCAAAGCCTTGGACGGCAGGCGTGTATGGACTAAATTTTTCGGCACCAGAGCCAGCACTTTGTTTTCCATTTCTGCGATGGCGGGTTTGTAAATGTCTCGAATAACACCTGTGATATCGGCATCGGCATCATCCCAAAAAATATTCGGATGTTGGCGGAGCTGTTGACGCACAGCTTGATAATCTTGGTCATCGACGGCTGTGTTGGCACTTAAGATAAACTGCTGATCGAGCATGAAATAATTGCCGCCATTTAGCGTTAGCATTTTTCCGTCGGCATCAAACTCTATCTCGGCTAAGCCAACGACTTCGGCATATTTCCCCGCATGGACTATTGGTGTACCGTTGATGACTTCACCATAGGGCAGGTTGCTCAAACCTAGGGCGCGAAAATCCCCCTGTAGGGTATGGGTGTGCCCACCGACAATCAGGCTAATGCCATCGACTTCGGCCGCAAGGCGTTTATCCTGATCTAAACCTAAGTGGCTGAGCACTATGATGTGCTTAATCCCCTCGGCATGCAGATGTGCCACGGTTCGCGCCGTTGTACTGATGGCATCGACAAAATGAGTATCGGGATCGGGGCGGGCAATCTCCTTCATCTGATCTAGCGTAATGCCTATTATCGCTATCTTTGTATCGTAGAAGGGTTTGAGGAGATAAGTCGCTAATTGTGACTTCTCATCAAAGGCCAAAATATTGGGAACTGTACGCAGACAGCCGAGTTTATTCACATCCTCTTGGCTTAAATCCATATTGCCCGCCAATAAAGGAAAATCGATTTGTCTGGCAAAGTCGGCGAGGCGAGCATTGCCTTCATCAATATCGTGGTTGCCTATGACCATGGCATCGGGGGCGAGCAAATTTAGCAGATGGGCGTTAGCTTTACCTTTAAAATGGCTAAAATAGAGTGTGCCTTGGAAACTGTCGCCGCCGTGCAGGAAAATAAAAGGGGTATCGATTTGTGCTGCGGCTTGACGTGCCTGAGTGATGTGGTGGCCGATACGGGCATAACCACCGCTATGGCTAGTCACATCAAACTGATGCTGGCCTATATTAAGGCTAAATTGCACGCGGCTCGGTTCAAAGTTTGAATGTGTATCGTTGATATGCGCGAGTGAGAGTTTGTAGCTCTGTATCATAACTTACCTCTATTACGGCGGGTGAGTATATACCCAAGCGACCTCAAAATGCGAGGCTCAGACGGTTCTGAGTCATTTGCATTCTAAAAGAATAAAGGGAGCTAGGCTCCCTTTATATTAACAAGTACTAAACTTGCTTAGCCTTCAGCCGGATTTGGCTTCGTCATCATCGGCTGCGGCTTCAAAGTCGCCGTCATCGGAGAGGCGAATTCCCTTTTGTTTCATGCGTTTGGTCCAGAGTTTACGGGCCAATTGCTGCATGTCGGTCGCGGGGTCGTTTAAATCGACAATCTCTAATCCCAACATGGATTCGATAATATCTTCTTGGGTCACAATACCTTGGCTACTGCCGTACTCGTCGACCACCATAGCAATTTGAGTGTTACGTTTAATCATACGCTCAAATAATGGCAAAATTTTTGCGGTCTCAGGCACGACAAATAAACTGCGTTTCAATTCGCCTATTGGACTATCCGGCGTGTAGCGCTCGGCCAGTAATACATCGGTTCGGGTGATATAACCGATAATATCGTCATGATCCTGATCGTACACTGGAATACGGGTAAAGGGCTTATCACGATATTGGCGCACGAACTCATTTTGCGTTAAATCCACAGGTAGCGAGAACATCACTGTGCGCGGCGTCATGATGGCGGTGACGGGCATATCGCGCACCTTGAGCATTTGCGTCAAAATCTTAGACTCTTGCTCATCGAGTTCGCCCGACTCATGGCCGATTTTCGCCATGGCACTCATTTCTTGACGAATATATTGGCCTTCTTCGCCTTTCCCTAAAAAGTGAGTGACCTTATGTGACAGCCAAATCAAGGGCTGAGTGACTCGCTTCATCCAAGTAATCGCAATTGAAACACTCGGTGCAAGGCGACGCCAATGGTTAGCTCCCACAGATTTAGGAATAATCTCCGAGAAGAACAAAATAATAAAGGTCAATACCCCAGAGAAAACGCCCAGCATGTCATCCCCAAATACTTTCGCCGCTTGGGCACCCGCAACGGCGGCACCTACAGTATGGGCAATAGTATTTAAGGTGAGAATCGACACTAATGGTGCTTCGACGTTATCTTTGAGTTTACGTAATCTTGCGGCCGCAGCACTGTCAGTTTGGTCGAGCGAGGCGATATAACTAGGGGTAACCGAGAGCAAAACAGCTTCGAATACACTGCACAGAAAAGAAACCGCGACAGCGACAAGCACTATAATGATGAGGGTTAACATATAGGTGGTATTACAACTCCGTATTTTAGGCCAACGTTAGCCCAGCGAGATTCTATCATAGTCGAGTCGTGTTGCTGGCTAAAAAATTTTTGCGTCTGTATAATTCGCCGCCCTGTTGCAGGTTTTGGTGTTGAGGTGAGTGGTATGAGTGAAAAGAAGATCAATTTATTAGACCTTGATCGTAAGGCGATGCGTGCCTTGTTTGCCGATCTCGGAGAGAAACCTTTCCGTGCCGATCAGCTCATGAAATGGATCTATCATTTCGGCGTCAGTGACTTCGAAGAAATGACCAACATCAATAAAGTGCTACGCCAAAAACTGGCGGCGCGCTGCGAGATCGTCGCTCCTGAAATTTCCAGTTTCCAAAAATCCACCGATGGCACTATTAAGTTCGCCATTCATGTCGGTGAAGGCCAAGAAGTCGAAACTGTCTACATTCCCGAAGATGACCGCGCCACTTTATGTGTGTCATCACAGGTAGGCTGCGCCCTTGAATGCACTTTCTGCTCCACTGCCCAGCAGGGTTTTAACCGTAACTTGACCGTGTCTGAGATCGTTGGCCAAATCTGGCGCGTGTCGCACTTTTTAGGTTTTGCAAAGGACACTGGCGATCGGCCTATTACAAACGTAGTCATGATGGGCATGGGCGAGCCTCTGCTCAACTTAGCCAACGTCATCCCTGCGATGGATATCATGCTCGATGATTTTGGTTTTAGTTTATCAAAACGCCGCGTGACTCTATCTACTTCGGGGGTTGTGCCTGCGCTTGATAAACTCGGCGACGCCTTAGATGTGGCTCTTGCCGTGAGTATTCACGCTCCTAACGATGAGCTACGTGACATCCTTGTGCCTGTGAATAAAAAATATCCGTTGCAGGAGTTTCTTGCGGGGATCCGTCGCTATATTGCTAAATCGAATGCTAACCGTGGCCGCGTGACCGTTGAATATGTGATGCTCGATCATATCAACGACAGTACTGAGCAAGCCCACGAACTTGCGAAATTAATGCAGGATACCCCTTGTAAGGTTAACCTTATTCCATTTAATCCGTATCCAGGTTCCCCCTACGGCCGCTCATCAAATTCACGAATCGATCGTTTTTCAAAGGTACTGATGGAATACGGTTTAACCGTGATAGTGCGTAAGACCCGCGGTGATGATATCGATGCTGCCTGTGGCCAGTTAGCGGGTGATATTCGCGACAGAACTAAGCGTTTGGCAAAAAAACGCATGCAAGAAAATCAGATTTCAGTCACAATGAATTAACTCTTTGTTTGCACAGATTTATAGGCTTGCCCATGAAGCATGGATTGTCAGGGTTTTCATTAGCACTTGCGCTGTCATTGTTAATGACTGGGTGTGTGACTGAGCGTACCTATACGGGAACAGATATTCCAGTTTCGGAACGGAAATTAGATAGGGTCGCCGCTGCCCGGGAGCGTATGCAACTCGGTTTAACCTATTTGAATCGAGGTAACTCGGAACAGGCTAAATATAATCTTGATAAAGCAATAGAATATGCGCCAGAGCTGGAAGATGTCCATATCGCGATGGCCTATTACTACCAAACCGTAGGCGATCTTGTTCGCACAGAACAGTCTTATCAAGACGCGATCAGTACTAAGGATGTCTCCGGTGATTCCATGAATAATTTTGGGGTGTTTTTGTGTCAACAAAAGCAATACGACAAAGCTGAAAAAATGTTTTTGGCCGCAATAGAAATGCCCAAATATACGCGAACCGCGTCGAGTTATGAGAACTTAGGTCTTTGTAGTCGGCAATCGGGACAAGCAGAAAAGGCACGACAGTATTTTCAGATGGCGTTAAAGTATGACCCGAGACGCTCGGTGTCATTGCTGGAGTTGGCCGAGCTTGAAGTTGAACAGGGTGATTTTATCAAGGCGCGTAACCAATTAGCGCAATATCACCAAGTGGCGGCCCAGACTCCAGAGAGTTTAGCGCTCGGAATAAAAATAGAGCAGGCAATGAATGATGATGCTGCTGTTAAGAAATTTGGTATTTTATTGCTTGCCAAATTTCCAGCATCACCTCAGGCCAAGCAATACAGAGTTAATTTGCATCAATGAAAGATCAAGAAATAAATGCGCCTGTTGAACCTAGTGAAATCGAGTCGACGGCGCCTGATGTAACGCTTGGAAGTGTATTAAAATCCGCCCGTGAAAAAATGGGGCTTAGCATCGCAGACGCGGCGGTGAAACTGCATCTGCGTCCCCGTATCGTGGAAGACATTGAAGCAAACAACTTCATCAATATTGCTTCTTCCACTTATGTCCGTGGCTATGTCAAAAACTATGCGCGAATGGTTGGCGCCGATACCCAGCTCATCGAGGCCTGCCTAGCAAGGCAGGTGCCCACTGTGACTGAGCCTGCCATGCAGAGTTTTTCACGCAAGACAACCTATCAAGCTCGTGACACTAAATTAAAGTGGCTGAGCTTTTTTATTGTTATCGTGTTACTCGGATTGCTCGTGGTGTGGTGGATGCAAAAATCGACCTTGTTAACCCATGTCGACGTATCTCAACCGACCGCAGAAGAAGTGGCCGCCGCCAATCAAACCCTACCTGGTGATGTGTTGCTGACCGAAACCGATGCGAGTCAACAATTGACTGAAATAGCCGCTAACGGCTCTATGTCAATCGATGGTCCGATAAAAGATACCGATATGAGCACTGTCGATGCCCGCTCTGCCGATATCAGCACAGGACCTACGGACGATCATTATTCTCAAACGGTTGATACCAGCAATGAAGATGGTGGCTCAGCTACCGCCACAGCGCCGCAAACGACCGCACCCGTAGCTCAGATTCCGCAGCCAGTAGTTCAACAGTCTGTCGCAACAGCAACACCTTCACCCGCCTCAACATCACCCGCCACCTCCGTAAACACTCAGGGCGCTATTGCTGGTCAATCGATTATTGATGTTCAGTTGACGGGTGATTGCTGGATCAACATTGTCGATGCTAAAGGCCAAGCCTTAGTCGACGGTGTTAAAGGTGCTGGCGCTACAGTGCAAGTGAGCGGTGTGCCACCGTTTAAAATTATTTTAGGTGCGCCCCATGTGGCGACCTTAAGTTTAGATGGTCAAATGGTTAGCTTAGCGGATTTCCCCAAAGGCCGTGTTGCACGTTTGACCCTACCTAAAATTTAGTGAAGTGTTAGGCGATTCGCTGCAGCAGAACGTACCGAAATAGAGTGTATTTAGCATGTATAATGAAACTCCCATAAAAAGACGTCCTTCCACCCGCATTTATGTGGGGAATGTACCGATTGGTGATGGGGCGCCGATTGCCGTTCAGTCTATGACCAATACTAAGACGACCGATGTAGAGGCAACCGTTGCCCAAATTCGCGCCTTAGAGAAAGTGGGGGCAGACATAGTGCGCGTGTCAGTACCGACTATGGATGCCGCCGAAGCCTTTAAACTCATTAAGCAAGCGGTTAACGTGCCCTTAGTGGCCGACATTCATTTCGATTATCGTATCGCCTTAAAAGTGGCCGAGTACGGTGTCGATTGTCTGCGGATCAACCCCGGCAACATAGGTAATGAAGAACGCATTCGCAGCGTGGTTGAGTGCGCTCGGGATAAAAACATCCCCATTCGTATTGGCGTCAATGGCGGTTCATTAGAAAAAGATCTGATGGACAAATACAAAGAGCCAACGCCAGAAGCCTTACTCGAATCAGCCATGCGCCATGTGGATATTTTAGACCGCATGAACTTCGACCAATTTAAGGTCAGTGTTAAGGCGTCGGATGTGTTCTTGGCGGTTGAATCCTATCGTTTATTGGCCAAACAAATCCGTCAGCCGCTGCATTTGGGCATTACCGAGGCGGGTGGTGCACGGGCAGGTTCAGTAAAATCGGCCGTCGGTTTAGGCATGTTATTGGCCGAAGGCATAGGTGACACTCTACGCATTTCCCTTGCCGCCGATCCCGTCGAAGAAATCAAAGTCGGTTTTGATATCTTAAAATCCCTGCGCATTCGTAGCCGTGGGATTAATTTTATCGCCTGTCCATCATGCTCACGCCAAGAGTTTGATGTGATTAGCACAGTGAATGAATTAGAGCGTCGCCTCGAAGACGTCACTACCGCCATGGATGTCTCCATTATCGGTTGCGTAGTGAACGGCCCAGGTGAAGCTTTAGTGTCACATATCGGTTTAACCGGCGGACACAATAAGAGTGGCTACTACGATGAAGGCGAGCGCCAAAAAGAGCGTTTCGATAACGACAATTTAGTCGATTCCCTCGAGGCGAAAATTCGCGCTAAGGCGAGCCAGATGGCAAACCGCATCCAGGTAAAGGATACAACCGAGTAAAATCCATCGGTTAAAGGTTATGAAAACCCTCAAGGCTTGAGCTAGACCCCGAAACCGACGGGGTCATTTTACGTTTAGTATTGAAAAGCCTATAATGCCTGACATTTTTTATTAATTTAGCGAAATCGGACGAGTCGACACAGTGGCAAAACAGATCCAAGCGATTCGCGGAATGAACGACATTCTGCCAACTCAAAGTCCTCTATGGCAAAAAGTGGAAGCGGTACTGCGTTCGAGCGTCAGTGCTTACGGTTACAGCGAAATCCGCACTCCAATAGTGGAAAATACCGAGCTTTTCAAACGCTCTATCGGTGAAGTTACTGATATCGTTGAAAAAGAAATGTATACCTTCGCAGATAATAACGGTGACAGCTTAACGCTGCGCCCAGAAGGTACGGCATCGACAGTGCGTGCGGGTAACGAAAATGGTCTGCTATATAACCAAGAACAACGTCTTTGGTATATGGGCCCTATGTTCCGCCACGAGCGCCCACAAAAAGGCCGCTATCGCCAATTTAACCAGTTTGGTGTGGAAGTCTACGGCATAGGCACGGCGGATATTGATGCTGAAGTCTTGATGCTATCTGCCCGCCTGTGGGAAAAACTCGGTATTAGCGAGCATGTGTCATTAGAGCTAAATACCTTAGGTGATCCCGCCGAGCGCGCGGTTTACCGTGATGCCCTGATTGCGTTTTTAGAGCAGCATAAAGATGCGCTCGATGAAGACAGCAAGCGTCGCATGTACAGCAATCCGCTGCGGGTATTGGATTCAAAAGATCAACATGTCCAAGCCATATTGGTGGATGCACCTGAGTTAATGGATTTTCTCGGTGAAGAATCGAAGGCACATTTTTCACAATTGCGTGAACTACTTGATGCCGTTGGTATCAAATACACCATTAATCCGCGCCTAGTACGTGGTTTAGATTACTATAATCGCACGGTATTTGAATGGGTTACATCTAGTTTAGGCTCGCAAGGCACTGTGCTTGCGGGTGGTCGCTACGATGGTTTAGTCGCCCAATTAGGCGGCAAAGATACCCCAGCGGTCGGTTTTGCCATGGGCTTAGAGCGCATTGTCTTGCTGCTCGAAACCTTAGAACTGACCAAAGATATTCCGCCAGAAGTGGATGTGTATGTCACCGCCATGGGTGATAGCTGTCTGGTTGAAGCGATTAAAGTGGCGCAGGAACTACGCAGCGCATTGCCGACGCTTAGAGTGATGAGTCACTGCGGTGGCGGCAACGTGAAAAAACAAATGAAGCGTGCCGATAAAAGCGGTGCTCAAGTGGCCTTACTGATCGGTGAAGATGAACTGGCCGAAGGTATGGTGACAGTTAAATATTTACGCAATGACAACGAACAACAACGGGTAGAGCGAAATGCATTAAGTGCATTTTTAGCTGAACTGGCACTTAAGTGAACTGATCTTAAAAGGGGACGTGCGCGTGGAAATTTATAGCACAGAAGAACAACAAGTAGATGCTATCAAGCAATTTTGGAAAGACTATGGGACGTCAATTTTAATTGGTGCTGTCGTTGGTTTAGGCGGCCTATACAGTTGGAATTATTACTCCGACATGAAAGTCGCCCAAGCGGAAGAAGCATCGCAGGCTTTCCAAACCTTGACCACTAAATCAAGCGACGAAGCCGCTATGCTGGCGGGTGTGGCCGAGTTTTCTAAAAACCATGATCAAAAGGGTTATCTTGCACTGTTAGATTTGATCGTGGCAAAAACGGCGGTAGAAGCTAAGGATTATGCGAAGGCCGAAGAAGCCCTCAAGAAAGTCATCGCCGCTAAGCCTGGTGCGGGTTTAGATATGATTGCGACGCTACGTTTAGCCCGAGTGCAGGCTGAGCAAGGTCAAATTGACGTTGCTCTGACGACCTTAGAGCAAGTTACAGATAAAGCCTTCTTCGCCCAGCGCGATGAATTAAAAGGTGATTTCTTAGTACGTCAAGGTGAAGTTGAGAAAGCGAAAACCGCTTATCAAGCTGCCATGGACAATGGTGGTGTGGTGACGAGCCCAGCACTTAAAATCAAACTTGATAACCTAAATCAGGCATAAGGGATCCCTTGATGAAGTCTTGGTGCAAAAACCTGCTAGCCGCTGGACTCAGTCTAGCCATGTTATCCGCTTGTTCGTCGAGCGATGTTGAAGACGAACCTGTGAGTGAGTTAACTGCCATTCAGGCGACTGTGTTCCCTGAAGTCAGTTGGAGCGCTTCTGTCGGTGACGGTGTTGGCGATTACTACTCGCGCCTCGCTCCCGCCGTTCGTTATGGAAAAATCTTTGCCGCCGATCGTTATGGCGAAGTGATGGCGTTTGATGAGGCCACAGGCGAGCGTGTTTGGACTAAAGATTTCAGTGAAGAGTTTCGTGATAATGCTTTAGCCAAAAACAAAGGCGCGCGTCTGGCTGCTGGCGTCACCGCTGCCCGTAATAAAGTCTTTGTGGGTGGAGAAAGCGGCCTGTTAGCCGCTCTCAATGCCGAAGATGGTCAAGTGTTATGGCATGTGGTTGCGGGCGGTGAATTACTGTCTGCACCAACCGTTGCTGACAATGTGGTGGTAGTGAGCACCAGCACGGGTTCACTCGAAGCCTTTAACGTCGATACAGGCGCTAAGCTGTGGGTGTACGAAATGCAATTGCCAAATCTGACCCTGCGCGGTACAGGTTCTGCAGCTTATGAAGCGGGCGGTTTCTTTATCGGTACTGCCGATGGCAAAGTGGCTGTTGTGATTAAAAACAATGGTCAAGCAGCATGGGAGCAGGCGATTTATAATCCCACTGGCGGTAACGAGTTTACCCGTATGGCCGACGTGGATATGACGCCGCTGATCCTTGGCGAGAATTTATATGCGGTGAGCTATAACGGTAACTTAGTGTCGATGGAACTGCGCACGGGCCGAGTCGTGTGGACGCGTAAGTATTCTAGCTTTAACGAGTTAGCTTCGGCTGGCTTAAGCTTGTTCTTAGTTGACGACCACAGCCGTATCTACTCAGTTGATAAACGTAACGGTCTAGAACTGTGGAGCAACTCTGAGTTAGCTAACCGCACTCTGACGTCACCTGCAGTATATAAAGACTATTTAGTTGTGGGTGATTTCGAAGGTTATTTACACTTCATCGATCGCAGTACAGGGTCGATTGTGGGTCGTGTCCAAGTGGACAGCTCTGGATTATACGGCCAGCCGTTAGTGGTTGACGATAAAATCTATGTTCAAGGTCGCAGTGGAAAGTTAGCTGTTGTAACACTTCCCTAGTTAAAAGTGTTATCCTTGTAGAGCCCCTGGAAGTGTGTTCCGGGGGCTTTTTATTGAAAAGTTTTTTAGAGGCAAAATATGATCCCTGTAGTGGCCCTTGTTGGTCGGCCGAACGTCGGTAAATCCACCCTATTTAATCGCCTTACGCGTACGCGTGATGCGCTGGTTGCTGACTTTCCTGGCCTAACACGTGACCGTAAATATGGTCGAGCATTCTTATCCGGCTATGAGTTCATTGTGGTCGATACCGGCGGTATCGATGGCACTGAAGAAGGGATCGAGACGAAAATGGCAGAGCAATCCCTTGCCGCCATTGAAGAAGCCGATGTCGTTCTATTTATGACAGATGCGCGCGCGGGTTTAACCGCTGCGGATCTGTCGATTGCACAGCACTTACGTAGCCGTCAAAAAACCACCTTCGTGGTTGCTAACAAAGTGGATGGTATCGATGCCGATTCGGCCTGCGCCGAGTTTTGGTCTTTAGGTCTAGGTGAAGTTTACCAGATGGCGGCGTCCCAAGGACGCGGCGTGACCAACATGATCGAATACGCGTTGACACCCTATGCCGAAGCGATGGGCATAGTGCGTCAAGGCGAAGACGAAGTGACCGAAGAGCGTGAATATACCGAAGAAGAAGCCGAAGCTGAGCAAAAGCGTCTGCAAGAGTTGCCTATCAAGCTGGCGATTATCGGTAAACCTAACGTCGGTAAGTCTACCCTGACTAACCGTATTTTAGGTGAAGAGCGTGTCGTGGTATTTGATGAACCCGGCACGACCCGTGACAGTATTTACATTCCAATGGAACGTGAAGGTCGCGAGTACGTGATTATCGATACCGCGGGGGTTCGCCGCCGCAGTAAAGTACATCAAGTCATTGAGAAATTCTCAGTGATCAAAACCTTGAAAGCGGTTGAAGATGCTAACGTGGTGTTACTTATCATCGATGCCCGTGAAGGTATCGCCGAGCAAGATTTAGGTCTGTTAGGTTTCGCACTCAATGCGGGTCGCGCTTTGGTGATTGCCGTCAACAAGTGGGATGGTATCGACCAAGGTATTAAAGATCGCGTGAAGAGCGAGCTTGACCGTCGTCTTGGCTTTATCGACTTTGCCCGTATTCACTTTATTTCGGCGCTGCACGGTACTGGTGTTGGCCATTTATTTGAATCGATTGAAGAAGCCTACGACAGTGCTACGCGCCGCGTCAGTACTTCTATGCTGACACGTATTATGCAAATGTCCCAGGACGATCACCAGCCGCCATTAGTAAATGGTCGCCGTGTGAAGCTTAAATACGCTCACGCCGGGGGCTACAACCCGCCAATCGTGGTCATTCACGGTAACCAAGTGAGTAAGCTGCCAGATTCTTACAAACGCTACATGATGAACTACTTCCGTCGTTCATTGAAAGTGGTGGGTACGCCAATCCAGTTGCGTTTCCAAGAGGGTGATAACCCATTTGAAAACAAGACTGAAAAGTTGACTATGAGCCAAGAGCGTCGCCGTAAACGCGCCCTGAGCCATATTAAAGATAGAAAAAAATAATCTAGCCGTGATTGGATCGTAATAAAGGGAACCTTAGGGTTCCTTTTTGATTTTTTAGGCGATTGACTTGTGCTTGGGTCGACTGGCTTAGTATTAGGCTATCTTATCCGCCAGCATACCTTCGAGAATGATAGCGGCGAGTTCGTCATAGTAGTTTGACCATGCGTTTTCTATGCTGGCATTGGATTGGCCCTTTAATTCATGTTGAATGGCCAATATTAGGGCCGATTTGACTATGGGGAAGTGTGAGACCTTGACACCATAATCTCGATGTCTTGCACCTAATTCGAGTAGGGTCGATCTAATAGTATCGAGGTGATGAATATTATCGACGGCGGCACAAAAGATCATATAGAAATGCTCTTCTATTAGCTTACGATCGCGTTTAAACATAGGTTTGATCAGCGGCGCCATGTCAAATAGGCAATCATAGAAGAAGCTTGTAAAGCGTTGTTCTTGATTGTTTATCAAGGAAAATGACGAGGTAATTGCCTCTCTTTCTATTTCAGTTAGCCCCATATTAAACCTATCCATCAATGCGTGCTGATGACTAATCTGTATTATAGCTAATTTTAATGCTCTACCGATTTATCCTTAAAAGTGAAGCAATAACATAATTTTAGGAAATGAGTGTAATGGTAGATACCAACCGTTCATGGGGCAGTTGGGTGGTGATAGTGTCACCTATGTGGACTTGGGCTGCCGATGTGATAACGGTACCGCTTGCATCTGTAGTAATGCTATAACCGCGACTTAATGTGGCCAGTGGGCTGACCATCTCAAGTTGATGGGCGGCATACTTTATCCTTTGTTCACTTTGACTGAGTTTGTCCTGCAATGCATCCTGTAAGCGACTCGCCAGATAACTTAGGCGGTTACCCTCAAGAGCAAGTTTATGCTTAGGGGATTGCTGCTCAAGGCGGCTTATCAGTAATTGTTGGCGACGACTGCAAAGGTGCAGCCGACTGGAAAGCGCTGACTCTAGCCTTAATTGCATTTCATCGAATCTTTGCTCAAATTGTTGCAGTGTACGTTTCGGATCTAAGCGCTGTAGCCTGTGATCTAACACAGTTAAACGTCTTTCTTGTTTAAGTTGATAATGTCGTGCACTTTGCTGTAGGCGCGATAATACGGTCACTAGTCTTTGGGCTTTATTATCGCTGTCCTGTGAGAGTAATTCTGCACCAGCGGATGGCGTTGGGGCGCGCACATCGGCAACATAGTCACTGATGGTGGTATCGACTTCGTGGCCGACGGCGCTGACGATGGGCAGGGCGCTGTTGTATATCGTATGGGCGAGCGCCTCGCTGTTAAAACACCATAAATCCTCAAGTGAACCGCCGCCACGGGTGAGCAGTAACACATCGACTTCTAAACGTTGGTTGGCAATATTGATCGCTTGGCAAATGTTGCTATCTGCGGTTTCACCTTGCACTTGGGTTGGATAAATAATGACTTCGATGGAGGGATCGCGCCTTGCCAGAACATGCAACACGTCGCGAATTGCCGCACCAGTCGGTGAGGTGATAACGCCAATGCGTTGGATATTTTTCGGCAGCGGCCTTTTAGTGTCGGCGGCGAATAATCCCTCGGCGGCGAGCTTCATCTTGAGTGCCTCAAATTGCTGCGCCAGTAGACCATCACCCGCGGGTAACATGGACTCAATTAATAATTGATAGTCACCTCTAGGTTCGTAAACACTGATCGCGCCTTTGACCAACACTTGCTGACCATTGACGGGTTTAAAGCTGACGCTTTGGTTACGCCCCTTAAACATGGCACAGCGGATCTGGGAATAATGATCTTTTAGAGTTAAATACCAATGACCTGAACTGGGGGATGAAAAATTAGAAATTTCGCCATTGAGCCAGATTTTGCCGAGTTGCCCCTCGAGAATTTGCCTGACTTCACCATTGAGGCGTGAGACGGTATAAACATTATTTTTGGCGACTTGCATGGTTTTTCTCGCGCAAATGGGAATTTTTCACTATTTTCCATTTACCGCGCCCCATATGCAAGGTATAATCCCGCCGCAATATTTCACCTCTAAATCCTACTCAACTGGGGAGATGTTGCTAATGCTACGTTTAATTAAAGAAGCGCTTACTTTTGACGATGTGTTACTTGTTCCTGCGCATTCTACTGTACTCCCAAATACCGCCGTTCTTAAAACTCGCCTGACTAAAACCATTGAATTGAATATCCCGCTGGTGTCTGCTGCTATGGACACAGTGACCGATGCTCGTCTTGCTATCGCGATGGCGCAGGAAGGTGGCTTAGGTTTTATTCATAAAAACATGAGCATTGAGAATCAAGCCGAAGAAGTGCGTAAAGTAAAAATTTACGAAGCTGGCGTGGTTCAACAACCTGTGACTGTGACTCCCTCAACGACACTCGCCGATCTGAAAGTGTTGACCCTGAAAAACGGTTTTGCCGGTTACCCTGTGGTTAACGAAGCGAATGAGCTGGTCGGTATCATCACCGGCCGTGACGTGCGTTTCGTGACTGACTGGAGCAAAACGGTAGAAGAAGTGATGACGCCTAAGTCGCGGTTAGTCACAGTTGCCGAAGGCACTAAGTTAGATGAAGTGCAAAAATTAATGCATTCTAACCGTATCGAAAAAGTGCTGGTTGTCGACGATAACTTCAAATTGAAAGGTTTGATCACCGTTAAAGACTTCGAGAAAGCCGAGCGTAAACCTAACGCCTGTAAGGATGAGTTAGGCCGTTTACGCGTAGGCGCCGCCGTCGGTGCGGGTGCGGGCAACGAAGAGCGCGTAGACGCACTCGTTAAAGCTGGCGTTGACGTATTACTTATCGACTCTTCCCATGGCCATTCTGAAGGCGTTTTACAACGTATTCGTGAAACCCGTGCCAAATACCCTGATTTACAAATAGTTGGCGGTAACGTCGCCACGGCTGAAGGCGCATTAGCGCTGGTTGAAGCGGGTGTTAACGCCGTTAAAGTCGGTATTGGCCCTGGTTCTATTTGTACGACTCGTATCGTAACCGGTGTGGGCGTGCCACAAATTACCGCGGTTTCAGATGCTGCCGCAGCCGTAAAAGGCTTAGGTATTCCTGTGATTGCCGACGGCGGCGTGCGCTTCTCCGGCGACTTAGCCAAAGCATTAGCGGCCGGTGCCTCTTGCATCATGGCGGGCTCAATGTTTGCGGGTACCGATGAAGCGCCGGGTGAAACCGAGTTATATCAAGGCCGTGCGTACAAGTCTTACCGCGGCATGGGTTCCTTAGGGGCTATGTCTCAAGGATCTTCCGACCGTTATTTCCAATCTGACAATGCCGCCGACAAACTCGTGCCAGAAGGGATTGAGGGTCGCGTGCCCTACAAAGGCAAGCTGAAGGAAATCATCCACCAACATATGGGTGGCCTACGTTCATGCATGGGCTTAACGGGCTGTGCAACTATCCAAGAACTGAATGAAAAAGCGCAGTTTGTGAAAGTGACCTCTGCGGGTATGGGCGAGTCCCATGTGCACGATGTGACTATCACTAAAGAAGCACCGAACTACCGTTCAGGTTCTTAAGCGTTTGACATAACGGGGCGGCGATAAGCCGCCCCGCTAGTAATCTGTGTAATGCCCTCAAGATTGACCATATCGATTTTGAGCCAAGTTAAACAATAGATGAGAAAAGGTTATCCATGAGCGATATTCATGAGCACAAGATACTGATCCTCGATTTTGGATCCCAGTACACTCAACTGATTGCCCGTCGTATCCGTGAAATTGGCGTTTACTGTGAATTATGGGCGTGGGATGTGACCGAAGCCCAAATCCGTGAGTTTGCCCCTAATGGTATTATCCTAGCGGGCGGCCCTGAAAGTGTGACGGCTGAAAATTCTCCCCGTGCACCTGGATATGTCTTTAACGCTGGCGTGCCCGTGTTAGGTATCTGTTACGGCATGCAAACCATGTCTGAGCAGCTTGGCGGTAAAGTGATCCAAGGTGTGGGCGAAGGTGAATTCGGTTACGCGCAGATCGAAATGTTGGCGCAATCGGCACTGTTTAAAGATATCGAAGACGCTGTCAATAGCGAAGGCAAACCGCTGCTCGATGTGTGGATGAGCCACGGCGATAAAGTGTCGGCGATCCCTGAAGGTTTTGTGGCGGTTGCTAAAACCGACACTTGCCCCTTTGCGGCTATGGCCCACGAAGGAAAACGTTTCTATGGCGTACAATTCCACCCTGAAGTGACCCACACTCGTCAAGGTCAGCGCATGTTATCGCATTTTGCCTTAGACATCTGTGGCTGTGCCGCTAACTGGAAACCCTCTTCTATCATCGAAGATGCGATTGCGCGCTTGAAGAAGCAAATCGGCGATGATGAAGTCATTCTCGGCTTATCTGGCGGCGTGGATTCTTCGGTTGTGGCCATGCTGCTGCACCGCGCTATCGGCAAAAAACTGACCTGCGTATTCGTTGATAACGGTCTATTACGTTTGAATGAAGCCGAACAAGTGATGGAAATGTTCGGCGATCATTTCGGCCTGAATATTATCCATGTGGATGCGGAAAACCGTTTCCTCGATGCGATGAAGGGCGAAGCCGATCCTGAAGCTAAGCGTAAGATCATCGGCCGCGTATTCGTAGAAATTTTCGATGAAGAATCGAAGAAGTGCGTTAATGCTAAGTGGCTAGCCCAAGGCACGATTTATCCCGATGTGATTGAATCCGCTGGCAGTGCCACGGGTAAAGCCCATGTGATCAAGTCCCACCATAACGTCGGCGGTTTGCCGGACGATATGGCGCTCGGTTTAGTTGAGCCACTGCGTGAACTCTTTAAAGATGAAGTGCGCAAAATTGGTCTAGAGCTAGGCCTGCCGTACAACATGCTCTACCGTCACCCATTCCCTGGCCCAGGCTTAGGTGTACGTGTACTCGGTGAAGTGAAGAAGGAATATTGCGATTTACTGCGCCGCGCCGATGCTATCTTCATCGAAGAGCTGCATAAAGCCGATCTGTACAACAAAGTTAGCCAAGCCTTTACCGTGTTCTTACCCGTCCGCTCTGTCGGCGTGATGGGTGATGGCCGTAAATACGATTGGGTGGTGTCACTGCGCGCGGTAGAAACCATCGATTTTATGACAGCACATTGGGCACATCTGCCCTATGATTTCTTAGGCCGCGTGTCGAACCGTATTATCAACGAAGTCGATGGTATTTCCCGCGTGGTTTACGATATCTCTGGCAAGCCACCAGCGACGATTGAATGGGAGTAATCTTCCACACAGGTTGAAGTGGTTGAACTTCAATCGGGTAAAAGGCGCTTCGGCGCCTTTTTTGTTGCCCTTCGAATGAAGGTTATGACATTTTTTGTTTAGCTTGATTTTTTATTGCATATAAAACGGTTTTGAGCTAAAAAATAAGGACTCGATTATATGGTGTCGACCGCAGTTGTTATTCCTGAGATTATGGTGGGCGTACCTATTTTTTTGTTCGGTATTGCATCCCTTAATCAAGGTGATTCTGTTGTCATTGAAGCCATCAATTAAGCATAATTGCCCTCATAGGTGGCCGATATATGTAAACACCGTTTTATTTAGTTGAATGTTATACCTAGTCTCAATAAACAAATTGCTGTAGGCTAATGTTTAATTGTCATTAATAAGCGGCTTGTAAGTAAAATATGTTGTAGTCTTTTATTGGATAATATGGTGGCGAAATGGATTTTATACTATGCCGTTATGCAAAGTTTTTTTCATTTGTTGTATGTGACCAGTTAATTTCAATTCCAATCAAAAAAATTGCTGTTGTTTTTTCTTTATTTTCCCTTATTTCTTCCTTTTCTGTATTAGCACAGTCAACCCCCTGGAACTTTGAAGCTTCTTCCTATATCTGGCTCCCTGAGTCAACCACAGGTATAAAAACTGATGCTGGAACAATAAATAGCGTACTGGGCGTCAGTGATGCCTTGGAACAGTTAGATCTTGGGATCATGCTGACTGGGGTTGTTCAGCGTGACAAATGGAGCCTAGTAGGTGACTTTGTTTATCTGAATTTAGAGACCGAAGAAACCGCACCTTTCGGGACATTCTATAGCAAACTTGAATCTGAGAGTACTTTATCTATTCTCAGCACTTATGCCTTTTACCAAGTTTATCATCACTCAAACTTTAGTATTGGTCTCGGTGCTGGGGCTCGGGTGGTGAATTCAGAAGTTGAAATAGTGTTAATGCCTGGCCTGCTGCCATCACATAACGAGAATATCAGTGACGATTGGATCGATCCTTTATTGGCAATTCGGCTCTTTGGTCAGCTAAGTGAAAAATGGAGCGCTTCCTTCGTTATGGATACAGGTGGTTTTGGTGCAGGCAGCGCTTCTGATTCAACCTGGCAGGCAGCCGCATTGATTGCTTATCAACTTACAGACAGCTGGCTAATGCGTGGCGGTTATCGACATCTTGATATTGATCGCCAAGCTGATGGGCAGTTGTATGATTTCAAAATGACAGGCGTTCTATTTGGCGTCAGTTATTTGTTCTAGTCTTTCTACATTTAAGGGAGTCACTGGCGTATGATTTCGATAAGAGAAAAGTTAAAACACTTTGCCGAGTTACTTATGTTTCTCACTGTAGTAATGACGTTGTCAGCTTGTGGTGTACCGGAGCCAACTGAGGATTCAACATCTCAGACTGTAGCCGTCAAGGCCACGCCGGCCGAGCTACGTGAGCTTATTAAAGAGGCTTACATCTATGGTTTCCCCATGATGGATAGCTACCGCATTCAGTATTCGTATTTTGTCGACCAGAATAACCCGGAATACAAGGGGGCGTGGAACGAGGTGCACAACATGGCGCGTGTGTTCTCGCCGCAGGATAAGGCTATTCAAACGCCAAACTCCGATACGCCCTACAGTTTTCTCGGCGCGGACCTGCGAGCCGAGCCGCTGGTGATCAGTGTGCCAGCAATTAAGGATCGCTATTACTCACTGCAATTCATTGATATGTACACCCACAATTTTGCCTACGTAGGCAGTCGAGCGACTGGCACTGAAGCGGGCAGTTACCTGCTAGCTGGCCCCCGTTGGCAGGGAGACGTTCCCGAAGGAGTGAAATCCGTGATCCGTTCGGAGACGGAACTGGCGTTCGTACTTTTCCGTACCCAGCTATTTAACGATGATGATCTGGTGGCGGTTCAGAAGGTCCAAACGCAATACAGAGTCCAGCCCCTGTCACGTTTTTTGGGTACGACCCCCCCCCCGACACCGACACTCACGTTCGTTAAGCCGCTATCGGTTGAGGATCAAAAAAACGCACCGGAGTTTTTTGATATCCTCAGTTTTTTGCTTCAGTTCACTCCGCCTCATCCTAGTGAGACGGCATTGCTGGCTCGCTTCGCTAAAGTTGGCATAGGGGCAGGAAAGTCATTTGATGTTGCTTCACTTTCACCAGCGGAGCGCCAAGCGGTAACGGAGGGAATGGCTGACGCATGGAAGGCTTTTACACAGTATAAGGCCGAGATTATCGATACAGGCAAGAAGAGCAGTGCCGATGGATTCGGTACGCGCGAGTTCCTCGGCAACGACTACCTGTTGCGCATGTCGTCGGCGGTACTCGGGATCTATGGTAACTCCAAGGAGGAGGCGAACTACCCAGTCTACTTCACCGATTCTGAAGGCAAGTTGCTGGATGGTGCATCCAACCGTTATACGCTCTACTTTAAAGCTGACCAGTTGCCCCCGGTGAACTCGTTCTGGTCGCTGACCATGTATGAGCTTCCATCCAGCCTTTTGACGGAGAATTCGCTCAACCGTTATCTGATCAACTCCCCCATGGTGCCGGATCTCGACCGAGATCCTGATGGCGGTATCACGCTATATATCCAGAACGAATCGCCTGGCAAGGAAAAGGAAGCTAACTGGTTGCCTGCACCCAAGGGCCCATTCTTCCTCGTTTTGCGTGAGTACTGGCCCAAGCCCGAAGCACTCGATGGCAGCTGGAAGACTCCGAAATTAGTCGGTACAGCGATATCCATACAACCCTAAACCTTTATCCCAATCGAGGTATTTATGAAGAATATGTGCATTGCCTTCAATCTCTATATCGTCGCTCAGCTGGCAGTTGTGGCGGGGGGCGGTCTTGGCCAAGCAGTAGCTGCGACGGCTCCCACCGTCGCCACGGTACCTTCGGTGGTCCCAGACTTGGCGAGTTCGGAACGCTGGGCAAAAAGTGCTGACGGTAAAATCATTGTCACGCCTGATAATTTTATCCGAGCCGAGTCCGATCTCTATATGGCTGGCCAAGTCAAGGATGGGGCGTTTGGTCAGCTCAAACACACCCGTTCACCCGCCCCTGTGGATAAGCAACTCATTGTGCGCCTCAACCGCGATACTATCTATTCATCAGGAATATTCGACCTCGAAGCTGGCCCGGTTACGATAAACCTACCTGATCCGGGAGAGCGTTTTTTGTCGGTACTGCTTATTAATCAAGACCACTACAATCCACAGGTTTTCTATGGGGCCGGCACCCATACGCTAACAAAAGAAGCAGTGGGTACCCGTTATGTCATGGTGGCAGTACGCATCTTGGCTGATCCTAATGATCCGAAGGACATGAGAGCTGCGAACGCACTGCAAGATGCCATCAGTGTTACCCAGCCTGGAGGGCCTGGCACTTTCGACATCCCCGCTTGGGATTCGGTTAGCCAGAAGAAAGTCCGTGACGCGTTGATCGCCCTGTCCAATACTATTCCGGATCTGCGCTACGCTGCCGGAGTGGACAAAGACTCTGTGGATCCGGTTCGGCGCATTGCCGCTGCAGCCTCTGGCTGGGGGCTGAATCCTGACAAGGATGCCATCTACCTGAATGTGTTTCCGCAAAAGAATGACGGAAAGGTCCCGTACCAGCTTAAGGTAAAAGATGTCCCCGTCGATGGATTTTGGTCGGTCACCGCTTACACTGCCGAAGGGTATTTTGCGCCCAATGATCTCAATGCCTATTCGATCAATAGCATCACTGGCAGTAAGGGCGATGACGGTTCGATCAGGATACAGTTCGGCGGCTGCACATCGAAGGTGCAGAACTGCCTGCCAGTGACCGACGGCTGGAACTATATGGTTCGCCTGTATCGTCCACAGTCGAAGATTCTGGACGGTAGTTGGTCGTTCCCCCTCGCTGAGCCGCTCAACTAGCCATCTGCTGCGCGATCCAGACTTTAGTGAAACATTTAGGGATATTTTTAAGAAATTTCTAAGTATGGTATAGATAATGGGTATTTCTTCCTCGTGGATACTCAAGTGGGAGTAGTTATATAAATTAATGATTAAAAGGCGCCTAGTGTGCCTTTTTTGTTGCCTGAAGGATTAACTTAGTAAGCATGACTCAACCGTGAAATATTTGTGCTTGACTGATATAATTCGGCATTATTTTGGGGCTAGTGGATAGAGGCGTGAGTGGAGCAAGCGGAACAGGATAAATATTGGATGCAAGTGGCCATAAATATGGCCGAGAAAGCCGAGGCCGAGGGCGAAGTGCCGGTGGGCGCGGTTCTGGTCAAAGATGGCCAGCAGATCGCGACGGGTTACAACTTATCCATTAGCCGACACGATCCCAGCGCCCATGCGGAAATGTTATGTTTGCGGGAAGCGGGGCGGTTGGTCGAAAATTATCGACTCCTTGATGCGACTTTATATGTCACCCTCGAGCCTTGCGCTATGTGTGCCGGTGCTATGGTTCACAGCCGTATCGCGCGGGTGGTGTTTGGCGCCCGTGATGAAAAAACCGGAGCGGCGGGAACCGTGCTCAATCTGTTGCAACATCCGGCATTTAATCATCGAGTGGAAGTCACATCGGGTGTGTTAGCCGACGCCTGTAGCGCCCAATTGAGCTGTTTTTTTAAACGGCGTAGGGAAGAGAAAAAAGCCTTGAAACAAGCTCAAAAAGCGCAGCAGGGAGCGGAGTCGTAGACGCTAAGACAGGCGTATTAATCCTGATTCTGGATAAAGGTAAAGAACAGTTTTTGACGATTTAACACTCGGCGATGACGGACCTTGAGTAAGGCCCTGCGACGCAACGCATTATTATGGATTGTTTTTTTTCTCATATTGACCCCATTTTTGATTATTTTTATCTGTGTTACTCAATACTGTTATTATTTCAACTGCCAGCCTGAAACCGCTTACTGCTGTGACATTACTGACGCTATGACAGTAACAGTTGAGATAGGGGGGCGGCAATCCCCTTTCGGTGTATCTGCTTTATAAACCAGCATGTTAATCGCTTAAGCACTTTAACGCTTTCTTGCTTAATCTAAGATGAAAATAGACCAAAAGTATACTGAGAAAGTGAGCCTTGGGCGCTAGCGCAAGTTTTTCAGATTTCGTGCTTACTTGGGGTTATCTGGACTCAATGATCCTTTAGGTAAGCTGAGGGTTTCTTCTGCGGTGAGGTCGCTAGGTTCTTCCTCTGGATTTTGTGGTTTCGACTGATTATCCACCCAGACTAAGGTGTCGTAATATCGGCGAATGCTGTCAACGTAATGGACCGCTTCACTGCCTCTGGCGTAGCCATAGCGGGTCTTTTGGTAGTGTTTACGCTTTTGCAGCAGTGGCAGTACCTTCTTTAAATCCCGCCACGCATTTGGGTTTAGCTCCATAGACTCAGCCAGTTTTCGTGCATCCTCGACATGGGCGTAACCAATATTGTAGGAGGCGAGGGCAAACCACATGCGCTGACTTTCGGGGATGGATTCGGGTAAACGGTTAATCATGTCACGTAAATAAGCTGCACCACCACGGATACTTTCTTCGGCGTCGAGGCGATTAGTGATACCGATTTCTTTTGCTGTGGGTTCAGTAAGCATCATCATGCCGCGTACTCCCGTGGGGGAACGGGCATTAGGGTTCCAATGGGATTCTTGGTAGCTGGTGGCGGCCAGTTTACGCCAGTCTAAATCACCTGCATGTGCCTCAAATAGTTGGCGATAACGGGGGAGAACGGTTCCGATGGCGCGTAGGAAGGCGCGGGTATCGATATAATCGAAACGCTTAACGTGGCCAAAGTATTTCTCGTTTAAATGATCGAGAGTACCAGCGAGTTTTTCTTGATGCCAAAATGCCAGTAATTGACTCATAAGTTCATCACTGTGGGTGGGCGGTAATAACCAGACCACATCGAGTTTCTCTTCTAGCATCAGGCCCGAGCGCAAATCGGGCAGATAGCGACGGTTGATTTGGACACTGCTGGAGTCGGCGATTGTGTAGTCAATTTCTTTATTGGCGATCATCGCCAGCAACTCTTCACTGTCTTTGTCTGTCACTTGATCCCATACGAGTGATGGGTTGTGTTTCTGCAATTGGGTTAAGGTCTCCACAAATGCCGAGTCGGCAATGACAGTGATCTTACCTTTTAACTCACTGATATCTTTGGGTGTTGGCATACCTTCACGGTAAACTAATACTTGATTGACTCGATACAAAGGTGGGCCGAAGCGAAATTGCTCTCGGCGGGCGGGCGTTTCCGTCATACCGGCGGCAATGATATCAATTTCATTCTTTTTGAGGGCTTCATATAGCTCAGCACGATTGGTGAAGGGCCGCATTTTTAAGGGAACATTGAGGTATTCGGCAAAAAGCACCGCCATATCATAATCGAAACCGCTATTTCCTTGACCCGATGTCATATAAATTTGCGGTCCGTAAAGGGTCCCAACTCGCAATTCGGTGAGCTTTTTGGGGGCGAATTCTGTTTCGTCCACGGTAACTTGCTGACAGGCTGTCAGTAAGAAACCAAAGATGATAGCGAGCAGAAATCGTGTCTTTAAATACATTTTGTTAAATAAAATCAATTTGATAAATAGCGAGTGGTCAGTGAGGTCGCAAAGATAAAATGGCCGACGTTGCTGTGATTATATCCGTTTGTCTGGGATAGCGTAAAAAAATCGCACTAGGGGAAAGGAAGAGACCCGACAAACCAGCACTTTTTATATCATAGGAAACACTGTTTTGCGTAAGGTCACAGGTGATTTGTGACAGACATTTCCTTATAATAGCGCCACCTCTGACCCCTGCAATAATAAATAATAAGGTGAATAGACGTGATGGAGATCATCCGCGGAGCCCCTGCACTCTCGACGTTTAGGGTGCAAAAGCTGATGGAGGCCTGCGAAAACGCTGCGCTTCCGGTACGCCAAATCTATGCTGAGTATGTTCATTTAGCGGATTTGAGCGAGTTGCTCGACACAAATGAACGCCAGCAACTTGAAAAAATTCTCACCTATGGACCTGCGATAGAAGCTCATATCCCCCAAGGTTCACTCCTGTTTGTCACTCCTCGCCCCGGTACTATTTCTCCTTGGTCTTCAAAAGCCACTGACATCGCACACAATTGTGGCCTTGGAAAAGTGAAGCGTTTGGAGCGAGGCGTTGCGTATTATGTCGAGTCAGATGCACTGACAGCGCCTCAGCAACAAGCCTTAAATGCGCTGTTGCACGATCGTATGGTGGAAATTATCCTCGATGACTTTGCCAAAGCCGATGTGCTGTTCAAACGCACTGAGCCTGCGCCGTTTAAGAGCGTCAATATTCTTGGGGAAGGTCGCCGCGCACTTGAAGTGGCTAACACAGCATTGGGGCTTGCCTTAGCCGAAGATGAAATCGACTATTTAGTCGAGAACTTTGTACGTTTAGGCCGTAATCCCCACGATATCGAATTGATGATGTTTGCTCAGGCTAACTCTGAGCATTGCCGTCATAAGATTTTTAACGCAGATTGGACCATTGACGGCGAAGTTCAACCTAAGTCTCTGTTCAAAATGATTAAGAACACCTTTGAAACCACGCCAGATCACGTGTTATCAGCCTATAAAGATAACGCCGCTGTGATGGAAGGCTCGGTTGCCGGTCGTTTCTTCCCCGATCCAAACGGGGTGTATAGCTATCACACTGAAGCTATGCATGTCTTGATGAAGGTGGAAACCCACAACCATCCAACCGCGATTAGCCCCTATCCTGGCGCTGCAACCGGTTCAGGTGGCGAAATCCGTGATGAAGGCGCAACGGGCCGCGGTTCTAAACCTAAAGCGGGTTTAACGGGCTTTAGCGTATCAAATTTAAACATCCCGGGTTTTGTTCAACCATGGGAAGGTAATTACGGCAAGCCAGATCGTATCGTGAGCGCGCTGGATATCATGACCGAAGGCCCTCTCGGCGGCGCGGCGTTTAACAACGAGTTTGGTCGTCCTGCGCTGGTCGGTTATTTCCGTACCTATGAGCAGGAAGTCTGCAGTCATAACGGTGTTGAAGTCCGCGGTTATCACAAGCCAATTATGTTAGCCGGTGGTTTAGGTAATATTCGCGCTGAGCATGTGCAGAAGGGCGAAATCACCGTTGGTGCTAAGCTGATTGTGCTCGGTGGCCCTGCGATGAACATTGGTCTGGGTGGCGGCGCCGCTTCATCTATGGCATCGGGTCAATCGAGTGAAGATCTCGACTTTGCTTCTGTGCAACGTGAAAACCCAGAAATGGAGCGTCGTTGTCAGGAAGTGATCGACCGCTGCTGGCAGCTTGGCGATAAAAACCCTATCCAATTTATCCACGATGTGGGCGCGGGCGGTTTGTCGAACGCCTTCCCAGAACTGGTGAATGACGGCGAGCGCGGCGGTTTGTTTAATCTGCGTAATGTGCCTTCGGATGAGCCCGGCATGAGCCCGCTGGAAATCTGGTGTAACGAGTCACAGGAACGTTATGTGCTGTCGGTTGCCCCAGAAAACCTCGCGCTATTTACCGCCATCTGTGAGCGTGAGCGCGCACCGTTTGCGGTGGTGGGTGAAGCGACTGCGGAGAAGCATTTAACGCTTAGTGACAGCCATTTCGATAATAATCCTATCGATTTACCCCTCGAAGTCCTATTAGGCAAAGCGCCTAAGATGAGCCGCGATGTGGTTTCTGCCAAAGCGGTATCACCAGCGCTAGCGCAAAATAATATTGATGTTAAAGAAGCGGTTAAACGCGTACTGAGCTTGCCAACGGTCGCAGATAAAACCTTCCTTATTACCATTGGCGACCGCACAGTCACGGGCTTAGTGAACCGTGACCAAATGGTGGGTCCATGGCAAGTGCCAGTGGCCGATTGCGCGGTCACAGCGGCAAGTTTTGATACCTACGCCGGTGAAGCTATGTCATTGGGTGAGCGTACGCCGCTGGCACTGCTTGACTTTGGCGCCTCTGCCCGTATGGCAGTGGCCGAGTCCATCATGAACATCGCCGGTGCCGATATCGGTTCATTTAAGCGTATCAAGCTTTCTGCCAACTGGATGTCGGCCGCGGGTCACCCCGGTGAAGATGCGGGTCTTTATGAAGCGGTGAAAGCCGTGGGTGAGGAACTGTGTCCAGAGCTGAGCCTGACCATTCCGGTCGGTAAAGACTCTATGTCGATGAAGACCGCATGGCAGCAAGATGGCGCGGATAAAACCGTGACGTCACCTATGTCGCTGGTCATCACCGCCTTTGGTGTGGTGCAAGATATTCGCAATACAGTGACGCCAGAGCTACGTACCGATAAAGGCGAAACGTCTTTACTGTTAGTGGATTTAGGCGCGGGCAAAAATCGTTTAGGCGGTTCTTGTTTAGCCCAAGTGTTTGGTGAGCTGGGTGATGTTGCGCCGGATCTTGATGATGCTGCACTGCTGCGCGGTTTCTTCGAAACCATGCAAAATCTAGTGGCTAAGAAATCGGTTATCGCTTACCACGACCGTAGCGACGGTGGTTTATTCACTACCTTAGTAGAAATGGCCTTTGCCGGTAATACAGGTCTGAATATCGATTTAGAGGATCTGCAGGGCACTGATTTAGAGCGACTCTTTAATGAAGAGCTCGGCGCTGTGCTGCAAGTGAGCCGTGACAATGCGGCGAAAATTGCCGCTCAGTTTGCTATCGCAGGCGTACCTTGTCATGTGATCGGCACACTAGCCGACGATCAACGCATCACCATTAACGATGGCGTGCGTGAAATCTTCAGTGATAGCCGTGTGACGCTGCGTACTCTGTGGTCAGAAACCACCTATCGTATGCAAGCTTTGCGTGATAACCCAGCGTGCGCGCTTGAAGAGTTCAAACTTAAGCAAGATGAAACCGATTTAGGCTTAACCGTTAATTTAAGCTTCGATCCAAGTGCTGATGTTGCCGCGCCTTATATTCTTAAGGGCGCTGCGCCTAAGATGGCGATTTTGCGTGAGCAGGGCGTTAACTCCCACGTAGAAATGGCAGCGGCCTTTGACCGCGCTGGATTTGAAAGCCGCGACGTACACATGTCGGATATTTTATCTGGCCGTATCAGCCTAGAGGATTTCCAAGGTCTAGTGGCCTGTGGTGGCTTCTCTTATGGTGACGTATTAGGCGCGGGTGAAGGTTGGGCTAAGTCGATTCTGTTTAACGAGCGTGCCCGCAATGAGTTTTCACGTTTCTTCGAACGTGACTCAAGTTTTGCCCTTGGCGTGTGTAACGGTTGTCAAATGCTGTCGAACCTGAAAGAAATCATTCCAGGCAGCGAGCATTGGCCACGTTTTGTGCGTAACCGCTCAGAGCGTTTCGAAGCGCGTTTCAGCTTAGTTGAAGTGCAACAGAGCCCGTCGTTATTCTTCCAAGGCATGGCAGGTTCACGTATGCCCATCGCCGTATCCCACGGTGAAGGTTTGACTGAGTTTGCCAGCCCTGAAGCGCTGGCGATTGCCGAAGCGTCAGGCACTATTGCCCTGCGTTTTGTTAACGGCAAGGGGGATATCGCGACTCAGTATCCACAAAACCCGAACGGCTCGCCCAATGGCTTGACTGGGATTTGTACGACCGATGGCCGCGTGACGCTGATGATGCCACACCCTGAACGTGTGTTCAGAACCGTCGCTAACTCTTGGCATCCGGATGCTTGGGGTGAAGATAGCCCTTGGATGCGTATGTTCCGCAACGCTCGAGTGACCTTAGGCTAACTTGTTAAAATGTAGTGAGTTAGCTCGATAAGACGATAAAAAAAGGAGCGAAAATTTCGCTCCTTTTTTTATATTTAAAATGCACTTTTACGAAAACATTTATATTTCAATCTCTTTACCTATATTGCAAATAATCTAATGAACATATTTGTCAAAATGTTCATTCAACACAGTAATTACCTCTTAATAGGTAGAATGCGCAATTGTGCTATTGAAATGCATTAAATGTGAGAGGAATGATTGGGTTAAATAAAGTCGAGTTGTAAAAGAAAAGGCCTCCATCTCTAGGAGATGGAGGCCCGTTTTGCGCTAACAAAACTTCAAGTCGAATCAAAATCTATGCCGAGTAAGCGGTAAAATCTTATAGTTCGCGAGCTGTATAAAGTTCAACGAAAACACGCTTATAGCTGTTAACCAGACGTTCAAATAAGTTTGTCATATCTCTATCTCCACACCAAAGTTAATACCAATGTGCGCGAAGTGGGGCTTGCCTGGGGCGCTTCACCAGTACCGTCAAACCGTCTCCTTAACACAGGACATATATTAGGCAGTTCGACGAATGTTATCAAACGAGAAAAAATACGTTTTTAAATTAAAAAAACTAATCCAAAGAAATTTATCTTTTATGTTTTTTGGTTTTATAAATATGTAATTCTTTGTATTTATTTGATTTAATTTTATTTGTAATTATTCTAACTGATTTTATTGTTTAGTAAATTTGTTATTTAAAAATTATAAGCTGTTAATTTTGTTGGTTAGATACACATTATTGATTGAAGTGATTAAAAGTATGGTTTTTTGTGCAAAAAATTTGTCTCTCTACTCCGTTTTTGGCGATCTGTCAATCGTCAGTTGATGTGAAGTGTGTGCCCCGCCGCAAAACCCATCTAAACCCTTGAGTTTGATTGATTTGAATCAAAGGCGGGTGGTATAAAATACTTACAAATGAAAGCGAATAAATATCTTAACTATCTGATATTTATATCGATGGGATCATTTGATTGATTGGGTGGTGGGTGTTTGTCTCAATGCCGAATAATAGTGTGACTCATGTCTCAGTATGTGATGGAAATAGGGACTTTTAGGACTTGCTGCCTCGATGTAATGCAAAAGATAAAATTTAACGGTTTATACTGACCTCAGCTATAAACACAGAATGAAAACTCACTATCCTACAAAGGCACTTGCTATGAATGGCTAACATTGTCATGGCAATTGGACGCACCACGTAAGGAGTCACCGATGATTGTTGAAGAGGTTGTTGAGCTATCGCGGCTGCAGTTTGCGCTGACAGCCATGTATCACTTCCTATTTGTTCCCTTGACATTGGGGCTGGCATTTTTGCTGGCTATCATGGAATCACTGTATGTGATGACAGATAAACAAATTTATAAAGATATGACTAAGTTCTGGGGTAAGTTATTTGGTATTAACTTCGCCTTAGGTGTTTCAACGGGTTTAGCGATGGAGTTCCAGTTTGGTACTAACTGGTCTTACTATTCCCATTATGTCGGTGACATTTTTGGTGCACCACTGGCCATTGAAGGTTTAATGGCCTTCTTCTTGGAATCTACCTTTGTGGGTATGTTCTTCTTCGGTTGGGATCGTTTCACTAAGCGTCAACATTTAGCTGTGACTTGGTTAGTGGCCTTTGGTTCTAACTTCTCTGCCCTGTGGATCTTAGTGGCAAACGGTTGGATGCAAAACCCTGTGGGGTCAGTATTCAATTACGAAACCATGCGCATGGAAATGACCAGCTTCGCCGAAGTGGTATTTAACCCTGTCGCGCAGGTGAAGTTTGTTCATACTGTGGCCTCGGGTTATGTGACAGGGGCTATGTTCGTTCTCGCCGTCAGTGCTTACTACATTCTTAAGAAGCGTGATTTACCCTTTGCCCGCCGTTCATTTGCGATTGCCGCCAGTTTTGGTATGGCATCGATCCTGTCGGTTATCGTGTTAGGTGACGAATCAGGCTATAAAGTGGGTGAAGCACAGCGCGTTAAGTTAGCGGCAATCGAAGCCGAGTGGCACACTGAGCCAGCGCCTGCAGCCTTTACTGCCGTAGGTTTCCCAAATCAAGAAACCATGCACACCGATTATGCGATCAAAATTCCCTATGCGATGGGCATAGTAGCGACTCGCTCATTGGACGAAGAAGTGACGGGTATTCGTGATTTGATCGCAGACCATGAAGTGCGTATCCGTAATGGTATGAAAGCCTATGAGATGCTCGTCAAACTGCGCGCGGGTGAAGAAACGCCAGAACTGCGTGCAGCCTTTGAAGAGGCAAAAGTCGACCTCGGTTACGGGTTATTACTCAAGCGTTATACCGATAACATAGTCGATGCGACCGAAGAGCAAATTCAGGCCGCGGCTAAGGATTCTATCCCGAATGTGGCGCCCATTTTCTGGAGCTTCCGGATCATGGTGGGATTAGGTTTCTTCATGCTTCTGGTGTTTGCCGCAGCGTTCTGGCAAAGCACACGTCACCAAATCGAAGAGAAAAAATGGGTGCTTAAGGCTGCGCTTTACAGCTTGCCATTACCTTGGATTGCGATTGAATGTGGTTGGTTTGTGGCCGAGTATGGTCGTCAACCTTGGACCATTTCTGAAGTCTTGCCGACCTTTATGTCTGCATCGAGTTTAACGACCAGTGACCTATGGTTCAGTATCCTTTCTATCACCCTGTTCTACACTGTGCTATTGGTGATTGAAATATTCTTGATGCTTAAGTTTGCCCGCCTTGGACCTAGCAGTTTAAAGACCGGCCGTTATCACTTCGAGACTAATGCTTCACACAATTAGAAGCCTAAGCAGAGGATTTCATTATGTTTGATTATGAAATATTGAGAGTTATCTGGTGGGCTCTGATCGGCGTGCTGTTCATCGGATTTGCGGTTACCGACGGTTTTGACATGGGTGTCGGTGCGTTACTGCCCATCATAGGCAAAGACGATACCGAGCGCCGTATCATGGTCAATACCATCGCCCCCCATTGGGATGGTAACCAAGTGTGGTTAATTACGGCGGGTGGTGCATTATTTGCCGCTTGGCCTATGGTGTATGCAGTGTCTTTCTCTGGCTTCTATGTGGCCATGATGATAGTGCTGTTTGCCTTGTATACCCGTCCTGTTGGGTTTGATTACCGCTCTAAAATTGAAAACCCAAAATGGCGTAAGTCATGGGATTGGGCCTTATTCTGTGGTGGTTTTGTACCGCCGCTGATCATAGGCGTTGCCTTTGGTAACTTATTGCAAGGTGTTCCATTTAACTTTGATGAGTTCCTGCGTGCAACTTATCACGGAGGTTTGTTTGGCCTGTTGAACCCATTCGGTTTACTGGCGGGTCTGGTGAGCGTCAGTATGTTTATGATGCAGGGTGCTGCTTGGTTGCAAATGAAAACCGACAGTGAATTGCGGGTGCGTGCGGCGAAAGCGACACAATTCTTCGCATTGTTAGTGGCGGTGTTATTTGCTGCGGCAGGTGTGTGGTTGGCTAATGGCATCGATGGTTATGTCGTGACGTCGACCTTGGATCACAGCGCCGTTTCTAACCCTACGATGAAGACTGTGGCCGTTGAAGCTGGCGCTTGGTTAGCTAACTATGACAAGTACCCAGTGACTATGCTGTTCCCTATCTTAGGTGTGGTATTACCTTTGTTAGTGATCCTTGTGAGTCGCTTGAACCGCTCAGGTTTTGCCTTCCTATTCAGTTCACTGACTGTGGCTATGGTGATTTTGACCTGTGGTGCGGCTATGTTCCCCTTCGTCATGCCATCATCACTGGATCCCAATGTGAGCTTGACCATGTGGGATGCGACCGCCAGTGAAATGACATTAACGGTAATGACTTGGGCGGCGGTTATCTTCGTCCCAATCGTGTTAAGTTACACTGTATGGACTTACTTCAAGATGTTTGGTCGTTTAAATCGCAAACATATTGAAGATAACAAAGCCTCTCTCTATTAATGTTTACGAAGAATTAAGGAGCACCTGCAATGTGGTATTTCACGTGGATATTAGGGGTTTTGTTGGCCTGTTCTTTCGGAATTATTAATGCCCTGTGGCTTGAGAATACCGAGAACATGGACAGATCGGCAGATGATGCCGAGTAACGCCTAAGCTTGATTTTAAAAACCCCGCTAAAGCGGGGTTTTTTATTGGATCGTTTTCTAGATTCTAGCGCCTAGAACTAGGCTTTAAATTGACTTATTTGTCGTTTTAATGCCACGGCTAAGGAGGATAACTCATCGGCTGAATGGACCGTCTGTACGGCGCGTTGCTCACCTTCATTAGCCAATTCACTGATCTGGTGCAGGTTGTGGGTGATTTCCTCTGCAACACTGCTCTGTTGCTCGGTTGCCGAAGCAATATTGCGTGAGCTGATGGCCAGTTCGCCTATGCGGTGGGTGATTTCCTTCAGTTGCTCGCCCGTCGCTTCACCTTGGGCTGCCGATGCCATGCCTAATTGATGGCTTTGGGCCATTTGTTCTGTGGTGATCTTCACTTGGGTTTGTAATTTATTGATAGTTTGTCCTATTTCTAGGATAGAAGCTTGGGTGCGCTGGGCTAAGATCCTGACCTCATCGGCAACGACGGCAAAGCCACGACCTTGCTCACCCGCCCGCGCCGCTTCAATGGCGGCGTTGAGTGCCAGAAGGTTGGTTTGCTCCGCAATACTGTTAATCACTTCGGTGACTTTACTGATGGCTTGACTTTCTTGGCTGACTTTCTCAACGGATTGGTGGCTGTTATTCAGTTGTTGGCTGAGTTTGAGCAGATCTTGCACCACCTTAGCCTGTTGGTGTTGGCCTGCTTTCGCGGCTAAGTCCACCTGTTGACTCTGATTGGCGCCATCCTGTGCATGGTTAGCAACGTCGCGGATCGAGGTCGACATTTCTTCGATGGCCGTAGCGATTTGATCGGTTTGTAGCATTAAGGCTTGGGCTTCCTCGCCATTTTGCTTGGCAATACTCTGCGCCTTGGCTGCCTGCTGCTCTAGGCTCATCACTGAACCCTGCAGTGCAATCATTAATTGCCTTAGTTCCGAAGACATGGCCGATACACTCGTAGTGATTTTATCTACTTCATTTTGACTCTGTGGTACAGATGGCGGCAGTGGGCGGCTAAAATCGCCTCGGCCTAAGGTTTCCATATGCACTTGCAGGGCATGCAGAGGTTTGAGTGAACGCAGTAACACTAGGGACAATAGCACTGTTATCAGTACTATGCCTGTGATGGCGACAATGGCGTTGATCGTGAGTAAGTGCAGGCTTTCTTCGTTGAGTTCCCTCGCTTTGACTTGACCCACTAACATCCAATTCCAGCCTGTGACGGTTTGAGTATAGGCAAACATGGGTTCTTTTTTGCTGTTGCTATAACGCCAATCGCTATCTTCCTGCATGACTTGGGTTAGGCTCAAGCCATCGAGCATAGATTCGGTGACGGGCTCATTGGCAGTAAACTGCGGGTGTGCGATTAACATTTGGTCTACTTTGCGCATGAGCAGAAAGTAGCCACTCTCTTCTAAGGTGAGTTTATTAACGGCTTTTTGCAGTTGCTGCAGGGAATTACTGATGTCAAAACCGATATATAATATCCCAATGACTTGACCCTGTGTGTCCTTCACTGGGCGATAGACTGTCATATAGTCTTTACCGAAGAGTTTGGCGTAGCCTTCGTATTCATTGCCGCCGATCAGAGCTTGGTAGCCTGGATGGGTTTTACCTAGGTAAGTGCCTAGCGCACGGCTACCATCGGTTTTTTTGAGGGAGGTTGAAACCCGCATAAAATCATCGCCATCACGCACGAAGACAGTAGCAGTACCGCCGGTCAGATTGGCAAAACGATCGACCTTACTTTTTGAGGCGTTAATGTGTTCTTGTTCGTGTACTAGGATAGGTGAATTCACCCCCATAATATTGACGTTTTGGTCCAGTTTACTGAACTGTCCTGGATACATTTCCTTAAAGACATCGGCGTTACGTCTCGCCAGTTGCAGGAGACTGTCATATTGCAGTTCTAACATATCGGATACGGCGTGCATCTCGGCTTTCATCGCACTGATACCTTTGTCTTCGAGCACATTCGAAGCGGCTTGGTAGGAGAGGGTACTGAGTATGCTAAAAACGACCAGGGTAAGAAAAAAGGCAAGTGCACCAATCTGTTTTGCAATCGGCCAATTGTTATAGTTCATTTTGCGATCCTATAGGGAGAGGTTAACGCTAATGTAAGCTAAGTTTTATCTAATGGTCTTGATGTGAGTCTAAGATTTTCTATTCTTTATAGAGAGTTCGGTGTCTTTTCGTGGAAAGGTCAAATATTGATGGCTTATATAGGCGAGTTTGCGTGGCATACGAATTGGCATCACCAAAGTGCCCACCGCCGATGAGCACTTTTTAGCGTTAAAATTAGAGCGGTTAAACCTCAAAGATAAGCTGTATCAGTACCTAATTCATGATGCTATCTGAGATTGGAGTACCGAAGGGGGACACTTTTCTCGCTTCTTCATCAATAGTAAATACATAGTCGGTACCCATACCAGAGATAACAGGGTCGTTAGCAGCGTGCCGCCCGCGATAGCAATCGCAAATGGCGGCCAAAACCCACCGCCCGCGATGATAAGCGGAATAAATCCGCCCACTGTGGTGATGGTTGTCGAGCTAATGTGGCGGCCACAGCTGCTGACTGTGCTGATAATGGTTTCTTTGTCGCCGAGTCTGGCGCTGGGCATATCCTCAAGCTCGGCCAAGATCACTATCGCGGCGTTGATGGCAAGCCCCATCAATCCCAGTAAACCAATGATCACTGGAAAACCAAAGGGATAACCGAATACAAAGACCGAGAGTAAACCCAGTCCTGCAGATTGCAGCGCGCTGAATAAAATGATGGCAGTCAGTCTAAAGGAGTTAAAGGACAGTACCACAGTCGCCAGCAGCAAGGTCACAACCAGCATGACGTTTGATAGCAGGTTACCGACAGCTTCGTTGCGCTTTGCACTTTCGCCTCCAATTTCAATGCGATAG
This sequence comes from Shewanella sp. CG12_big_fil_rev_8_21_14_0_65_47_15, assembly GCF_002783505.1. Classification (GTDB taxonomy): domain Bacteria; phylum Pseudomonadota; class Gammaproteobacteria; order Enterobacterales; family Shewanellaceae; genus Shewanella. The sequence continues at coordinate 74,980 of NZ_PFGL01000041.1, forward strand.
CCGGATGGCAGTGGCAACTGGCTCACGGCGTCTTTTACCTCATTAAGCACTTGGGCTGGCAATACCCCACTGACAATATAGGCTTCAATAGTATTGACCCTTTGGCCGTTACGTCTTGGAATCGCGCCACGACTGACTTGCACTTCGCTGTGGGCGAGGGCAGAGAGTGCAACCGCTTCACCCGATGGTGTCACTAATTGGATTTCTGACAGTTTGCTCGCCTGCTCACGACTGCCATCACCGAGCCGTACTCTAACGGGCAGAGACTCGGTTTGTTCCAACACGCTACCGCCTATGACCCCCGTGGTCGACATTTGAATTTGCTTGGCAATATCGCTCAAGCTCAGGCCACTCATTAGACTGGCATCTTCATTAACCTGCAGCCACACCTTAGGGGCCCCTGCACTGAGGGTCGCACGGGTATGGATCACATCGGGCGTTGCGGCCAGAATATTGCGAACTTCATCTCCTAGGGAGCGCAGTGTGTCGAGGTTAGGGCCGAAGATCATCAGTTCTACTGGGGCATTAAAGGGAGGGCCCTGCTCTAATTTGCGCACTAGGACCTGCGCTTCGGGGAATTGACCATCCAGTTGCTGCTGTAATTGGGGAATAAGCGCATTGGCGCGTTCAAAATCGGTCACTTTCACCATGGCCTGGGCATAGTTTGTCGCGCCTTGCTGCCGCTGGGTTAAGTTGTAATAGAATGATGGCGTGTTGCCACCGACGACCCAATCGACTTGGGTTATACCTTCCACCTTATGCAGCAGTTTATCCATTAAGGAGACTTGGTTTAAGGTGTTTTCTAGGCTGACATGGGGGGCGAGATAAATCTCGACTTGGAACATGTCCCTGTCCGATGGCGGAAAGAATTGTTCTGTCATCTTGCCCGAGGCATAGAACCCCAATGCCGGAATGATGCCTATCACGACCGCACTCAGTATGGGGCGTTTTAGTGCAGCCCTTAGGCTGGCTTGAAAGTAGCCACTGATAACGGGAACATTGATCCCATGTTGATACCAAACATCGTTTTTGCCTTCATGGCTAAACCGCCCCGCAAGCCCTGCGATTAAGGTGTGGGAAATCAAGTACGAACCCAGTAGTGCAAACATCACCGACATGGCTATACCGCCGACAAACTCCCCCGCGGCGCCGGGCATGAGCACTATGGGTGCAAAGGCCAAAATCGTCGTAATAGTTGAGCCAGCTAAGGGCAGCCAAAGATGATGTAAGGTCTCGCTCACTGCGGCTAAACGGCCCATACCCTGTTGACGCCTTTGGGCGATGGCATCGACGATCACGATGGCATTATCCACCATGATCCCAAGGGCAACGACCAGGCCTGTGACCGACATTTGATGTATCGGCAATCCAATATATTTCATACAGGCTAAGGTAAATAACGCGGTCAAAGGCAAAGAGATGGCCACTATAACGGCATTCCTTAGGCCTAGGGTAAGCAGGAGAACCAATAAAATGATCACAAAACCTTGAAGTAGATTCACCACTAATCCGCCGAGACGCTCACTGGTATAGCTGTTTTGTTCGAACAACCATTGGATTTTGATATTGGCTGGGATATCACGATTGAGTTCTTCAACGACCTTGTTAACTTGTAACTGCCAGAGATCGACGCGGGTATTATTAAGCATACGGGCGGCAACAAATACGCCCTGTTCACCATCGACTAGGGCTAGGCTGTCCGCTGGCGTTTTAGGTTGACGGGAAATGCTGGCAATATCCCCAAGGCGGATGATTTGCCCTTGGGTATCGACTTTTAGTGGCACTTGGCGAATGCGAGTCTGTGAGTCTAGCTCGCCCGAAACCTCGACTAAGGCTCGAAATGCTGAGTTGTTGATCTCACCCGCCGCAATCTTGCTATCGGCGCCATTGAGTATTTGGGCGATAGCGGCAGGGGTGAGTTGTAATTGGCTCATTTTATTGCCATCGAGCTGGACTAAGATTTCCTCCGTGGGTGCGCCGTAGAGTTTAACAAAGTCTGTGCCGGGCAGTAGTCTTAGGCGACTCTGTAATTCCTTGGCATAGCGGTTAAGCATGTCCACTCGAACGGGCGTGTTGGCGTTCCACACTAGACTTAAAATCGCGGTATAGGCATAGCCGATTTGATCATCTAAGGTTGGCGTTTGAGTGCCGTCTGGCAGTGCGTTTTTGGCATCGGCGAGTAAATCCCTCGCCCTCGACCAGACGGGATCTGTCTCCATAACCGTGTCTTTCAGCTCCAATTGGATAACCGAAATGCCGGGTCTGGATGTGGACTGGATCAGTTTGATTTCTTCTAGGCGGCGTAGCTGATTTTCTAATACCTCAGTCACTAGGGCCTCAACCCTTTCGGCCGATGCCCCAGGGTAAGGTGTAATGACCGAGGCGAAGCGGTTGGTTATATGGGGGTCTTCGGTGCGGGGGAGGCTAGAAATAGCACCAAATCCGGCAACGAGCAGTAGGGCGATAATTAGGCTGACTAAACGGCCATTTTCAACGAAGGCTTTGATCATAATTACCTCGTCGATACAGTGGTAGTGGGGGCTACGACTTGGCCAACGACTAATTTATGCAGCCCCTGGCTGACATAATTCTCGTTCGCCTGTATTGCTCCTTGGATAAAAGCCCTATCTTGAGTGGTATAGAGGATCTCCACATCACGGCGTTCGATTTTTGCCTCCGTTGAGTTTGCTGTGACAACGTATAAATTCCACAGGCCACGAATACCATCGGTGAGGGCGGAGATGGGCACCCAGTAACCCGCTTGCGCCACTTCTTGCTGTTGATGCAAATAGGCTATTTCACCATTAATGACCCGCGCATCCTTAGGTAGGCTAATGCGCAGTTGCAGGGTGCGACTAATGGGATTCACCTCGGCACTCATTCCGGCGATTTGCGCGATAAATATTTGATCTTGTACGCGGATATGAACTTCTTGTCCGAGGGGAAATTGATTGGCTATGGCCACGGGAACACCGATATAGGCTTCTGGATTAACATTGCCAACCAAGGTAAATACAGGGCTGCCAGCGGCGACGACTTCACCTAAGTTATGCTGACGTTGGCTGATAGTGCCATTAAAAGGTGCGAGTAATTTGGATTTATCGAGTTTGAGTTGATTGGCATGTTGCGAGGCCTGTAAACGCTGTTTAGCCGCTTCTAGACTCATTAATTGGCCGCGGTTTTCATCGAGCAATTGCTCGGACACATAACCCGACTTTTTGAGCTCGAGGTTACGTTTTAAGGTGCTGGTGGCAAGATCGACATCGGCCTGAGTTTGTAACAGACTCGCTTGTATTTCTTGATGCTCTGCATCCAGCAGCCGAGTGTCTAATCTTGCGAGCACTTGCCCCTGAATCACGTTGGCGCCACTGTCGACCAAGAGTTCGCTCAATTTACCCGATAGTTCGAATCCGACGCCTGTGGTATTGCCCGCTCGGATCGTGCCTGTATAGGTTTGCTCACGCTCATAGCTAGTCGATAACTGTAGCGGCGCAGTGACCACGGTTTGTAATACGGCGGAATTAGCGTGTTCGGTCACTTCCTTTTGACAGGCCGTTAAGGCCGATATAGCCAATAAGCAAACGCTAATGGTACGCCAAGAATGTCGGGCAGTTCGATCCATTTTAAGTGCTTCCGTCGTAAGTTAAACGTTAATGCAATGTAACTAGACTTGCTAGTCTAGTTGTGTAGAACTAGACTGTCTAGTCTATTTTGTGCTTAACTAATACCAATTTATTATGTCTATCTATTCGAGAGTTGATATGACACATTCCGCTGAAAGGCCATTACCCATGAGCCGTAGTGAGCAGAAAAGACAGCAAGTTCTTGTTGCTGCAATTGATTTGTTTTGCCGTCAAGGTTTTCCCCATACCAGCATGGATGAAGTCGCTAGACTTGCTGGGGTCTCTAAGCAGACAGTGTATTCCCATTACGGCAGTAAAGATGAGCTCTTCGTGGCGGCGATAGAATCGAAATGTGTTGGCCACAATCTGAATGATGATTTGTTAAAGGATCCGACCCAACCCGAGTCAACCCTGACACAATTTGCCCTACAATTTGGCGACATGATCGTCAGCCCTGAGGCTATTACCGTCTTCAAAGCCTGTGTGGCGCAGTCCGAAAGCCATCCCGAAGTGTCGCGGTTATTTTTTGAGGCTGGCCCTAAACATATGGTCGCTATGCTGTCCGGTTATTTAGCTTCGGTAGACGCTTTAGGTCAATATCGGTTTGGTAATGCCCATCACTGCGCCGTAAGGCTGTGTTTAATGCTCTTTGGTGAGCTGAAACTCAGGCTAGAGCTAGGACTGGATGTCGAAGGGTTAATACAAGAACGCGAGGCTTATATTTGCGGTTGTGCGGAAATGTTTTTAAAGGCTTATCGCATTTAAAAGTGTCAGTTTGTATCTTTGCTTTTAAAGATTGAACCTTTCTCTTACTGTCAGCGTATGATCCGCAACAATACACTTACTCTTTAAAGTACAAGGATCTGGCGTGATAAATCATCATCCCACAGTCAACAACATAAGCTCCCTTATATTAAAAACTAGCCTATTGCTGGTGGCTGTTTTTAGTTGTATGGCGGTCGCTGCTGAAAAACCAGCGGCTGAGAATAAGCGTTTTAAGCTCAGTGTGTCGCAGATAAGTACTCAGAGTACCGCGGTTGCTAACGGCAATACTGAGCTACAAAGGGATAGTTTGCTGTTAAATGCGGGGATGAATATTCCATTAAATCGACAATGGTCGCTGGGGTTACGGGGAGGCTATGACCGACTCGATTACGATTGGCGTCAAATTACCCTCAACGGTGCCAACAATGTGTCAAGCCTCTTCGGTGCGACAGGGCAAAGTTGGGAGCACATTGACCGATATCGCGCCAGTGTTTCTTTAAACTATCGCATGGATAAACATTGGGCCTTCTTTTTAGCACCACAGATCCAATATGCCTACGCCGATACGGCTTCGGCCAGCAATGCCCAGAGTTACGGCGTCGTCGCTTCGGCTATGTATGCCTTTGATTCGGGTAATATGATTGGTTTTGGTGTCGCTTATCTTAATGATATTGATGAAGTTCGCACCGTTCCTTACCTTGCGATGCGCTGGCAGATAAATGAACATTGGGTACTGGCCAATCCCTTCCAAGCCGGGTTTAGCGGTCCAGCAGGATTGGAGCTGAGTTACCAATTTAATCCTAATTGGAATATTGGCTTAGGTAGTGCACGGCGAACGGAGCGATTCCTGATAGAGGACGATGATACCGCAGTCGAAACCAATGAGTGGGTGGGTTATATTCGTGGCGGCTGGCTGGCAACACCGGCACTATCGATAAATCTTTACGCCGGATACTACTTTAATGGTGAATTAGAAGTGACACGCCAAGCTGCGCTCGAGATGGATAACCAAGGCGCAGCGGCCTTGGATATCGAATTTAAATTCTAATTCAAATTTACGCTAGCTATTTACCCAGCATCGCCTCTTTGAGGCTTTTCTGGGCTGGCTTATCGCCTAACCAAATTTTTAACAGCGCTTGACGGAACATCTCACCTTCGATGGTGGCTTGTTCCTGACCGTTTTTGTAGGCAGTTACGCCGCGGGCTTTATTCGCGACTAAGGTAAATTGGTCACCTTCTTTAATTTCTTCCTTAAACAACGCCATAAAGGCATCGATTTGCGGTTGGATATCGGCGGTGTTTTCTGCCGTCGCGTGCTCAAAACCTTCTGTGATCGCATCGCGCATTTTTTCTGAGGTGATCATGCCTGAGGTAATGTTAAGGCGGATAGCGGCAACCGGGGCCTCTAAGACTGCAACAGTGCTGCTGAGCTGTGCTGGTACATAGAGGCTGCCCACGTACAAATCCATAAAAAATTTACTGCGAACGCCGGCGCCATTTAGCTGTAAGGATTGGTTTTCAAGCACTATAGTGTCGGCGACTTCTATGCCAGAGATATCTTTTGCGCAGGAAATATTAGGTAAAAACAGCGCTGTAGCTAAGGTTAGTGTTGAGAGTAACTTCATAATACACCTCATATCGTATTGTTTTAGTTATAGTTGTGCGGCTCATTCCATTAGCAATCCGAGGATACCATGCTGTGAACACGAGCCTGATACTAATCGAAAGAAAGGGGGAGTGATAGCCCTTAGTTACCACTCGATTTTGGGGCGTTTAATGCTTAAAACACCATATTATGCAGGGCTAGCCGCGAATACCTAACTTGTACTGACCATTTTGCTCAAACATAACGGCTTGTTTTTGTTTAGGAGAGATAAGAATTGGGCCATCGTCGAAAAATAAAAAGCACTTCCAGTTACGGACAAACACATCCCAGCGTGTCTCGATAATTTGGTATTTCTCATAGCAAAAATACACCGGCGTTTCGTCTGGCCACTGGATAAATTCCGCCAACATTTCGGGTAGGCTGCTCTCTTCGCTATCCCAGGCACTCTGCCAATGATCCGTTTTTGTCCAAGCATTGGCTTTCGCCGCCCAATCCCCCTTAGTAAATTGTTCGGCACGACTACTCTTATTGCTGATCCATTGATTCCAAACTTCCATGGCACTTTTATCCGTCAAAGGTAGGATATAGGCCTTATCTTCATCGGTCACAGGTAAGTCTTGGTGGTTGAAAATCCACTTACGTTTGTAATTTTGTAAGGCTATGTAGCTATTCATCTTTAAATTGATACCATCAAAAAATAAGTGCTGAAACGAGGGGGGGAGGGACAACGTACCATTTTATCAGAGTAGAGGTAAGATTTTATGGTCTTTATCTGTTTTGTTTCCTGTGTTTTAAGTCTAATCATGCAATACGTTAGATATGGCGTAACTTTTGCTTGAACTACAATGTGTTATTATGTTGTCAATAAACTAACTTATGCTAACAATACTGTAATCGTTTTGGCGGGAGATAGTCATGAATAATGGTTGGAAAAAATCAGTAATTAAGCCTAACGACACGATATTGAAGGCTATTGAGATCTTGAACAATGAGGTATTAAAAGTAGTCTTAGTCATTAATGATTTTGGTAACTTACTTGGTACTATAACGGACGGTGATATTCGTCGTGGTATTTTGAAAAGTATGTCTTTAAATTCTCCCGTTGCAGACATCATGTTTGTCACCCCGATTACTGCGTTAAAGGGAACTTCAAAACGTGAACTCGCTAAAATCATGGAACAAAAATCGATCACATCGATACCTATCCTTGATAATGGCAAAGTCGTTGATGTTCAAACGTTAAAATCAGTATCAAAGAAAAATGTGTATGATAATCCCATTTTTTTAATGGCAGGGGGATTTGGGACTCGATTAAGGCCGCTGACCGACCACGCCCCAAAGCCAATGTTAAGTGTGGGGGGGCGTCCGATATTGGAAACAATTTTGTTAAGTTTTATTCGGGCTGGGTTTAAAAATTTCTATATTTCGGTTTTCTACAAACCAGAGATTATTAAGAGTTACTTTGGTGATGGAAGCAAATGGGACGTTAGCATTCAGTATGTTCAGGAAGATCAGCCGCTAGGCACTGCTGGAGCCTTAAGTCTATTGCCTCGAGATATGCCAAATTTACCCATGATTGTGATGAATGGAGATATCCTCACTAACGTTGATTTTGAAAGACTGATCGAATTCCATAATGATAATGGCGCGATGGCAACGATGTGCGTGCGAGATTATGAATACCAAGTTCCTTATGGTGTCATTGTAGGCGATGGTCATCATATTTTGTCGATGGAAGAAAAGCCTATTCAACGTTTCTTTGTGAATGCAGGTATTTATGTATTAACGCCAGAATTGATTCGAGAAGTACAGCAAGACATCAAAATCGACATGCCGACGTTATTACAAAATACGATTGATAAAATGGAACAAGTACTCATGTTTCCCATCCATGAGTATTGGCTGGATATCGGTCGTTTAGATGATTTTGACCGTGCTCAAGCCGATATTGCTATGCTAGAGATTTAGTGAATGAATAAACGCGTATTAGCCCTTATTCCCGCACGCGCGGGCAGTAAACGTATTGTAAACAAAAACATTAAACCTTTTGCTGGCAAGCCATTGATAGCTTGGACCATAGAAGCAGCTAAAGCCTGTGAGAATATCACGGATGTTGTTGTGAGTACCGATGGTGAAGATATAGCTGCGATAGCAAGACAATATGGAGCAGAAACACCATTTATACGTCCTGATATTTTGTCATCGGACACTGCATCATCAATTGATGTCGTCTTGCATGCTGTCGACTTTTTATCTGAGAGTGGGAGAGATTATGATTTATTACTCTTATTGCAGCCTACATCGCCATTAAGAGGCACATCAGATATATCAACAGCAATTGATTTTTTTAGGCGTAGCAATGCACAAGGGGTAATTTCAGTCTGTGAGTGCGAACATAGCCCTTTGTGGGCTAATATTTTGCCTGAATCTAAGTCGCTCGATGGTTTTATTTCGCCTGAAATCAGCGAGTTGCGCAGCCAGGACTTACCTGTTTACTATCGCTTTAATGGTGCTATCTATTTATTTGATGTGCAACAGTTGCAGCTAAGAAAGTCATTTTTCTATTCCCAAAATGTTTTTGCTCATGTGATGAACAAAGAAGACTCCATTGATATTGATACCGAGATTGATTTCCAATTTGGTGAATTTTTGGCGTCTAAAAAATAGTTAACTCTCCGTATTGAAAGGATAATGTAATGAACCCTCCTGAAGAAAAATTAGATTTCTCAACTAATGCTTTTGGTGAAAGGTATTTATATCCTGTCAATCAAATCTGTTTTGACCGGTACGATTCACACAGTGTTTTCAAAGCTCACTATCATGAAGTCTTATGGGACGATGATACATTCAATGTCATTATTGGGACTGACTCTGGATTGCTGGTTGATTATGTTAGGCAACACCGTAAGCAAGATAATTCGGTGTATATCTTTGTTGAGTTACAGTCTTTGGTGGGAACTGTTAGCACAAACTGCTCCATTGAAGAAGATTCCAATATTTACATCTATGGAGCCGATGAGTGGGAATCGGCGGTAAAGCATTCGGAAATAGCACAATTCATCTATAAAAATAAATTACGTTTTTTTGACTCATTGGGTGCTAGATACGAATACTTGGATGATTATCATGCGCTAAAGTTTAAAGTGCATGCCAGTTTAGAGCAGCTTTCCTATTTAAACCGCGTCACGCTCGGCAGTGAAAACTTTATTGTGCGCCAGCTACAAAATATCTCTGAAAATAATCTTCCCGCTATGCCACTCAAAGATGTATTTACGGGGTGCACAGCCATTATTCTTGCTGGTGGTCCATCATTAGATGAGGTACTTCCCTGGGTCATTGAGCATCGTAAACGACTGGTCGTTATTGCGGTATCAAGGATTGCCAAGCGCCTACGAGAAGTTGATTTGATCCCTGATGTGTTTGTATCAGTTGATCCTTTCGATGATAGTTTTGATGTCAGCAAAGAGATGTTGGAGTTTCCGCCATCCGTCGTATTTGTAAATTCTTATCATGTTGTTTCTAAGTTATTAGCGCAGTGGCGGGGACCAAATCTTTATCTTGGTTTACGCTTCCCATGGAAAACAACCAATAATAGTGAAAACTTTTATTCTGCAGGGCCAACAGTGACCAATTCTGCTTTGTCATTTACGTTAGGAATTGGTTGCTCCAAAATTTTATTTGCGGGTGTGGATCTGTGTTTTTCTAAGGAAGGCTACACACATGCAAAAGGCAGTATTGAAACTGCCCAAGGTCCTTTGCTTACTGCTGATGGATTGTGGGTAGAAACCAATGCAAATGAGATGGCTGAAACGTCGTTTCCATTGGCCTCTGCTCGTGAGCAATTTGAAATAGTGATTGCAGAGCTAACAGAGAATAAATTTGAGATTATTAACCTTTCTTTGAACGCGGCAAAAATCAAAGGCGTGAGTTATCAAAATATTCAACATGTTAATATTGTTGGTTTTCCTGATGATGCCAAGCAAAAGATGCAAGCATATTGCGATAGCTTCACTGAGAATACACTGCGGCAAGATAATAATATGGTATTTAAAGAGTTATCCAAGGTTCAACAAGATCTGAAGCAAATAATTTTGCTCGCCGATGAGGGCATTATAACGAATAAGAAGTTGTATAAATGCCAGATGCAACATCAAAAAGATCGCATTGTAGTTAAATTAAATAAAATCCAGAGTAAACTGGACAAAAATTTTGCGTATCTTGCAAGGCTGCTGAAAACCTATGGATTGACTTATTTTGTGGAATATATGGATCCGAGTTCCATAGAGCATTGGGACGATACTCAATTAGAGAAAAGTGGCGATCTTTACTATCAAGCGTATAAGAAGAGTGCCAAAAAACTGTTAAAGCTGATTGATTCAAGCATTGAGCGTGTTGTAGCACGAAAAGAAGAGCTGAAAAGTCAGCCTGATTTTGAATTGATGTTTTCTACGTGGCGGCGAGATAAACAGTTAGGGCGGGCTTACCTTTGGATGCAGAAACATACATTAGCAGCACAATCTCTTGTTACTCAGCAGAGTTTCGAACAGATATTAGTTGAGTATAATGCAGAAATTAATTCAAATGACACCGATCATGCTCAATTTATTGCGAAAAGAGCCAGTGCTGAAGGCGTTGAGCATAAAGCCACACAGCTTTTTGCAAAACGAGATCTGCATGGATTGCAAAAACTGGCTCTCAGTTTGTCTTTGCAACCTAACAATAATGGTGCTAAAGATTCTTTAACGCATTTATTATTTGGCTATATCAATGTGTTAGTGGACAATAATGATGCTGCGTTGGAGCATTTTCAACAAACCAGTGTTGATAGTCATCGAATGTACGCACTAAATCACCTTGTAGGAATTGAACTTGGGAAGAAACACTTTCCAGAAGCCATTGTGGGGTTAAAAGAGTTGTGCAAGTTCTCTCCAAGGTATTTGATTAAGCTCGCGCACTTGCAGTATTTGACTGGGGATCCATTGGCAGCTGTCGATGTCTACAACCAATATTTAACACTATTTGGGGACGATACTCATGCGTGGATGGCGTTAGCGAAAATATTCTTTGAGTTAGGAGCGACAGAATCAGCCCAAATTGCCTGTGATTATGTGGTGAGTGTTGAACCACAAAACAAGCTCGCGGCTGCAATGCTATTGCAGATTGGTCAATCAGCTTAGAAACTGGTCGAATGTTGGTCAAAGTCTTGTATGGCTTTGGCTAATCGCTCCATGTCTTGTATGGTATAACGAGCATCAAGTGGGATTGATAACCAATTTATACTGATATTATTGATTGACTTAAGATAATTGCTTTCAGATACAGGCCAATGTGTCGGGAGGTAGATGCTTTGACTGGCAAGATACTTTTTTAACTCGCTTTTTCGCGCATGTTTGAGCACCGAAAATGAATAAAAATCAGTGTCGATTTGCAGTAAATTGTTTGCAAGTAATTGTTTAAGGCATAGATAGTTTTCTCGTCGGGTTTGTGTTTCATCTTGTAATTGTCGATAGAATTCCATTGCCATTATTTGACTCTGCATAGAGACCGCTACGATGTTTTTTTGACTATCGAGCAGCCGTTCGGCTTGTTCAAATTTTGTCAGATATCGCTGTTCAGATAACGGTATTTGCGGCTCAATGTGTTGATAAATGAATCGATGCTTTAAGGCTTTTGCTGAGTATTTTAGCGTTGAAAATGGTGAATTAGTTGCTCCTGTTATTAGCTCCAACAGCAAAGGTCTATTGGCCCGAATAAGGCTACCATCAGCAAGCTTTGAGATTTTTCGAAGACTATTAAACGCATAACATGCAGTGTCGATTTCTATCATACGTGGCATCGGATAAAAGACATCATCGATGATGAGTGTGTGCCCAGCGCTGAGTGGCAGAGTTAGCTTTTTACCCAAATCCATTCCAAAGTAATTGATGATATATAACACATCAAAGTGTTTTGGTAGCGCACTATAGTCGAGTGATAAATCTTGATTGACTGGATAAAAATGAATTTTAGATTGATATTCTTTAAAAATATCAATAATAACTTCGCAAAGATAATCAGGTAGGGCAACGTGTTTGGCTTGTAGTTTGGCGCTTTCAATAATCAACCGTAGCGATGACCGCCCAGTTTGGGTGATCGCCTCAAAGTTAGGCTGTGCATATTCAGCCTCTCCGCCAATGGGTTTAATGTGTTGGTAAGTCATAAAAGCGTTTCATTTTTAAACTGCTGAGATCAAACTGTTTGATAATTTCTTTAATCTTGAGGGAACTGCCTCCTTGATCGTAAGGATTTTGAGTCTGTTTAACCTTTGCTAAAAATGCCTCGTCGTAAATAGTGGTCAAGGCGGTGATTAATGCCTGATAATTGCATTCAATATCGAGAGTACTGTCGGCGCGGATCCGACCTTGTTGTCTAGGGCCAATATTGATGCTCGGTAGTTTAAATGATGGCGTTTCGACAATACCACTAGAGGAGTTACCGAGCACAGCATCGACATATTGAAGTAAAGATAAATATCTTTTTTGTCCTAGAGAGGTAAATCCAAGAGATTTTTTTGGATTTAACGAAACGTACTCATCAATAAGTTTATTGATGAGCCGGCCACCAATATCACTATTGGCTTTCGTAAAGATGAGCAATGTGTCTTCAAGCGAATCGAGTGCCGCCAGTATCGTATTAAATGACAGGTTAATCGCTTCTAAATTATCATGACTATCGGGATGGTAGGTAATGATTAAGTTTTTGGGCATTAACGGGCATTGTAAACTCTCTTCAATTTCAGCTTTACTCATCAAGGTCATATTGCGAATATTATCTAAGCCAGCTTCTCCAACGGTGAACACTCTGCTGGGATGCTCTCCCATCTGAATTATCCTCTGGCGGTAGTCTTCTATGGCGGCAAAATGCAAGTGAGCCAATTTCGTGATGGCATGGCGAAACAATTCGTCCATAACGCCTTCTGTTAGCTCGCCACCACTGAGGTGTGCGACGGGGATATGTGCAACATTCGCAGCTAATACAATTGGCAATAATTCATACCTGTCACCTAACACTACGACGAGATCTGGACGTAGGTCATCGAAGGCTTCCGCAAAGGATATTTGGGCCAATCCCATGCTTTTGCTAACACCTACGGCTGAGTCGGATGAGAGTAAAATTTCAATTTTTTTTACAATCGGATAGGGATCTTTCTGGATCTCTTTGATGGTAAAACCAAATTCAGGTGAAAGATGTGTCCCTGTAACAATAAGTTGCAACATCAGATCCGCATCATGGTGAATAGCCGTTAGCAGGGGCTTTAATAGCCCATACTCAGCTCTAGTCGCTGACACGACACATATTTTACGACTCATTGGATAAGATCCCCCACCGCATAATCAACTTTGGCTGCTGAACCAATCACTTCATTCCAGCGACTTGGAGGTAGCCCTGTGCCTGGACGCATAATAGTTAATGCATCTTCGGTTAGTATTGCTCCTTTCTTTATTACCTTGGCTGCGACAATACTTTTACGCACGATCCGTTTGTTATCTATTTCACTTTTACTCGGGACCTTTTTGCCGTTACCCAACGCGACTTCTAAATTTCGTATGGCGTTGACCATTTGCTGTAATTCAAGTGGTTCGAGACTCGCTTTATGATCCGGTCCTATCATGTGCTTATCTAGCGTAAAATGCTTCTCGATAATAGTTGCGCCAAGTGCAACCGCTGCAATCGGAATTTCAATTCCTAATGTGTGATCGGAATAGCCCACTTTGATGCCAGGAAAGGCATGTTTAATGGTATTCATTGCTGATAAATTCACTTCATCCATTGGGGTTGGATATTGTGTTGTTGCGTGTAAGACAGTGATCATCTCTAACGAAATACCATGTAGTTGCAGTACTTCCAGAGCCAGTTCTATTTCGCTTAAGTTACTCATCCCTGTGGAAAGGATCACAGGCTTACCAAAGCTGGCAATATGCGCTAAAAAGGGAAGGTTGGTCAGCTCTCCCGAACCAATTTTAAATTGATTTTGCAGGCCATTTAAAAAGGTGGCACTTTCAGTTTCATCAGGTGTTGACATAAATATAATGCTACGTTCATCGCAATAGGCTTTGAGTTCGACAAAATCAGGGTAGCTTAATTCTAGTGCTTTGAGCATATCAAATTGGGATATGTTTTCTTTCGTATTTTCAATTTGATACTGCGCCATTTCGGCTTCTTGTGTGACTAATAGTTCTGTTTTCCATGTCTGGAATTTAACGCAATCCACTCCAGCTGCTACCGCTGCATCGATAAGTGCCTTAGCCAGATGAATATCACCATTATGATTAACGCCCGCCTCGGCAATGATGAAGGTTTTGTTCGTCATTTAATATCCTTAGGGTATCAGCCGATACTGTTGAAATCGATGAAGGTTCAAATCAGGATGACGCGCTTGCCATGTATCGTTGAGCCGTTGTCGTTGCGCTGGATTAAAGTCTAATCCGGCAATGTAAAAAGGTAAAATATCTTTTGAAAACTTAGCTTTAAATCTAAATAAACTGTCATCTTCTGCAGATGTTCTCCCGCCACCGAGGAGCATACTCTGGCAACCTGCCGCTTTTGCGCAAATAAAGGCCTGCTCAAGCAAATAGTAATTACCATTTTCGTATTGCCGTTCCAAGTTGTTGGCCGATAAATGATAGTGGGCAAGGGGGCCTGCGTGGAAAAAAAAGCCCGCAGAGATTAACTCACCATCTAACGAACGAACGCCTAAAAGCTGACAGTGGCTCTGTTGTCTAAGGGCTTCAAAATATGCTCGGGAAAAATAAAAAAAGGACTCAGCGTTATTTTTGTCCATAGTTTGACGGTAGAGGGTGATGAACTCATCGATACTGATGTTGTCATCTAACGTCAGTTTCTGTTGGCATTTACGAATAATATTACGAGTCGTCTTTGAGTAGCCTTGCCAGCGCAGTTGTTCATCTGCGAGTAGATTGACACTAACGACCCGACGTTCTTGTAGATGAAAATCAAACAAGCTCGCGTTCGTTGCAAGCGGGTTATGTGGATGAAAACGAATAAATTCACATACAATATGGTTGGCTTGGCAATCAGTACGGTAATGTTGCATTGCGCGGCGGATGAAGTTGATGTCATCACTGTTGGTGACAGGACCGCCATATCCATAGGGCGTTTCTAAATCAAAGAGTGGGTCTTCAAGTCCAGCGTCAAGAGCGTGAGGAATGGGGCGTTTAATACTTAAACACCTAAACCATTGGTTGTCTTCACTATATTCAAAGTGACTCAGTGAATCTATGTCATCAAGATAAAGTTTGGCATATTCATCTTGATAGTAGATGTCATTAATCAGAGTGTTAGCATCCATGTTTTTTGGTTTTTGCTTGGGGGCTGCTGGGTAAATTAATCAGTCGTTGCGAAAGCCATTCAGCATTGCTTTGCGGTCCTTTAGGTGCATCTGAATACATAGGTAAAGTGTGTATTAACTGCCACACAGGCCTTGTTATGACGCCAGCTTGATTTGTTCTCTCAAGAAATGCACTTTTTTGTGCTGGTTCTGGCAACAATATAGCATTTAGCCAGTAATTAGAGCTGCACTCTGGCGGTTCCTTAATAAATTGATAGTCAGTGTTGGCAAAAAAAGCCTCATATTGATTGGCTATGGCTCTTTTTTGCACCAGGAATCGATTGAGCTTGTTCATTTGCGCGCATCCTAGCGCCGCATTTAAATTGGGCATTCGGTAATTAAATGCGGCTTCATCGTGATAAAACTCAAAAGCGTGGGGCTGTTTTGCCGTCGTTGTAATGTGTTTGGCTGAAATGCCCTCGGAGGGGGTTTGGCATAAAATCATGCCGCCACCGCCTGTCGTAATGATTTTATTACCATTAAAACTAATACAACCATATCTACCTAAGGTACCGGTATGCTTGCCTTTATAAAATGAGCCTAAACTTTCCGCGGCATCTTCCACTAAGGTAATGCACCACTTCTGGGCCAGAGCGACTAATGCATCGAGGTCTGCCGGATGTCCAAATGTATGCATGGGAACCATGGCCCTGATGATTTTCCCTGTCAACTTATGACGGCACTCATTATTGTCGGTGATTTCAGCGTGCTCAGTTAGATAGTTGTCGAGTGAGGCTGGGCAAAGACTTAAATGTGACAATGACACGTCGATAAATAGCGGCTGGGCACCTAAATGATGAATGGCATTGCATGTTGCGATAAATGTGAGTGACTGGCTGATCACTAAGTCACCTTGTTTGACGCCCGCTAAAAATAAGCCTGCGTGAAGTGCTGCCGTGCCATTAACGGTTGCCACAGCTGCACCAGCTTGAGTGTATTCTTTGACTAATACCTCAAATTTATCGACGTACTTTCCGACACTGGAAACAAATGTGCTGTGTATCGTCTCTGTGACTAAATCGATTTCATCATTGTCAAAATGCGGTGCATGCAACGGCAAGTGCTCAGGGTTGCCGTATAATTCACGGATAAATTTGATGGTGTGATCAATGGACGATGTATTCATGCTATTCATCCATAGCTTTTTGACCGATAGCAATCCACTCACTCACTTTCTCACCTTGATCATTTTCACGACTAATTAATTGTAATTCGACTAATTTGAACGGTGAAAATAAGGTCGTTAAGCATTCTCTTGTGGTAAATCGAGTGTAACCTTTGCCAGCCATAGGTCCGGTATCAACCATAAATGCATGGAGGCCGACTTGCTGTCCAGTACCATATCCCGTGGTTTCATCTGTGAACATGCGGCTGAACATTAGTCCACCTGGTTTTAACACTCGGTGAGCTTCTCGATACATTGTTTGCGCATGTTCGAAACTGTTAGCATAAATGGCCTCATTATCAATAACGGCGTCAAAGCGATTGTCGGGATAGTCAAGATTAAGCATATCGCCTTGACGTAAATCTCCCTGCCAATCAGGCACTTCGCTATTGAGTCGCTCAATCGCCATCTTGAGTGCCGAAGGGGAGCCTTCAACGCCATGAACTGTGAATCCTTCTCTGGCCATAAACCATAAATTTGCTCCAGTACCAAAACCGACTTCAAGTAATTCGACGTCGGTTCGGTTTGGTGCTTTATAGAAGTTGCGGGCAACAAATCGAATTAAATCTTCACCAGGATATTTTCCCCAAGCTTGAGTGGTAAATATTTTTTCCCATACTGGATCCCATGATGTTGTCATTGATGCCTCGCTCCTATTATCGATTGTAAATAGTAGACTTATATTTGTTCAGATTAGTTGGTTCGATGAACCAAGCAATGGTTTCTTTCAATCCTGTGTGAATATCGAATTGAGGTTGGTATCCAGTTAGTGTTTTGATTTTACTATTGTCTCCCCATAATCTGAACACTTCAGATTGTTGAGGTCTTAAGCGTGCGTCGTCCGTAATGAATTCCACATCACTATGCATGTTTTGCTTGATGATGTTCAGAGTGTCTTCAATTGATATTTCATAATTGGACGAGATATTGAGCGTTTCACCTATGCAATTGTCATGTGCCGCCAATGCGATGAAGCCACGGCAAGTATCTAATACGTAGTTGAAGTCACGGGTAGGGGAGATATCGCCTAACTTGATTTGCATCGCACCCGCTGCGATTTGACTAATAATTGTCGGAATAACCGCTCGTGCCGATTGCCTTGGGCCATAGGTATTAAATGGCCGAGCGATAGTCAGCGGTAACTCAAAGCTATTGTGAAAACTCATTGCCATCGCATCTGCCGCCATTTTTGAGGCACTATAAGGTGACTGTGGCTGCAGAGGGTGTTGTTCATCAATGGGGACGTATTTGGCTGTACCATAGACTTCACTGGTTGAGGTGTGAATCACTCTTGAAACGTGATTTTCGAGTGCGGCCTGACAAATATTGAGGGTACCTTTCGCGTTGGTATCAAGATAGCTATCGGGGGCTATATAGGAATAAGGAATTGCGATAAGTGCCGCAAGGTGATAAATCACATCGATATCTTTGCACAAGTGTTTACAGAAATGCGGATCACGAATATCGCCACAAACGACTTCAACGTCATTTAAGCAAGTAATGTTTTCAAGCCAGCCCCAATGATTAAAGGAGTTGTATTGGCTAAGTGCCCTGACTTGATAACCTTGTGCAACTAGCATTTCGACAAGGTGAGAGCCGATAAACCCGTCAGCCCCAGTCACTAGTACTCTTTTCATGGTAATCCTTTGCATTTTTAAACAGATATCTGGTCTAGTGTTTCAATTAACCGATTGTTTGTCGAGCTGTTGAATGAAGTCGTATAATTCAACGTTAAGATAATCCGCTAACCCAATTAAGTCGTGTCGTTGCTGAGCCGCGAAAGCCTGGCCAACAAGCTGATTCAGCGTATATTGCGCTTGGGGCGGTAAATGACTGGAAAGTGCAATCAGCCCATCTGTTACTTGTAACATTGATTCTGCGCCGAAGGATTCTTCCGCCAGTAAAAAATACTTAGCAGCGGCACGTAAATCCTTGAGTATATTATCGACATCTACTGTCATAACTTTGACCTTAAGTTTTCAATGTCCATATGTTGGCACCCCTTAATTTGGGCGCCGAGTGTACTGGTAGTGTAAAAAACAGTGTTGGGGTGAATTCTGATATAAGCTTCGAGGGCATCGATATAACTAATGAAACTAAGGCTGGTAGTTACCTTTTTGCCTTGGTTATTTAGCACCCATTGGTGCGATGCTTGCGATGCAATGTGCATATTAAGTTCGCCATCGGCCCAACCAGTATGGGTTTTATTATTGGGAAAGCTCAAATCACAGCCAATTAAAAACACTTGTTTTGCTTGCATTTTTACCGCTAGATCAACTGCTGGATGGAGCACACTGCCGCCAGTATAGAGAGTATCATGATGCTTGATAGTGCGTAGACTGTCATATAAGGCATGCTTGCCATAGGCCACAAATCGCTTTCCTTGCCAACGTGTTAGTACCTCTGATGCCAGTCTTGGGAAGTA
Organism: Shewanella sp. CG12_big_fil_rev_8_21_14_0_65_47_15; assembly: GCF_002783505.1. GTDB lineage: Bacteria > Pseudomonadota > Gammaproteobacteria > Enterobacterales > Shewanellaceae > Shewanella. Next base: position 93,952 of record NZ_PFGL01000041.1, read on the forward strand.
AACTAAATGGATCCCTGATGATTGCTCTGGCAACAGATGTTTTTCGTTAATGTCTGCATCGATGCTCACTACAATATCTGGTCTAATACCCATCTGTAACAAGGGTTTTAATGCGGTATCAACAGCAATCATTAGTGGTCGATTTTTGCGCTTAAAGACCTCTTTGAGTGTCGATAGCGCAGCCTCTAAAGAAGGTCCTGTACCCACAACAATAACTTGCTGGTGAGGACTGCGATAAAGTTCTGATACATCAGCATCTTTTTGAACTAACTCGGTATTTTGTTGTAAGCGTGCCAAAATTTGAGGGTCTTGAGCCTGATGTGCCCTTGCCGCAAAACGAGTTTGATAGCGGATTAATAGTTTATTTCTCAGCGCCGCGCCATCATCATCGGCTAACACTAACTCAGCAGAAGAAGTTAGGAAAGGGATAGCTAATGTGGTTTCTGATGTGGCGAGATGTAATTCGCATTTAGGATTGGATAGCCAATCGGTTTGATCCGTATAGCTGAGTACTAACTGAGTGACAGCGAGGTTAAGCAAGGTCACATTCAATTTTTCTAACGGGTAGTTAAGTAGCAGTTCTCGAGGCAAATCGCCTAAGCCTAGCCCATATAAATGCACGATATGGCTATGAGGCGGTAACTTACTAATATTGAGATTAACTTCTGCCATACGATCATGGCGACTGCTCAATTGAATGCCGTTAACGCTGATGGTTTGGTTTTGGCCTTGGACTAGGTGTGCATCAAGGTGTTCAATGGATTGGCTTTTTATCGCAGTCGCTACCATAGGCCAACGATCTTCGATAATGGCAATATTTGATGTGAACAGGTCGGTCATTCCGCATCCTCGGGAATTGCTTATTTCAGACACCAGTTCGATCACTATCTGGTCTCTCCACAGGGACTCGAACCCCGATCGGCCGCTTAGGAGGCGGCTGCTCTATCCTGTTGAGCTATGAAGAGACGACAGTGATTATACTGGTTTTATCTCTGATTAAAAGGCTTATGATTTAATTGGTTAAATCTTAAGCGCGATGTCGTTTATCTGTACATTGTAAGCCGCATTTTGGTCTACGAGTACGGCGGTGGCGCTTTCTTCGCTCACTTGTTCAATTTTTACCGTGGCCCGACTTTTAGTTGCGACGGCGCGCATTTCATTGAGGCGGTCAGGTAGATTCTGTTGTAAAACGACTTGGAACTTATCGCCAACACGGATCCCATGCTTGCGACCTAAGTTCAGTATAATCCTATCGGCTTGGCGACTGACGACTTGACCGAGTAGCGGTCGGCAATTGAGTGTGTTGTCCAGATCTCGGGTTGCCTCTTGCATTAACTGGTTGATATTTCGGCCATAGGCGGAGCGCCAGAATTGATCGCTGTTAGGGGAGACTATGGCTTGCTCTTCAAATTCCCAGGGGGCCGAAGTGCTATAGGTTTTACTCCAAACTGCTTCTCCACTGATCCCGTGGTAGAGGGCGAGTTTAAATTGGAATTGCCTTTGTGGGGCTTCATCCCACCATCCCATAAAGGTCGATTGTACTGACTCCGTTGAAATATTAATAACTTGTGGAAATAAAATATATTGACTATCGGTGATTTCACTCAGCCAGCTTGGTAGTCGATAACCGCGGACGTCAGTTAATTCTTGATTGATGTCGAGTCTTTCTGTGGCATGAAGGTGGGTAAAACTGGTGGAGGAATAGCCATCGATGCTATTGGCGAGTTTTTCGGAGATCGCTTCTTCAAACCCTGACAGTTGCCCGTACCTTAGCTGTGCCCGATCTTTAATTTGCGCTTGCGGGATCAGGATTGCTGCCTTGAGTTGTCCGGTTGGACACTGCTGGGTTGGGTCATCATTTAAGTCGAGTCTGAGTGAGACATAGATTTTGTTGCCTTGGATGCGCTCACTCACCAGTTGAATGCTGATAGCCTGTGCATAGCGGTTTATTGCGAAGTTATTCTGTGTCAGGTTACCGTTCGAGGTTTGCTGCTGGCTGGAAATTTGAATGCCAGTACTGAGGGTGGCATAGCTTATCGCTTGGTTAATGGCTTCTTCCCTTGCTTGGGCGATATTGCTGTTGCTGATTAAGGCTTCACCACTGGCTTCAACCCATTCTGCTTTTGCAGGCATAGCGAGCAATGCAAGGCTCCACATAATGTACGAAGCGGATCTTAATATGTGCATCGATGAGTCCTTAACGCTGTGTTGCTGTCAATTTTCAGGAAGTCGGTTTACTGACATTTCCTCTTATCTACCGCTAAAAGCAAATTCTGTGCCTTATTCGATGGGAACTTTAGATAAAGTTTTCGCTGTTATTGTCGATAAAGTGCGTATACGTCGACTATCAGTGCAATGTTCAGCTTAATGTTCAGATCAGTGCTTCGCTTTGGTCTGGATTTTGCATTTTTTATGGCAGATATCTGTGAGTCATACCATTGTCGGTATTTTCATAAATGAGGTAGACCCAATGCTAAAGCAAGTGATTATTCCCCTAACATTACTCCTGTTAGGTGGATGCGTAACTCAGCCCGTTGCGCCACCGAAACCTAGCTTAGTGGATGGCAATGGTTTACCGCCAACGGCGATGATCAATCATTTATCCCAGCGAATAGTCACTGAATTGGTTAAGCAAAATGATGCATTGCGTTCCGATCAGCCCATAGTCGTCGCGACGCCTGTTTTAGTGGGGGATATGAGCAGCACTAATGCACTGGCGCAGCAGTTACAACAGGGGCTGATGACATCCTTGCATCAGTTTCAATTCAATGTGGTGGATTTAAATCTAGGTGATGGACTGCGGGTAACTGCGGAGGGGGACTTTATTTTGACACGGGACTGGCAAAAACTGTCGACAAATCTTCCCGTTGAGCATCTTCTGGTGTCTACCATGAGCCCCACAACCAATGGCATGGCGATTAATGCCCGTATTGTGAGTTTGAGTAATAATCGTGTGGTGTCAGCTTCGCAGACTTTTGTGACGCAAAAAGAGCTTGGCAATTATATGCAGCTATCGGAGCAAGTCGTTTCACAGGATGGCATCTTATATCGTCAGGCGAGTCCTGGTATGAATGAAGTGCGTGTGTTAGGAGATGGAAAATGAAATGCTATCTATTGCTTGCCATGGTTCTCCTCATTGGTGGCTGTGCGGCCCAAGATAAGTATGTTCGGTGGGAAGATGTGCCGCCTCCCACTTTTCCTAAGTTGACCGCTATAGGTTATGCGCCATTGGCAACGCAACCAGCGAAGGAACAGTCACAAAAAGTGCTGATGGCTATGCAAGCCTCTAAAATTGTCGCTTATCGTGAATTAGCCGAACAAGTCTATGGCCAAAAGATCACCGCCAACAGCAGCGTGAGTGATTGGATGTTGACGGACGATAATGTTAAAGCGTCGGTTTCTGGGGTGATCCGTGGTGCGCGAGTCGTAAAGAGCTATCCCGCGGGTGATCATTATGTTACTGAGTTAGAACTTGATTTTGCTAAGGTATGGCAGTTGTATCAACAACAGAGTCGCCCGCAGCGGATAAAAGAAGTGACTTATTTCTAGCAAAAACTTTAACGAGAAGAGTAGAGCCGCGCATTTGTGCGGCTTTTCTTTGGCATTTGCCATGGGAATATTTCAAAAAGCTGGAAAGGGAAACTGATCACGCCTTTAAGTCATTGCCTAAACTCGAAATGGTCGAGGTTTTTCCTTTATCGTTATAGGTTAGGCTGGTGGCATTTCGGCTGGCTTGTAGTGCTTGGGCGAAACGATTTAGACTAGCTAAATTCATTTCTATCAGGCTGGCATTCTGGGCGTTTAATTCTTTGCATTCAGCCAAGGCTTCTTTAACCGCGGCCATTTTATGGACAAGCTCCCTCTGCTGAGTCAGCAGGGGTTTATCGCTGTGCTGGGCGATAAGGTTATCGTTTGCTTGAAGGTCCTTAAGGCAGTGGGATTTTTCAGTTGCAAGCGACAATAGCAAATCGGCGTTTTGGTCAACCAAAGCGCCTTTTTCCTTGAGTATTATTTGCTTAAGAACAGCCAAATGGGCGTGTTGTAAATCAACCAGTTTAGCTATTTCAGTCATAGTTACTCTTTATTAAGGTCATTTAGCTCAGCTTCAAAGCTGGCGATATTAGCGGCTAATTTTTCGGGATCGATTTTATAGCGACCCTCGGCAATAGCTTGTTTAATTTCGGCCACTTTCTTTTGATCGACTTCAGGTAGACTTGCCATTTTAGTCTGAGCTCCTTGTAATTGCTGAGCTTGAGCTGTAATGACTACTGAGTCGCTTCTTTGTGGTGGTGAGGATTTAGCCGCCACCTGTGCAGACTGTTCGCTGCTTGTCTTTGTTGTACCTGAACGCACTTGCGAAGTGGTTCCGGTGTTGAGTTTGCTAATATCAATTGCCATGTTAGGCTCCAGCGTCGGGTATACGGGATTTCTTAACTGGGGTATCGGCAGCTTACAGAAAAGCTTTAGCGTATTTTACATTCTAACTTCAACTTCGCCAATGCCTGTGACTATAGCATCTAATTCTTTGTTTGAACTGCTATTTTTAACTCTTATTTGGTCACCTTTATTGCCATCCTGCAGGGCTTCTCCCATTGTCTTTAATACTAAAGAACTAGAGCGCGCATAAATAGAGACAGCATCATTTTTACAGACAAAGCAAAGATTATTGGCAAAGATAGGATAATTTTTAGCAACTCGGCGCTTAACGCGCACCCCAGAAAGTTGACTAGGGTCATCAAATTGCATCCCACGTAAACTATTTTGATCTATATATTGCACCTCAATTTGACTTGGAGTGATGAGTTCCCCAGGCGCCAAGGTTTGTGTTGCAACGACGACTGGAAATAAAATATCGACGCGAACCGAGATAAATATTTGCCAAGGGTAGGCAAGATCCGGTGTATCACAACTCACTTTGACTGTGTTGTTTCGGTTGATCTCACGTTCCGTCGCCATTTCTACTTTAATGGGGGTGCTGCACTGTGATGGTAACATCCGCGCATCAATCGCTTGGGGCGCAATATCCACTTTTGCATTGGCGGGGGGCGATATTTTTTCACGAATAAGGTCTTTAGCTAATTCGGATATCGCCGATATGGTGGGCACAACGGGCTCTGCCCATACAGTTGTTGGCATTAACGTGGCGATAAGACTCAAAAAACAGACTAAATTTACTTTCATAATGAAGAGACTAGCTTGTAACGCCAGAATGCACCTATACTTTTACCAAGTTCGAAGCTGATGATACCTGTTTAATCTAGGGATCGGTGTCAGAAGTTTGACTCAGGTTCGACTGTATTTATCGATAATAAGATGTAAGCAATTAATATGCCTATACTCAAACGAGTCTTAGGACGTACATAAACAGAGCAACAAGGCAGAGTTATGTCGAGTATTCTTGATTCAGTCAATAAACGAACCCAGCTCGTTGGTCAAAACCGTTTAGAACTTTTGTTATTTAAGTTAAATGGCCGCCAACGGTTCGGAATTAACGTGTTTAAGGTGAAAGAAGTCTTGCAGTGCCCGCCACTGACCGCTTTGCCTAAACTTAACCCCTATGTTAAAGGCGTCGCTCACATCCGTGGAACCACCATTTCAGTGATCGATTTGAGTGCTGCCACCGGGGGTCGTCCACTCGCCAATACGGAAAATTGTTTTATTATTATTTCGGAATATAACCGCAGTGTTCAGGGGTTTTTGGTCAGTTCAGTTGAACGTATCATCAATATGAACTGGGAGGCCATTATGCCGCCGCCCCAAGGTGCGGGTCGTTACTCTTATCTAACGGCTGTGACTGAGATTGAAGGTGAACTTGTTGAAATTCTTGATGTAGAAAAAATATTAGATGAAATTTCTCCAGTCAAAACCGCGATCAGTGAGGAATTGAACGAGCAGTTAACCTTAGATAGAACACAGCACTATCACATTATGGTTATCGATGATTCGGCGGTAGCCCGTAAGCAAATTATCCGTTCGCTCGAATCATTGAATCTACAAATCGATACGGCCAAAGATGGCCGCGAAGCCTTGGATAAGTTAAAAGCCATCGCGAGTGAAATGAATAATGTAGCGGATGAGATCCCGCTGATTATTTCAGATATTGAAATGCCTGAAATGGATGGTTACACCTTAACCGCCGAAATTCGAGACGATCCTAAGCTCAAAAATATCAAAGTGGTGTTACATACCTCTTTAAGTGGGGTGTTCAACCAAGCAATGGTGCAGAAAGTGGGTGCCAATGACTTTATTGCGAAATTTAACCCCGATGAGTTAGCTGCGGCAGTGAACAAACACCTAAGTTTGTAAGTGATTGAGTATGGGTTAGTGTGTAGTTAAGCTTTACGCTATAATCTAGCCCTTATAACATGATGGTTTTGCACTTATTTTGGTGCTTGCTATAGGATCTAGGACGTGAATGTGCCAAATAAATCACTCGCTGAGGCTGAATATAATCAATTTAGGTTGTTCCTAGAACAACACAGCGGCATCGTACTGGGTGAAAATAAGCAATACCTAGTGCGCAGCCGTCTTGCTCCTTTGATGGGAAAATATAATCTTCCCTCTTTGTCTGATGTAGTGAAACATTCGATGAAGCCAACTGAGCGCGCATTGAGGGCCGAGGTGATTGATGCGATGACAACCAACGAAACCCTATGGTTTCGTGACCGTTATCCATTCGAATTACTCAATAATGTGTTGCTACCTGAATACAGCCGTTTAGGTCGTCCGTTAAAAATCTGGTCAGCGGCTTGCTCATCTGGACAAGAACCTTATTCGTTGGCAATGACGATTTTGGAATACCAACAAAAAAAACCAGGAGCACTTGCCGGCGGCGCTGCAATTCAAGCGACCGATTTATCCCCTTCCATGCTCGAGCGTTGTAAGAATGCGGAATATGATAGTCTCGCCTTAGCCCGTGGATTATCAGAGGAGCGCAAGCGTCAGTTTTTTGATCCCTTGCCCTCTGGCAATATGAAACTCAAAGACAATGTTAAGCGTTTAGTTAACTTCAGAGCCCATAACTTACTTGAAAGCTATACCTTACTTGGCAAGTTTGACATTATCTTCTGTCGCAATGTGCTGATCTATTTTGCTCCAGAGGCAAAAGCAAAAATTTTGCGGCAATTTGCTGCCGCTTTAAACCCTAAGGGGATTCTCTTTTTGGGGGCTTCGGAGTCGATTGCTGGATTAACGGATGAATTTGATATGGTCCGCTGTAATCCGGGTATCTATTATCAGAAGAAAACGTAACCTATCAATTTAATTAAAAAATTACCGACATTTGTCGGTAATTTTTTATACCTCTGTTTACCATTATCGCCGTTTATCTTTGTTTTTGCTCTTTTGGCACATGAATTGCTTTATTCCCACGAGTGACACGATGGAGGCAATTTTATGGCGATCAACTTTGACAAGGCACTGGGTGTGCATCAATTCACTTTAGGTATACGTGCAGAACGTGCCGAAGTGATTTCAAGTAATATCGCAAATGCTGATACGCCACATTATAAAGCCCGCGATGTCGATTTTTCTGCAGCAATGCAAGTCGCCCGTAGCCAACAGCAGCAGCGAAATAGCCTAGAAATGACACCGAGCGAGCAGCATTTTGGCCTCGCTGAATTGACTGGGCAATATGTTAAGTTTCGTGTTCCTAATCAACCTGATACCGGTGATGGTAACACTGTCGATATTCAGCAAGAGCAATCGGCATTTATGCAAAATGCCCTCGAGTATCAAATGTCATTGGGTTTTCTAGACAGCAAATTTAGCGGCATGAAAAAGGCGCTGAGAGGGGATTAATCATGAGTTTATTTAGCATTTTTGATGTTGCTGGCTCTGGTATGTCGGCACAATCGGTCCGGCTGAATACCACGGCGAGTAATATCGCTAACGCCGATGCTGTCTCGAGCAGCGTCGATAAAACCTACCGTTCCCGTCATCCCATTTTTGAAGCGGAAATGGCTAAAGCGCAAAGCCAACAACAATCCTCCCAAGGTGTTGCGGTAAAAGGCATTGTTGAGAGTGATAAACCCCTATTAAAAGAGTATTCGCCGGATCACCCCATGGCGGATGCCGATGGCTTTATTTACAAGCCGAATGTGAATGTCATGGAAGAAATGGCAGATATGATATCTGCTTCGCGCTCATATCAAATGAATGTTCAAGTCGCTGAGGCAGCAAAATCCATGCTGCAACAAACACTTGGGATGGGTAAATAATATGTGTTTTTTAGGAGGTAAGCTGTGAGCCTCATTAACCAACTTAATCAAACGTCGGCGCAGACGACTCAAACGAAGAGTCAGTCGAATACTGTGGCGACAAATACGACGACCAGTTCAACGGGTAATCCATTTTTGGATGGCATACGTTTGCCTAAAGAGTCGATTGTTCCAGAAGCGAAGAGTCAGCAATTAAGTCAAGATGATTTCTTCTCGCTACTCAGTCAGCAATTGTCGATGCAGGACCCTTTCAAACCCGTAGACAATGACCAGATGATTGCGCAAATGGCCTCTTTCTCAACTGTGGACGGTATTTCGAAATTAAATGATGAAATTGTCAATTTAAACAGTGTGATGACATCTAGCCAAGCTTTGCAGGCGTCGGGGCTGGTGGGGCGTAAAGTGCTGATCCCAACGGATACTGGCAATATTTCAGCTGAGAGCCCAACCATCAAAGGGGTGATCAGTACTCCAGATAAAATTCCAGTCATCAACGTTCGTGTTGAGGATGAGAAGGGGCAGGTTGTTAGCACCTTTACTGTGGATGGCAGTGAAGGCGGGAACGTGGCTGTGAATTGGGATGGATTAGATAAAAATGGCCAGCCTGTCGCGGCGGGGAATTACTCGATTAAAGCCAGTGGCTTAGTCGACGGAGAATCACAGGACTTAGCTGTGTCCACTTACGCCCATGTGACCAGTGTTTCCCTCGGTACCGCGAGCACAGGTGCGATTTTAAACCTGAGGGGCGGTATGGGGATCAAGTTGTCTGATGTTTTGGCCGTGTCTGAAACTTAATATTGTCAGTATTTGGATTGGGCGTTAGTCGTCCGCAATTGAATTGAGTCAAATGTAGAGGTGAATTATGTCGTTTAACATTGCATTGAGTGGCATTTCGGCCGCACAGAAAGATTTAAACACTACGGCGAACAACATTGCCAATGCGAACACCATTGGCTTTAAGGAGTCACGTGCTGAATTTGCGGATGTTTACGCTAATTCGATTTTTTCTAACTCAAAGACGGCTGTCGGTGGTGGTGTGGCGACGAGCCAAGTCGCTCAGCAGTTCCATCAAGGTAGTTTGCAGCTCACCAGTAACTCCCTCGATATGGCGATCAAAGGGGGCGGCTTTTTCGTTACTGCTTCTGAGCTAGGTACATTAGACCATTCGTTTACCCGTGCGGGGGCGTTTAAGGTTGATAAAAATAATTATATGGTTGATTCAGCTGGTAATTATTTGCAAACCTTCCCAGTGGATAAAGAAGGGAACTCAACCTCTGTCAGCCTAACAACCGCTAGACCGGTACAGATCCCTGATACCGCGGGCAGTCCAGTCAAGAGCGAAAACGTCAGCTTACAGATGAATTTAAATGCGAAAGAAAGTGCACTCGATCCCGCCGCATTTGATCCACTCGATCCCAAAACCTACAACAATGTCACGTCGATGACGATTTATGACTCACTCGGTGAGCCACATATCATGACGACCTACTTTGTTAAGCCTACTAATGGTTCATATAACGGTGAAAGCAACTGGGTTGCCTACTACGCCGTTGATGGTAAACAAGTGGACGTATCGGGACCCGCAGGCTCTTATCAAACAGATACCACGGGTGATGGCAACGCTGACTCAACGAGTTCGGCTCAAACAACCGGTGGTTGGAAAGGCTCTGTCTTAAAGTTCAACTCAGTGGGGGTGTATACAGGTAGCGATCCCGCGACTGTTACGACTGAAACCTTAGGCATTGGTGGCGCAGGTGTTCTGGGAGCCGGTGCCGATGGCACTCAAACCTTAACGATTAAGTTTAATGCACCGACTCAATATGCGGCTCCCTTTGCGGCGACTGAACTGACCCAGGACGGTACTACAGTGGGTCGTTTAACTAACGTTGAGATTGGCGAAGATGGTCTAATCACTGCGAGCTATTCTAACGGGTCTACAGTGCCGTTAGCCCGTGTGGCATTAGTGCGCTTTGCTAACGAGCAAGGTTTGACCCAAGTGGGTAATACCTCGTGGAAGGCGAGTTTAGAATCGGGCCCAGCACTAGCGGGTGAGGCCAATAGTGGTACTTTTGGTAGCATTAGCTCATCGGCATTGGAACAATCGAATATCGACTTAACCACTGAGTTGGTGGATCTTATCTCCGCGCAGCGTAACTTCCAAGCGAACTCTCGAACGCTGGAAGTCAATAACACCCTGCAACAGACAGTACTGCAAATCCGTTAATCTTATCTTGGTTGTACTAAGTGTTGCCGCCAGCGGCAACACTTAGCCTCTTTTGGGCTTACCCTGATTTTTCCTTTCCGTTTATCTAATTTATCAATCGATTAGCTACTTGTTTTGTTGGCATGATGCTTGCTTTGTTATCGTCAGGTAGAAACTTTGACGGAGCAGTCTGTGGACAAATTCCTGTATATATCCATGAGTGGCGCTAAGCAAAATATGAATGAGTTGGCGCTGCGAGCCAACAACTTAGCCAACGCCAATACCGATGGATTTAAAGCGGATATGGCCCAAGCCAGAACGATGCAAGCCTTTGGTGAAGGATTGCCATCCCGAGCGTTCGCCATGGTTGAAACGCCGTCTGCTAATTTTCGTTCAGGCCCGATTAAAACCACAGGACGGGATCTTGACGTTGCCATTAAGGGCGATGGTTGGCTTGCGGTGCAGGCCCAAGACGGCGGTGAGGCCTACACCCGCTCCGGCAGCTTAAGTTTTGATTCAACAGGTTTATTGCATAACGACAGGGGAAATCCTGTGATGGGGGACGCGGGGCCAATTGTGTTGCCGCTGCCGATTGACAAAGTGTCAATTTCCCAAGATGGCATTATTTCCGTGCGTCCCCAAGGGGCAACTGCGGATGTGGTAGAGGAAGTGGGCAGACTAAAACTTGTCAACCCCGGCAATGCACAAATGATGCGTGGCGAGGACGGGTTATTCCGTCTTGTATCGGGTGATGATGCCCCCGCCGATCCGAGTGTGGGGGTTGAGAGTGGTGCGGTGGAGGGGAGTAACGTTAATCCGGTCGATGAAATGGTGTCTTTGATTGACCTACAGCGCCAGTTTGAATTGCAAGTCAAGATGATGAAAACCGCGGAAGAAAACGATCGCGCTTCATCTTCATTAATGCGTATTAGTTAGGAGATAGATTATGCATCCGGCGTTATGGATTAGTAAAACTGGCTTAGACGCACAGCAAACCGACATTGCGGTGATTTCAAACAACGTCGCCAACGCCAGCACTGTGGGCTACAAGAAGAGCCGCGCGGTATTTGAAGATTTGTTATATCAAACCGTTAACCAAGCGGGGGGCATCAGTGCATCTAACACTAAACTCCCCAATGGATTAAATATCGGTGCGGGTACTAAGGTGGTTGCCACTCAAAAAATGTTCACCCAAGGCAATATGCTGACAACGGACAATTCACTCGATCTGATGATTGAAGGCCCCGGCTTTTTTGAAGTGCAATTACCCGATGGCACTACTGCCTATACCCGCAATGGCCAATTTACCTTAGATGATACCGGACAGATAGTGACGCCAGGCTCTGGTTTTGTGCTGCAGCCTGCGATCACCATTCCAGAGGATGCCACCAGTATTACGGTTTCTGCCGAAGGTGAAGTATCGGTAAAAACACCGGGCGCCGCAGAGAATCAGGTGGTAGGCCAGCTCAGTATGTCGGATTTCATTAACCCATCGGGTCTCGATCCTATGGGACAAAACCTCTACACCGAGACGGGGGCAAGCGGCACACCTATCCAAGGTACGGCTTCGCTCGATGGAATGGGGGCTATTCGTCAAGGCGCGTTAGAAACCTCTAACGTCAATGTGACTGAAGAGCTTGTGAATCTAATTGAAAGTCAGCGTATCTACGAAATGAACTCCAAAGTGATTTCAGCGGTAGATCAGATGCTGGCTTATGTGAATCAGAACCTATAGAGGCACATATCATGGCTAGATATTTCATATTGGCCGCGGCTCTCTTGCTTACCGCTTGTAGCTCGACGCAAAAAAAACCGATTGCAGATGATCCTTTTTATGCGCCGATTTATCCAGAAGCCCCGCCGACAAAAATTGCGGCAACGGGGTCTATTTATCAGGATAGTCAGGCCGCGAGCTTATATTCGGACATTCGCGCTCATAAGGTTGGTGACATCATCACTATCGTGTTGAAGGAAGCGACCCAGGCGAAGAAAAGCGCGAATAATGAGATCAAGAAGGGCTCTGATATGACTCTAGATCCTATCTATGCGGGTGGCGGAAATGTGACTATCAGCGGTGTGCCAATCGATTTACGCTACAAAGACAGCATGAACACTAAGCGTGAAGCCGATGCAGATCAAAGCAATAGCCTCGATGGCAGTATTTCCGCCAACGTGATGCAAGTGCTGAACAACGGTAATCTTGTGGTGCGCGGAGAGAAATGGATATCCATTAACAACGGTGATGAGTTTATTCGAGTAACAGGCATTGTTCGCTCCCAAGACATAAAACCCGATAACACTATCGATTCAACGCGTATGGCGAATGCCCGTATTCAATACAGTGGCACAGGTACTTTCGCGGATGCTCAAAAAGTTGGCTGGTTAAGCCAGTTCTTTATGAGTGACTGGTGGCCCTTCTAAGGAGTCGTATCATGAAATATAAACTGATCTTAGCCCTCGCCATGTTGGGGCTCTCCTTCCCGAGCCAAGCTGAACGCATTAAGGATATCGCCAATGTGCAGGGAGTCCGCAGTAATCAGTTGATTGGTTATGGTCTGGTGGTCGGCTTACCGGGCACGGGTGAAAAAACGCGTTATACCGAACAAACCTTTATGACCATGCTGAAAAATTTTGGGATCAACTTACCGGATAATTTCAGACCTAAAATTAAAAACGTTGCCGTGGTTGCCGTGCATGCGGATATGCCAGCGTTTATCAAACCAGGTCAAGATTTAGACGTTACCGTATCTAGCCTAGGTGAAGCTAAAAGCCTACGTGGCGGCACCCTGTTACAAACCTTCCTCAAAGGGGTCGATGGTAATGTGTATGCGATTGCCCAGGGCAGCTTAGTGGTCAGTGGTTTTAGTGCCGACGGCTTAGACGGTTCAAAGGTCATTCAAAATACCCCAACGGTAGGGCGTATTCCTAACGGTGCCATTGTGGAGCGCAGTGTCGCGAGTCCTTTTTCAACTGGCGATTATTTGACGTTTAACCTGCGTCGCTCCGACTTTTCTACCGCGCAGCGCATGGCCGATGCCATTAATGATCTGCTCGGCCCCGATATGGCCCGCCCATTGGATGCAACCTCAGTACAAGTGAGCGCCCCAAGGGATGTGTCACAGCGAGTTTCTTTCCTCGCGACCTTAGAAAATATTGATGTAGAACCAGCAGATGAGTCAGCCAAAGTCATTGTTAACTCCCGGACGGGCACCATAGTGGTGGGGCAGAACGTCAAGTTATTGCCGGCGGCGGTGACCCATGGCGGACTCACCGTCACTATTGCCGAAGCGACTCAGGTTTCTCAGCCAAATGCGTTAGCAAATGGTCAAACAACCGTGACTAGCAACAGTACTATTAATGCCACTGAAAGCGACCGCCGGATGTTTATGTTTAATCCTGGCACGACCTTAGATGAATTAGTGAGAGCGGTAAACTTAGTGGGCGCGGCGCCCTCAGATGTGCTTGCTATCCTCGAAGCGTTAAAAGTGGCAGGTGCTTTGCATGGTGAGCTTATCATCATCTAATTTCTGTCGGGAAAATCATGGAAAAGCTTTCAAGTTCATCACATTTTCTTGATCTGGGCGGGCTCGATTCCCTGCGTGCCCAGGCTCAGAAAGATGAGCAGGGCGCCTTGAAGAAAGTCGCCCAACAATTTGAAGGCATTTTTGTGCAGATGCTGATGAAAAGTATGCGGGATGCCAATGCCGTGTTCGAGTCAGACAGCCCGCTCAACAGTCAATACACTAAGTTCTATGAGCAGATGCGGGACCAGCAGTTATCCGTCGATTTATCGGATAAAGGCGTACTCGGCCTTGCGGATATGATGGTGCAGCAGTTATCGCCAGAATCGAGCCAGTTTACCCCAGCTTCAGTGTTGCGTAATGACGGTGGTTCGAAACTACAGCATGATGATAAATCTCTTAATATTCCCACACAGAGCGTTTCAGCACCGGACGCCCTGGGCGAGAACGTTAAGACCGATGTATTGGCAGGCGTACCCGCATCGATCGCAAGGCCTAGTTTTGCAGCCGACAATGCCGATGGTGTGACATCCTCGTTAGATATAGATAGACCCGAGCGGTTACTGGCCATAGATGCGCCTAAACCTACTTGGTCTGAACAGCCGTTGTCGCCCATTGAACCTGTGATAAGCGGCCAAATCTTGCCGACGGCGGCATTTAGGGAAACTCAAAAAACACTGAAGTTCGGCAGCCGCGAAGAATTTTTGGCGACCCTATATCCCCATGCAGAAAAAGCGGCAAAAGCCCTAGGGACAAAACCTGAAGTCCTATTGGCACAATCGGCATTAGAGACTGGGTGGGGACAAAAGATTGTCCGTGGCAATAATGGGGCTCCTAGTCATAACCTATTCAATATTAAAGCAGATCGCCGCTGGCAAGGGGATAAAGCTAACGTCAGTACCTTGGAGTTTGAGCAGGGCATTGCCGTGAGACAAAAAGCCGATTTTCGGGTTTATACCGATTTTGAGCACAGTTTTAACGATTTTGTCTCCTTCATTGCAGAAGGCGATCGTTATCAAGATGCCAAGAAAGTGGCCGCTTCACCGAGCCAATTTATCCGCGCATTGCAGGATGCTGGCTATGCGACCGATCCTAAATATGCTGAAAAAGTGATTAAAGTGATGCAGTCCATCAGTGAAGAGCTGAAGTCGATACTGCCAGGAGAAGACAAATGATCATTCTTCATAGGATGTTAGTTTTGAGGAGCATCAACTAATGGCTATCGATCTACTGACTATTGCCCGCACTGGCGTGTTGGCCTCCCAATCGCAACTGGGAGTCACCAGTAATAATATCGCCAATGCCAACACTGCGGGTTATCACAGACAAGTGGCCACTCAGACCACCCTGGAATCCCAGCGTCTTGGCAATAGCTTTTACGGTACAGGTACTTATGTATCTGATGTAAAGCGTATTTATAATGATTATGCCGCAAGAGAATTGCGCATAGGCCAAACCACATTAAGTGGCGCAGAAGCGAGCTATGGCAAGCTGAGTGAACTGGACCAACTTTTTTCTCAAATTGGCAAGATTGTGCCACAGAGTTTAAACGATCTGTTTTCCGGTCTAAACAGCCTAGCTGACTTGCCAGCTGACTTAGGCATTCGTAGTTCAACCTTAAATGATGCTAAACAATTGGCGAGCAGTTTGAATCAGATGCAGGCGAATCTGAATGGTCAGCTTAGTCAAACCAATGATCAAATCACGGGTATGACCCAGCGCATCAATGAGATCAGTACCGAGCTTGCCAATTTAAACCTCGAGTTGATGAAGTCGCCAAATCAAGATGCCATGCTGCTCGATAAGCAAGATGCTCTAGTCCAAGAGCTGAGCCAATACGCACAGGTGAATGTGATCCCCCTAGATAATGGCGCCAAAAGCATCATGTTAGGTGGGTCTGTGATGCTGGTTTCCGGTGAAATTGCGATGACGATGGACACTAAAACAGGTGATCCATTCCCCAATGAGTTGCAGTTGATGTCAAGCATCGGCTCGCAAAGCGTGCCTGCCGATCCCAGTAAATTGGGTGGGCAGTTAGGCGCGTTGTTTGAATACCGTGAGCAAACCTTAATTCCTGCTGGCCTTGAGCTTGACCAGCTCGCCTTGGGCGTAGCCGATAGCTTTAATAAATTACAGGCGCAGGGATTCGATCTTAATGGCCAAGTGGGTGTGGATATCTTCAAAGATATCAACGATCCGTTAATGTCATTGGGGCGCGCTGGTGGGTATTCGGATAATACGGGTAACGCCACTTTAGGGGTCAACATCGATGACACTAATTTGTTGACGGGCGGTGCCTACGAATTGTCGTTTACCGCACCAGCGACCTATGAGCTTAGGGATACGCAATCGGGTGCTATCACCCCATTGACCTTAAACGGGTCTAAGTTAGAAGGTGGCGCCGGATTTTCTATCGATATTAAAGCGGGTGCCATGGCATCGGGGGACAGGTTTGTCATCCGGCCAACTGCAGGGGCTGCCAATGGTATTGAAGTGGTGATGACAGATCCTAAGGGCATTGCGGCGGCTGCACCTAAAATCACCGCCGATGCGGCGAACTCGGGTAATACTCAAGTCAAATTAACCCAGATCACTAATCGCAGCGCCGCAAATTTCCCTGTGACTGGCAGTGAATTAACTATTCAACTCGATACCACAGTGGTTCCTCCAACCTATGAGGCATTCGATGCCACAGGTGCATCACTCGGTGCCGCAGCACCTTATACGCCACCGAGTATCAGCGCCTTTGGTTTTACCTTTGAGGTGGAAAGTAGCGGCGCGGCGGCAGGTGACAAATTTACCTTCGATTTATCCTTCGCCGAGGGAGATAACACTAACGCTGTGGCTATGGCTAAGCTGAGTGAAACCAAAGTGATGAATGGCGGTAAGTCGACCTTAGCGGACGTGTTCGAGAATACTAAGCTCGACATTGGCAGCAAGACAAAAGCCGCCGAGGTACGAGTGGGCAGCGCCGAAGCCGTGTATCAACAAGCCTATGCGAGAGTCGAAAGTGAATCGGGGGTTAACTTAGATGAAGAAGCGGCCAATTTAATGCGTTTCCAACAAGCTTATCAAGCCTCTGCGCGGATCATGACGACCGCCCAGGAAATTTTTGACACCCTATTGACCTCAGTGCGTTAGGAGAATTAACCATGAGATTATCATCCGCGCAGATCTTTAATCAAAGCATTACCAGTGTGCTGCAAAAGCAAACAGCAACGAGCAAGATCCTCGATCAATTAAGCACAGGTAAGAAAGTGAATACCGCTGGCGATGATCCTGTGGCGGCATTGGGGATCGATAATCTGAACCAGAAAAATGCGCTCGTCGATCAATTTATGAGGAATATCGACTATGCGACTAATCGCTTAGGTGTGACAGAGAGTAAATTAGGGAGCGCGGAAGATTTAGCTGGCTCGATGCGTGAGCAAGTTATGCGTGCGGTAAACGGCACCCTATCGGATTCCGAGCGGCAAATGATTGCCGATGAGATGAAAGGAAGCCTAGATGAGTTGCTTTCTATCGCCAATAGCAAGGATGAATCGGGAAATTACCTGTTTTCAGGATTTAGTACCGATAAAGAACCCTTCGCCTTCGATAATTCAACACCTCCCAAAATCGTCTATAGCGGTGATTCAGGTACCCGAAACAGCTTAGTTCAAACAGGCGTTGCCCTTGGTACGAACGTTCCCGGTGATATGGCATTTATGAAGGCCCCGAATGGACTTGGTGATTATAGCGTCAATTATTTGGCCAGCCAGCAGGGAGGATTTAGTGTTAAAACCGCAAAAATCGCCGACCAGTTAACATATGTAGCTGATACATATACATTTAACTTTTCAGACAACGGTGCTGGCGGAGTTGATTTACAGGTGCTGGATTCGGCAAATAATCCTGTAGCAAACGTCGCTAATTTTGATGCCAGCACTCCGGTCAGTTTTAATGGGATTGAAGTCAGAATTGATGGCAAACCCAGTGCTGGTGACAGTTTCAGCATGGAGCCTCTGGCTGAAGTGAGCATTTTTGACACGCTCAGTAATGCCATCGCCTTGATCGAGGATCCTAATTCTGCCAACACTCCCCAAGGTCGTGCGCAGTTGGCACAGATATTGAATAATATCGATAGTGGTGTCAATCAGATTAGTTCCGCCAGAAGTGTGGCAGGCAATAATCTGAAAGCCGTCGAAAGTTATGAAGAGACTCACACAGAGGAAAAAGTGGTGAATACATCCGCACTCTCTCTTTTGGAAGATCTCGATTATGCGTCAGCGATTACGGAATTTGAAAAGCAACAGCTTGCATTGAACGCAGTCTCTAGCGTGTTTAGTAAAGTGGGTTCTGTTTCCCTGTTTGATTATATTTAAGCGTGATGTTTAGGGGTAACATCCTGAATACACAGGTGGTTTCAAGATTGGAAATAGCCAAGCTTCGAAGTCTTGGCAAGATACTTAGAAGAGGAAAAAAAGATGGCTATTACAGTTAATACTAACGTGACTTCGATGAAGGCACAGAAAAATTTAAATACATCTGGCAATGCATTAGCAACCTCAATGGAGCGTTTGTCGAGTGGTTTGCGTATTAACAGTGCTAAAGACGATGCGGCAGGTCTAGCGATTTCTAATCGTTTGAACAGCCAAGTACGTGGTCTTGAAGTCGGTATGCGAAATGCTAATGATGGTATTTCCGTTGCTCAAGTTGCCGAAGGGGCAATGCAAGAGCAGACCAATATGTTACAGCGTATGCGAGACCTAGCTGTACAATCAGTTAACGGTGCAAACTCCACCAGTGATAAAGAAGCACTACAAGCTGAAATTGATCAACTGACTTCAGAAATTACGGCAATTTCTAATTCAACGGCATTCGGTGATACTAAATTGCTTAGTGGTGGATTTACTGGCAAAAGCTTTCAAGTAGGCCACCAAGAAGGTGAAAACATTTCTATTTCTATTTCTGGTACAGATGCGACAACTTTAGGTGTTAATGCATTGGTAGTTTCTACTGATGTTTTGGCTTCTACCGCCATAGGCGCCATCGATAGTGCGTTAAAATTGATTGATACTCAACGTGCAACATTAGGTGCTGTTCAAAACCGTTTAGCTCATAACATCAGTAATAGTGCCAATACTCAATCAAACGTTGCCGATGCGAAGAGTCGTATTGTGGATGTTGATTTTGCAAAAGAAACTGCACAGATGACAAAGAATCAAGTTTTGCAACAAACGGGTAGCTCAATGTTGGCGCAAGCAAACCAATTGCCACAAGTTGCATTATCATTATTGGGTTAACTATTAGAATAAAATGATTTTTAAATGCCCGTGTTTAGTTTATCTAATCATGGGCTTTTTGTTTTCTACTGCTCAATAGCCCCGAACTGTGGCTTACTTTACAGAACGAGCAAGGTTTTGATTACTGGTTTTGGGTGTTTTCCATTGATTTTAAAATTGTATCTAAAGTTTTTATTTGCCATGCCGTTACTTAAGCAAGGTAAGTTAGTTCAGTCTCAAATGCAGGCAATTTCTTTATCAAGCTTAATGGAGTATAACCATGGCGATTACAGTAAATACAAACGTGACTTCAATGAAGGCGCAGAAAAATCTAAATGCATCGGGTAATGCTTTGGCAACCTCAATGGAGCGTTTGTCGAGCGGTCTGCGTATCAACA
>NZ_PFGL01000033.1 GCF_002783505.1 Shewanella sp. CG12_big_fil_rev_8_21_14_0_65_47_15
CTGTTATTCCTGTTATTCCTGCAAGGGTTTTACATCGCGATCTTCAGTGAAATTTGTATATTTTTCTTCAACGGAAACGCTTTCAATAAATTGTTTAATGCGAGGCAAATAACTTTTTTCATCTTTAATAAAAGTATCGCAATGCCCGCCTTCGGCTACAGGATAAAACGAACTCAGTGTATTGCTAGATGCCAAATAAAGGGCTTTGCCCATACTAAAAGGAATGTTGCTGTCTTTTTCACCGTGAATAACCAGTACGGGTTTACTAATTCCTTTTATCATTGAAATATTGTCAAACTTTAGTTTGTTATCAAGCTCAATGTTAACCAGACCACCAAACAAGTTGCGTGACCGATACAAATCCACCATTTCAGCAACATCGGTAATTCCACCTTCAATAATCAGACCCGCGACGCGATCATCTTTAGCTATACTGGTTGCCATCACAGATCCAAGTGATAGGCCGTACACATAAATTTCTTCATTTTTGCTTAATGCGGTTATGGCAAGCTGTGTGTCACTTAACATATTGGAAAAGCTAGCTTCGCCATCACTAAAACCATAGCCCTGGTAATCAATAGCCAGAATATTGAAGTTCGTAGCTGCAAGCGATTCTAGAACGCCAAACCAAGGTTGCAGGCTCATATTCAAAGCATTGCCATGTAAGACCAGCAAGGTTGTTGTTTGGCCTTCTACTTTTCTGCTCAGTGCATAAACTTTTTTGCCTGTTGCTGTAACCAGCCATTGCGGACTGTAACCATGCACCTCAGTTAACTGCTTCAGATTGTTATCATCTATTTGTTTTGACGGCGACACGACCATACTGTCTTTCACCACAACTGAGCATGATGCTAATAATAAACTCATCACTAACACTATGTAATTTAATGTTTTAACTTGCATCATTTTTATTAATTCCTGTTGGTTCTTGAGTTTTAAAGACAAAACCTAAAGCGGTTTTAGCCAAAGCATAAAAAAAGAAAAAAATAGCAATGTAGTGAATAACTAGTAAGGTCGATTTAAGTGCAATTGAAAAATCAATTTCAGATACGGAAAGTATTTCGTTGAACATAGTTGGCCCGCTGTAAATTAGAAAACGCAATACCAGCACGGCAACCAGCAAAGACGAGAATACAAAAAACAGGCTGTAAAGTATATCAAGAGCAGTGGCAGTTTTTTTTCGGCGGATAACAGCCACTGAATCACTTAGCAAATCGTGCCTATTAGTTAAATCATTGATAAACCAATAACCGTCATTACGGTAAACCGGTAGTAACGAAAAGATGAAACCCATGAAGTAAAGCGTAATAAATTTATCAAGCTGTCCATACCAATAAGCAAAAACCATGACCACACTGCCAAATAGCATTTGAAAGTACAAACCTGAAATCGAGACTATAGCCTTCTTTCTGCGGGTTAATGTATAAATATTGGATACATTGGCAAAAAATACCGGGACCAGCATATTAATTCCTGTACCTATTTCTCCGGCTCTGCCAGCAAAATGATGGCAGGCAGAAGCATGACCAAACTCATGGATTAGTGAACAGAAAAGAGATAAAGCTAACACTAGAAGTAAATCGGTTGCACTATAGGTAAATATGTAAGTATAGGAGAAGTTCCCTATGTGCTGGCCTATGTAGATCGTGTGCACAACTATTGCAACTGCCAACAAAAAAACTGCAAGCAGAGGTTGAAAAAAACAATGTAATCTTCTGCAAATACGGTTCACTAGTGATGCAGTAAGTAATGTTTGGTGAATACTGAGTGCAGGTTGCTTTTTTTCGAACAACTGTGGGTTGGATGAATCGCGATAAATACCTTTTTCAACTAATATCTGCTCGACGAAATGCTTTATTAAGTCTGGGTTCCGCTGCTGATAATCATTCGTTTCAAGTTCGCGTAACAGAGATACCGACATTTTATCGAAGTTAAAAAATCGATCATCTTCAGTACGCACTGTATATCTATCATCGACCTCTGAAATGAAATCAACCAGTGAGCTATATTGCTTTTCGAATATACAAACTTGTTTTGTCATAAATGAGCGCTCGTTTTTGCTTAATTTCTTCTTCAGATAGTCGACCATTTTTGATACTGCATATTTGTTCATACAAACTAGAGTTAATCTGCAGAACCTTGTCGCTCTTTACATCCAGTGCAAAATAGTTTCCAGCCAAAATAAAAGGAATGTATAGACCATCATTATGACCAGTGTAGAACCTTTTTAAATCAATAACTTTGTCCCAGTTGTGCGGCTGGTTTTTTATATAGCGCTCAAAGATGGAAAAAGCCTGTTCTGCCGAATCGACACTATAGCTATTCACAGGTACAGTGTTATCCTTGGGGTTGTAGCCAGAAATAATAAAACGTGGCTTTAGCCCCAATTTGTCTGCGAGTTTAAACAAACCCGTGCGAATGCGCATCTCACCGTTGAGGAAGTTAATTTTCATATCAGACTTTTCTGAAACTCCAAGCGGAATATCAATAAAAGATAAAAATATACAGTCTTCTCGCACAGCATTAAGGCATTTACGGAAGAACATAAAAGATTCACCTATTTCAATAAATCTGACATCTACATTGTTGTTGTGCGCCAACTGTTGGAGCAGTGGTAGCGATTTTTGTTTACCCACAAGGCAGACGATCTTTTGTTTAGGTCTGAGTGTGGCAAGATAGCTAATCATCAGTGGATATAGACCAAAATGCACAGAAATAAAAAATCGGCCTTGTAGATCTTCTACTCGGTTTGGCGTAGTGCCGTGTTTCAGCGTACCTAAATGACCATTGAGTAAGCACCCCTGCAGGGTTTTCTGGTAACCTAACCATTGTCGCATTACCGAATACAAACGAGGTTCGTTGTCTTTGTGCAAACCTAAGGATGCAAAACCAGATAACGCTTTTATTTTTACTGTTTTTGGAATCATATTCTGCTAAGCAGCAATCCGTAGATTACTGCTTTCTCTCTTCTTAGAACGTTACTTCGTAGCGGCAGAACCAAATTACTGATTCGTTTTCATAACGAACTTGTAACTCTTCAACACCACATAAAGTGTTTATAATTTCGAGGTTGTCAGCTTCGGTTAGTGTACTTTCTTCTACTTGCATAACTTTGCAATCCTTTACTTAGTTAAGGTGCCACTCGTAATGGCAGATGCTAACGTTAGTGTCGTATTCATAGCGCTGTTCTAGCTCTGAAACGTCCATGGTGCTAATAATTTCACAAGCCAATTCTGTGTCTTTAACTTCAAAGATTTCGTTATTTTTCATATTAATGCTTCCTTGTATTTAGATTTCCGGACCAATCGTCCGAGCCATACATTGTTGCTTTTGTGTTTTTTTTTGCAACCAAACGGTTTCATTATTTACATAAATCAAACTAAATTATGAGATAAAATGAGAATTAATCTCATCAGCCGGTTATACATCACCACCAACATCAACCCTGACTTTGTGATTATCGGTGAAACCCGCTCCTATAATTAGGAAACATTACCCATGCAATACGCCCAGCCCAGTCCAAAGGCGTATTGCATAGGGTAAAGCAACATTAAGTAACATATTCACCTGCCACTCCGCCTTGTGGCTCGCTGCGGCTTGCTTCATGATAAGCCTCGCTTCTGATTGATTAACAGAAATCTAAAATTCCTTAATTAAAACAACAGTAGGATTAACCTATGCGACGTCTGTATCCACTCTGTGCGCTGGCTATGCTCAGTGCCTGTAGTCCGAATGCATCAGAGCCCGGTGGCAACAGCAACTTGGCTGAACTTAAACCCGTACAGTTTAATGAAGCGCGCTTTAGAAATGATATTAAAGCCCTGTCATCCGATGAATTTGAAGGTCGTGCGCCGACCACTCACGGTGAAAAACTCACCTTGGACTATTTGGCCAAAGCCTTTACAGAGATGGGGCTCAAGGGCGCATACCAAGGCAGTTTTTTGCAACCTGTGCCTATGGTGAGCTATACCGCGGATGAAGCGCAGCAAGTCACGCTGGCAGGATTAGCCTTTAAATACCGTCAAGATCTGGTGCTCAGCAGTCGTCACGATAACGGTGGCATTAATATTGAAAACGCGCCATTAGTCTTCGTTGGCTATGGGGTGAACGCACCTGAATATGGTTGGAATGATTACCAAGATCTCGACATGAAAGGCAAAATCGCGGTGATCTTAGTGAACGATCCCGGCTTTGCCCGCCCTGACTCGGGTAAATTCAATGGTAAAGCCATGACCTATTACGGCCGCTGGAGCTATAAGTTTGAAGAGGCCAGCCGTCAAGGTGCCCTTGGTGCACTGATCATCCATGATACTGAACCCGCCTCTTATCCTTGGTCTGTGGTAGAAAATAGCTGGACTGGGCCACAGCAAGATCTGGTGCTGAGTAAAGCCGAACAAGATAGTCGCATCCAAGTCGAAGGCTGGTTGACATTGGACGCAGCTACCCAACTGTTTGATAAAGCGGGTTTATCACTGCCGAGCTTGATGGCGCGCGCCGCAGACAGCCCAATCAATGTCCCCCTTGAGCAAACGGCCAGTATCGCCTTTAACAATAAAGCCGGATACGCGAATAGCTACAACGTAGTCGCCACACTTCCCGGCAGCACACAAGCCGAGGAGCAGATCCTCTTTACCGCCCATTGGGATCACATAGGTAAAGACGAGACGAAAGCAGGCGATCAGATTTACAACGGTGCTATGGACAATGCCTCGGGCACTGCCGGCATCCTCGAAATCGCCAGACAATTAGCCGACAATGCGAAACAGGGCCACGGTTTAGCGCGCTCGGTCACCTTTATTGCCACCACAGGCGAAGAACAGGGCCTACTCGGTTCGCGCTATTACGCCGCCAATCCACTTTATCCTATCGATAAAACCGTGGCGGTATTAAACCTCGATAGCACCAATATCTATGGCAAAACCAAGGACTTTACTATCGTCGGCAAAGGAAAATCCGAGTTAGAAACTTACCTTATCGATGCGGCTAATCAACAGAACCGTATTTCAATGGGTGAGAAAAATCCCGCTTCGGGTGGTTTCTTTCGTTCAGATCATTTCAGCTTTGCCAAACTTGGCGTGCCAGCGGTATTTGCCGACGGCGGTAGCGACCCCGTTGATGAGGCCACGGCTGCCTATAAAACCCAGATGCAAGCCACGATGAAAGGCTGTTATCACAATGTCTGCGATGAATACCGTGAAGACTGGGATTTGAGCGGCGCACTGCAAGACTTACAAGTCTACTACCAAGTCACGCGCACATTAGGCAACAGTAAAGATTGGCCGGGATACTATCAAGGCACAGAGTTTAATAGCCTGCGTCCAGCCCAAACAACCTTAGAGACGGCGGCTAAATAACCGAGATAAACGGCTAAATAACTCAGTACCGCCTGTTAAGACAAGGCTCGCTTAGAACCCGATTGAAACGCAGGATAAAGCGAGAACAAAGATTAAAAAGCATATGATCTATTCATGTGCTTTTTTGTTTTCAGGGTATAAAACCCGCAGTTAGCACCAAATATCCATGCACCAATATCGTTAGCGCAGGACTATGCCGTATTTTGATAATAAGCTCTGTAGACTAATTGATTAAAAATAAAACACTTAAATGAGCCAACTCATTATTTATGGTCTTTTTTAGCCTTTTTCTGTCATCGACACTTTTTTAAAACACATTGTGAATTCCCCAAAACCCTTCGCGCCAAATCAAGCAATAAAAACAAATATTCAAAAATAACTAAAATTTATTAAATTATTCTCAAATAAAAGCATTAAACATAAACATCTAAATCAACAAAAACACCAATAAACAGATAAAACATCAAAAATAGTGTTTGGCAAATACCTAAATTACTGGCACATTAAACCTCAATTGAGACATCCTCAAATGACAGACAGTGTGGGAGTTGTACTATGTGTTCAATCTTTTCGATTTTAGATATCCAATCCGATGCCAAAGCACTGCGCCAAGTCGCGCTAGAAATGTCTAAGCTCATGCGCCACCGTGGCCCTGACTGGTCAGGTATTTATGCCAGTGATAAGGCAATTCTTGCCCACGAACGTTTAGCCATTGTTGACATTGAACACGGTGCTCAGCCACTGCTGACCGAAGATGGCAGTTTGATCCTTGCGGTCAACGGCGAAATCTATAACCACAAAGAATTGAAAGCCCAGCTAGGCGATAAGTACAGCTATCAAACCAACTCTGACTGCGAAGTAATCTTGGCGCTGTATCAAGAATACGGCACTGAATTTCTTGATAAATTAAACGGTATCTTCGCCTTTGTGTTATATGACAAAGCCCAAGACAGCTACCTAATCGGTCGCGATCACATGGGTATCATCCCGCTATACACGGGCCGTGACGCTGCGGGCAACTTCTATGTTGCCTCGGAAATGAAAGCCCTGATGCCAGTATGTAAAACCGTAGAAGAATTCCAACCTGGCCAGTATCTCTATTCAAAAGATGGTGAAGCCGTTAAATACTACACTCGTGATTGGCAAAGCTATGATGCGGTTAAAGATAACCCAGCCAGCCAGGAAGAATTACGTGACGCGTTAGAAGCGGCGGTTAAACGCCAATTAATGTCTGACGTGCCCTATGGTGTGTTGCTGTCGGGTGGCTTGGATTCATCGGTTATCTCAGCTATTACTCAAACCTTTGCCAAGCGCCGCATCGAAGATGACGGTGAAACAGGCGCTTGGTGGCCGCAGCTACACTCCTTTGCCGTCGGCTTAAAAGGCGCGCCGGATTTAATCGCCGCCAAAAAAGTCGCCGATGCGATTGGCACCATTCACCATGAGATCCATTTCACCTTCCAAGAAGGCTTAGATGCGATCAAAGAAGTGATCTACCACTTAGAAACCTACGATGTCACCACTATACGTGCCGCGACACCTATGTATTTAATGGCACGTAAAATCAAAGCCATGGGCATTAAAATGGTGTTATCGGGTGAAGGGGCTGACGAGCTATTTGGCGGCTATTTATACTTCCATAAGGCGCCAAACGCACAGGCATTCCACGAGGAATTAGTCCGCAAACTCGATAAACTGCATCTGTTCGATTGTCTGCGTGCCAACAAAGCCATGGCCGCTTGGGGATTAGAAGCTCGCGTGCCCTTCCTCGATAAAGAGTTTATGGATGTGGCGATGCGCATCAACCCTGAAGCGAAAATGTCTAAGGATGGCCGTATCGAAAAACACATTCTGCGCCAAGCCTTTGAGCACAAATTGCCAAAAGAAGTGGCATGGCGTCAGAAGGAGCAATTCAGTGACGGCGTAGGCTACTCTTGGATTGACGGTTTGAAAGAACAAGCTGCGGCGCGGGTGGATGATTTACAATTGGCGAACGCGAAATTCCGTTTCCCCTACAACACGCCAGAAACCAAAGAAGCCTATTTCTATCGCTGCTTCTTTGAGGAACATTATCCACTGAGCGGCGCCGCAGAAACGGTTCCAGGTGGTAAATCCGTCGCCTGTTCAACGCCAGAAGCACTGGCTTGGGACGAAAGCTTGCGTGGCATTATCGACCCATCGGGCCGCGCCGTACGCTCAGTACATACCGCAAGTTATTAATTAGATGTTTATTTACTACTAAATAAACAATTTAAAAGCCATCCTAGGATGGCTTTTTGTTTTAGAACTTATGACTCAGTTCAAGGGTGATATTGCGCGGCTCACCGGGGAAATGACCATTACGCTCACTAAAGCCACTGACGGCATATTCCTTATCGAAGATATTTTTAAGATTTAAGCGCACTTGAGTTTGATCCCACTGGGTCGTCCAGCTCATGTCAAAAATCGTATGGGGCTTCACCGTTTGACCATCGAGGCTGAACTGTTCACCCACATAGTCCACACCAAAGGCAATCGCCGAATCGAGTGCATTGATATCGTAACGGGTCCATATCCCTGCTTGATGGCGCGGAGCATTGGCAAAGTGCTTACTATCAAAAGTATTGGTTAAACTGTCGTTCGTTACCCCTTTAACCACTTCGGTCTCGTTATAGGCATAGTTTGCCGTGACGGTCAGGTTATCGGTTAAATCCCCCACCAGCGTCCATTCAAGGCCTTGACTGTGTACTTCACCCAAATTAAGTAAAGCGGGAATGCCATCGTCATCGCCAGTATTTAAAGGGTTAGCTTGAGCGACATTTTGTTTTTCAATGCGATATACCGCGAGCGTGGTCATAAACTGACCATCAAGCCACTCATTTTTCATCCCAAGTTCAATTTGATTGCCCGTTTCTGGATCGAGGAAACCGTCAGTAATATCTTGTGCTTGATCGGTTAAAGATGCTGGATTAAAGCTCTCAGAGTAATTCAAATAAAAGGACATTGAATCGATTGGGCGATAATTCAGCCCAGCCCTTGGCGTTATCGCGTTATCGCTGAAGGAGAAACCGGTCTTTTTATCATAGTCATCAAACTGGCTGAAACGCAGACCCGCAATCAATGACCACTGTTCATTAAAGTGCAGATGTTCCTGCACATACACGCCATAACGGTTAGCGCGAGTGCCATCGGTATCCTTATCTTGCAGCGTGTAAGTATTAGGGTCAGTTTCACCATAATTAAGGTCAAAAATATTCAGGTTGCCGACGCCCGTTTTATCCGTCGCCAGCTTGTAGCTGTATTCGGTTTCAACATAGTGGTAATCGCCACCGAACAGGAACTCATGTTCAAAACCTAAGGCATCGAAAGCGTAGACAAAATCATTAGTTAAACTGATTTCATCATTAGCACGGGCTTGCACTCGGTATTCTCGCTTAATGGTGCCATCTGCACTATTGGCTTCACCATCACCATTTACATCGACCCAACCTCTCGATTCATGATATTGCTGCGTGGAATCATTATTCAGATAACGGATCTGCGTCTTGACCGAGAAATTATCGCTAAATTGATGATCGAGAATCGATTGCAGCACCAGCGCATCCATCTTTTGGAAGTCACTCTTCTCATTGGCATTATAGGATGGCGCAACGAGGAAATTACCGTCATTATCGACAGGCACTCCGCGCAGTCGATTGCCACCTAAATCCTGCTTAATAATATCGAAGGTGGTGGTGAGCTTAGTATCATCACTGATTTCGTAGAGTAATCCACCCGCCACTTCGGCATTTTGGCTATCGGCATTATTGCGAAAGCTATCTTCCTGCTGATAGTAGGCGCCAAAGCGATAGGCGAGATTTTGAGTTAGGCCACCAGTTAAATCCAGCGAGCCACCCATCATATCCTCGCTGCCCGTGCTTAATGTCAGCTCCTTGCTCTCGACAAAGGTCGGTTTTTTAGTGACATAGTTGATCATGCCGCCGGGTTCACCGCCGCCATAGAGTGCCGATGCAGGGCCTTTTAACACTTCAACCCGCTGCACATTAAAGAGTTGTGGCACAGAAAATCCCGAATAGGGATCGCCCCTTACCCCATCATAAAAAACGTTGGCATCGTCGCGGAAACCGCGAAAGGTCACGCCCGAATAACTGAACTCACTCACGCCCGCGATAGAACGGTATAAATCGGTAATATTGCGCGCCGCTTGGTCAACGATTAACTGCTCGGTCAGCACTTGCACCGACTGCGGCAATTCCATCACATTAATGGCCGTCTTAGTGCCAACCGTCGTTTCTTTATCGACGTACATTTGCATCGCGCGGCCATGCACGGCAATTCGCTCAGGTGCTGTGAGTTTTACCTCCTCATCGGTCGTGGCTTGAGTCGATGCAGGACTTGCAACGGGTGAGCTCGTCGACAAGCTCTGCGGTGGAGCCTCTTTATCGAGTACGGTTTCAGCGGCCAGTGCCGACTGATGTTGAGCGAGTGCAAGTGCAATTAATGAGTAGGCGAAACGAGTCTTCACAGTATGTCCCCAGCGCGAGCGCATAAAAATGGCATAAACCAAAGGGTTTACAAATGTATTCAAACGAATTGGCCGTCATTATAAAGAATGATTTACGAATGACAACGATTATCATTTGAATTTACCTAATTGTGAAATGCGTTAGATAAATCCTTAGCGTTAGCTCGCATAATCCTTGTTATGTTTGGTTATGACTAAAACGAAAAGAGCGTCAGTAGCACGGACCTTCGATGGAAGTTTTAATGCAGAATCAGAAAGAGACTCACTCTATCGAACTGAACCTTAGCGTGGAATAGAGGCATGACAACAACTAAAGATTTAGAGAGGATAAAAATAAAAACCAGCGCAGTGCGCTGATTTTAGGTTGTTCTCGAACTGTTCTTAAGCTGATTTAACTCAGCCTATAAGGTGAATGCTTAAAAGATAGCTTCATCTAATTGCGTTAGCATTTCACTCGCCTGCTCGATTTGCTTACGCAGACTGCGACCTTGTACCGCCCAGTAAGCCATGTAGAAATCGGCCGTTTTCAATTTGGCCTGATAAAATGCAGTTTCTTCAGTGCCCTGCTCCAGCGCCGCTAATGCCACCGCGGCACTTCTGGCCCACATCCACGCCAGTGCCGTCACCCCAAACAACTCCAGATATGCCATAGAGGCTGCGCCGATAATGTCAGGATTGGTCGCAGCATGGGTCGCTAAATAGCCACTGGCCTTTTGCAAATCACCCGCACAATCCATTAAGCCACTCACATAGGGTTGCATCGCCGCATTGGTGCTATGTGACTTAATAAACTCAGTCACTAACGCCGACCATTGCTGCATCGCCGCGCCGCGGTCGCTAAGTAACTTACGCCCCACTAAATCCAATGCCTGAATGCCGTTAGTGCCTTCATAAATCAGCGCAATACGGCTATCACGTACAAATTGCTCCATGCCCCACTCATGGATATAACCATGTCCACCAAAGACTTGCTGCGCATCGACACAGGCATTAAAGCCGCGATTAGTGATAAAACCTTTCACCACGGGCGTAAACAGGGCCGCTAACTGAGATGCAGCTTTGGCCTTGGCAGGATCGGTATGACGCTCGGCTTCATCGAGCCATAAAGCTTGTTGTCCAACTAAGGCTCTTGCGCCTTCATTAAAGGCTTTTTGCGACAGCAACATGCGACGCACATCGCCGTGAACCAAAATCGGATCGGCGGCTTTTTCGGGGGCTTTGGCACCGCTTAAGGCACGGCTTTGTAATCTGTCTTTGGCATAGGCCAGCGCATTTTGATAGGCAATCTCAGAGACACCCAGCCCTTGCACGCCAACCCCTAAACGCGCTTGGTTCATCATAGTAAACATAGCGCGCAGTCCTTGGTGTGGCTCGCCGACAAGCTCGCCCAGTGCGCCTTCAAACACCATCACACAGGTTGAGTTACCGTGAATACCCATCTTATGCTCAAGGCCGCTGGCATATAAAGTGTTCGGTGCGCCTAGGCTACCATCGTTATTCACTAATACTTTAGGCACGGCGAACAGGGATATACCCTTCACGCCTTCAGGCGCATCCGGTAAACGGGCTAATACGAGGTGCACTATATTGTCGGTAAGTTGATGATCGCCTGAGGAGATAAAAATCTTCTCGCCGGTAATAGCAAAAACGCCTTCAGAGACCGGCACGGCTTTGGTGCGCAATAAGGCTAAGTCAGTACCGGCGTGGGATTCGGTTAAGTTCATGGTCCCAGTCCATTCACCGCTAACCAATTTGCCTAAATATTTTTGCTTGAGTGCATCACTGCCGTGGGCATGAATAGCGGCATAGGCGCCATGGGTCAACCCCGGATACATAGCAAAGGCCATATTCGTTGCCGTTTGTATCTCAGTGGCAAAAATTCCCACCACTTCGGGTAAACCTTGGCCACCATATTCGGGATCGCAGGTCAGCGTCGGCCAGCCATTATCAACAAACTGCCGATAGGCGTTATCAAATCCTTCGGGGGTAATCACCTTGCCATCGACCAACTTACAGCCCTGCAGATCGCCGACACTATTAAGCGGCAGCATAACCTCAGTGCTAAAGTCGGCCATACCTTGGAGAATAGCATCGACAAGGTCTGGGTCGATTTCATCGAATCCCTTGAGCGCATCTTGCTGATAAATATGTAACATTTCATCGAGGATAAATTGATAGTCGCGCAGCGGCGCTTGATAAACTGGCATAATCGCTTCCCTTTTCTTGTTAGACTGCAACTCAACTAAGTGATCTGACCACTTCGGTGCTCTGACCACTTTAGCTAAATCTGTTGAAAAAGGAAGCACTAGAACCTAAGGACAGTGACTTTTGTTTACACAAACGAACAGCAAAACCGTAAATTGATCGCAACAAAGCCTTATGTTATCGCGGAAAACTTTGTAAGCTAACTGCCTGTTTTTCTGATATGCAGCAGAGTTAAGGATATTGCGACTATGGGTTCTGTCACTACTAAAAAGCACGCCAACGGGCTCGATTATGTCGAGGTCAACACGGCCTTATGTCAGGCAAGAATTTTTTTGCAGGGCGCGCAAATAGACTATTTCCAACCCCTAGGCAAACCACCTTTGCTGTGGGTTTCATCGGCAGACGATTATCAACCCGGTAATGGGATCCGTGGCGGTGTACCCGTATGTTGGCCATGGTTTGGCATGAGTGGTGAAGCAAACTTCCCCCAACACGGTTTCGCCCGCACCCGCATTTGGGCGCTGGAATCGGTAGAAATGCGTAACCAGCTAGTCGATTTACGTTTTAGCTTAAAGATCAGTGAACAAGATAAAATCTATTGGCCCCATAACACTGAGGTCAGCGTGTTATTCACCCTAGGCGATACCCTAAGCATTAGCCTAGTGAATACCAACCTAGGCGATGAAACCATCACCCTTACCCAAGCGCTACACACTTATTTCCCGATTGATGATATCCACCAACTCAAAGCCAGTGGTTTTAGTGGCGCTAAATACATCGAATTTGCCGAGGGGCCTTATCCGCAAACCACGGATGAAGTACTGTTTGATCGCGAGACGGATCGTGTCTATACCGAACTCGGCCCTGTGCAATTATTGCACACGCCGCAGGGGATCATTGAAGTCAGCCGCGAGAACAGCCAATCGGCGGTATTATGGAATCCATGGATTGAAAAGTCACAACGCCTTGGCCGCTTTAATCCAGAGGATTATCTGACCATGGTCTGCCTAGAAGCCGCCAATGTATTAGAAGATAAAGTCGTGCTCGCCCCAGGTGAGACCCACAGTTTAGTGACCCACATTCGCTGGCAAGACTAACGATTTAATATCCTATTTCTTAAAATCTAGAGCTTAATATCTAGTTCTAAATCCTAGTCAAAAAACGATACAAACAAAAATGCCCAGTCCTATTTGCAAACGCAATCGGGACTGGGCATTTTTATCAGTGCGAAACCTGAGTTTTTATAAGCTTATTTCGCCGATTTTTCTAGGCGCGCTAACAGGCTAGACGTGTCCCAACGGTTACCGCCCATGCCCTGCACTTCTGAATAGAATTGATCGACTAACGCGGTCAATGGCAAGTGTGAACCGTTACGGCGGGCTTCTTCTAGGGTAATACCTAAATCTTTACGCATCCAATCGACGGCAAAACCAAAATCATAGTTCTGGCCCCACATGGTTTTATAGCGATTTTCCATTTGCCAGCTCTGCGCCGCGCCTTTACTGATCACTTCAATGACTTTCTCGCCATCGAGTCCGGCCTTACGGGCAAATTGTAATGCTTCCGCCAAACCTTGCACCACACCCGCGATACAGATTTGGTTCACCATCTTAGTTAACTGGCCAGCACCGACTTCACCTAAACGCTCGGCGCAGCGGGCAAAGGCTTCAATCACAGGTTTAACACGGGCAAATACCGCTTCATCGCCACCGACCATCACAGTCAACACGCCGTTTTCGGCACCCGCTTGGCCACCAGATACTGGCGCATCGAGGAAATCAATGCCCTTTACTGCTAGCACTTGATGAAGCTCACGGGCGACATCGGCCGAAGCCGTTGTATGGTCAACCAGCACTGCGCCCTCTTCCATGCCATGAATAACGCCATCGGCCCCTAATACCACTTCACGCAGATCGTTATCATTGCCCACACAGGTAAACACAATATCCTGACCCTCTGCCGCTTCCTTTGGCGTTGGACAGCAGCGACCACCATAGGTGTCGACCCAAGTTTGTGCCTTGGCAAAAGTGCGATTATAAACAGTGACCTCATGGCCTTTGTTCAATAAATGCCTCGCCATGGGATATCCCATTACGCCTAAACCAATAAATGCGACTTTTGCCATAAAGTGATCCTCAAATAGGTAAACAAGGTGAATCAATTAGAAATTGTTAAATCGGGTTGTGTTTCATCTGCCCAATATGTTACCGCTAAACCCTCATCAACCAATACTAAAAAAGTGCCACTGAGTGTTTCAATCTATGGGGTCAATTACGGATGTTTATTTAGGGGAATGGGCAGTAAAAATAATGGCGGCAGTGTAGCATTCATCCCGCATAGCGTCAGGTTGAAATCGGACCGACAGGCAAACGCACTTTTCGGCAGAAACAACAAAGGCGCCATAAGCGCCTTTATTTGTATTAGTTATGGTGCTATTTCACCACATGGGCTTCCATTTCGGCGCCAATCTTTTTACGCATTTCCATCAAGCGCAGTGCAGAATCCCGCAAATGAATATCATGTTCAGTCTGTGGTATCCACTCAGGTACTGGTGTAGGCTGGCCGTTTTCATCCACCGCCACCATGATCACAATACAGTGAGTGGTGAGATGACGCTCGGAAACCTTAGGGTCGCCCGCCCGCACATCGATACCGATATGCATAGAGGTCTTGCCCGTATAGATCACCTTAGCGCTGACTTCGACTATGTTGCCCACTAAAATGGGTTGCACAAAACGAATACCGCCCGCATAGGCGGTAATACAATATTTACCGCTCCAACCCGCAGCGCAGGCATAGGCCGCAAGATCGATCCATTTCATCACCGCGCCGCCGTGGACCTTACCACCAAAATTGACATCCGCAGGCTCCGACAAAAATCTCAGGGTACTCTGTCTATCGATACCAGCCATATAACCTCAACTTATTTAGCCTCTGTAGCTAATGTTTTCGTGCAATAAGCTGAGTTTACGATAGAAGTACCCCTTAGCGTAAAGATAATTATGATTAGCCTTACCAAAGAGTTCGGTTTAACCCATAAAAAATGCGCCCTACGGCGCATTTTTTCACTGTCTTCTTACACTACCAATCCGTGTTTTACACTTTCTTGAACAGTAATGAGCCGTTAGTCCCACCAAAGCCGAAGGAGTTACACAAGGCGTAATCTAACTTCACATCACGGGCAGTATGGGCAACGAAGTCTAAGTCACAGCCTTCATCAGGATTATCCAAATTGATGGTCGGTGGCACGGCTTGGTCGCGCAGCGCAAGCAAGGTGAAAATCGCTTCAACCGCGCCTGCAGCACCCAACAAGTGGCCAGTCATTGACTTAGTCGAGCTGACGAGCAAGTTATAGGCGTGATCGCCAAATACAGACTTAACCGCTGCAGCTTCGGCCTTATCACCCGCGGGGGTCGACGTACCATGGGCATTGATATAACCAATTTGTTCCAGTGATAACTTAGCGTCATGAATAGCATTGACCATAGCCGCAGCAGCGCCAGCACCATCACTTGGAGGCGATGTCATGTGGAACGCATCACCGCTCATACCAAAACCGACCAACTCGCCGTAAATGGTTGCACCGCGTGCTTTAGCGTGTTCGTACTCTTCCATCACGATCACGCCAGCACCATCACCGATGACAAAACCATCGCGATCTTTATCCCAAGGGCGGCTCGCCGCGGTGGGGTCGTCATTACGGGTCGACAACGCCTTAGCGGCACCGAAACCACCCACACCCAATGGACAGGTGACATCTTCGGCACCACCGGCAACCATCACGTCCGCATCACCATAGGCAATGGTGCGCGCCGCAAAACCAATATTATGAACACCCGTAGTACAAGCTGTCGTGACGGCAAAGTTAGGCCCAGTCATGCCGTACATAATCGACAGGTGGCCCGCAATCATATTGATGATGGTGCTCGGCACGAAGAACGGCGATATTTTGCGAGGACCACCATTTATCAAAGCGCTGTGGTTTTGTTCAATCAACCACATACCACCCATGCCAGCACCAATAGCAGTACCCACTCGGCTAGGGTTTTCTTTGCTCATATCCAGACCCGAATCTTGGATAGCTTGGATGCCGGCCGCCATACCATATTGGATAAAGAGATCCATCTTGCGGGCGTCTTTTTTGGTTAAGTACTGCTCCACATCGAAATCTTTTACTGAACCACTAAAACGAGTTGTAAACTCACTGGCATCAAATTTGGTTATCGATGCAATACCACTCTTACCAGAAAGCAGGGCTTTCCAAGAAGTATCGACAGTATTACCCACGGGAGTTACTAATCCTAAACCGGTTACCACTACACGACGTTTAGACACGGCAGTCACCTTTTGAATGCTAAATAAATTAAGTTATGACAGATAAATGCGTTTCTATCATGGAAATTGTTCGCCAATCTGCGGCGAGCATCTCATGGATAAAGGTTAAACGGGATCCAGAGACGATTGAATGGCACTACTGCAGAGTTTAGCGGGGATAAAACAAAAACAGGCGGCATATTTGCCGCCTGTTCTCAAGAATTCAGAATTACTGATTCTTAGAAACGTAATCGATCGCTGCTTGAACAGTAGTGATCTTTTCAGCTTCTTCATCAGGGATCTCGGTATCGAACTCTTCTTCCAGAGCCATAACCAACTCAACAGTGTCCAGAGAATCTGCACCCAGATCGTCAACGAAAGATGCCGCTGGTTTAACGTCTTCTTCTTTAACGCCCAGTTGCTCTACAATGATTTTCTTTACACGTTCTTCGATGTTGCTCATTAGTTTTCTTTCCTATTCAAATTACGCACTTGCGTAAGATTGCGAGTAGTTTATTAGATTTGGCTGACAATGCAAGCTTAGTTTTCGTGGTCTAACCACGAAATTTAGCGACCAATTGATACAGATCACTACTCAGTTGCGACAGTATCCCTGCCATCCACCCTTAAACCATGTACATTCCGCCATTCACATGCAAAGTTTCGCCTGTGATGTAAGCAGCAGAATCCGAGGCCAAAAAGAGCACTGCATTGGCGATTTCTTGCGCCTGCCCTAATCGTTCCATCGGAACCTGAGACATGATAGCTTTTTGCTGATCTTCGGTCAGCTCATCCGTCATATCGGTCTGGATAAATCCAGGAGCGATAGCATTAACCGTAATTTGACGAGATGCAACCTCTCTTGCAAGAGATTTTGTAAATCCAATCAAACCGGCTTTTGCTGCCGAGTAGTTAACCTGACCTGCATTACCCATAGTGCCTACCACTGAACCAATATTGATGATACGGCCGAAGCGCTTTTTCATCATGGTACGCATTACAGGTTTTGATAGTCTGAATAATGATGTCAGGTTGGTATCTATGATATCTTGCCATTCATCATCTTTCATTCGCATCAGCAGATTATCACGGGTGATACCCGCGTTGTTGACTAGAATATCAACATCACCCGCTTTTTCTTTGATCGAGGCGAATAAATTTGTAACAGATTCACTATCTGTGACATTAAGCACTAAACCAAAACCTTTGTCACCCAGATATTCTTGGATAGCCGCAGCGCCCTTCTCACTGGTTGCGGTTCCAATCACAACCGCACCCGCCTCGACTAAGGTTTCGGCAATAGCACGGCCAATACCACGGCTTGCGCCGGTGACTAGGGCCACTTTACCGGTTAAATTCAAGCTAAAACGCATACAAACTCCTTACTCAGTTAATGCTGCAAATGAAGCGACATCATTAACCGCTTGGGATGATAGTGATTTATTAATTCGTTTTGCAAGTCCCGTCAATACTTTACCAGGACCACACTCCACCAGTTGAGTAATACCTTTCTCGGCCATCAGTTCAACGGTTTCGCTCCAACGGACTGGACAATACAACTGACGTACTAATGCATCTTTAATTTCATCGACTGACGTTGGTGAAGCCACATCGACATTATTAATCACAGTGATTTTAGGTGCATAAAACGGCACATCGTTCAACGCAACCGCGAGTTTATCTGCGGCAGGCTTCATCAATGCGCAGTGGGATGGCACACTGACAGGTAAAGCCACCGCCATCTTAGCGCCAGCCGCTTTACACGCCGCGGCGGCACGTTCAACCGCGTCTTTTTGACCTGCAATCACGACTTGGCCAGGGCTATTGAAGTTAACTGGGCTCACCACGTCACCTTGGGCCGCTTCGACGCAGGCATTAGCGATACCCTCGTTATCTAAACCAATAATGGCATACATGGCGCCGGTACCTGCAGGAACCGCTTGTTGCATCAGTTGGCCGCGTAACTCAACTAGCTTAATTGCGTCTTTAAAATCCATGACTCCGGCACACACTAAAGCCGAATATTCACCTAGGCTGTGACCCGCTAACATTGCTGGCATGGCTTTACCCGATGCAACAAAAGCACGCCAAATGGCAACGCTTGCAGCCAAAAGTGCTGGCTGGGTTTTATCGGTTTCATTTAAGGTTTCAACGGGACCTTCTTGCACTAATGCCCACAGATCATAACCTAATACCTCACTCGCCTCGGCAAAGGTTTGCCCAACGACGGCGTGTGATCCGGCAAGTTCGGCTAACATGCCTAAAGCTTGTGAACCTTGGCCAGGAAATACAAAAGCGATATTTTCCATATTCAAAATTACCTATGGCGAACTTAATTTATTGAAAATGACTGACATCTCTAAGATAAACATAAACCTATGTTACTTAGATGAAAACGTTTAGAAACGCACTAACGCGCTGCCCCACGCAAACCCGGCACCAAAGGCTTCGAGCAGCAGTAATTGCCCGCGCTGAATACGACCATCACGCACAGCCTCATCGAGTGCAATAGGCACAGAGGCGGCGGAGGTATTACCGTGTCTCGCTAAGGTCAATACCACTTTATCGAGACTCATATCGAGCTTTTTCGCTGTGGCGTTAATGATACGGAAATTCGCTTGATGGGGTACTAACCAGTCAATTTCCGACTTGTCGATATTATTGATGCGCAGTGTTTCGGTCACCACATGGGACAATTGAGTGACCGCCACTTTAAAGACATCGTTACCTTTCATGGTCATAAAACCGACCGCTTCAGAGGTTTCGCCTTTACGCGGCGGGAAAGCACATTTCAATAAGTCGCCCTGGCGACCATCGGCATAAATGTGGGTAGAAATAATCCCGGGTTCGTCGGAGGCACCGATAACGGCAGCACCGGCTCCATCACCAAACAGAATAATAGTCGTGCGGTCCTCTGGCTCACATAGGCGAGACAGCACATCCGCACCAATCACTAACACTTTTTTTGCAGCACCAGTTTTAACAAATTGATCGGCGACTGAAAGTGCATATACGAAGCCTGAGCATGCTGCCGCAATATCGAAGGCCGGAATTGTATGCACCCCAAGCATAGCTTGGATTTCACAGGCGGCGGCTGGAAAAGCATTTGCCGCACTAGTCGTGCCACAAATGATCATGTCTAAATCTGATGCATCAATGCCCGCCATCTCTAGCGCCTTGAGTGCCGCTTGATAGCCCATAGTAGAAACGGTTTCATCGAAGGCCGCAATGCGACGTTCAGAGATACCCGTACGTTCAACAATCCATTGGTCAGTGGTTTCCACCATTTTTTCCAAATCTTGATTGCTACGCACCTGCACCGGTAGATAACTACCAGTTCCGAGAATTTTTGTATGCATAAGGAGGGATCAGTTATTTATATCTAAAAGAATCGACTCTAAACGATCTCTTATCATTTCAGGGAGTCGACGTTGAGCTTCAGTTACTGCCAAACTAATTGCTTGTAAATAGGCAGTTTCATCCGCATTTCCATGGCTTTTTACAACTATTCCGCGCAATCCTATCAGACTTGCTCCGTTATAGTGGTCGGGGTTCATCTGACTGAGGACAGCCTGAATGCGAGGGGCGATGAGTTTTGCCAAAAAACGC
The DNA here is from genome assembly GCF_002783505.1 of Shewanella sp. CG12_big_fil_rev_8_21_14_0_65_47_15. Lineage (GTDB taxonomy): Bacteria > Pseudomonadota > Gammaproteobacteria > Enterobacterales > Shewanellaceae > Shewanella. The sequence continues at coordinate 19,987 of NZ_PFGL01000033.1, forward strand.
ACGAATAAACCTTGGGTTAGTCCCCGTTTTAACTGATGTACCAATAACTTGGCAATGCCTTCAGAGGTTTTAAGCGTGATATTACCCACAAAACCATCACAAACGATGACATCCACGTTACCGGAATAGATTTCATCACCTTCGATAAAACCTGTGTAATTGATCTGATCGGTATTTTGCAGGATCTGCGCGGCTTGCTGAACTTGATCGTTGCCCTTAATCTCCTCAGTACCGACATTGAGTAAAGCCACTTTGGGGCGAGATTTTTTATCCACCGCTTCACAGAGCACTGAGCCCATTACGGCAAATTGGAATAAGGTCTCAGAATCACAGGAAATATTCGCACCTAAGTCCAGCAAATAGACGGGCTTTTGGGTGACAGAGGGTAAACAGCTGACAAGCGCAGGCCTATCCACACCTGGCAAGGTTTTTAATAACACCTTTGCCATGGCCATCAGCGCGCCCGTATTGCCGGCACTGACACACGCGGCCGCACGTTCATCCCGCACTAATTCGATGGCTAAGCGCATGGAACTTTTCTTGCGAGTACGTAAAGCATGCACGGGTCTATCCGTCATACTGACGACTTCATCGGTATGGATAACGTCTATACGGGAAAGTAGTAAAGGCTCGGCTTGGTGCAAATAGACATCAATTTCAGTCTTATCACCGACTAAAATGATTTTAAGAAAAGAGTGTAATTTTAGTGCCCGCAAGGCTGCAGGCACTGTGACGTGGGGGCCATGATCGCCACCCATCGCATCTAACGCAAGCGTCAGACTCGTCATTAGGAAACCAACAAATTACTTGTTGATTACCTTTTTACCGCGATAGAAGCCATCTGCAGTCACATTGTGACGCATATGGATTTCACCGCTGGTAGCGTCTACAGACAGCTGAGCAGTGCTCAGTGCGTCATGTGAACGGCGCATACCGCGCTTTGAACGAGATTTTTTGTTCTGTTGTACAGCCATTGGCCCTGTCTCCTAGATTACTTGCTCTTCAGTTTTTCTAACACTGCAAACGGATTTGGACGCTCCTCTTGAGCGGGTTCGATCTCGCCTACAACTATGTCTTTAGAACCCATATTACAATCAATTTCTTCATGCATTGGGATTATCGGCATAGCGACTATCAATTCATCTTCGATCAATTGATGCAGACGTACTTCGCCAATTTCATTGCACTCAATTGGGTCATACGCATCCGGGAGCTCATCGATTTCTGCCTTAGTCCGGCATGGACCGAAGCAAAACTCGACCGTAACCTCAGTGGTAAATAGCGTCATGCAGCGTTGACATATCAGAGTGAGCTCCGTCACAGCCTTCCCTTTCAGGTAGACTATCCCCTGTAAATCCACACCACATTCAAGCGACACTGCCACATCGGAACAGTCGCCGGCACATAACTCATTTAATCTTTTCAGCTGCACACCAGGAACTACGCCCTGATAAGTCATGCGACTCGAGGCGGCACGAAATGGATCAATTGAAACCGGTATCTTTACTGTTTGCATAAGGCGCGCATATTATAGTTTGAAAACGCTAGAGTCAAAGAAAAATTTCTAACTTAAGTCCCAGTCTGCAACTTAAGCCCTTCTCCAGCCCCAACATTGAAATTAACGGAAGCGAAATTTTACCCAAGCAAGCGAAGGCATACAAGCGTAAGCCGCCTAAAATAGCGACATTCATCGAAAAGAAACGCCGAAATACGAAAGGCTTGCTCTTTCTGGCCAAGATTCGCGACAATAACTCCCCATTTAAGCTGTAGACAGGTCCAATATGCCTCCCCATTTAGTGTTAGCGTCAACCTCTGTGTATCGACAAGCATTACTGCAAAAACTGGGGCTAGCCTTTGAATGCTGTAATCCCAATATTGATGAAACGCCGAAGGTGGACGAGTCAGCGCAGGCCCTAGTGCTACGGCTCGCACAGGCGAAAGCCCTCGCTGGGGGCGAATATTTCCCCAATAGCCTCATTATTGGCTCAGATCAGGTCGCAGTGATAGATGGCAGGATTATCGGTAAACCCCATCATTTTGATAATGCCGTCGCGCAGCTCACCCAAGCCTCTGGCAAGGCCATCACTTTTTATACGGGTCTTGCACTCTATAATGCCGCAACGGGCGCGATGACTGCCGAGGTTGAACCTTTTACGGTGCATTTCAGGCACCTTAGCCATGCACAGATTGTCGCATACATAGAAAAGGAAGAGCCCTACTACTGCGCGGGCAGTTTTAAGAGTGAAGGTTTAGGCATTGCGCTATTTACACAACTCGAAGGCCGCGATCCCAATACCTTAGTGGGTTTGCCACTGATATTACTGACGGAAATGCTGTTAGCCCAAGGTGTAGACGTTCTCGCTTAATGCGCTTATTCCTTTACTTAGGCTCTGCTCTGTTCGCTCAGTTTATAGGAACGATAAAACGCACGAACAAATATCGAGCCGCTGCGTCGTTTTATCGACGAGAAGATGAGACGTAAATAACAAAGAAGTCTCATGGGAAGCGGCATGTCTTGCCGCTTTAGCGTAGTTGAAGCATTAGAGGTATTGCAGCAATTGCGCTGGTGAGTCAATTAAGGCGATAGGTTTTGCCCGCAGCAACTTTTCGGCACTGTGGGCACCATAGGTGACGCCAACACTATCAATTCCGGCATTGGCCGCCATGGTCAAATCCAGCAGAGAATCGCCCACCATCAAGGCTCGGTTAGGGGCAACATTCAATTCACTCAGCAAGCTTGATATCATTTCAGGATGGGGTTTACTGTGCACTTCATCGGCGCAGCGGGATGCAACAAAATATCGACCTAAGCCTGTTTGCTCAAAGACACGCTCAAGCCCCGCACGGGCCTTACCCGTTGCAACGGCTAATTGGTAGCCTTGATTATGTAAGTCATCGATTAATACTGGCGCTTGTGCAAAGAGCGGCGTTGGCGTGGTGTCTAAATGCAAATATTGTGCTTTAAACTCGGCGCGCATCTGCAGATATTCATCCTCTTCGCCTTGGCTGAATGCATTTTTAGGATGTGGGCGCAGAGAATATACAGAAGCAGCGCAGGGATTGAGTCCCTGTGGAAACAGGACTCGAAGTGCTTCTGTCATAGAAAGACCGATGATATCGCGAATATCGCTTTCGGTTGGGATAGGTAAAGTGAGTACCCTCGCCATATTTTCAATACAGACGATGATTTTACCTATGGAGTCCATCAGAGTGCCATCCCAATCGAAAATCACTAAATCATATTTTCTGGCATCAAATCGCTTAGGTTGCACTCTCATAAAACATCATCGTCCGTAAAGCATAAAATATAGGTCTAACCGTTTTAGACGCGTTTAAGCCGACTCAAAACCAATGATAAATTGTCATCTAAGGGGGCAGAAACCCGCATCACTTCGTCGTTCTCAGGGTGAATAAACATCAATTCAGCCGCATGCAAGAATAAACGCTCAAGACCGAGTGCACGCATGCTGTCATCGAATCCCTGCTCGCTATACTTTTCATCACAGGCGATAGGATGCCCTGCATATTGACAGTGCACCCGAATTTGGTGAGTTCTACCCGTAACAGGACTGGCTTGAACTAAGGTACAGCCTTGATAGCGCTGCATAATTTTAAAACGGGTTTCTGAAGGCTTACCTTCCGCATTCACACGTACTATGCGCTCACCGGATTTTAGCGTGATCTTCAGCAGAGGTTGTTTGACGACTTTGTCCTGTGCTGACCACTCCCCTCTCACTAGTGCTAAATAGTCCTTTTGCATCTTTTTGCAGCGCAGTTGATCGTGCATATGTTTGAGTGCGCTGCGTTTTTTGGCAACCAGTAACACACCCGAAGTGTCTTTATCGAGGCGATGCACTAATTCTAAAAACTTTTGCTGTGGTCTTAAGGAACGCAGCGCTTCAATCACACCGTAATCGACACCACTGCCACCATGCACGGCAATGCCCGCTGGCTTGTTGAGTACAATTAAATGATTATCTTCATGTAAGATACGATCTTCGAGCTGCGACACCTTACTCAAATTAGCAGAAGGTGCGGTACGGTTATCCGGCTCCGCCACTCTGACGGGAGGGATACGCACTATGTCACCCATCTGCAACTTATACTCTGGTTTGATGCGTTTCTTATTGACTCGTACTTCGCCCTTGCGGACGATGCGGTAGATCATGCTCTTAGGCACGCCCTTAAGAGCCGTCATTAAAAAGTTGTCGATTCGCTGTTCGAAATGATCTTCATCGATAGTGATCAATTGAACCTGTTGCTGTGGGGTGGATACTGTATTCATGATGCGCCATCTGACTAAAACGGCCGCCATTGTACAACAACTGAGAAGAATTGTGCCTTTCCATTGCTGAATTTTTTGATTATTGCTATATTTCACCAGCGATTAGGGATAAGCCGTGAATAAAGTGTTCACAAGATCCCAATCCCAAGCGAAAAGTTTCTCGGATAAAAAAACATTTTCTTGATAGCAACTCATTGATTTGCAAATCGTATACTGAGTAAAAATACCACAAATGCGTTTTTTACGATTAAATCGAGAAAATCACCTTGTTTTGACGAGGTTTTCCTAGAGCTTTTCTCCCCGATTTCGAACAATATTTTAACTTGTCGTCAGACAAACCGATTCGACTTGGGCATTACCGGAACGAAACTAAAGAATTTATGGGGTTGGTTGATGTTTTACAACGAATTCCTTGTTTTTGTAATCATTAAAAAATAAGCCATAAATAGGATGCGACACGCAGCGACTGCGTCTAACAGTAATGCGCACCTTGCCTAGCCACACCAGCCGTGAGGCTCAGTCGACCACTGCTAGGCCCGTAATGCAGCGAAACGCGATTGTTTGATGACCTCTATTTAAAGAAGAATGACGTCATCATGAAACGTATGTTAATCAATGCGACTCAATCAGAAGAGTTGCGTGTTGCCCTTGTCGATGGGCAACAACTGTATGATCTTGATATTGAAAGTCCAGGTCACGAACAGAAAAAATCCAACATTTACAAAGGTAAAATTACCCGCGTAGAACCGTCTTTAGAAGCCGCTTTCGTCGACTACGGTGCCGATCGCCACGGCTTTTTGCCACTGAAAGAAATCGCCAGAGAATATTTCCCTAAGGGATATTCGTTCCAAGGTCGCCCCAATATCAAAGAAGTGGTCAGTGAAGGACAGGAAGTGATTGTCCAAATTGACAAGGAAGAACGCGGCAATAAAGGCGCTGCATTAACAACCTTCATCAGCCTTGCAGGTTCTTATTTAGTCTTAATGCCAAACAACCCACGTGCAGGCGGGATTTCCCGTCGTATCGAAGGTGATGAGCGCACTGAGTTAAAAGAAGCGATGGCCGATTTAGAAGTGCCAGTGGGCATGGGACTTATCGTGCGTACTGCCGGTGTAGGTAAAGAATCCGCCGAGTTAAAGTGGGACTTAAAAGTTCTGCAACACCACTGGGCGGCAATCACCGAAGCTTCACAAGTTAAAGGCGCTCCTTTCTTAATTCACCAAGAAAGCAATGTGATCGTGCGCGCTATTCGTGACTATTTACGCCGTGATGTGGGCGAGATCCTAATCGATCACCCCCGTATTTTCGAAGAAGCTAAGCAACATATAGCCTTAGTTCGCCCAGATTTCGTCGAGCGCGTCAAACTTTACGAAGCCGAAGTGCCGTTATTCACTCACTTCCAAATCGAATCACAAATCGAATCCGCCTTCCAACGTGAAGTACGTTTACCATCTGGCGGCTCGATTGTTATCGACCCAACGGAAGCCTTAACCTCAATCGATATCAACTCTGCCCGTGCCACTAAAGGCGGCGATATTGAAGAGACCGCGCTTAACACTAACCTTGAAGCCGCCGATGAAATTGCCCGTCAATTACGTCTACGTGACTTAGGTGGCTTAGTGGTGATCGACTTTATCGATATGACGCCTGTGCGCCATCAACGTGAAGTTGAAAACCGTTTACGTGATGCAGTGCACCACGACCGCGCTCGCGTGCAATTAGGCCGTATTTCTCGTTTCGGTTTGATGGAAATGTCGCGTCAACGTCTGCGCCCCTCTTTGGAAGAATCAGCGGCGCACATCTGCCCTCGCTGTCATGGCCAAGGTACGATTCGCAGTACTGAGTCTTTAGCACTGTCGATTTTACGTTTGATGGAAGAAGAAGCCATCAAAGAAAATACCTCACAAATCGAAGCGATTGTTCCTGTCGATGTGGCAGCTTTTTTGTTAAACGAGAAACGCAAAGCCATTCGCATTACAGAGCAACGTCACGATGTTGAAGTATATGTGATCCCCGATGCGCACATGATGACGCCAGATTACCGCGTGATCCGTCATCGTAGTGATGATGAAATCAGCGAATCTAGCTATAAGCGTATCGAACAGCCTGAAGCCAAATTGTATGAGCCACGTAAACTGGAACGTACCGCAGCACCTATTCCTGCATTAAAAGGTTTCGCAGCGCCACAGAAAGTGGAACAAGCGCCATCCCCAACGGTGAAAGTTGAAGCGCCACAACCCGGTTTCTTCAGTAAGCTAATGAGTGCGATCAGCGCTTTATTTGGTTCAAGCGAAAAATCTGAGCCAGTTAAAGCCGTTGAAACTAAAAACACCGATGCCAATACGACCAATGCGAATCGCCGTAATCGCCGTAATGACACCCGTCGTACTCGCACAGGTCAAGATGCCGATAAAGCCAAAGACGGCTCCCGTGAGCCACGCAGTCGCAATCCTAAGAAGTCGGCCGATGCCGCGGTAAGCACAAGCACTCAAGAACGCCCAGCGCGCGAGAAGGAAGATGCCGCTAAACGTCCAGCGAAAACGGAACCTAAACCACGAGTTCAAGCGTCTAAAGAAGTCGCAGCTGAAACTCAAGACGATGCACCTAAGCAGGAAGTCGCCCGTGAACGTCGCCAACGTCGTAATATGCGCCGCAAAGTGCGTATCGACAATGGTAACAACATGCCAGATAGCAGCCTTCAAGAAGAAGCCCTGTTAGCTGAAGTCGCGGCGGTTAATGCAGCTGTGGCAGCAGAAATAGCGCAGGAAGTGCCAGCAGAAGCCAAAGCTCCCCGTGCACGTCGTCAGCCACGTAAAGAAACGGTCCAGGTGAAGGAAGTATCCGACGTTGCCGTAGAACTCACCGAAACTCAAGCTAATGCGACTGAAACCGCTGCAGTGAGTAACGATGACACGATTAACACGCCCTTAGCCCCAACTGACAGTGCTGACCAAATCAAAGCCGATGTTGCCGAGATTACCCTTGATGCACAAGCAACTGAAACAGATGCGGATAATATCGACGCAGACGAAAAAGCCAAACGCGAATCCCGCGATGGACAACGTCGTAGCCGCCGTAGTCCACGTCATCTACGCGCTGCTGGTCAACGTCGCCGCCGTGATGAAGATGAGCAAGGTACTTCTGCGCCAGCCCAATTCATTCCTAACGATGAATTAGGTGCAGATCAAGAGTACCCAACCGAAGTGATAAGCACCCCCGTGGTAACATCGACTCCAGTGACAAATACCGAAGTCGTTGTAACTCCACCGCCGGTTGAACAAGCAGCAGTAGAGATGATTAGCCTTGCAGCTCCAGCGGAAGCAGCAACTACCGCAGCCAAAGAAACCGTTGCAGTTGTTGAAGCCGTTGCGGCTGTTGAAACCGAAGTTGCAATAGCACCAGAGGCTGCCGTTTCAAGCATCAAAGATCAGGTAACAGAACAAACTGTCGCCGCCCCAACCACCGAACATGCTGAAGCGACTGAGGTCAACGCTGATTCAGCGATAGAGAGCCTTGTTGCGGTAAAAGAAACCGCAAAAGACTCAGTCAAAGCTGTCGCATCGGCTCCTATGACAAAGCCTGCCGCAATCGCTAAACCACAGGCGAAAGCTCAAGTGGCTTCGACGACGGTTAATCCACAAGTGACGGATGCAGTGACGAGCAAACCGAAAGCAGCCAGCCGCTTTGGAGCTATGGTATCGTCGGATATGACGAAGCCTGTAGTTGAAGTGAGGGCTCAGGTCGAAGTGCCTAAGGGACGTGAATACGACACGAATACAACCGATGAAGCCTCTGCACCTAAGATAAAACTGGCAAACAGCGCAGAATCGGATATGGCGCGCCCATAAGCGTAAGCCATTCCCACAAAAAAAAAAGCCATGCAACTGCATGGCTTTTTTATTTCAGGACTAGACAACGGCAGAATTAACCTACATTTAAGGTGTAGCTTAATCTCATTTTTTGTTAGTATTCGCGGCTTATTTTTGCAACAACAATTGAGTAACAGAGGTTCCATGTTTGATCTCATTCGCCACAAAACGTCTAGCCATAAAGCCGATGTGCTTTCAGGTTTAACAGTCGCACTCGCCCTGATCCCTGAAGCGGTTGCCTTTGCCTTTGTCGCCCATGTAGAGCCTATGGTTGGACTTTATGCCGCCTTTATCATGGGACTTGTCACAGCACTGATTGGTGGCCGTCCAGGAATGATTTCAGGCGCCACTGGTGCAATGGCTGTCGTGATGGTCTCCCTTGTGGTGGAACACGGCGTACAGTATCTTTTTGCCGCTGTGGTACTCGCAGGATTGATCCAAATTGCTGCCGGCGTATGTAAACTCGGTAAATTTATCCGGATTGTGCCTTATCCTGTGATGATAGGCTTTGTAAATGGTCTAGCGATTGTGATTTTCTTAGCGCAACTTGGGCAATTTAAGGTTAAGGATGCCAGCGGCAACTTAGTCTGGTTACCACAGGAACCATTAATGCTGATGTTAGGATTAGTGGCTCTGACGATGGCCATTATTTATTTTTTACCTAAGATCACCACAGCGGTGCCTTCATCATTAGTCGCTATTTTGGCTGTGACGGCAATGACTGTCGGCTTAGACCTCGATACCCGTAACGTATTGGACTTTCTAAAAACCATGAGCGGCGATGAGCATGCGACTATTGCTGGCTCATTACCGAGTTTCGCCATTCCTGCCGTCCCATTTAATTTCGAAACCTTGTCGATCATCTTGCCCTATTCATTCATCCTTGCGGCGGTTGGGCTCATTGAATCGCTACTGACGCTGACCGTTATCGATGAAATGACCAATACCCGCGGCCGCAGTAATAGAGAGTGTGTTGGGCAAGGCGTAGGTAATATCACCAGTGGATTCTTTGGCGCCATGGGTGGCTGTGCCATGATCGGTCAATCGATGATAAACATTAATTCAGGTGGACGCGGCAGATTATCGGGCATTACTGCCGCTATCGCACTGCTGATTTTTATTTTATTTGGTGCTTCTTTCATTGAGATCATCCCCTTAGCAGCGTTAGTCGGGGTGATGTTTATTGTGGTACTCGGCACTTTCGAATGGGCCAGCTTTAAATTTATGGGTAAAGTGCCAAAACATGACGCCTTTGTTATCGTTCTAGTGACGACGGTGACAGTCTTTACCGATCTTGCCTTTGCGGTATTTGTCGGTGTTGTCGTATCAGCACTGGTATTTGCTTGGCAACACGCTAAACACATCAGTGTCAATGTGAACCAAAATTCACAGGGCTGGAAAGTGTACGAACTCAATGGCCCGCTATTCTTTGGTTCAATTGCCAACTTTTTAGAATTATTCGATGCATCCCAAGATCCTCAGGATGTGGTTATTGATTTCAAAAACTCCCGCGTAGCCGATCACTCGGCACTAGAAGCAATAGATACACTAGCCGAACGCTATGTTAATGCTGGTAAAAAATTGCACTTAATCCATTTAAGTGCCGACTGTAAAGCGCTGCTAAGAAAAGCGGGGGATCTGGTCGAGGTTAATCTGCTTGATGATCCACACTATAAAGTCGCAGATGATAAACTCGATTCATAAATACGAATATTCAGTATGATGTTAAAGCCTGAAATTTATTCAGGCTTTTTTATTTGCATAATGTTATCGCTTTACCCTATCTCGCCATCAAATAAAATTGGGATTACGGCTTTGTGGGTTAGCAGCCTGATTCATCTGAGCATAAGCCCGCTGATTGAGCATGATAGCGTTAAAAGAAGAGATAACTATCGGAAAAATTTGGTAGAAAACACGCGCGGGGAAAGATGAGAGGTATAAATTCGACACAAATAAAAAGAGCCATGGTATAAACCACAGCTCTTTAAATCCATTGCCATTAGCGCTTAGCTAACGACACTGAAAATTAACCAATGATGGTTACGTTTTCAGCTTGAGGACCTTTTTGACCTTGAGTCACAGTGAAAGACACTTTCTGACCTTCGTCAAGAGTTTTGAAACCGTCAGAGTTGATCGCACGGAAGTGTACGAATACGTCTGGACCTGATTCTTGCTCAATGAATCCGAAACCTTTATCAGAGTTGAACCACTTAACAACACCAGTAACTTGAGACATGATATAAATCCTGTAAATAAAAAATTAAAGCCTTAACGGCGGTGGAGCTGGAAAATGCCGGTATTACTTATGTTTACAGGACGAACTGGTCGTATTGAACACATAAATATAAGCCCAACCTTCAAGCTAGTAAGACTATAAACCATTCTAAAGATAAGTCAACATACTGCGACACTTTGAAATATTTATTTTGCCTAATTCAACTTAGGGTTTTGCAACCGGCTCGTAGAACGTGAGCGTTCATACGGCTTAGCTGTAACAGTTAAGCATTTTAAATAATTTATTTCAATAGCTTAAATCTGATTGTTATTTTGAAATGCGATGTACTTCAATTTGAAAATCGAGTTCACAGCAAAGCCCCTCTGCTGCAAAGCGCTGTTTCTGCTCAGCGGTAAACTTCCACGCATAGGGCGTCATTTCCAGAAAATAGGCAATATGCTCTCTGTCTTTTAGCTCAAGTTGCGACATAAGTCGCTCCTGATGTAGGCATTCAAACCCAGAGATGTTGGCATCAGATCTTGGATGCAATCTTGGCTCGGCATAAATTTGCTGTTTTAAGGCAAAGTGGTGCATTGGACCGGGGGAAACGGTAATGAGAATACCATCACTGCCCATCACCCGTTGCAGTTCCTCATTTTTTGAGGGGGCATAAATCCGAATCGCCAAATCAATGCTGTGTGATGCTATTGGCATCTCATAGGCACTCGCAACACAAAATTGTAATTCAGGATAACGTTTAGCGGCATACTTGATCGCAGACTTAGAAATATCCAATCCTTGAAAATGACAGGGATGATCCTGCATAAGCGCATGATATAGGCGATGGCTGTAATAACCTTCCCCACAGCCGATATCGAGGACTTGCTGCGCTCTGCCCGCGTATTCCAATGCCAGTTGGTTAACTCTGTCACTCAACCCTTGATAATAACCAGCATTTAAAAACTCCCGCCGAGCAAACATCATTTGTTTGTTATCACCGGGATCTTTAGAGTTTTTCTTTTGTACAGGCAACAGGTTCACATAGCCTTCTTTGGCTATATCAAATTTGTGTTGTCGCGGGCAGCCCCAAGTGCGTTCGGCCAGCGTAAGCGACAAGCCGCAGAGGGGACATAAGTATGACATATTCGGGCTCTATTATTTCTACTAATCTATTAATTTTACTGACAATAAGTACGTTTATGCTTCATCTTCCATTAATCGCTCGACCATTTGTATCAGCTCGGGGGTGGCAAGCAATTCGAAGCATTCCAGTTTTCTCAAGGATTTATCAACACTTTGTGCATCGTTAGAGGCACGGTTATAGTTTGGACGCTCAAACATATGAGTATAAGTTCGAAACATCCATTGGCGCTTTTGCTGCAATAAAGGATCGAGCCTAATCGCCTCTTCGGCCAAACTGGCATGATATTGCCCCAACTCTCCACGTAAAAAGGTTTGCAGTTCAGCTCTCACCTGTTCAATTTCGGTCATATATACTGCGAGAGCTTCCGATGACGCACCATAATCGTATTGCCTTGCCAGTATCGCTTTGGCCATAAGCAGCACCTGCGGTTCGTGCAGCACTCTTAAATCTGACTCTAATGGCACTAACTCAAATTTCGAAGCCGATTGTAGTGCCAAACACAGGCCGTTATTCAAATCTAATTTAAAAGAGACTCCGGTACGTAGCTCCGCAGCACAAAACTTAGGCGCCGTACCCATACGGCTGTAGAGACGCATTCCTTGCCCAAACGAGCGCTGAATTGGATTGGAAAATTGCAGCTTTTCGGAGGAAATCGAGTTTAATTTAAGCCCCATCAGTGGCTGAAAACGAATCGCGATTTTAGGCTGAGTCCCATCGGCAACCACAATCAACTCTAACAGAGGAGCGCTCATCGCTTGAAGCACAATAAAATCACTGATATCGGCAGGCAATGATAAGGTCATAATTGATGCTCTATCGGCATCGAGGACCATAGGTTCATTTAGATATTGATGATACATAAGACATTAATTCCCCTTTTCAGGTTGAATTGTAACGCTCAAACGAGGTAAAAATCACCTGTTAAGCGATTATCTTTTCAATATAATTCCTCGCCCTAGGCACAGGGCAAATATGCTTCCAAGGGGTTTCAGTGTTAAGATGCTATTATTCGACAAACTGTCATTTGATTTAAATTATGTCTACGCAATTCCAGCCAAGTATATTCTGGCACGACTATGAGACTTTCGGGACCCATCCTGCAAAGGATAGACCTGCACAATTTGCGGGTATTCGAACCGATTTAGCACTGAATATTATTAGTGAACCCGAGACCTTTTACTGTAAACAGGCCAGCGATTATCTCCCCTCCCCCGAAGCCATCTTAATCACGGGGATCACCCCGCAATTGGCCAATTTACGAGGCATTGCCGAAACGGAGTTTATGGGACGTATTCAGGCACTTTTTAGCCAGCCCAATACCTGTGTCGCTGGTTATAATTCCCTGAGATTTGATGATGAAGTGACCCGTTACGGCTTTTACCGTAATTTTATCGATCCCTACGCTCGGGAGTGGCAAAATGGCAACTCACGCTGGGATATCATTGACTTAGTTCGCGCTTGCTACGCATTTAGACCCGATGGGATTAACTGGCCACTTAAAGAAGATGGCTCACCTAGCTTTAAATTAGAGCACCTCACCCAGGCAAATGGTCTAAGCCATGAAAAAGCCCACGATGCTATGTCCGATGTTTATGCGACCATAGCAATGGCCAAACTGATCAAAGAAAAACAACCCAAGCTCTACCAATATTATTTTGATCTGCGTCGAAAACAAGCGGTTGCCGATCAGATTGATGTACTCAACATGCAGCCTTTGGCCCATGTCAGTTCAAAGATCAGTGCCCAACAGGGTTGTACTACATTAATTGCGCCCGTTGCCCATCATCCAAGCAATAAAAATGCCGTGATCTGCGTTAATTTAGCGATGGATTTAACTCCGCTATTTGAGCTTGATGTAGAACAAATTAAGACTCGAATGTACACCGCAAGGGCCGATTTGGCCGAAGATGAGTTACCTATTCCGGTCAAACAAATCCATTTAAATAAATGCCCTTTTATCACTTCGGCTAAAATCCTGGACGATGCGCAGGCAGCGAGACTCAATATCGATAAAGCCTTCGCAAGGGAGCAATATAAACGCTTGAAGAGTCATCCGGAGCTTAGGGAGAAACTGGCACAATTGTTTGAACTCGATGGGGAAAGTTCAACCACGGATCCCGATTTAATGCTGTATTCCGGTGGTTTTTTTAGTCCCGCGGACAAAGCCAAAATGGAAATAATCCGTCATACCCTACCGCAAAATCTAGCCGCACTCGAATTGCAATTTGACGATGCTCGCATCCCTGAAATGCTGTTTCGTTATCGCGCCCGAAACTACCCAGAGTTACTGGATTATCAAGAGTCACAGCGTTGGCGTGAGTTCTGCCAAGGCCGTTTAGCGGATCAAGATTATTTGCTGAAACTTGAAAATCTACTTCAAGATACTGAGGCCGATGAAATCAAGCAAAAATTGCTTACGGCTTTATGTCACTATTTGCGAGAACTGTAAGTAGCGAAATATATAAATAGTCTAAAATCAATTAGTTAAAAGCACTCACCATTTAGTGTAAGTAGTCGTAACGAAAAGAGTGTAGATCTTACAAAAATTCACTTCGTTACAGGTTTTGAGCCAATAAACGCGAGCTAACTCGCATTTATACTGTAACAAAATTACTAGAATGTTATTCCATGAACTTAACAAACAAGGAATCGGGAAATGCAAGATAGATTTATTCGCAGCATAACCCAGTTGCCAACGCCGTTGGCCGATGCACTTATTCCCTTATTGCATCAAAACTTTGCTGGACACATTGATGCACAACAACTCTCGGAGTTAACGAATGCCAGCAAGATGACTGAGGCAGAGGTTTTACTCGCATTATTGCCCATAGCAGCGGCACTGGCTAAACCGCCGATCAGTGAGTTTTACGTCGGCGCAATTGCCAAGGGCAAGAGTGGTGATATCTATATGGGGGCCAACTTAGAGCTACCCGGAGAAGCCCTGTTCCACTCAGTGCACGCTGAACAAAGTGCGATTAGTCATGCTTGGCTCAGTGGCGAAAGCCAAATCGTCGATATGATTGTTAATGCAAGCCCCTGTGGTCATTGCCGTCAATTTATGAACGAGTTGGTCGATGGTGCTAAGATAACCATTCACCTGCCAGCCCAAGACAGCCACTCGCTAGCCTATTATTTACCCTATGCTTTTGGTCCTATGGATCTGAATGTCACTTCACCTTTACTGGCAAAACACGAAACGGAATTTGCGCTAGACAGTAGCGATCCTATGATCATCGAAGGCTTAGATCACGCAGGCTTGAGTTATGCGCCTTACACCCAAAGTTATGCGGCCGTAGTGCTTGAAACGGCCGATGGTGCAACCTATTGTGGACGTTACGCTGAAAATGCCGCGTTTAATCCATCAATGTTGCCCATGCAAATGGCCTTATCGAATCTCACTCGCCATAATCGTGAGTTCGGTGAGATAAGCCGAGCCGTGCTTATCGAGTCTTCACAGGGGAAAATCAGTTTAGTGGGAGCAACCATGGATGCACTCCACACGGTAGCGGCGATTGAACTTGAACATATTGTTGTCGACCCTGTCTGAAAATATTTCCCCTAGCGCGGTGATAGAGTAAGCACTATCACCGCGCTATTTTTTAGTCATCCATTTCGCCTGCTGAATTTCCCTGCGTTCTGCCATCTTTACATAGCAACAACAACGCTCTTCTGCTGACATCGACCGCCAAGCTAAAATTTCATCGAGATGTCGAAAACATCCCAAGCAAATATCTTGCTCATCCAAACAACAGTTTCTGACACAGGGGTTTGTGAGCGGATCACTCGGACCAGACGGCATATTCATTACCGCAGGGCTCGGTGAAATGGAATCGCCTTCCCCCAGGAAAAGTAAATATCCCCGTGGTAATTTTTCCTCCTGCCGCGATAACCGAAGCTTGGGTACTCTCTAAATCATTGCTATATAAGACAATCAGTGGGCAACCACGCAAAAGTGTAAAATCAACATCCGCCTGATAAAATCCACCCGTTATCCCCGCATCTATAAAGCAGCTATACTCTGGGCCGTAATCTACATAACGCCAACCAAACACCTTATTAAAGAAGGCTTTGGAACTTGCAATATCGCGACTGGGTATTTCCAGATAATTAATACTGTGATGATGGTTCATAGTGCCTCTGTAAGTGAATAGAATTCTTCGATAAAAATGGAAACCTAAGCTCCCAGTTTTAGGGAGCTTTAAGCCCAGATTAGCCTTGGATCAAGGCTGCGACAAGTCCAATCATGCCGCCAAACACCCCGCCCCACACGACTAACCAGCCTAAATGTGTTTGGATCATCTCTTGCACTATTTGCTTCACCATTTGTGGCGTTAGCTCATTGAGGCGTTGCTCAACAATATTAGCAATCTTCATTTGCAAATCGGCCATCACATTGGGCTGTTCAATTTCCTGTTTTAATAACTCATGGAATTCATCACGTTGTGCCATCTCCACCAGTGAAGATTTCATTTTTTCGATAAAAGGTGCTTTCAGTGGCATCAGTGCTTCTGTGCCGCCAAACATAGATAACATTCCCCCAAAGGATGACTGTGCGACCGTAGTTACTAAGGCATCAAATGCCGGCGCTAAATCTACCTTATCAATCACAGGGGCTAAATCTATGTTACTTATCCCTTCCTTTTCGGAGAGGAAGCGATCGATATTCTCAGAGGTAAAAAACTGCTTCATCATGAGATGGGCAATACCCGCCTTGAACTCCTCAAAACGTGATGGCACAACCCCTGAGCCATACAAACCAGGCACTTTCTCAAACAGCATATACACGGCTAGCCAGTTAGTGATAGCTCCGGATAATGCAAATAAGCCCACATTGAACAAAATGGGCGATGCCAATCCATAACCCAACAGAATACAGACTGCCGCCAACACATTTGTCACTAAACTTTTATTCAATCTTAACTCCCCTTTTATTCATCAATAAGATGCAAAACTGCGCTATATTAGCAAGCGAATGGGATGTAGGTCTAATGGTCAGAGTCATAATAAAGCACAGAGAAAATACGGGCTAAAATCTTGTGTTCGGAAACCAACATAGTCAAACAGGCTGTACACTACAATCATTTATCATCTATTAAAACAATTAGTTAAAAACATTTATTTATATAAAAACAGCAGAATATTTCCACAACACCTTATGAATTATTGAAAAGCCTCAACTACACTCTAAGTGACTTTTCCGATCTAAGCTGCACTCATCACAATAAGCAGAGCTTAATAAGCAGTCCCTCACCCTAAGGTCGATGGGATAAAACACTATGGATGGTGCGTGTTAGGGTCGATAGCGGCGTAATGAACCTACGTCTTGGTCGGCAATTTAGGAAGGCACCCGACTTCTGTCCTAGATTTTTCTGTCATATTAAGGAAATGCTTATGGATTCTGCTTTTAACACTGCTGGAGCATTAAGCTGGCATGAACTCACGACAAATAATCCCGAAGAGGCAATGCGATTTTACGGTGAAATCTTTGGCTGGCAATTTAGAACCGTTAACATGCCACACGGTCAGTACCATATCATCGAGAATCAAGGCGCTAGTATAGGCGGTATAACCGATAATTTAATCCCCGCCTTCCCTTGCCACTGGACAGGTTACATTACGGTTAACGATGTAGACCAAGTGGCCATAAACGCCAAAAAACTGGGTGGAGAAGTCCTGTTTGGGCCGGAGAATATTCCACAGGTTGGTCGTTTTTGTTGGATAAAAGATCCACAGGGAGCCCTGATTGCGGCGATAAGCTATACCAAATCCTAAGCGTGGCTTTGTAACTCTCTGTTTCTGTCGCCTATGCCCTGAACACGGCTCATTTGGGGTTATTGCGTGATCACAAGCGTTAAAAAGTACAGCTGTAAAATAGAAGTTACCCTTTAATGTCAGTTTAGGGTTAGATGAGTAACCATAAGGTAATGCTCAGATTTTACTAGAAAAGATAGAAAACAATATGTGTAAAACTAAGTATTCTTCGCTAGAATGGCGGCATTTATTGATAGATTTAACGCTAGTTTGCGCATCGGAGCCTTGATCCTACTATGATGACCCAGCTCTCACGTTTAAAATATGTCTTCTTTAAACGCCCCAAATACCAAAGAATTTTTGCCTATTTGGCCACGGCCTATCTAAGCTATGTCATCACCCTAGGGCTCATTATCCCCTACACTATAGTGTCTTTCGCTCCAGAGAAAATATCGCAACTCTTAGGCCGCCCAGTCTCTGTGGGAGAGTTGCGACTCAATCCTTTTACTTATCAAGTAGAATTAACCCAGCTTACGCTAAAAGAGAAAGACAATAGTCCATTTGCCGGTATTGATGCGATTCAACTCGAGGTCAACTTTTGGCAATCGGTGTTTAATCGAGCGCTCGTCATTGAAAATGTTCATCTGCAAGGCCCATATGTTGAGATCCGTCGCACTCAACAGCAAGGCAAAGAAAGCTTTAATTTTGACGATATACTGACAACACTGGCGCAAAATTCGTCGCCATCCACAGCGGCAGAACCCAAGGAGCCCACTAAGCCCCTACGCATAATGCTTGGGCAATTCACCTTAACCGCAGGCAAATTTAGCTTCGATGATCATATCACTCAAGCCCGGGTTAATTACCCTAGTATCAACATAAAACTCAATCAGTTAGATACTGAGTACACTATGGAGACTAAGGGACAAGCGTTAAACACGACTGTCGCTCCGCCGGAGCAATCCGAGCCTAAAACTGAGCCCGCAACTGCAAATAACACTTCTAATATTCCCCCTTTGCTGGTCAATAACCACTACGCAGTGCAACTTAAGGATGAGCATGACGGGGAAATAAGCCTAGCGGGACAGTTTCAACTCTCGCCACTCAAGGTGATTGGAGATGTCCAAATTGCCAAGCTCAAATTGGCGCCTCTGTGGCAATTTATCGATGAGCAATTCTACGTCGCCCTGGACAACGGCGAAATCAGCGCAAAAACAGATTATCAAATTGACTTATCAGAGGATATGCCTTTACAGCTGCATGCTGAAGGTGGCCAAGTGATCCTTGAAAAACTCAATATAATCAACAAAGAGCAGCAAGTTATCCACCTTCCCCTGTTGGCCGTTGAGGGCATTGACACGGATCTGCAGCAACACACAATCCACATCAAACAGCTGCACAGTGAAGACTTAGCGCTGCATGCGCTGTTTAATGAACAAGGTATTGATCTCCAAAGGCTATTGACACCCAAATCCCAGATTGCATCACAGACCCCCAATCCAGACCAAAGCACGGCTCCAGATAACGAAAGTCAACGCCAGGATGCTGCCTCCAATATTGCCGAAAACACGGATGTTAAGCCTACAACCCAAGCTGAGACAGAGCCGACATGGCGAATCCAACTCGACGGGCTCAGCCTTAAAAATTACGATATCAATATTACGGAACACAAACTCAGCACAACAGCCCAGCAATGGCGCATCTATCCATTGGATCTCGCCACTCAAGCCATAGT
Source organism: Shewanella sp. CG12_big_fil_rev_8_21_14_0_65_47_15 (assembly GCF_002783505.1). Classification (GTDB taxonomy): domain Bacteria; phylum Pseudomonadota; class Gammaproteobacteria; order Enterobacterales; family Shewanellaceae; genus Shewanella. The sequence continues at coordinate 38,986 of NZ_PFGL01000033.1, forward strand.
GAGTGATTTAAAGGATCCCATTGATTATGAGGTCTCATTGGTCGTCAATGGCCAAGGCAAACTCGCCTCCCAAGGTCAAATCGATGCCACCGCTGGCGCAATTGCTGCAAAACTACAGGTGGATAAACTCGTATTAGCGCAATTTCAGCCCTACTTAGCCCCCTATGTAAATATCCAACTCAAGGGTGGCGCCCTTAGCACCGCGGGGCAGCTCAGTGCCGATGCTAAAGGTCAAGCCATCTATAGGGGCAGTGTTGAACTGGATGATTTAACCATTCTGGACAATTTGCGTAATGCTCCATTGGTGAAATGGCAAAAAATGCACATTAATCAGTTGGATTTTGACCAGCAAAAGAATCGAATCGACATTGATCATTTAGCCTTTAATCAGCCCTACGCTAAGGTTGTGATTGCGAAAGACAGAAGCACCAACATTAGCAATCTGATTGTTGAGGCGCCCGCAGTACAAAGTGCCACGACACAAAGTTCGACTATCCGTCCCCCTAATACTAAGACTGACACTAAAGCGGTGAAAACGGCCTCCGGCCCAACGGCACCTAATGATGTATCTGTGCAACCAGAGCTAAGTTTAAATATTCAACAGATAAGCTTTAGCCAAGGTTCAGCCTTTTTTGCCGATAATTCCTTAACGCCAAACTTTGCCTCGGGCATTGAACAACTAGAAGGAAATATCAAGCATTTATCGTCAACGCCGGGGACAAAAGCTTCAGTCGATATTAAAGGCAAGATTGATAAATATGCCCCCGTCACCCTCAAAGGTGATATTAACCCATTGTTAGATATGCCTTATCTTGACCTTGATTTAGTCTTTAAAAGTGTTGAACTCACCTCGGTCAATCCCTATTCGGGTACCTATGCGGGTTACTATATCGATAAGGGCCAACTTTCACTCGCACTCAACTATCAGCTCGAACGTAACCAACTTAAGGGCAGTAATCACTTAGTGATCGATCAGCTCAAACTTGGCAAACCGAGTAATAGTGATTTAGCAACCAGTTTGCCTATTACTTTAGCCATCGCCCTGCTACAGGACCGAAATGGCGTCATCGACTTAGGTATGGAAGTCTCTGGAGATTTAGACTCTCCCAGTTTCAGTGTCGGCAGTATCATTATGACGGCGCTCACAAATGTAATCACTAAGGTAGTAACCGCGCCCTTCTCCTTCCTCGCGGGCCTCGTTGGTTCGGATGAAACCTTAGATAAAATCAGTTTTAGCGCGGGTAATGTTACCCTCGATAGCAAGGCCCAAGAAAGCCTAGATAAACTTGCCAGTGCCTTAACCGATAGGCCTATGCTAAAACTCAGCATTGAAGGTAGCGTCGATGCCATTAACGACAGTCAAATCATAGTCCAGCGCATGATGAAGCGTAAGTTAGCCAAACTGGCCAACATCCAGTTTAGTGAATTACCGGCAGATTTAAGCCCCAGCCAATTTCCAACCCAAGGGCCTCTGGCCGAGGCATTAATCAAGCTCTACGAGCAGGAAGTGGCAGCGGATCCACAGTTGATTAAGGACACTGTCATCAATGACGCCAAAGACACTCCACTAACGGATGATGAAATCACGACCCGTTGGCACATTGCACTCTATAACCTGTGCGTAAAAGCCCAGAATGTCACCGACGGTATGCTTGGGGATCTCGCTCAAGAAAGGGCAAAAACAGTCAAAACCTATCTCGTTGAGTCGAAGGGCATAGCACCTGAGCGGATTTTCTTGCTCGAGAGCCGAGTGACACTCAGCCAAAATGCCGCACAAGTTAATATGACGATAGATGTGCCATAAATTGTTTAACTAAACTGTCATCCTTTATTCAATAAATACCTTAACGCCCAGCCATTGCTGGGCGTTAAGGCATCTAACAAAAGGTATGCTACTTAACTGTTGGTCAGCCTAGTGGCTTAGGTTACACTTTGGCGCCCTAGGCAAAAGCGAGCCAACCAATCCCTTTCGCACGGGGATTTGCCCTAGGCACGCTAAAGATGGCAAAGTTGGATTGCAAAATAGCTTGACTGCAAATGCCGATGACAATCCCTATTTCCCTTATCATTTGAGGTAACCATGTTTATTATTCGTTGGATTTTAGGCCGGATCATTTTATTGTTAAACGTTGTTTTTGCGCCTAAAAAGCGTCATCGCCCCGTAGCTGAACAACAAAAAATCGATGCCCAAACGCAATCTCTAATCCTCTACCAATATCCAGCCTGCCCTTTTTGCGTCAAAGTCCGCCGCGCGATGCGCCGTCAAGGACTCAATATCCAAACACTCGACGCTAAAACATCGCCACACAAGGATGAACTCACCACCCAAGGTGGCAAACAGCAAGTGCCTTGTTTACGTATTGAGCAAGGTGATAAGGTGCAATGGTTATATGAGTCTAAGGATATTATCAGTTACTTAGACCAACGTTTCGCATAGCGTCAAAGGCGCGCAGTGAATACTGCGTGCCTTTGCTATTCACATTCACTGCCTTTATTTACGCCACAAATATTCACGATCAGAATAGTCAAACAACCATTGGGGTTGATACACCACCAGCAATGTTACCGCCATCCCATTTAATAAGGCCTCAGGAAACGCCAGCAAAGGGATTAACATCAAATAATTATCGACTAAAACGCCCCAATCGTAATCGGCAGCTAACCACAGCCAAGCCGCCCAACTCAACTGATGAAATACCGTCGATAACCCCGCATTGATAAAGGCGCCCACAAAGATAAAGACAAAAATATGTTTAGGGAACAGATGGTAACTGCGACTATAGAGCATAAAAGATAAAAACAGCGGAATGGCCATGGAAAATAAGCTAAATGCACCAAATGCCCCCGGTTGCTTCAACACAAAAATACTAAAAAAAGCACTCGGGAGGAGTAAAGCCACTGTGGCTAAGCGCCAGCCAAACATCAACAAACAGGTCACTAATCCTAAAAAGTGCAAATGCAGTCCAATTTGAATACTGGCATTTAACATCCACAGGGTATTAATCACCACCAGGACAAGCAACAATCGCCACTGTAATCCTTTATTTTTAATAACTTGTTGTAACTCCTCTTTCGGCCAAATGGTATAAACCCATAGTCCTAACAGCACCAAAGCCATCAGTTGCACTGGATTTAAGGTCCATTCAATTTGCGTTAATCGGTTTGACCAGAACTCCCACATTGATGTAAATCCCTTATTGACGACACTAGCGACTCAGTAGAGCTTAAACGGCCTAGGGGCTGTAGGCAAAAAGTACCATAAATCTATGATATTTGCCGCCATATTAAGGTATTCTTCTGGGAGTTAATAACCTAAGAGTTAACGTTTATTATGTCTATAAAATCACTCAGTCTCGTCATCTTCAGTTGCTTTACCCTTATTGCCTGCAGTAGTGCCCCGATAGACCCCGCGGAATTGGCGGGTAAGTTAAAAGATAAATTAACCACAGATATCAAAGCCGATGGCCTAAAACTGTTTACCTATCAAGCGAGTTTGGTCGAAGATAAATCGAATCGTGATAAGGCTGAACGCCCACTGCCCCATGAAGAGCGTATGCGGCAGATGGATCAAGATCCCCGTGAGCAGCGTCGAAGCCGAAAAGAGCATGAAGACATTCTCGAAGTTTGGGGGGAACAGGTCGTGCTCGGCCTCACTAAAACCTTAGAAATGACGGGTTACTGCCGTGAGGGCTATTTCGAACTGAGTCGGGTGATTGAATCTGGGCGGGGGGAGATCCGCGGCGAATGTAAGGAAGGGGCAACAGCAACTGACAGGCAAAAATTTGTGAATTTTTAATCTACAGAATTGATACGATTGGTATAAATGCGATGCGCGCAAACCTAGGGACGCGCATCACAGTCTTGAGATTAAACGGCTTCAGTGAGCGGAATCGCACGATTCTCCAGCAACACAGGGATACCTTCGGTGATAGGGTAAGCCAATTTATCGGCTTTACAGATCAACTGCTGCGCTGCCTTATCATACTCAAGTTTTCCCTTGCAAACTGGGCAAGCTACTATATCTAAAAGTTTTTTATCGAATGCCATGGAAGTTTCCTTGTTTCGCTGCGACCACATCATGAAGACGGTTTAACAGCTGCTCATCAAATTGTGGGGATAGCTTGGCATTGACCGCCAAATACCACCAGTTTTCTTGTGCAAAATCGCGACATTTAACCGCATCTTTTTCGGTCATCATCAACGGAAAATCTTTCGCCAAATCACATAACTGTTTTTTATCATAGGCTTGGTGATCATCAAACCCGTGGGATAAAGCCAACTGATAACCCTCGGCTTGCAAAGAGTCGAAGAAACGAGCGGGATTACCAATTCCAGCCATAGCGATCAGAGGCTGAGATTTATCAAACAACCCAGTTACAGCGTTCCCTTTTACCGCCCTCACCTCTGTTGGGAGCAGTTGCATCGCAAATTGCCCGTCATTGGCAGGGCCGCCATTAACCACCACAAAATCCACTTGTTTGAGCCGCCAAGCGCCTTCACGGAGTGGACCTGCGGGGAGCAGATGTTGGTTACCTAATCCCCTTTGACCATCGATCACCACCAGTTCAATATCTCGCCCAAGAGCATAGTGCTGTAGGCCATCGTCGCAGATGATCACATCGACACTAAACTCGCTGATCAAGGTTTTAGCCGCCTCAACCCGTTTGCTCCCCACCACCATAGGCACCCCAGTGCGGGCCACTATCATCGCCGGTTCATCCCCAACCTCAGCAGCACTTGCTCCGGTTGAAACGACTCTGACGCCTCGAATATCCGCGCCATAACCCCGGCTAATCACCCCAGGGTTAAATCCCTTTGCTCTGAGTAACTCGATCAGATAAATAACAGTGGGTGTCTTGCCACTGCCGCCGACTGTGATATTTCCAACCACAATCACAGGCACTGGCAGACTTGTTTGGGATTTAATGCCAATACGAAATAAACTGCGGCGAACCGCAGTGATCAGCGCAAATAACCCCGAAAACGGCAGCAATAGCCACTGCAGTGGATGACCGTGATACCAGATTTTATTGATGAGTGCCTGCATCTAGTGACCAAATTGCATTTGATACAACTTGGCGTACATACCACCCAATTCCAATAGGGACTTATGGGTGCCACACTCAACGATACGGCCTTGATCGACCACCAGAATTTGATCGGCGCTCTCAATCGTGGAGAGTCTGTGGGCAATCACCACTGAGGTACGATTTTGCCGTAAATTATCTAAGCCCTGCTGGATAGCCTTTTCAGACTCAGTATCCAGTGCCGATGTCGCCTCATCGAGGATAAGCACAGGCGCATCACGTAGCATGGCGCGCGCGATGGCAATACGCTGCCTTTGCCCACCGGAGAGTAAGACGCCATTTTCACCCACTTGGGTATCGAGCCCCTCGGGCAGATGCTCGATAAACTCCATCGCATGGGCTAAGGTTGCCGCTTGGATAATCTGTTCGCGGGTCACTGAACCTGGATAGGCATAGGCAATATTGTTGGCAATAGTGTCATTGAACAGGGTCACCTGCTGGGAGACTAAGGCCACCTGATTTCGAAGGGATTTTAATGTGTAATCGTAGATACTGATGTCATCGAGTAGAATATCACCGGACTCAAGCCCAGTATAAAAACGCGTCACTAGGCTCGCAATGGTCGATTTACCCGATCCAGAACGACCGACTAGGGCTAAGGTTTGCCCTTGTTTTACCTCAAAATCCACTTTATCTAGGGCGAGTCGCTCCTGTCCATCGTAGCTAAAACTCACCCCTTCAAAACGTAAATTCCCCTTTGCTCGCTCAACGGTATAAGTACCAGTATCGGATTCGGGCTGGGTATCTAGCAGCTCAAATACCGTAGTACAAGCGGCAATGCCCCGTTGAAATTCAGCATTGACCTTAGTCAGGTTTTTGATGGGTTGTAACATGGCCATCATTGCCCCTAGGATAGTGGCAAAGGTCCCTGCGGTCAGATCGGCTTTCATGCTATCTAAACTGGCCGCATACAATACAAATGCCAATGCGAAGGAGCCTATCACCATGATCAACGGCTGGCTGATTGCCTGCGCTACGGCTAACTTCATATTTTGATGGCGATTTTGATCATTTACCTTAGCAAAACGTGCCACTTCGGTTTCTTGCCCACCGAAGGCTAAGACGTTTTTATGGCCTTTGATCATCTGCTCTGTGGTGGCACTCACGCCGCCCATGGCCGTTTGAATTTGCTTAGAGACTTTACGGAAACGACGACTCACCACAGTGATCACTAATCCCATAATTGGGCCGATCACCAGAATGCACAGGGATAATTTCCATGAGTTATAAAACATCAACACTAGCATCCCCATCACAGTCACACTGTCGCGGACGATGGAGATCAAGGCGCTACCCGAAGCTCGGGCAATTTGCTCAGTGTCAAAGGTCACCTTAGAAATCAAATTTCCGGTGTTTTCCTTATCCATATAACTCACAGGCAAACTGAGATAATGCTCAAATACTTGCTGACGCATATCCATGATCAACCGCGCACTCATATACGAGATGCCGTAGGTCGACACAAAATTGGCAAAACCGCGCAGGGAAAACATTAAAATAACAACGATGGGCGCCATCATCAGTATATTGTTGTCGGCATGGAAGCCTTGGCTCGTTGGCAAGGCAATGCCATTACTGATGGCCGCAGGCGTTCCACTAGAAAAACCCTTATCGATAAAAGGGCCGATAAAAGCGATAAAAGCCGCATCGACGAGACCATAGATGATAAGTCCCGTAACAGAAAGCAAAAACATGCCCTTCATCGGTTTAAGATAGCCCAGTAATCGTTTGAAAACTGTCCACATTTCGTCTTTAGGAGATGCTGTCATTGATAACACTAAATTATGGCAAAGTAGCCATTCTACTCTGGATTAATCAAGTCACCAAATCTAAACAAGCGGTTGTACCAAAATGGCGCTAAATCCCGCCTGTAGGTTTTAACGAACTGTTCATTCTGCTGAAAAATCACACTAATTTGCCCCTCTTCCCCTGTTGTTAGATACATAATATTGCGTCGTTGATATCGCTCGATAACCGCGGGTTTAGGGAATCCATATCGATTAGCGAGCCCTGCTGGAAACAATACGAGTTCCGGTGCAACGGCATCAATAAAAGCATCGGTCGATGAGGTTTTACTGCCATGGTGTGGTGCGACTAGCACCTGATTCGCTAAGGGTGTCGACTGCATCTGTGCCTGTGTCACTAATCTTGCCTCCGTTTCCTTCTCGATATCGCCGGTCAATAATATGCTCTGCTGACCATCACCGATCCGCAGCACACAGGAACCATTATTCCCCGCGATGGCTGTGTCAGGTGACAGAACCGACAAGTTAAGCGATTGCCATCTTATTTTGTTAGGGCGACAAGCCTGCCCGCCCAAATTAGGCACATCGGTTATCCACTGAGCCTGCGGATAAGCTCGAGCGAGTACGGCAGCGCCTCCTGCATGGTCATTATCACTATGGCTAATAAAAATATAATCAATCTCTTCAATACCTTTGGCGCGCAAAAACGGCACAATCACCCGTTCGCTATAGCTAAAATCATCACCAAATGCAGCGCCAGTATCATAAATAAGTCCCCTACCATCCTTTTCCACCACAACGGCGAGTCCTTGGCCAACATCTAATAAATGCACTGTCCAAGAGGATGATTTAAGTGGCAACCATTTTAATAACATAATAAATATCAGTGGCATAAAGAAACATCCCATCACGCCATACCAGGGCCAGTATTTATGATGGTGAGGGATATAACGCCAAAGTATTCCCCCTAACAATGCAAAAAGCCCTATTGCCAAGGCGCTATCTGGCACAGCTTGCCAGTGGGCTGGCAAGCTGCCACTGATATCTAATAATTTGTCATAGGGCATTAACATCCAATCGCTTAGGCGCAATAACCCTATCCACGGGGCTCCCCAAAGCGTACTCAGCCACCAAAGCGCAAAGCCCGCCATGGCCAGTGGAATAACCACAAAACTAAACCAGGGCACGGCCAGCATATTCATCCATAAACTGTGGATGCTCATCCCCCCAAAAAGGATCGCTTGCACTAGCCCAAGACCGAGGCTCAGCCGCCACTGAATTGACCAGAACTGCCTTAAACCAGCCCCAAAACGTACTGCAAGATTGACATTCTCAGTCAAAGGCCGAGGTTTGGGTGCCGTTTCTAGGGTGTATAAAATAATCGCTAATGCGCAAAATGACAGCCAGAATCCAGCACTTAAACAAGATAATGGGTCAATCAACAACACCACAAATAAGGCAAATAATAGGCGCTCCCATGGGCTAGAAAAACGCTTTAATAGACTCAACAACATCAGCAGTAATATCATCACAAGTGCACGTTGAGTCGATACGCCAAACCCTGCTAGATAGGCATAAAAAATGGCCCCCACGCCCGAGAATACTAAGGTGAAGAACACATTTCGACGACTCGGATTGGGGGCGTAACGGGTGAGCGCAAACAAGGTGCACGCATAAATCCATGCGGTCACCACAGACAAATGCAAACCAGAGATAGCGACGAGGTGACCCGTCCCCGTTTGCCTAAGTGCTTGCCACCTCGTTTGGGAGATAAGCCGCTTATCGCCTAAAATAAGTGCTAACAGTATGTCACCCTGTGGCAATGTCGATAACTGCGGGCTTAGTTGTGTAATGAGCCGATTTCGTAATGAGGGGCGGGATTCGAGCAACTCAGCTTTTATAATTCTTCCTTTCCCGACGATATGCTGGCTAATCAATTGCTTTTGTTCGTTATATCCACCTTGATTTAAGACACTCGAGATGCTCTTAGGCGCCAAAGTAAATAGCCAAACCTGCCCGACTTCGACCTCTAGGGGCGCTTTCCAAGTCAACCTTAGCTTAGCCTGTGGCCCCAAGATTAAATTTGGTTTAATGATTGAGATATCCAAACTTAGCCAGTCGCTGTTTTGACTAACTAGTGATATGATTTCGCCCCTCACCTGAATAGGTTGTTGTAACACTGGAAGATCCTGCCTAGATAATCCTAAGCAAAAACCAGTTAGCCATACCATAGCAAAGAGTCCACCCGAATAGATGGGGGCTTTTTGATATAGGATTATGGCCCCAACGAAAAGATAGGGTAAATAACTGACTGGCGGCAGCGATGGCCACAACATCGCTGACAACAAGGTGGCACTAAAGCCAAAGATGAATCGATTCATAGTGAATTAAGTTAAGACAGCAATTTCAGCCTATGCCAAAAAAATTAATAAAAAGATTTATGCCAAAGCCTGAAACTTTGCGTGAGCATAAACACTTACGCATGTTCGGACAATTACTACACAATCCTAATCTGTGGGCACTGAACAGAAAATCAGCCCCAGGCGCCTTTGCTGTTGGTCTATTTGTGGCTTGGATACCTATGCCATTTCAAATGGTCGTTGCTGCTGCATTTGCTATTTTCTTTAACGTCAACATCCCCGTTTCGGTCGCTTTAGTATGGATCACGAATCCCTTAACTATGCCCGTGATGTTTTACGGCGCTTACTTATTAGGCGCAAAAATTCTCGGCCATGCCCCACAGGAATTTGCCTTTGAGGCAAGTTGGCAATGGATTGAAGCCTCGCTTACGACTATTGGCCCCGCCTTTTTATTAGGCTGTCTGGTGTTAGGTGTAATTTTTTCGGCGACGGGTTATTTATTGATCAGTAACTTTTGGAAGTACTCCATCATGTTTAAGTGGCAAAAACGTAAGAATAAATAATTCACTCGCTTACGCTAAGAATGTAGAGCCCAGACGATGCTTCTGGGCCTAAGTTGGCTTGACGTTAACACAGTATCAACTCCCCCCTAAATCCCGCCCTAAAATAGCTGTAATACCCAACCTGGTTAGTCAAGTACTCACTATGGGATATATACATTCATTTAATTTGCAGCTTAAAATATGGCAAGTTTATACCCTAAATTAAGCCATATTTTATGTTAAACATCGACGAACCCGCACACCTCCAACCTAAAATGGCCCTTTTTCGGCTAGGCTTTAGACCCTTCTTCCTCTTTGCCAGTGTATTTAGCGTGTTTGCATTGATTATCTGGGGGAGCTTTCTCGCTGGGATAAATGTATTACCTAGCACACTTAATCCGTTATGGTGGCATGGCCATGAAATGATCTTTGGTTTTGTGTGTGCCGTTGTCGCAGGTTTTTTGCTCACCGCAGTGCAAAACTGGACAGGTCGGCCAGGGCTAAAAGGCTTAGCCTTACTCGGACTCTTTTGTGTTTGGCTACTGCCACGGATTTTATTGTTCGCCCCCTTTGGAATACCATTTCCCCTGATAATGGTACTCGATTTACTCTTTTTACCCCTTACCGCCTTATTACTCGCCATTGCAGTTATCCAAGTGCGTCAATGGCGTAATTTTGTCTTTATTCCGATTTTAAGTCTGCTCACAATACTTAATGGGCTAAGTTATTACGGACTACTCACACAACAGTTTGAGTGGATCAACAATGGCTTATATGGCGCAATCCTGATGATCAGCGTTATCGTCGCCCTACTCGGTGGCCGCGTGATCCCCTTTTTCACTGAACGGGCAACCCAATGGCAGCGCCAAAGCTCACTTGCTTGGCTTGAGTGGTTAAGCTTTGCCAGTTTACTCACTTTAACGATAAGCCTCTTTTTACAACATGAACTCAGCATAAGAATGATTGCAGGGTTGGCGAGCCTAGTGCTCTTACTCCGTTGGAATCGCTGGGGATGGCGGGCAAGCTGGGGAGTGCCATTACTATGGTCGCTACACTTAAGCTATTTGTGCATTCCCATGGGACTGGCATTAATTGCCATAGGGTTACCACTCTCGGTAGGTATGCATGCCATCACGGTAGGCGGTCTAGGCGGTATGATATTAGCGATGATGTCACGGGTCTCCTTGGGCCATACTGGTCGACAACTTAAACCACCTCGTCCTGTGGTGTTCGGGTTTATTCTCATCTTATTAGCAACGCTCCTTAGAGTATTCGCTGGGATACTCACCCAATGGTCAAGTGAGCTACTGCTAGGGGCAATTAGTGGCTGGATCTTAGCCTTTAGCTGTTTCTGCTACTGTTATGGCCCAATGCTCTGCCAACCAAGGGCGGATGGACGCCCAGGTTAAGCTTGCCTTCTTTTCTGTGACCAATTCATATCTTGTGAATTGAGTCACAGAGAATTCCCGCACTTTTCCCTACTAACGTATTTTTACTGTTACTATTTATAAAAATATTTAGTAGGGAGTTGCTATGCCATTTTATCGCCAATACGGTGCCAAAGGGCTAAAAGCCGTAGAACATTTGGTATTAATCATTATTGCCATTGCCACCGTCGTCGCCATCGGACAAGAAATTGTTCACATTTTCTCAGTCGGAGCTGTCGCACTCGCTGACTTGCTATTGTTATTTATTTATCTCGAAGTCTTAGCCATGGTGGCTAACTATGCAGAGTCAGGCAAACTCCCTGTACGTATGCCTCTCTATATTGCTATTGTCGCCTTAGCCCGTTATCTGATCTTAGACATGAAAAGCATGGATGATTGGCGCATTGCGGCGATTTCGATTTCAACCTTGATCTTAGCGGGAACAGTGATCGTCATCCGTTGGGGCCAATTAAAAATGCCTTATCCTAAAAATCAAGAATACGACAATTAATCAGCCACCTGAGTTGGTGCTATTGAAGGATCATTCACTGGCACCTGCAGTCCTCGTTTTAAAACTACTATCAAAGACCTAGCTTTCACATTGGTATTCTGTGAAAAAGCAATTATGCTAGTTTTACTGGGATCAATTATTTACGGGGCAATCGAGTTATGGGTCACCATCCTACTGGTTTTGAAGAAAAACGCACGTCACTGCGAGTGGATATGGAAGCGGAACGTGTCCTCCTGCATTGGAGCGATCAACAGGGAGTCGAACACACAGATGAAGGCGTTTGTATCGATTTAGCCAGAAGAGGGATTTTATTCGACTATAAAAAACCTTTCGCGCTGGGTGAATTAATCGAAGTCACTTTTAATCCCAACACCTCCCAGCAAAATACCGTCAAGGGCCAAGTATGCCGTTGCTCGCAATGCCACGAGCAAAGCTACCATATCGCCATGCAATTGCTTTAATTTAACTTAAGCTACGCAGGGTAAGCCGGGCTGTTCTACACTGAATTAATTGAAAGATCCACGCAGGGGACGTCACTATGATTTTGTTGGTAGGTGGTGAGAAAGGAGGAAGTGGCAAGAGTTGTCTCGCGCAAAACCTCGCGGTTTATATTAAGCAAAAATTCGATGCAAACGTCCTTATGGTCGATTGTGATCCACAGCGGACCACATCCGATTGGATCCAAGCCCGAAACAATGATCCTAGTTTACCCGCCATCAACTGTATTCAGCTCTATGGTAAAATTCGCAATGACTTACTGAGCCTAAATGAACGTTTCGAGTATGTCATTGTTGACTGTGGTGGCCAGGATAACCTCGCAATGCGTGCCGCAATGTCAGTAGCAACTTATGTGGTGATCCCACTTAGGCCTAAGAGGCGAGATCTTAAAACCCTGCCCCATATGGAGGATATGCTAAGTACCTGTAAAATGGTCAATCCTAAAATGGTGGCTACCATAGTGTTGACGCAATGCCCTGCTCTGCCAACACAGTTTAAGCGTATTTTAGAGGCAAAAGACGTAGTGCAATCCTTTGGGCTAAGGGTGCTCAACTCAGTGACCTTTTGCCGTAACATTTATGATGACAGTGAGGAAAAAGGCTCTTCGGTCATCGAAATTGAGCCGGATGGTAAAGCCGCTGATGAAATTCGCGCCATAGTGGATGAGCTATTCACTTTACCACCAGAAAATAGCTATGAGCTTAACTGATCTTAAACGCAAGAAACCCAAACAAATCATCACGCCAGTTTCTGTCGATGATTTTATTGAGGATGCCAATAACTACGCCTTAGGTAAGGCGAGTCTTTTAGCTGCACCACCAACAAATGTCCAACGGGGTTTAGATAAAAAGTCGGCCAAAATTTACCGGCACGCCACTTTTACGCTGACAGAAACCAGTATCTCCCAACTCGATATACTGTCAAAGGACACTAAAATAGCTAAGTCTCGCTTATTGCGGATTTTAATTGAGGAGTTCAGCCAACGCACTGCCGCCGAACAACACAGAATCGTCCATAAAGATGAGGATGAGCGTTAATCAGCAGCAATTATCTTCCTTTAAACTTATTTAGTGCTCTCAATGATGGCACTGCCGTCCAGCAACGAATGTCATTCCCAGCTCAGTTTCTTGAAGTTTCTCTTTACTCGTGAGTAAACTTAGCAACTCAATTGCAGTGAGATTTTCAGCACTACAAGTATGGTAACGCGCAGTATTGCCAAATTGCCGCGCCATAAGAGTGATCAATTCATGCTTTAAAATGGGGCTTCCTTGAGCTACCATCAGCGCCATAACGTCATGACCGTGAACAGAGTCGGACATGTGTCCTCCAAAAGATGCAATTAAGATTGCTCTTTATAGCCGAACTGTTGAATTTGAACCCTGATCTCGCGCACATACTGTTCATTTGATTTGCTGCGTCGACCTCTGTGACGAAAATGTGAGCCTCTATGTCCCTGATCCTCTTACTCACCCAGCAGATGTCACTGTACTTAGTGATTGTTTACTTAGTCAGTAAAACACCGCTTTTTAAGCTATTTGCTGAAACCTCACCCCGCTTACCCCACAAAATTTTTATCTATTTCATTTTTTCCAGCTTCTGCATTATGGCAACCTACTTTGGCGAGCAAACCTCAGGTGCGATTGCCAATACCCGCGCCATGGGGGCGGTATTGGGAGGATTACTCGGCGGTCCAGTGACCGGATTGTTAGTCGGAGTGACAGGGGGATTACATCGCTACAGTATGGGTGGCTTTACCGATGTCGCCTGCGCCATATCGACAACACTGGAAGGCCTTTCGGCGGGGATGATCAGTTTTTATCTACGCAGAGCGGGCAAGAGCGAACTTATCTACAACCCACTGCTGGTGTGTTTAGTCACCTTCTACGCTGAGATGATGCAAATGAGCATTATCCTGTTGATTGCACGCCCATTTGACGATGCATGGGAACTTGTTCGTCAAATTGCGCCGCCGATGTTACTCGTTAATTCTATTGGTGCGGCGCTGTTTATGAGCATGATCCGCGATCAAAAGACGATGTTCGATAAACTCTCCTCCAGCTTTTCGACTAAAGCCCTCAAAATTGCCGAACGTAGTGTGGGTTTACTCTCTAAAGGTTTTAATGAGGAAAGCAGCAGCAAGGTGGCGCAAATTGTGATTGAAGAAACCAATGTGGGCGCTGTGGCTATTACGGATAGGGAAAAACTCTTAGCTTTTATTGGGATCGGCGCCGATCACCATATCCCAGGCACGCCTATTTCATCAAAAATCACCCTCGAGGCCATTAATCAAAATAAGGTGATGTTTGCCGATGGCGTCGAAACACCCTATGCCTGCTCAATTTCGAACCAATGCAAACTCGGCTCGAGTCTAGTGATCCCCTTGCGTAGTGACACTGAGGTCATAGGCACCATTAAATTGTATGAACCTAAAAATAAGCTGTTCTTGAATATTAATCGCACCTTAGGTGAAGGTATCGCACGCTTGCTATCTAACCAAATTCTGTATGGGCGCTTCGAACAACAGCAAAACTTACTCACACAAGCGGAGTTAAAACTGCTGCAAGCCCAAGTCAACCCGCACTTTTTATTTAATGCGCTCAATACTATCAGTGCAATTATCAAACGCGATCCTGATATGTCCAAACAGCTATTACAGCAGTTGTCACAATTTTTACGGATAAACCTAAAGCGCACTACGGGTCTAGTCACTCTCGGGGATGAGCTAGATCACATCGCCTCCTATCTCACCATTGAGAAGGCCCGTTTTATTGATAAATTACAAGTTAACATTGCCATACCTGAGTCACTCTACCATTGCAAAGTGCCCGCATTTACCCTGCAACCCATCATAGAGAATGCCGTCAAACACGGCACATCACATATGATAGAGCAAGGGCAGATCAAAGTAACAGGCAAGCTAGATGACAATATTTTAGCGTTAGATGTCACTGATAATGCAGGTTTATATCAGCCAGTCTCGGGTTCTGAAGGACTTGGAATGAACTTAGTCCATAAACGGATCCAAAACCTATTTGGCGAACAATATGGCATCACAGTAGAATGCGAGCCGGACGAATATACTAAAGTCACCATTCGCCTACCCATAGAACCAACGGAAACAAACACGTGATCACTTGTTTAATTGTGGATGATGAGCTGTTTGCTCGTGAGGAACTCGCCGACCTCCTCGGTCAAGAAGCCGATATTGACATTATCGGCCAATGCGCTAATGCCATCGAGGCATTGCAAACCATTGCTAAGGAAAAGCCCCAACTGGTTTTCCTCGACATTCAAATGCCGCGGATCTCGGGGATGGAATTAATTGCCATGCTCGATCCCGATACCTTACCTAAAATCGTGTTTGTCACCGCCTATGACGAGTTTGCCGTGAAGGCCTTCGATAGCCATGCCTTCGATTATTTACTCAAACCCATAGATGCCGACAGACTCAACCAAACCCTTAAGCGTGTTCGCAAAGATCTTACACCACAGGCTGTCAATGCCATCGCACCATCCAGTCTCGAGCATTTGCCCTGCTACAGCGGAAGCAAGTTAAAAGTCATTCCCATCCAAGATGTGGAATATGTGTTTAGTGATTTAAGCGGTATCCATGTCGCCTGCACTAAGGGAAAAGTCCACACCCAACTCACTCTAAAAGTGCTAGAGGAAAAGACGCCACTGGTACGCTGTCATCGCCAATATCTTATCTCACCTAAAGCCATCGCCGAGATTGAGCTACTCGATACTGGCGCCGAAGTCACCACCTTACTCGGAGATAAAGTGCCCGTATCACGCCGTTATCTTAAGAGCCTTAAGCAATTGTTTGGTTTTCAATAGCTATTTGAACCGTTTAACCGCACCAGAGCACAGCTTAGGGCGATGCATACATACGTATGTAACCGCTCACGCCATCCTATTGCCGCTGACGCTGCATTATCGACCTCTTAACCAAATCCCCCGGTTTTAGGTAAACAACTTGTTTACACTCTGTTTAACTCAAATGGGGAGATAACAAATATGATGTGGTTCCTACTCTGTGTCGGTCTTTTGATCGGCGGCTATTTTATCTATGGCGCCTTTGTCGAAAAAGTCTTCGGCATTAACGCTAAACGTCAAACACCGGCTTACAGCCAAACGGACGGCGTCGACTACGTGCCAATGTCCAAGGGTAAAGTCTATCTAATCCAATTGCTTAACATCGCTGGTGTGGGTCCAATCTTTGGTCCTATCCTCGGTGCTCTCTATGGTCCTGCAGCTATGCTGTGGATTGTGATCGGTTGTATTTTTGCAGGTGCGGTTCACGATTATTTCTCGGGAATGTTATCCGTTCGTAACGGTGGCCAATCCGTGCCTAACCTCGCAGGTAAATACCTAGGTAAGAGTGCAAAACATTTTATGAATGTGTTTGCAATCATATTGTTACTGCTTGTAGGTGTGGTGTTTATTTCGGCGCCAGCGGGCCTGCTTGGCAAACTCACAGGCTGGGATGTCAGCATTTTTGTGGGTATTATCTTCGTTTATTATCTGATCGCGACTGTGGTACCTGTCGATAAGATTATCGGTCGACTCTATCCATTTTTTGGCGCCCTACTGTTCTTTATGTCCTTCGGTCTTGCCTTCGCCATTATTCTGTCGAGCGAGCATACCTTACTACCCAATGTACAAGCTGGCGATTTCTTCCAGAATTTAAATCCAAATGATATGCCACTTTGGCCTGCATTATTTATCACCATCGCTTGTGGTGCCGTTTCAGGCTTCCATGCAACTCAGTCCCCCTTAATGGCGCGTTGTGTTGAAAATGAAACGAATGGCCGTTTTGTGTTCTTCGGTGCCATGATTGGTGAGGGCATTATCGCGCTACTTTGGTGTGCTATTGCATTGTCATACTTCGGTGGAGTTGAAGGTTTAAGTGCTGGTATGTCAGGCAACCCTGCCAACGTCGTATATGAGGCTTCTACTGGCCTGTTAGGCGCTGTCGGTGGCTTTATGGCTATCTTAGGTGTGATTATCCTGCCCATTACTTCAGGTGATACTGCCTTCCGCTCAGCCCGTCTGATTTTGGCTGAATTCTTTAAAATGCCACAGGTGGCCTTACCTAAACGCTTAATGCTTGCGCTACCTTTGTTTGTGATTGGTGGTCTGCTGACTCAAGTCGATTTTGGGGTGATCTGGCGCTATTTCGGTGTAGCGAACCAAGCGACTGCAGTACTGATGCTGTGGACGGCTTCAGCCTACCTGCTACGTCATAATAAACTGCATTGGATTTGTACTATTCCAGCGATGTTTATGACCACAGTCGTCATCACCTTCTTACTCAACTCTGCAACCTTAGGTGCGGGTTTACCTATGACCTTATCTACCGTTGCAGGGGTAATTTCTACCTTAGTGATTACAGGGCTTTTAATTGTCAAAACCAAAGGTAAAGGCGAAGTCGATAGCGACGCTGAATTACCCGACGAAGCGTAAACGTCTAACAGTCTTAGACTGAGCAAATGGTCCCAAACAGGCACTTTCAATAGTGCCTGTTTTTTTATGACCATAAATAGGCTCTAACTTCAGCCACTAAACTGCTATAATCCCGCCATAGCTCACTGCAATATGTAAAATATGACTCAAGCCAATAATCCGCTGCATGGTATTAAATTAGAAACCATTATCACTGACCTCGTTGAGCGTTATGGCTGGGAAGAATTGGGCGAACGGATCAAAATCCGTTGTTTTACCCATGATCCTAGCATTAAATCGAGCCTGCGCTTCCTAAGAAAAACCGACTGGGCAAGGGAAAAAGTGGAATATTTATACTTAAAAGCCAATAAACTTCCCCTCCCCCAAAGATCAGAGGCGAGAGCTTCATCCCCCCACAGGAGTAAGACGACTCCCCTTAAAAACATTGCTTCAAATACAGCGGTTAATACCCAGACGCCCAAAGCGCAGGAATCGACGACCACTGATGGCAATGTCAACAGCCATATTTGGGGAACGCGGGACTAACGCCCCTCACACTGCCCTGTAAACAGCGAAGGGCTGTGTTCCCATAATAACGCAACCTGACGGTAGCCAATTGCCGACAATTTATGTGGAAATCGGCTTTAGTTTTTTAGATCGCCGCCGATATAGGTAAGATTCTATATATCACGCGTTAGTATTAGTGAAAGGGGTATCCGATGAACATTAATGGATTAAACATCGCGGCCAATAGTACGGCATTTAAATCCGTCTCAAGCGCTTTTATCGCCCCCACTCAAACTGCAACCTCACCAGATAATGCTGATCCTCAAAGCGAAGATACTCAAACAAATGTGTCAATATCCGATGCAGGGCGCGCAGCTTTAGCAACGGAAGTGGGCGCAGCATTGAGAAGCAGTAACGCGGAGAAAAAACAACAAGCCGAAAGTACCGATGCTGAAGAGCCCACATCCCTCATAGACGAACAAATCAAACGTATAAAAGAGCAAATCAAGGCACTCCAAGAAATGCTCACTAAACTCGAAGGCGATAACTCGAAGACGGCAGAGCAGCAACGTAAGTTGATCCAAGAACAGATCATGCTGCTCAGTAATCAAATAGCGGTGTTAATGGATAAAAAAATGCGCGATGCCCAAGAGTCGGCGGGATAGTGCCATAGCCATTCCTTGAAATTGATCCTTAGCTTCGCTGGAGCAGATGACTGGATGGGGTATGCTAAATGCTAAATAGGAAAACTAAACACCAATCGCCAGATATTTAACCCGTCACCAGTACGATAACTGAGCCCTATACGGTCAACCCCGAGTAAATCGCCACCCAAGGGTTTTGAGAACGCGAGCGTAGCACCCACTTCATAGCTGCCAGAGACTAAAGTATCTTCCTCGGCATTACTGCTAAAGTTCAGCTCATTAAAATACCAATAACCTATGGCAAAAATCCTCGGTTGGACCTGTATATTCCACCATTGCCAGCGCGGTGAGAGTCCAATATCGACGCCACTTTGCAACACCGCAAATTGATCCGTTAATGTACCAATCCGCTCACTGTAGCCCGCAAAGTGTAAGCGAGACACCCAAACACTCTCTTCACCCGCAAACGTAAAATCGTACAGACTACTCACGCCAGAGGCGAAGATCGCCACATTATCATTGGTATCGAAGTTAGTGCCGAACCCGAGGTCAAAATAGGCTTCCATGCGGGTATTCTCACTCCCCTGCCAATGATGCTCCACACCGGGTGTCACCGTCATAGTGCCCACCGAAGAAGGTAATTCTCCTTCGGTTAAGTCCCTGGCTAAGTAGTCAAAAAAACCGAAGGATAAAGGAATACGCAGCCAAGTCCGGCTGTCTTTCTCTTTTTGTAAATCAAAGGTTAAAGGGATACTGACAACGGTCGCATTCTGTTCTGCGGCGCGATAAACCCCAGTGCCGAGGTAGCTGCCAAAGGCATAAGCGGAATTGGGATTGTTCTTAGCATCGATGGGAGAATCAACGGATATTACTGCCAAAGGATCCGTCGATGATTGGCTCGATGTGAGGGGGGCAGCAGAAACATCCTGTGCCCACGTAACCATAGAAGCAATACCGCCGATACACAGCGTAGGCACAGATAAAACCGTGAATAATAGTCGACTGAAAAAATAGCTCAATTTGTTCTAACAGTCCTGATGTGCAGCACTTAAACGGTAGACTTTTCAGCTTAGAGGCGACTCATCTTCGTCCATAAAATGGTGTTCAGACATCATATGCCCAAGCTCGGTAGACTTAGTTTTTAAATAAGCTTCATTATAGCGATTTTTACCGACCTGTAATGGAACTCGCTCAACCACTTCAATGCCAAGATCCTTCATCGCTTTGACTTTACGAGGATTATTAGTCATCAAACGCACATGCTTCACACCGATCTGTTCAAGCATAGGCTTAATCATATCGTATTTGCGCATGTCCGCAGGGAAACCTAACTGTTCGTTGGCTTCGACCGTATTAGCCCCTTTATCCTGCAACTCGTAGGCGCGGATCTTATTTAATAAACCAATACCTCGCCCCTCTTGGCGCAGATACAGAATAAAACCACTGCCCGTTTCGGCAATATTTTGCATCGCGGTCTGTAACTGAAAACCACAGTCACAACGCAGGCTAAATAGGGCATCACCGGTTAAACATTCTGAATGGATACGGCCTAATACCGGCTCATCCGCACTGAGAGTTCCAAACGTGAGTGCAACATGCTCTTTGCCAGTTTCTGTATCTTCAAAACCATGCATGGCAAACACACCCCAAGGAGTGGGTAACTTTGACGTCGCGACATATTTTATCGACATGACTTAACCTTAACGACAACTCTCATTCCATGAGACGAGGGAACATCCATAAAAACAAAACCGTAATTAGGCACTTAGCCAATAAAGCGCCCTATTCTAAAGCGTTTTACACCATCAAGAAAACTGTTGTGATTGAATCAACTCCAACTAGAATGCTTGGTACTCAATCGCAATATTGACGCATCCCAGCGGCTTTTAGTCTATTTGGGGCCGCAAACACAGCATCGATATACGAAGCTATGCTGCCAAGCCCTTAATGCTCAGCTGCGCCGAGTAAACCTTGATTCAGGTTAAAACTTTGCAGGTGCGTAACCTGTCACTTCAGTCAGTCCCATTTCACGCCCCAAAGCCGTCATGGGGTGAACCACGACTAAACCTTTAACTGACTTTTTCAGTTGGCCCATATCGGCTTGCTCGGCTTTCGTCAACGCACGGTGAAAGGGCAAATGTTGGATATCGGCCCCCTGCTTATTTAACAGGCGCGTCTGCTGACCCTTCACACTGCTAATTTGCTTAGTGACCGCGGCGATTTCGCGTTTAAACTGGGCAACAATTGCATCATCGCCCCTTTGCTCTGCCGCAGCAAGTTTACGACGAAATTTATCTAATTTATCGTTTAGCTGCTGCAGCTCTTGCTTTAAATTCATTCTCTTACCTTAATTTACCTAAGTTAGCCACAGTAATATCTTTGCCTGTTAGTGCTAGCATCTGTGTCAAGGTTTGGGATTATAACAGCAAGTTGTCGATCCTCGTTACCGCTTTTATAACAAACGTATTTTCTGATTACTGCTACCACGGAAAGCCAAACTTGGGTCCGCTAAGCTTTGCTCGAATTTTCCATCCACCAGCACATCGATATATTCAAGTACGGCTTTTTGTAACTCGGTCAGCTCATCAAGTACGTAACCCGTCCACAGCCAGATATCTTTATCGGGGCAGGCTATTTTTACTCGCTTAACCAGCGCTAAAATGGTCTCGACATTTGCTGGCAGTAGAGGATCGCCGCCAGAGAGTGACAAACCACGGCGCACAATGCGTGTATCCTTAAGATCGGCAATAATTCTATCTTCCATTGCTTGATCAAACAGATGCCCAGAGCGCACATCCCAAGTGCTTTGATTATAGCAACCACGGCACTGGTGCTCACAACCCGAGACAAACAAGGTTGCACGAGTTCCGGGGCCGTTGACCACATCGATGGGATAATATTGGTGATAATTCATAATGTCAGTTCCCGATGAACCGCCCGATCCTAAGTCGGCTAAAACATGCGGCGCAGCAAGGTGTACCCGCTGCGCCTCAAGCTCAGTGTACTAGATGAAATGAGCCAAAAGTGTTACAAATGCTTGATCCTGCGCTTCACTTCCTCTTGCTTACCCTGGTTAAAGGGTCTTGCATCGGGACTGCCTAAATAACCGCAGACGCGACGGGTCACCGACACTCGACTCGGTTCGTGGTTACCACATTTAGGACAGGTAAAGCCTTTACTCGTACAACTAAACTCCCCCGTAAAACCACAATCATAGCATTCATCTATCGGCGTATTTGTGCCGTAATAAGGCACGCGGCTATAGCTGTAATCCCAGACGTTTTCCAGCGCTTCGAGGTTATGCTGCATATTGGGATATTCGCCATAGCAAATAAAGCCGCCGTTAGCGATGGCGGGATAAGGTTGTTCAAAATCAATCTTATCAAAGGGGTTTACATGCTTTTCGACGTCCAAATGGAAGCTGTTGGTGTAATATCCCTTATCCGTGACGCCGGCGACGACACCAAATTGTTTCGCATCGAGTTTACAGAAACGACTACACAGGCTCTCACTTGGCGTGCTGTATAAGCTAAACCCATATCCTGTTTCGGCCTTCCACTCCTCTGTTGCCGCTTTTAAATGGGCCACGATTGCCACGGCTTTGTCACGTAGTGCTGCATTATCAAATACGTGGTGTTCTGTGCCATAGAGTGCATTCATGGTTTCATGCAATCCTATATAGCCTAATGAGATAGACGCGCGGCCATTTTTAAAGATTTGAGAGACATCATCATCGGCGCGCAAGCGCACACCACAGGCGCCTTCCATATAGAGGATTGGTGCCACACGGGCTTTAACGCCGTTCAAACGTTCAATACGGGTATCCAGAGCCCTGCGGGCAAGGGCTAAACGATCATCGAGGATGCGGTAAAATTCGACTTCACTCCCCTCGGCCTCTAGGGCAATGCGTGGCAGGTTAAGGCTCACCACCCCGAGGTTATTGCGCCCTTCATGCACGAGTTCGCCATTTTCCTCATAGGTGCCTAAAAAGCTACGGCATCCCATGGGCGTTTTAAATGAGCCAGTGACCTTTTCAACCTGCTCGTAGTTTAAAATGTCGGGATACATCCGCATGCTCGCGCATTTCAAGGCCATTTGTTTGACATCGTAGTTGCAATCGCCCGCCTTATG
The DNA here is from genome assembly GCF_002783505.1 of Shewanella sp. CG12_big_fil_rev_8_21_14_0_65_47_15. Taxonomy (GTDB): domain Bacteria; phylum Pseudomonadota; class Gammaproteobacteria; order Enterobacterales; family Shewanellaceae; genus Shewanella. The sequence continues at coordinate 61,883 of NZ_PFGL01000033.1, forward strand.
GTTAATGCCATCTCGAATGGCAAACACCAATTTGGGGAAGACCGCGGTTTTACGATTTTTTCCTAGGCCGGCCATGCGCACCTTGAGCATGGATTGCTGGATCAGGCGTGACTCCCACGAAGTACCTAAACCAAAACCAAAGGTGACGAAGGGTGTTTGACCATTGGCAGTGTGTAAGGTATTGACCTCATACTCGAGTGACTGGAAGGCATCGTGGCATTCTTTCTCGGTTTGCGCCGTGGCAAAGGCTTTGGCATCTTTAATCTGCCAGTTCAATGCAACTTGATAGTGTTTGTCATAGCTCTTTGCCACGAAGGGCGCTAATACTTCATCGATTCGATTGATGGTTGTTCCGCCATAGATATGGCTGGCCACTTGGGCGATGATCTGTGCGGTGACAGCGGTTGCCGTTGAGATCGACTTGGGTGTTTCTATCTCGGCATTACCCATTTTAAAACCGTGGGTTAGCATACCAGCCAGATCAATCAGCATGCAGTTAAACATAGGGAAGAATGGCGAATAATCTAAATCGTGGTAGTGGATTTCCCCTGCTTCATGGGCGGCCACGACATCCTTTGGCAAAATATGGCTCTTGGCATAATGTTTAGCCACAATCCCCGCGAGTAAATCCCGCTGGGTCGGGATAACTTTCGAGTCTTTATTGGCATTTTCATTTAACAGCGCGGCATTGCTCTGCTCAACCAGACCACGAATTTCTAAATTCAGTTTACTGGTGGCTTCGCGGCAAATATCCCTATCATGGCGATACTCAATATACACCCGAGCCAATGACTTATAGGGTCCCTCCATCAGCAGATTTTCAACGGCATCTTGCAAATGGTGAATATCGACTTCGGCTAAAGATGCCACCCGTTGACTGACGCAAGCGGCCACTGTGGCGGCATAGTCGGCATCCTCTATCCCAACTGAGTTTGCAGCGGCGATAACCGCATCTCTTATCCTTGTCTCATCAAAAGGCGTGCGGCAACCATCCCGCTTAATCACGACTGGCATTGTTCAGTTCCTCTCCATCTCGACTAAAATTAACACTATATATAGTGATTAAATAATCAGTAAGCACAATATATAGAGCATTAGGCGATATCGGTATTGAAACTTCCATGATCCAGATCATGATTTAGAAAATGGAATAAAAGAACAAAGAAGAACTGCAGCAAAGCCCTATGATCTGCAAGTAGAGCCTTGACCTGAGTGAAAAAGCAGGCTAGTTAACGCTTTGCCAAGGCTAAATAACTACTCAACTGCCCAAGGGCCGACTGCTGAGATCCCATAGACGAGGCCACTTGCATGGTGGATTTAAGTCCCTGCCACTGCTGCTTTTGCGTGTCAGTCATGGGAGGATTTGAGTTGATATAATCCGTTAATTGCCCAAACACTTTGGCCGCTTTTTGGGCTAAAAGAGGGGACTGAGCATCACCCATATTCGTTAGTACATGCTTAGCATCGACTAAGGTGTTGATCAATGGGTTGTTAGGAGACGTTTCACTCAGTGACTTAAGCTCATCATCTATGAAGTTTTGCAGAGATTGAGTGCTCGTCTTATCTGTAGTAAGTGGGTTAATCCCATTTTGCGATAAACGTTCGACCTGCCTCTCCGAGAGGATACCATCCTTCTGTAAACGAGAGACTAACGCAGGAATATCCGCGACACTGAATTGACCGTTGGCAAAAAAATCCTTCGACATCGCTTGGATTTTTTGTGCCCGCTGCGCCCGTGATGACAGTGCAATCGCATCGGTCCCAGTAGATTCCGTCTGAGTCGAGCCTTTCTGGGATGACGTCTTCTCGGTGCTAGGATCCGCCTTGGCCATGCTCGCTTTTTGGCTATTGAGGCCGTAGGCATCGGCAATGCTGCTGTTGCTGCGATTAAGATTTGAGGTATTTAAAATAGAACTCATGTCAAATATTCGGCGTCTAAAACTGCGTGACGTTTTAAAGCAAAAAATAAGCCAATTATTTGAAAACTCAAATCCTTGAGTTCAAGCAACACAGTTCCAGCCCATCCACATACATCAGTCCTTCCATATCGCAGCCTCAATCAAATGAGCCACTTTCGCAACGGCGGCTTCACCTGCAGCAATCGCCTCATCGGCACGGTGAAACTCCATAGTGCCAATATTAGCCACCTCAGGCACAATACAAATATCCGGTGGATCGCCCATTAAACGGGCCCGTTTATGCCTTTGCTCTAAAATGCCCATGGACTGGGACATCACGGCGATCATGCCTGGATTGGATTTAGTCCCTAGGGAAAATTTATCGGTCAAACTGCTGACATATTCACGGCCACGGGCAAATAAATCCATAAAACCCGTTTCTTGTCTAGGGGATAAATCAGATTCTTCAGTTACCTTTTGGCTGATCATATTGACAGGCAATACTTGCAATCGCCCCGAATGATATCCGTTTAAATCGACAGCAATAACGATATCCACTCCCATAGCACGGCTAACAGACACAGGAACAGGATTCACTACTGCGCCATCAACTAACCAGCGATCTCCCTGACGCACTGGCGCTAAAATTCCCGGCATAGAACAAGACGCCCTGACAGCTTGACGCAAATCACCGTGGCGGAACCAAATCTCTTGGCCAGAATACAAATCCGTAGCGACCGCCGCAAAAGGTCGATTAAGTTGTTCGATCATCACGTCTCCGATGCGAGACTGCAGCACATCAAACACTTTCTCGCCGCCAATCAATCCCCCCTTACGCCAACGAATGTCCATTAAACCAAGAACATCCCAGCTAGAAAAACTACGTACCCACTCTTCAAGTTCAGGCAAATGATCGTGGGCATAGGCCGCCCCGACTAGAGCACCAACGGAACAACCCGCCACTTTATCGGGCTTAATGCCCATCGCAGCCAACCCATTTAACACCCCTATATGTGCCCAACCCTTTGCAGCGCCACTGCCTAAGGCGATACCAATCGTTGGTGCAGCTCCCTTGACCATAAAATGTTCCCCCTTAATAGACTCGGTCACAGAATAACCTAAAATCTCAACATTTCGACTATAGAGAGTGAAATAGATGGAATTAAGTGGTTGTAACATCAATGTAAATAAATACTGAAACCTAACATTATCTGTCCTATTTTTGACAGCAACTTGGCACTAATGCCGAGATAATTACCGATGTGGATAGCTGAGAACAGCCGTTTAAGGCTATAATCTGCCCTTACTAAGATTTAGGGGATATACCTTTGCAATTTACCGATTTTTCTCTGGACCAGCGTCTGTTACAAAGCTTAAAGCATATGGGGATCACTGCCCCCACCGCCATCCAGGAACAAGCACTGCCTATCGCATTGGCAGGTAAAGATTTAATGGCGTCATCAAAAACAGGCTCGGGTAAAACCCTCGCGTTTTTGTTGCCAGCATTGCAAAGAGTCATATCTACCCGTGCACTGACCAAACGCGATCCTAGAGTATTGATTTTATTACCAACCCGCGAGCTAGCCCACCAGGTTTATAGCCAACTTCGTTTGCTCGTTGCCAATACTCAATACAAAGCCATTAGCGTTCTGGGGGGGGAAAACTTTAACGATCAAGCTAAAGCGCTCGCCAAAGAACCACACTTTATCGTGGCAACACCGGGCCGGATTGCAGATCATTTAGAACAAAAGCATTTATTCCTCAATGGACTAGAACTGCTCATCCTCGATGAAGCCGACCGTATGCTGGATTTAGGTTTTGCCCCGCAACTGAAAGCCATCAACGAAGCTGCGGATCATAAACGCCGTCAAACCTTAATGTTCTCGGCAACGTTAGATCACAGTGAAATCAATGATATCGCTGCAACTTTGTTGAAAAATCCTGCCCATATAGCCATAGGCGCCGCCCATAGTGAGCATAACGATATTCATCAGCGTATTTTCCTCTGTGATCACTTAGATCATAAAGAAGCCCTATTAACGCGTTTGCTGCAAGATGAGCAGCATAAACAAGTCATTATCTTTACTGCGACGCGTCCTGATACCGAGCGATTAGCGGCAAAGCTCTCGGCTCAAGGGTTTGCAACGGCTGCGCTCAGTGGCGAGTTAAAGCAAACAGCCCGCAATCAGATCATGGATCAATTTGCCCGTGGGCTGCAGCAAGTTTTAGTCACTACCGATGTGGCATCCCGAGGATTGGACTTGCTTAACGTGTCATTAGTCATTAACTTCGACATGCCAAAGTTTGCTGAAGAATACGTTCATCGTATTGGTCGCACCGGTCGTGCTGGAGCCAAAGGCGATGCGATATCACTCGTAGGGCCAAAGGATTGGGATAACTTCAAGAAAGTCCAAGTTTTTCTCAGAAAAACATTTGAAATCAGTGTTATTCCTGGATTAGAAGCAAAATTTAGCGGCCTTAAAGATAAGTCCAAACAGGCACCCGCGAAGCGAATCGCTAAAGCAACCCCAGCAAAAGGCAACGTCAAGGTTAAAGCGGCTAAAGCCGCACCATCACGTGATAAACGCTTTATTACTGGCGTCGATGTAGGCGATGCGCCAATGCGTAGAAAGCCCGCGGCCCCCTTGCTACAAGACAATGATACTGAAGAAGTTTAATTTTTAAATTGGCGTTGATGGTAACTGAGTACTAAGGCTTATTACCATCAACTTGAAACTGGCTGGGATCCATGTCGTAAGCTCTCTGAGCCGCATTCCAGCTACAATAGCGCAGTTATTGATATTTTGAAGGTGTAACATGAGAGTTTGTGGTGTTGAGTTAAAAGGTGGCGAAGCCATTATCAGTTTATTAAGTTATGAGGGCGAAACCTTCAATGTGCCTGAGTGCCGTAAGGTGTCCTTCAGTGTTTCGCAATCGGCAACCGCAGAGGCGATCCGTGACTTTCATTTTGCTTTCCATAAGTTAATGCAAGACTACAAAGTCGATGAGATAGTGATTATTGAGCGTGAACAGAAAGGTAAGTTAGCAGGTTCTGCGACGAGTTTTAAATTAGAAGCCGCCATTCAGTTAGGTGACCTACCTGTGACTTTGCTATCACCAGTGACGATCAAAGAACAAAATAAACGCAACCCGCCCCAAGTCGATTTTGACAGCTTAGATCTTAAGCGTGTGCAACAGGGTGCCTTTGAGGCGGCTTTCGCACAGCAAAATCGTCGTATTTTTGGTAAAGCCTAATACCCAGACTATTGGCTCCGAAGCGATTCGGAGCCAAATTCCTATGCCATTATTAAAATATTTAAGCGGCTATAGCCCCGATATCCAGCAACAGGTACGACAGCATCTAGATGCAGGAACCTTGCCCGCACTCCTCCTACGCCGTCATCCTGAAATCCATGATATTCGCAGTGATAAAGCACTTTATGACTATACCCAAGGGATAAAAAACCGCTTCTTGCGTCAATCCTCACCTTTGTCAAAAGTGATCTTCGACGACAAAATTAGCATTAGTCATCATGCACTTGGCTTACATTCCTATGTATCACGGGTACAAGGGAACAAAATTAAAGCTAAGAATGAAATTCGTATATCTTCCAGATTAAAACGCGTCCCCGAGCCTTTACTTCGAATGGTCGTAGTACATGAATTAGCCCATCTTAAAGAAAAAGATCATAATAAGGCTTTCTATAATCTGTGTACTTATATGGAGCCAGATTACCATCAGTTCGAATTTGATTTGCGCTTATTACTCACCTGCATAGATACAAATACATCACCTTACACAACCTAATCATAGTTTTTTCCTCTGCATCTCATTTTTATACCATCCGATATTGACTGATAATAATTTTCATTTAGAATAAATTCGTGTTATCAGCCATTGTCAGGTCGTATGAAAAAGCCGAATATTGATAAAAAGCTTGAAAAGTGGTGTAAAAAACAAGCAAAAAAACTGCAAAAGCAACAGGCTAAATCGACTGAAATATCGACTTCGATGAAATTCATGTCACCCGTGTCTAACGCCACGGCGAATTTAAATCCAAATACTCGATTGCAAAGTAAAAAAGCTCAACGTAAATATTTAAGTCAACTATTATCCGACCACCTCACTAAACAGCACATTAAGCATCTCGACAAGCCTGCACTTAAAAAGCAATTAAAACTCGCTAAAGCCCAGTTTATTGCCGCTAATGATGCAAGTTTCCTGTCATCGGCCGTCATTAAACGTTTATCCCCCTCACCGACGGGCCGCAGTTTTGCACTGCGTCCCTATAAAAAATCCCCCTGTAGTGGCTGTCCAGCTTTAAAAGGACGACTATGCAAATGTGCCTTAAAGGCAATGCAAAAGCGCCAAGCGAGTTAAAACAGCGTATCGCATAACTGCCTTTAGTTTTAACAAAAAATAAACAAAGCAATAAAAAATGCCGATGAAAATAAATTTCATCGGCATTTTTTAATTCATCTAATCGGTTTTGAAAAATCGCCGATTGAGTAAATTAATTAACCCAAATTCATTAAAGCTTGGCGACTTTTAACCGTATTAGCAAAGCTATTCAATTCTTGATTTGCTAATTGACTCGACATCGGAATATCGGCCTTCATCGGATCGACAGGCTTGCCATTAACATGGAATTCATAATGTAGATGGGGACCCGTCGAACGCCCAGTATTACCTGATAAAGCAATGACTTGACCGCGAGTTACCCGTTGTCCTTTACGCACCAAAGCCTTAGAAAGGTGCAGGTATCGGGTGCGATACTTACCACCGTGTTCTATGACTATATATTTACCCGCAAACTGATGGTCTGTGACTAAACTCACGACACCATCACCTGGCGCAATGACCTTAGTGCCAATAGGCACCGAAAAGTCAGCACCATTATGGGGAGAAATACGGCCAGTAATCGGATGCTTGCGATGGGAGTTAAAACGAGAGCTCATTCGTGGCTGTTTAGTCAATGGAATACGCTGGAATGCACGCACTAAACTTCGGCCTTTGGCATCATAATAACTACCATCGGTATGTTGGAATGCGCTAATTTCAGAACGACCCGTTTTAATACTCACGCCTAATATTTGGCTGCTACCCGTCGCTTCACCTTCAACATATTGATCATTTACCAAAACAGAGAATTTGTCTCCTGCATGTAGATCCCGTGCAAAATTCACTTTCTCTTTGAGTAAATCTTCAATACGCTGAATATCGGCGGCTGCTAATCCCATTTTTTGAGCAGAAACGTAAAATGAACCTTTAATATCTCCAGTCACAATACGATTTTGCCAAACACCTTCCACATTCACTTCTTCAACGTTAAAGCTGCCGTCTTCATAACGAGTAAATACCACTTGGCGTGCTGCGTTGAAGTAAAGTTCTAATTTTTGCAGTTGGCCTTCATTATCCAGCCAAAACTGCATACGGTTACCGGGTAATAAGGTATCGAGGGCGAGTACGTTTAAGTCTGCCTCCAATACTTTATACATAGTCTGCTGATCGACGCCCGCCTTAGAAAATAAACTACTTAAAGTATCACCTGAAGCAATAATACGCTCGAAATCAGGGCTGTTGTCTATTATGGGATCTTGCTCAAGGGGTGCTGATACCGGAGGTAAAATATTGTCAAGATCGAGGGTAACGGGAATTCGCTGTGCGGTCGGCACAACGTGATTAGCATTGGGCATTAGCATGGCTGCGCCAATCAACAAACCACCCACTAAAAGAATATTCTTGTGGGTGGGCGATAAATTCTGCAAACGGGTTTGCGAAAAATAGTTAAATGTGGGTTTGCCTGTCTGCAACGCTTTCACCTTTTGTTATCGTTATGGCGTTATATTTTTGAATCAGTCCCTTTGGGGGAAGCCCTAATTTTGTCAACTTATCTCAAAAAATCGATTATGACAAACGCTATTTCACAGTTTTGCGGCACTATTTACTAAAAATATGCGCCAGTTTGCATTTTAAACCTGTTACATGATCTATATCTCTATATATAAATACTGAAACGAACTTAAATTTATCTTTTAAAACATATTGTTATGAAATTATTTTCACAATAAACCCTGACTAAGGCAAAACGATTGCAATTTCACTCCCATGGGAGGTTTTTAGGATATCAATACGGGTATTTATCTGCTCTTTCATCTCAGAAACGTGGGAGATCAGCCCTATCATGCGGCCAGAGGATTGCAGATCCATCAAGGTCCGAATGGCAAGTTCTAATGAGTCCTGATCAAGGCTGCCAAAACCTTCATCGATAAACAGGGTATCGAGCTTAATTCCTCCCGCATAGGCTTGCACTACATCGGATAACCCTAGCGCCATAGATAATGCCGCCATAAAGCTTTCGCCGCCGCTTAGGGTCGCCACCGGACGCACTTTTGAGGTGTAGGCATCTTCCACTTCTAACTCGAGCCCAGACGCTTTGTTGCCCTTTGCCCTATCTTCCTTGCGGAGCAAACGATAACGCCCTTTACTCATCAGATGTAACCTATGGCTCGCTTCGAGCAACACATCGTCTAGCAGTACGCTCAATACAAAACGTTGCAGACTGATTTTATTGCCGGTTTTTCCATTAGCCACATCGGCAAGTGTGCCGATAACCGCATATTCATCCTCTAAGGCCTTAGCCTTCGTATCTGCGATACTCAATTGGGTTTGGGTTTGCGTCAGTAATACTGTGCGAGTGTGAAGTAGCTGCCATGCCTGCTCTGCCACTTGCAATGCTTGCTGCGCAGACTCAAGCTCGGCAGCAAGCTTAATGCTATCGGGCGGCACTTTATCTTTAAGCTTAAGAGCTAACTGTTCGCACTGGGCCTTAGTCAACGCACTCTGTTGCTGATAAGTTTCAATCTCGTTTGCCAATGCATGCAGTTGCGTTTCATCTAGCATGGCCTCAAATAGGGCCTGTTGATCGACAAAACCAGCATCGACAAGTTGCTGATTGAGTTGCTGCTGGGCGCGGGTTTGTTGGGCTAATGCCACCTCTGCGGCATTTTCGGCCCCATTAAGCGCCGCTTTTGCCGCAACAAAGGTTTGCCCGGCCTGTTGCTGATGCTCTCTCACGCTCGCAATCTGTTGTTTTATTTGGCTAAGAGTTTGCTGGTTTTGCACTATTGCAGCGGTTAATGCTTCAAGTGTTGCAAGCGCAGATGGCACGCTTTGCTGCATTTGCGCTAACTGCCCCTGCAATAAATCCACTTTAGATTGCAGTACATTGTATTGTGTTTGTCCTTGCTCCAGTGTTTGTTGCAACTGGGTTTCCTGCGCGTGCAACAAGACAATTTCTTGCTGTAGCTGCTGCAAATCTTGATGAGCTTGCTCGGCTTGTCTGAGTGCGAAAGTGTATTGCGACAAGCTATGCGCATGTTCATCTAGTGACATATCAACCGCGGTGCCCAAGTGGGCCGCGAGATCCTGCGCTTGCTGCTGCAAGGTTTCTAACTGAGTCTGTAATCCGCGATATTCCGCTCTGGCTTTGCTCAGGACTTCTTGGGCCGTCGTTTCAGCGTCTTGGGCCAATTGCAGCGCTTCATCACTTGGGAGCGGTTCTTGGCTCTGTGCTGGCTGTGGATGGGTTTGGCTGCCACAGACAGGACAAGGTTCATCTTGCTGTAATTGCCGCGCTAAAATGGCTGCCTGTCCTTGGTGCCAAGTCATTAATAGGGCTTTATGCGCAACCTGCGCTTGCTGATGCTGGGCATTGAGTTGTTGCCCCTGCACTTTCGCCTCGGCAAGTTTTGCCTGTGTCGACGATACTCTTGCCGCCACTTGATGCCATTGCTGATAAGTCAGCAATAACTGTTGTTGCTGCTGGTGCGCCTGTTGCAATGAGAGGCGAGTGTCGCTGTGGGCTTGCAATGGTGGTAAAGCCGATTCCAGTTCACGCCGTTTTTGAATGACTGCGGTTAACTCATTTTTACTGTTCTGAAGCTGTGCTTTAGCCCTAACTAACTGCGCTTGCTCTTGCTCTAGGGTTTTATTGAGTCTATCCAGTTCCCTAAGTTGTGGCCCCAGCGCATTCAATTGCTGTTTGGTTTGTTCCTGTTCCAGTAGCGACGCTTCCAACACAGGCAAATCTTGCGCTTTGAACTCGACATCATCAAAGGCTTGCTTGGCCTGAGTCAGTGCCGTTTGCGCATGACTAAAGGCGAGACTAGCGGCTTTTGCTTCTTGTTCACGGGCTAAAAACACCTCAACCATAGGCGCTAAGCGCTGCGCTTGTTTGGCTAAGTTCAGCTTTTGGGTTTGCGCGACTATGCTTTCTTGCTGCGCCTCAAGTGCTGCAGCGGTTTGAGTTAAGGTATCAAACTGCACAAATTCAGCCAGTAGATGCTGGGCGGCATCGCTGGCTTTAATCACTAATTGTTGCTGCTGTAATGCCTGTTCCTTGGCACTCTTAGCGAGCGCCAGTTCAGGCGTGAGCTTGGCTAATTCACTGCTAAGCTCGTCATCGGATGCTAGGCCCGCACTCTGCAAAATGCCATCGCGGCGACTGCGTTGGTCTTTCACTAGGGCGCTGATGTCGGCAGCCTTATTTTTTAGGGTATCTTCAATCCGGCGGTAAATATGCGTTTGAAATAACTGACTAAATATCAGTTCACGTGCCTTAGAATCCGCCATTAACAATTCACGAAACTTGCCCTGGGGTAACACCATCACCTGCCGAAATTGTTCCACATCGAGCCCAGTTAGGGCTTCAATCTCAGCGGTGGCCTCGGACACTTTACTGGCGACTAATAAGCTTTCATTGCCATCGGCGTCAATTTTATAGAGCTGCGCTTCGCTCTTTTGCACCGTCGAGCCATCACCGCTTTTTTTGACTCTGTCCTGCTCCGGCACTCGGCGGATGCGATAGCTATCACTGCCCAGTTGAAAACTGAAAGTGACTTCTGTAAGCAAGCTATTGTCCGCCATATCGCAGCGCATTTGGCTGCCTTCACGCTCGTTACCCGTGGTTTTACCATAGAGCGCAAAGCAAATGCCGTCGAGCAAGGTTGTTTTACCCGCGCCCGTTGGGCCATTGATCAGAAATAACGGATTATTACCTAATGCAGTGAAATCAATCGTCTGAGTCGTAGCAAAGGGACCAAAGGCAGACATGGAAAGATGTAGCGGTCTCATGCTTGACGCTCCTCATTGTGTAGCTTAGTCAGCAGCTCATCCATCACAGCTTGCTGCGCCTGCGTTAATGACTCGCCAGACACTTGAGTGAAAAAGTCACAAAACATGTCCATCTCGCCTTTTTTGATATGGTCACGGCTTAAAGCGACTTGCTGTTGCCCCGCCATTAGCCCAGTGCGTTCTAAATGCAGCACATTGGGGTAAACGGCTCTGAGTTTACCCATTGCATCCAAAATAGCGTGTTTATCGAGGAGCCTAACCATAAGATAATCATCACGCTTTGTATCGGTTTTACCTTGCTCAATGAGGCTAGCTAGCTCCCCTTCTAAAACCCGAACATCACGCAGCGACGTTAACGGCAATAAATGAATATCCATCGGCGTTTGTGCGCCAAGCTCAACTAAAGTCACCGACTTGTGTTGATGCTGTTCGCTAAAGGAATACTTCAAAATCGATCCTGAGTAGCGCACATGCTCGGCGCCCTTGTATTGCGGTCCGTGCAGATGCCCAAGGGCGACATAATCAAACTCAGTAAAGAGCGTTGGCGATATCTTGTCGGCGCCGCCAATACTCAGTGGTCGCTCAGATTCCGACTCACTTCCACCATCCAAAAAGCAATGGCTGATCACCACTTTTGGCAAACCTTGGCTATCGTGCTGACGCACTTGTTCAAGTAATAGTGCCATGGCGGCCTCATGGCTTGGTGCCTCACACTCAAAAACTTGCCGCACTGTGGCAGGTTCGGCGTAGGGTAACGGATAAAAATAGGCTGCACCCGTTGGGCTTTCTAGCCTAATAGGCGAAAGTGCTGCGCTAAGCGGCCCTATAATATGTAATCCACTTGCCGCCATTTGTTTGGCCGCAAAACCTAAGCGCTCGTGACCATCATGGTTACCGGCAATCATAATCACTTGCAGTTTAAGATCCTGCACTAGCCGATTGAGTACATTATCTAATAGCGCTACCGCATTGGCTGGCGGAATCGACCTATCATAAATATCCCCCGCCACAATCACGGCATCGACATTATGTTCCGTTGCCAAAGCCACAATTTGGTCGAGCACAAAGGCCTGATCATCCAGTAATGACTGATTGTGTAACTGACGGCCTATGTGCCAATCTGAGGTGTGGATAAATTTCATAATCGCTCTTAAACCCTATTGCAGCCAAACCGAGGGCTGATATTCATATTGGCTGTAATTTGGCCAAACGCAGATAATGTAACGCACTGAGTAATACAAGAAAAACAATGGGAACAAACTCAAAAAGTGCATGAGAAATGACAGGTTATACTATGCAAAAAACCTAACAGTGTATAGCCAAAGCAAAAGGAGAGAATGAATTAGAAACACGCGCAGGAATTTCCATCCACGCAGGATGGAAATTCCCTAAATTGACTCAATCGATCAAAACAGCTGATATTGATTCACCAGCAGTTTAAAACTCATGGCAAGGGACATAGTCACGACTAACGGCTTAATGATCTTAGTGCCTTTAGTGACAACCAGACGCGAGCCTAAGGTTGCGCCAATCGCTTGCCCTGCCAACATCACTAAGCCCAATAACCAAATCACTTTACCGCCCAAGGCAAAAAAGATCAGCGAAGCGATGTTAGTCGAGAAATTAAGTACTTTGGCATGGGCCGTGGCTTTTGCTAGACCAAAGCCCGCAAGGGACACAAAGGCTAGCGCAAAAAAGCTGCCCGTGCCTGGGCCAAAAAAGCCATCGTATAAGCCCACACCTAAAGCCGCGGTGAACGCAAACGCAGTCGGTGTCAGCACTTGATGTTTATCGTCTTCAGAAATCTTTTTCGAAAATAAGAAATAACAACCAATGGCTAAAATCAAAAAGGGCAAGACCAGCTCCAGCACTTTAGTATCAACCAACTGAACGAGAATAGTGCCCAATGCCGCGCCGATAAACGCGCAAAAGAGCGACAATTTCACAGATTTAAGATCAACGAGTCCTTTACGCACAAAATACAGGCTCGCAAAAAAACTGCCACCACAGGCTTGGAGTTTATTTGTACCTAAGGCAACCGCTGGCGGTAAACCCGCCCACATCAAGGCAGGTATTGTCAGTAAACCGCCACCACCGGCGATGGAGTCGATAAATCCGGCCACCATAGCAACGGCAAAAAGTAACGCAGCAATTTGTAGAGTGAGTTCAAACTCGAGCATGATTTATGATTCTTTTTAGGTAAATGGGTGTGATTGCAGTGCATTAGACTGCGTTTGCCTTATAAACGCAAAGGAGTTATTGTCGCCATAGCGTGAGATAAAGTCACACTAAACCGTTATTTTTGGCCCATGTCAGTATGCTTGGATATCGCTATGTTTCCCGATTTACCACCACTCAATGCCCTTCGCGCCTTCGAGGCTGCCGCGAGATTGCAAAGTATGACACTCGCCAGCAAGGAGTTGCATGTCACCCATGGCGCGATCAGCAAACAGATCAAAATATTAGAGGATTATCTTGGCTTTGCGCTCTTTGTACGCTTACACAAAAGAGTCGGACTAACCGATGAAGCCAAACGCTATTTACCCCATGTGCAAGCTGCGCTGCAAACTCTCTCCAGTGCCACAGGGGATTTACGCCGCCAAAGTGCGGTGCCACAAAGCTTAGCGATAAACGTATTGCCCAGTTTAACCATCAACTGGTTAATCCCAAGAATGGAGCAGTTTAAATCCCGCCATCCACACTTGTATGTGGATCTCTCTATTGGGGATTTTGCCGTCGATTTTAGCCAGGGCCGTTACGATATCGCCATTCGTAGCAGCACTGTCATACCCAAAGGGGTCAACTATATAAAACTGATGGATGAGGATTTATGCCTTGTGTGTGCTCCCTCGCTAGCACCTAAGCTTCAGTGTATTGAAGATATTAATAGTGTCACTCTCCTTAAGCACACCACCAGACCTGAGCTATGGGAATATTGGGCAGAAAAAGTCGGACTGAAGCTCACCCAGGAACAAACCTTTGGGGTTGAACATTTTTATATGTTGAGTCAAGCTGCGGCTAGTGGCATGGGCGCGGCACTCATCCCACGATTTTTTATTGAAGATCAACTCGCAAACGGCAGTCTAGTGATCCCCTTCGATGCTAACTTTATCAGCCCATATGCCTACTATTTGCTCACTCCAAAATCCCCGAGTATGCCACTCAAAGTACAAGCCTTTATCGACTGGTTGTTGGAGATCTTTGCGCCCTATCGTCATTGATCTATTTGCGATTAATTTATTGGGCTAACTGCTGCGATAAAAGTGTATTCAAAGAGTGAACAACTCATATCCACACACTACATCCAACAGTCACTGCATAAGGAAGTAATTAGACATTAAAAAACCACCTTGCGGTGGTTTTTTATTATCTAACCGTGACCCTATTGGATCAGTGCTGACAATGCTCATCGTGGACATGGTCATCATCGTCCATAAACTCATCGTCACCGTCTTGGTGTTGCATGACACCCCAACCATCGGTCATGCCGCCAAACTCTGCGGCGAATTCGTTGAGCATAGTCTCTTGCTCAACTAAATCATCGTAGTCAGGCACCATATTGATGCAGGCAATAATTTCCCACTTACCCAGCTCATCGTTCAGATTGAGCTCAAGTTCACCGTCTAAATCAGAATTAGCCAGTTCTTCTAATGCGGATTCAGCATCACGTTGGTCATCAAAAACCAAAAAGAAATCAACATCTAAAGCTTTGGTTAAGTCGATGCCTGCATCAGCCATTGCGGCCAGCATTTTGCCATTATCATCATCAGGAAATTGCATATCTTTCTCCACTGGATAGGCTTATTCAGCCGCAATGATTTGAACTGATTCACCGTTAAAACTGACGATATCGCCCGCTACGATCTTTTTACGTTTACGCGTTTCCACTTCGCCATTGACAGTGACTAGGCCTTCGTCGATAAAATGCTTGGCTTCACCGCCCGCATTTGTCATGCCCTGCACTTTTAATACTTTGTACAATTCAATGAAATCATCACCGGAATGCAAAGCTAACTGATTAATTTGCGCCACTTAAACACGCCTCTAAAAATAAACCTGCGGCATTATAGCAGCATGTCCTCTGCGATGCAGAAATTTCAATTATCTTTGCCTTTCGGTGCTCAGTAACCCATAGGCGCAATCGTCAAACCATTGTTCGCCTATCTTAAATTCCTGCCTGAGTATCCCTTCAAGCTTGAAACCACATTTCTCAAGTACACGTGCCGAGGCATGATTATCTTGGGCACAATGGGCAACAAATTTATGCACATCAAAACTCAAGCAGGCCCAGTCAATCACAGCTTGCAGGCTTTCGGTCGCATACCCTTTCCCATGGGCTTCTTTCGCGAGCAAATAACCCACTTCTGCACGTTGGTCCTCCATACTCTGGCAATAGAGCCCCGTCAGCCCAACAAACATGCCAGTATCAAGCGTCTCAATGGCTAAGGTGAGCCATTCACCTGAGCCATAAAACCAAGTATCTGAACGCTGCTGAAACTTAGCGCGGATCACCTCTTCTGACTCGGGAATACGGACATATTGATTAATTTGTGGATCGCGATGCAGCATATAAAAATGCTCCCAATCACTCTCGTGTAAGCTTCTGAGTTTTAGTCTATCTGTATAGAGTTCTAACATAGCGACTCCGTGATAAGGGCTTATAAAAGAAAACGGCAGCATAAGCTGCCGTTTTATCTACTGCTCAACAATTAACCGCGACTGGTCACTTCCAGCAAATGATAGCCAAATTGGGTTTTCACTGGACCTTGGACTTGGTTCAATGGCGCACTGAAGACCACTTCATCAAACTCACGCACCATCATACCTGGGCCAAATGAGCCCAGTTCACCACCTTGAGCCCCCGATGGACAAGAAGAATGTGCACGGGCAAGGTGCGCAAAATCCGCACCGTCTATAATTTGTTGTTTGAGCGCTTGGCACTGTTCTTCGCTGCTGACTAACAAATGTCTTGCTGTTGCCTGGACCATAATAAAACTCCGTTGAAGATCATGAGACATTTGCCCCAAATATCATATGGTTCCCATTCAGTTAACTGTTCCAAACGGGGTGAGAATGCCCAGTATAAAAACATTCTCTTTAATTAAAAAGAACTAAAAATACCGTCTCTCACTTTTAATATAAATAACTGTTGTGTGAACAGCTTACGCTTGGTTCAACGCTATCCAGCGGTCAATTTTCTGCTCCATAACCGCCATAGGTAATGAGCCAGAGGTTAAGATTTGATCGTGAAATGCCTTTAAATCAAACTTATCACCTAAAGCCTTTTCCGCGCGGGCACGCAGTGCCAGAATTTTCAACTGACCCACTTTATAGGAAAGCGCTTGACCAGGGATCGCCATATAACGTTCAACTTCAGCCACAATATCAGATTCGGCCATGGGCGAGTTGTCCTTCATATATTGAATCGCCTGCTCACGGCTCCACCCTTTAGCGTGCAGCCCTGTATCCACAACCAAACGCATTGCCCGCAGCATTTCATCGGAGAGCTTACCAAAATATTGATAAGGATCGCTAAATAAGCCCATCTCGATACCAAGGTATTCCGCATATAGCGCCCAGCCTTCTTCAAAGGCGGTATAACCACTAAAACGCTGGAACTCAGGTACGCCTGTTAACTCTTGTTTAATCGCAATTTGGAAATGATGTCCCGGTGCGGCCTCGTGCAAAGATAAGGTCGTCATGCCCCATTTAGGCTGCGCTTTTAGGTTATAGGTATTGATATAAAACACCCCTGGGCGACTACCATCCACGGCTGGCGATTCATAGGATGCGCCGGCTGCCGATTGTTCCCTGAAGCTTTCTACGGGTTTGACCACATAATCGGCCTTAGGCATAACATTAAAATACTGCGGCAGTACTTGGTTAATCTTATCTTTAAGCACCATATAGCCATCGATTAAACCTTGGCGATCGGTATAGAAGTACTGTGGTTCGGAAGATAAAGACGCGAAGAATGCCTTCAAATCCCCCTTAAAACCAACCTGCTCACGCACCTTATCCATCTCAGATAAGATTCGGGCCACTTCACTTAAGCCAATTTGATGAATTTCATCCACTGGCATAGCAGTCGTAGTATGTGAATTTGCGAGGTGTTGATACCAAGCTTTGCCATTGGGTAAACCAGACCAGCCATCGGTCGCACGGGCCTTAGGTAAATAGGTTTGTTTGAAATAATCCCGCAGCCCCATCAACGCAGGCACCAGACGCTCGCTAATCATCACTTGGTAGGCCGCACTTAATGTGGATTTATCCTGTTCAGAAAAGCTTTCAGGAAAATGCAGTATTGGTGAGTAAAAAATGCTTTGAGTCGCATCCGTTGTTAGCATAGCGTCTAACTGGGGAATAATACGCTCCACTAGCACTCTTGGTAACACCACTTTGCTCTCAATCCCTTCATTCATGCGATTTTGTGCCAGTTGGATCCAGTTGATAAACCCCTCGACTCTCTGTTCCCAATTACGATAATCTTGAACTGTATTAAAAGGCTGCGCACTTTCACCGCTGCCAAGTTGCACCATAGTAATCACAGTGCTGTAGAACTGGCTAATTGGCATAAAGCGTGACGGGAAAGTTTCATCTACAAGCGCCATATCGCGATCGTAGACAAACAGTGCATAGCTTAATTGCAAGTCTGCAGGCAATTGCGCAACATCAATCGCTTTGACTTGAGCTAAGTAGCGAGTATTCAGCTCGTGACGCGCCTTAAGATACTCTTCCGTCAAATCGCCACCAAACTGGGCGTTATAGTCGTTAACACCAACAAAAGTCGCGTAAATAGGTTCGAGTCTTAGATAATCTTTAAAATAGGCATCGACGAGGGCGACATAACGCTGCTCAGCCGTCTGCTCATCACCCTGTTGGGAAATGGCATTCGGTGAGCTAGTTTGTTCAGCTAATACCACCTCTGGTTTCGAGCAACCTTGCACCGTCAACATTAACGCTATCGATCCCGCCAATAAACTCAATTTCATTTTTATATTTCTCCTTTTGGATCCGTGATAGCGGAACAGTTCCTATACTTAGTAAAAAGTCTGCTAACGGAGTTAATCTATGATCTACTCATTTCGCAACTCGGGATTTAGGGATCCAGAAACCGGGGTCTATAATCAAACCTATTTCATGGAAGTGTTTAACCGAGAATGGCATCGGCATATGAGGGAACACCAAAGCTTAGCACTATTGTATCTGTGCCCCCACATTCATGAAACAGTCAAACAACCCCATTTACTCGAATTCTTCACTAAGCAAGTACAAGAAGCCTTACTGAGGGCAACGGATATGATTGCAAGGTTAGATCATAACCATTTTGCCTTAGGTTTGTTTAACATTGATGAAGAAGGTACTGAGGTCGTACTGGAGAGAATTGAGCAACATATACAGGCGTTTAATCAGGATTTTGGTAAAAACCACAAGCTAAAAATTGACTATAAACTCGCCGCTTGTATTTGCTTGCCAACACAAGAGCAGAAAATTGAAACCCTATTTACCAACGTATCGAAATTATCCTTGGAGTTAGAGAAAAATCTGCAGCAGTCCCAAGCATTGATAAGGCTACAATAAAAAAGCCCCTATTCAGGGGCTTTTTCGAACGCTGTTAATACAGGTATGGGCTACAGTGTGACATTATGCATACGTGCTTTCTCTTTAATATAAGAGATATAGCTGTTTGCACTCTTCTCTGTCTTCTTATCTTTGGCTGCTAGCATTGCCCGGTTATAAGCAGACTTGTACTGTTTCAAACTTAAATGGGCTAATGCCAACTCAAAGTTTGCCTCACCTGGATGTTCAATACCTAGCGATATTGCCTTTTCAAGCACAGGGATCGCTGCCGCGTATTTTTCATCTAAGCTCAATAAACGGCCTTGTTTCAGATAAAGCTTGCCATCATTACTGATCGCGGCGGCTTTGCCATAAAACTCAGCGGCATCTTTAAACTCTTTCGCGTTTTGGTAGAAACCCGCTAGAATTTCGAATGTTTTTGCATCTTCAGCGATCAAACCTGACTTCATGTGTTTCTGATAGATTTTAGCGGCTTTATATGGTGCGCCTTTCTGCGCCATCAGCTGTGCTAAACGAGTAATGTTACCCGCACTCTCAAGGAAACCATTTCTGTAAGCTAAATCATAGGTTGCAAGAGACTTATCGTAGTCTTCTACCATCAGATAAAATTGTGCTAACTGAACCCATAATCTGCCATCATCTGGGAATAAAGGCACCATGACTTCTAACACACCAACGGCCTTTTTATACTTCTTCTGATTGAAGTAAGACGTTAGTTTCATCTGATACAGACCTTTATCAGGAGTTTCAGCAAGAGAAAGACCCTTATCGGCCACTTCAATCACTTTATCCCACTGCTTCAGCTCTGAATATGCAATACCTATACGGCGATACATTTGAGAATCAGCCTTACAAGTGAAGTCCATCCACTTGTAATAGTAAGGAATGGCTTCCTTAAACTTCTTCTCTTGTAACAGCAAATCGGCATAAAGACGCATAGTCGCAGCGTGATCTGTCCCACCTAAAATATCCGCCTCAACGGCTTGTTTTAGATATTTGATCGCGGTATCCATTTTGCCTTTTTCGGCATAAAAGTTACCTAACATACGTGCAACATAGGCTTTATCGAAATCGTTCTTGGCATTTGCTTCTAGCAAAATAGCAATGGCTTCATCGAGTTGACCATTAGTATAAGCTTCGAAAGATTTCTGAACTTTCTTCGCGGCACCCTCACCAACAGCTTTAGATTGGCGTTTATCAATTTCACACTTTTCAGCCGCTACTGCAGATGAAACAGAAAAACCGCCACAAAGAGAAAGCAATAATAAAGCTGCGATTTTATTAGCATTACGCATCGTTAGTTGCCTCCCTTATCTAAAGTGAAGTCAAGTTGCACTGTCATACCGGGTTGTTTAAGTGGTTTGCCGTCAACAATCTTTGGCTTATATTTCCACTTTTTCAGTGCACGAATTGCTTCTTTATCAAATAAACGCTTAGGCTCGGCTTGGATAACTTCAACATCATCAACCCCCCCTAATTCGTTAATTGTAAAGCGCAATTGTACCCAACCTTCTTTACCGTCACGAGCTGCTGCAATTGGATATTGAGGCTCGATACGGACGATTGGTGTTGCATCACCGTCGCGAGTCATCATATTACCCAATTTGAAACCTGTGCTCGGACCACCCGCTTCAACACCACCCATATTGAACGACATAGACGTATCAATATTAGACGATGTGTCCGGTGGCGTAGCTTCAGGCTTCTGAGGCTGCTCTGGTGGTGGCGGCGGTTTAGGTACTACCCTTGGCTTATTCTGTGCTTTTGAATCCTGTCTATCCATAGTGATTTCAATTACAGGGGTCTCGGCCGATGTGTCTGCGCGCTGCGCACCTCCACCGACCAAGAACGCCATAAAAGCGAACAGACCAAAAGTCACAGCAGCACCAATAATGATTGATACTAGTGCTCTTAGCATATTAATCGTTCCCCGCAGATACCGAAATTTTATCTATACCAGCCGCTTTGACTTGGTCTAGTACTTTAACCACTAAGCCGTGTTGCGTATCTTTATCAGCCTGAATAAGCACAGCGGCTTCTGGGGCCTCAGCTAACATACGCTCAACGTTTGCAGTTACACGCTCGATATCAACCTGACGGTTTTCCATCATGATCACGCCCGTTTTACTGACGCCGATAAAGATGTTAGCCGAAGGCTTTGAAGTCGCTTGTGAAGCTTTTGGTTTGTTATAGTCCAAACCAGATGGTTTCACGAATGACGTTGTTACAATGAAGAAGATCAACATAATAAACACGATGTCTAGCATCGGGGTCATGTCAATTTGCGCTTCCTCATCTACACTGGAATGCTTTTTACGTGCCATGTTCAATCTCTCTCTAGTGGTGCGGCATGCTGTCTTTTAGCTTTTCTAAACTGATTTTCATTTTTGCATCAAGGCGAGTACTGAAAAATACTCCCGATAATGCGGCAACCATACCCGCCATTGTGGGCATTGTTGCCATTGAAATACCAGCCGCCATCAAACGAGCATTACTCGTCCCCTGAACTGCCATCACATCGAACACTGAAATCATACCGGTTACAGTACCTAACAAACCTATCATAGGACAAATCGCTACTAAGGTTTTAATAATCAGCATACGTGCATTCAAATCTTGTTTAGCTTGGGACAGCCAAGCTTCACGGATACGGTGTGCGTACCAAGAGGTTGTTTCCTCCCTTGCATCCCATGCAGTTACGATTGCTTGATGTTGCTTTGGAGATATCCAATTCAGATACCAGTAGCGTTCAAGCATTAATACCCACATTAAGAACAGTACGGCCGCAACTAACCAGAGGACGTCGCCTCCGGAGGCCATGAAGCCCCTGACGGAATCCCAAATGTCCATCAGGTATAGCATCATTAGTCAGCCCTCTTCTCAGCATGCGCTGCGATGATACCAGCACTTTGCTCTTCCAGCACTTGTACAATTGACTTGCTACGAGCAACAACAACTGCATGCATTAGCATCAGAGGCAGTGCGGCAACCAGACCTTGAACAGTCGTGATTAGCGCCATAGAGATACCGCCAGCCATTAGTTTTGGATCGCCAGTACCGAACAATTGAATACTTTGGAAGGTTGCAATCATACCCGTTACTGTACCTAACAGACCCATCATAGGTGCGATAGCAGCCAAAACCTTGATGATTGAAATGCGAGACTCTAATGCTGGCGTTTCTTTCAGAATCGCTTCGTCCAGTTTCAGTTCTAATGTCTCGACATCAACGTCTTTATTCTCTTGATATACTTTCAGGATACGACCTAATGCGTTGTTACCTGGGTTATCAATATTCTTACGTTGGCTATTAACACGAGCACCAATGATAGTCATAGTGACTAGACGTTCAATAGAGATCAACAGACCTAATACTAACAGAGCGATAATGATATAACCGATAGAACCACCCGCTTCTAAACGATCTTCAAAGCTCGCTTTGTTAGTGAAGATGTTTAACAATACGCCACGTGCAGGGTCAATATAGAAAGGTGCTGCACCTGAAGTCGTTTGTTCCCACTTACCAACAGCGCTAACTTGGTAGCCTTCTGGTTGTTGTGATAACTCTTGGATTAGACCTAACTCAGGATTGAAAACAACATATTTGCCATCGGCAGTTAAGTTGTAAGCACCGATACGGTGAATCGTCGTTGTCTTAACACTACCATCGATACCAGTGACAGAACCTTCGAATTTAACAACTTTGCCAGATTGCGCCATTTCAAATAGCTGCTCTTGCCAGAATTGTTCTAATTCTTCAATTTTAGGTAATTGCTTACGCGCACCTAAATCAGCAACAAACTTGTCGCGATTTGGATATTGAGCACTGATGTTTGAACTTGCCAGTTTGCCCGCGAAATCACCGGCTTCACCTTTAACCACACCAAACATCTCACCCAAGTCACCTTGAGCGGTTTTCAGATCTTCTTCTAACTGAGCAATTTTACGCTCGTTGTCTAAGAATGCTTGGTTCAGATCTTTACCACGTTGTTTTTCAGCAGCTAGAGCGTCTTTCTCGCGTTTTAACAGTGCAGCTTTATCGCCACGTTCCGCTTGGAATTCTTGCTCACGCTTGCTGTTGATTTTGCCTTCAGCGGCACGATCAACTTTAACTTGCTGCAATAGTTGGTCAATGGTCTTAGGTGCATCAGCAGCACTTACCATACCAGCAGTTAAAGAGAAACTTGCAGCTAATACAGCTGTAGTAATTAACTTCTTCATTATTGTGCAGTCTCCGCAGCAGGAATTGGTAACGCGAATAGATCTAGAGCGCCTTGTTTACGGGCAATGCGGATACCTTTTGTCAGTTCACGCAGATAGCTGTCATCTAACTTATTCCAAGCCTTAGTTTGAGCGTTATACATCCAGCCAGTCTTTTGATCTAAGCTCTGTGCATAAAGAGCAACACGGCCTAAATTGAAGAAGTCAACTAATACTTCTTTACCATCTAGGCTTAATTTGCCTTGGTTTACTGCAACAGCACTACCATATTCACGCTCAATGCTATAGGCATCAAGGATCAAACGGTATTTTTCAGCTAGAGTCACTTCAGCCGTGTTTAAAAGATTCTTCAATTCTTTAACTCGGTTTGCACGGACTTCAGAGTTGAACGGTAAGTCTAGTTGAACGAATTGCTCTAAAGACTCAACCATTTTAAACATTAAAGGCACTACGCCCTGACGTAATTTATCAACGCCGTTAATATCACCTTGAACAGAGTCCATTGTCTTTTGTTGATCAGCAACTAAGCTAGCAACATAATCGTTATACGACTTCAGTGACTCACGTTCATCAGCCACAGAGCCATACTCAAAAAGCATGTCCTGTGCTTGATCGAAATACTTATCAACATTCTTTTGCGACGCAGCGGCATCAGCGTGGATCATACTATCCGCTTTTTGCGCGTCGGTAAGAGGATCTGCAACCACTAAGTTGCTGCTCGCTAATGCCAGCACGCCAACAAGTGCAGTAGCGATTTTTGTTCTATTGCTTACCTTGGACATAGTTCCCAACCAATTTGAAGTGAATAAAAAGGTTTAACTTACCAGCAACATTTCCCTCAGCAACAAATGCTTTAGGACATAAATACTGTAAGTTTGTCTTTCTCTTGTGATTCTTAGTTTTTTCTTCCCTTTCCTACGCCTCTACAGGCATAGACCCGCTGGCATCATTTCACAAAATGTTGACCTGTGTCAATATTCGGGACATGTAAAAAATAGTGGGAAGAAGTCTTAGTTATGAATTTTTTTACGAGAGGTGTTTTTTTGCACAAATGAGCTTTTCCGAAGATTTTGGGTAGATAATAAGCTCAAAATTATACATAGCTAATAAATTGTTCTGACAAAAAATTATATAAGTATATTTCATTTATTTTTTCCAATGCTTCACCAGCTTATTGTCACCCGTTCTTTCAGCTTC
The DNA here is from genome assembly GCF_002783505.1 of Shewanella sp. CG12_big_fil_rev_8_21_14_0_65_47_15. Lineage (GTDB taxonomy): Bacteria > Pseudomonadota > Gammaproteobacteria > Enterobacterales > Shewanellaceae > Shewanella. The sequence goes on from NZ_PFGL01000033.1 coordinate 85,915, forward strand.
CCAAGGTTGGGCTGGATATCATAGAGTATCAACTGTTTCACGGCCAGAGCCAATGTTGTAAGCATGTACTAAAGGCAGATTTGCCTGATGATGTCCATTCTGGCCTGATGGGCTCAAGGCTTCCCAGTCAAGTTTCTGTGCAGGTCAGGTTGTATCACCTGAGTATCGGTAAGATACAGCGGCTACACCGAAATCAGTACTGTATCCACTTTTTCTACTGGAACCATCTGTGAGGCTCAGGACTGAGTCAGTAGTTTGCTGACACACCACCATCACGTAAAACAATGCTGTTATCCATATTGATGAAACTATGCGCCGCCGCACTGGGATAAAGCGCTTTTAGTGAAAATTGGCGACTATAAAGGGATAGGCCTAAAAACACTCCCCTCAGGTGCGAACTCGCCAGTACCAACAGAGCTGATCTATTTTTCGAAACCAAAGGTTACGAAAGCTGACATCAGTGATAATCAGCGGGGTGATGTTGATGGATAACATTTCACTGAGTTAATTAAGAAACTAATTAAGAGCCGTTTGAGTGTCTTGCAGAACTAACCTCATAAGGTGTGATAGAGCGACCTTTTGCATTATTTACAATTACTGATTTCACGTTTTTATTTACTTATGTTGCCATCTTGATGACTAGTCAAGAGACTAGTTCATGATAACACCTATTAGTTCGCTAATTATACCATTTACATTAATTATGTGATCTAATTGATTGTCACTTTTTAATCATACGAAATATGAATAATCCCAACATCGCAGCCTTAGTGAAATCGGAGAAAAGCGCACGCAAACGTATGCGTTATCTTGCTTTACTTCAATTCACTGAAGGTCATTCTCGTACCGCTATCGCAAGTATGCTCAAGGTCAGTAGAACCAGTGTTAATCGGTGGATCACCGCCTATTTAACTCAAGGTTTGAGTGGTCTAGACGAGACGCCTAATCCAGGCCGTCCTGCGACATTGTCCATTGCACAACAAGCCAAACTTAAAGCGTTTGTACAGAACAAAAGTCTATCTAAACAAGGTGGCAGGTTGATGGCCAAGGACGTCGGTTATTATATCCAGACAGAATTTGGCGTGACGTTCAAGCAAGCGAATATCTACCGCTTGCTACATCAACTCGGCTTCTCATGGATGGCTACTCACTCTCGCCACCCGAAACAATCTGAGGCCACACAAGAGGCTTTAAAAAAACTTCAGGATGGCAACGATCCTTAACACGCCTGGGCATGTGGCGCTCGATCGCATTGACGTTTGGTTTCAAGATGAAGCCCGATTTGGCCAACAGAATACGACCACCCGCATTTGGGCCAAAAAAGGCACTCGTTCACGGGCGGTCAGGCAACAACAATTTGAATCTGCTTATTTATATGGCGCTTTGTGCCCAACAACTGGCGCGACACAAGCCATTATTGCCCCACATGCCAATAGCGAATATATGTACGAACATTTAAAGCTGATCTCAACCGCAACACCATTCGGACGCCACGCACTGGTTATTATGGACGGAGCAGGCTGGCATCAACAGGATTTGGCTGATGACTTTGATAATCTCACCCTTCTCAAGTTGCCTCCTTATTCACCTGAGTTGAATCCAATAGAGCAGGTATGGCAATGGTTGCGTCAAAATGTGTTAGCCAATCGTTGTTTTAGTGGCTATGACGACATTGTCGAGCAGTGTTCTATCACATGGAATACCTTTATTGAGAAGAAAGTAAGAGTGATAGAGTTGTGTACTTAATTAATATGACTGGTATTAGTTCAATAACGCCTTTTTAGGACAACGCTTAATAAAAAAGCGCTCAATGAAATTCATAGAGCGCTTTAAATCGGATAGTTACTAATCTATATACATGTAATATTTAGAATTTTTGATTTAGATTTAAGAACCAGCTACGTCCAAATAATCGATACGTACTTTCATCGGTATTACCGTTGAATGCCGTTTCAATATATGGAGGTTTCTCATCAAACAAGTTTGTTACACCAAGAGTAACTGTTGTATTTGATTTAAATACATAACTTGCAGTTAAATCATGATACATAACACTAGGTATTTCATACGTTGGTAAGTATCCAACCTCAGCAAGGATGTCTGATTTAGTAAAATATGTTAGATCTTGGTACGTCATACCAGAAACATAATTAGTACGATATGTTAATGTCAAATCATCTAGCTTATAAACCGCTGTAAAATTCCATTTATCTTCAGCATATGCGGTATCATTAATAAATGTGCCAGCCACATCTCCAAATCCATAGGTATATTCAACAGAACCGTCGGCCAACTCCGTAGTTTCGAAAGAATTTTCGCCACGTTCTAAGAAGTGTGTCCAAACAAAGTTTAAATTGAAATCACCAATGCTAGTATCGAATGCATAATTAGCTTCAAAATCAATACCTTTGGCAGTCATTCGAGCTAAGTTGGTATTTCTAGCTTCAATATAATCGATAGAACCATCAGATTTACGATTGACATTACTACAAAGTGTATCAAGCCCACCTATATAACATGCATCCAGAGAATCAATTGGATCTATTGTTGTAATAACATTATCAATATCAACAGCCCAATAATCTAAAGTAATACCTAATCCTTCAACAAAATCAGGAGAATAAGCAACACCAATAGTCATGGTATCCCCTTCTTCTGGTTCTAGCTCAGGATTTCCGCCCACTTTAGCCAATTGCTGTTGGTCATCGTTATTTAACCCACCTGCAGGAACACCATCAGCCATACAACGAGCTTGAGCATCAGCAGTCAGGCTTGCCCAATTGCTGATACGGCAAGGATCTGTACCTTGTGGGAATGAATCCCCACCGGGGGCATAAAGATTGTCAATTGTAGGTGCACGGAATACTGTACCATAAGTACTGCGAGCTAATAAACCATCAAAAATAGCCCACTCGAGTCCAGCTTGGTAGGTTGTAGCCCCACCGAAAGTATTGAAATTATCGTAACGAATACCGACAGGCATTTCTAAACGCTCAACCCCAGGTAAACCTTCTAACAAGGGAATACGGAATTCAGCAAATAGTGAGTTAACATAGAATGAACCAGAAGTGCCAGCTCCTTTATTGCCAGAAACTTGCCCCATGAATTTACCAGAATCAACTTGAGATGTTAATTTCTCGGCACGGTATTCATAGCCAAAACCACCACTTACAGAGCCCGCGGGCAAATCAAATACATCCCCGCCAACAAATGCGGTAAAGGTTTCAAGTGTATACTTTGAATGGTCAACTAATGGCGATGTGATATAATCCAACATCTCCTGTGTAATAGTACCTGCGCCACCAAATAAATCCAAAGATACGCAATCAGCAATAGGATCTGCAGCAGTACCGCAAACTACTTTCCCATTTGCATCTTTAAACGAAGGACCTAGTGCTTTGGCAAGGTTAGGACCATATAATTGACCGAAATCAGTAAACTGAGTTTGGTCAATACCATAGTTATAGTTTACATCTAGTGACCATGTATCGTTTAGGGCAATTTCAGCCCCTACAACTTGCTGAGCACGTAAAACATCTTGCTCAAAAGAACGACCACCTTCAAGCATACGACGACGAGCCTGTTTTACATCCTCGCCAAATGGATTGTAGTAGTTATCCTTAGATACACCGTTATAAGAAATACCAGTTGCAGGATCTACGACGGTAAAACCAGGATCTGTACCAGTATTATATGGAACCGCTGCTAACTCTTGACGAGAATCACGCTTATTAATGCGTGTTTCAGAATAAACCGTCACTGAATCATTTAAATCTATACTACCATCAACATAAAAATTTAACTTTTCATATGGAGTTTGAAGATAGTTTACAGGGTTATAGTTATAAGTATCCGTTGCACTAGTATATCTTCTCATATCGTCTAGAGTGGCAGTACCGGAACCTGTATCGCCATTATCACGGCAAGTACCATTTGTGTATGATCCAGGCTTACCAAATAAGAAGAAATTACCGCATGGAATGATGGAGCTACCAGCGTCAAAGGCATTTTCGCCCTCTTGACCAGGTGGGATTAAACCATTTTTAGCAAAACTCTCAGGATCGAAAACGTTCCAAGGATGCTGGAAGAAATCAACATCCTTAACATCACCTTGATATACTTCTTTTTGCTTCACATAATCAACGTTTACAACGAAATGACCTGAATCAAATTTTTTGCCCGCTAAAAAGCTAAAACTTGTTTGCTCTCCAGCATCTACATCAAAATTCTGTTTAGTTTGAGCATTAAACTCAAGGCCATCAAAATCACGTTTTGTGATAATGTTTACTACACCTGCAACAGCATCCGCACCATAGGTAGCAGAAGCACCGTCTTTTAAGATTTCTATACGTTCAATCATTGACGCAGGAATACCCTGCATATCAGAAGAAACTGGACGGCGACCGTTAATCAAAACTAATGTACGAGATGCGCCTAAACCACGCAACTCAACATACGCATCACCATTACCACCATTATTTGTTGTAGTTGCGATTGGTGAACCAGACATTACCGAAGTTGACTGAAGGAATTCACCTATATCCTGAATACCTAGGCTAGAAATTTGTTCTGCAGTGACTGTAGTTATTGGTGTTGCAGTTTCTAAATCGGTACGTTTTAAACGAGAACCTGTCACTTGAATTCGTTCAACTTTGTCAACGCCCTCTTCTGCTGCTTGCACAAAAGGTACGTTTAACATAGTTGCCGTCATACCACCAATCAATGCGAAACGCACCGATTTGGCTAAAAAGTTATTCTTATGCATTGTCGATCTCCCTGGACATATTATGTCTTTATTATAATCCGCTTATTATTTGATAAACGGTTTCAATCTAGGGTGTTCCTGAACACCACCGGAAACAATAAAATCACATATAAAACCTTTAATCAACAATAAATACACAAATAAAACCTCCCAATGACAAATCGCTCATTCTGTGAACAATAACTATGGGAATGGGCCCTAAAATAGAAACAAAAATGCCAGTCACTGGTGACTGGCATTTTTGTTTCTATTGATTGGGGGTTTTAGTTGCTAACTTTGAAATCTAGTTTAGAGCGAGTAGCGGATACCGATTGCGATGCCATCATCTTCTGAAAGCGACATTCTGGCTTCTTGTTCTTTATTGGCACTGGTGAAATCACTGAAGTCTTTACGTGCTTCTACGTAGAGAACAGTGCTCGGATCCCAGACAAAATGTAATCCTGCAACCACAAATTGACGTTTGAATACATCATTAGGATCGGCGTTAAAGTTTGGCTGAATCACGTAATCCTTACCTGCATCTAACAGGTTATAGGAGATAAATGGACGTAACCCATTGTCAAACTTGTAAGATACTAAGGTTTCAACACCATAAGCGTCTTTGATTAATCGGCCAATATTATCGGTATCGTGATTTTCTTGCTTGTTGACGTTAGCAGCAGCATAGAAACCGTTACTGTCAAAATTACCCCAAGTAATACCCGCGCCATAAATTAAGTCGACTGCGGTCTTTTGAGCACCGTTACCGTAATCGATATCAAATTCACCACGGTTAATACCCGCCATTAGGCTTAACATATCCGTTGCATTGTAGGTAACGGCGCCACCATAGGTATAGTTGTAAGTCACTTGCTGCGCGTCAGCTTCACCTTGGTTCCAGCGAGCCTCACATGCTTCTTCGGTAATATCTTCAATATCACAGGTGTAGAAACTGCTATTTTTCAGTTGGGCTTGAACCGCAAAACTCACATCACCAAATGCATTGCGGTATTGAACCAATTTATCACCACGGCCTACGCCATTGACCGCACCGTCATCTTTGTTAAATGTGTAAACACCGGCGGCGTTACCATCCCATACAAAGCCATAGTTAGTGTTATATACCACATCGTACCAAGCACCCCATTGCTTACCAATGCTAATAGTTCCGTATTCGTCATTGGATATGCCGGCATAACCGAGGCGGTTGTAAAAAAACTCATCTTGAACGGATTCAAAACGATTGTTGTAAACGATGTCGCTACTACCAACAGGGTTAACACCCCATTCTAATTTTGCAAATGCATTCCAGCCGTGGGTGAGTTCACGACTAAAACCAAAATTAATGCGAGAAGCACCATTAACAACTTCAGTTTCCCCTTGCGTATTGATTACGCGCACATCAATAAAACCACCGATTTCAACGGCATTTTTATCGTCTTTATAGATCTCAATTGCCGAGACTGTTGGAGCGAGGAATATTGCTGCTAACGCAGTTGCTACTAACGTTTTGTTCATTTGGTGCTTAACCTTTTTCGTTTATGTTCTATCAACGTCATTCCGTTGTTATATTTCCTTACAATTTCCCCTTGAGAGTAGCAAACTTTCAACGAGCTCTCAAAGCGAAACCTAAAGAATATGTCGATTAACATCACAAAAATAAACCAGTTAACCTCGATAAAACAGGTTAAAACGCTACAACAACCAGTAAAGTCAACAGATGAAAAACAATAGAAACACTATATTAACACGAGTTGTTTTGATGCAATACTCATGTAGTTTAGTTTCATTATTGAAAATACAGGCTCGGCGATGGGACCAATCTGCTTATCAATATAATATTGATAGTCAATTATCGACATTCTGTACAGCGCAGGTTCCGGACCATTGACAGTGATCACATAATCAATCTGCGCCCCTCTCTTGCCAAATGAAGCCTTTCCTGTTAGTTCACATAACTGTTTCGCCACTTTGACATGTGGAGAGGCTTTGGCGGTATATTCCTCCAAATTACGCCGCATCCGCTTGCGAAATATCAGCTCGTCATCTCGCCTTCCAGCTAAGAGTTCATCAATCACCGACGCGAGATAATCACTAATATCCCGCTGATTAAACATGCGTTCATACAATTCAGCCTGAACGTTGCGCGCGAGAGGACTCCAATCACTTCGAACTTGTTCCATGCCTTTGAAGGTAATTTCAAGCTCATTTTGGCCGTTTCGCCAAGCGCCAACATAGCGTTTCTTACTGCCCTCCAGTGAACCTCGCAGAGTCGGCATAAAAAATTGCTCATAATGCCGCTCAAACTGCAATTCAAGGAAGCTTTCTAGTTGGAACTCCTGTTGAATTTTAACCTGCCATTTAGCGTTAATTTGTGCAGCCAGTGTCTTACCTAATAGGGCAACATCCATAAGCTTAGGATCAGAACCTAACCACACAAAGGTCGAGTCGGTATCACCATAAATCACCTGATATCCCATTTCCTCGATCCAAGCCCGTGTTTGCTTCATGATTTGATGACCGCGCATAGTGATCGAGCTTGCCAATTTGGCATCATGGAATACACACCCTTGGGAGCCTAAAACACCGTAAAGCGAATTCATAATAATTTTAATCGCTTGGGATAAGGGCGCATTTGATTCACGCTTGGCTTTTTCACGCTGCTCGGAAAGATTGTGGATGAGTTTAGGTAAAATGGGTTGCTGGCGACTAAATCGCCCCCCAAGAAACCCAGGGACGCTCTCTGATTCGGGCAACTGTAACCCTTCGATCAACCCTTTAGGATCAATCAGAAAAGTGCGAATGATCGAGGGATATAAGCTTTTAAAATCAAAAACTAAAATATGCTGATATAGTCCGGGGACAGAGTCCATCACATAACCGCCGGGACTCTCAATCCCCTGACTCGCTGGCGTATCGGGTGCAACATAGCCCGCTCTATGCAAATGAGGTAAGTACAAATGATTAAATGCAGCGACCGAAGCACCAACGCGCCCAAGCTCTAACCCCGTCAGCTCAGCCCTTGCAAGGGCAAAATCCCATAACTGTGTATGGTGAAAAATATCCCAAACGAGGCGGCTATCGGTCAGATTATAGTGTGCCAGCCCCTGCTTATCACTGGCAAAGAGTGCATCAATTTCTTGCACACGATTATCGACGTTATGAATCGCTTTGCCTTCACCTAAAAGCGCCTGAGCGACAAACTCCAGGGAAAATCGCTCAAAATGATAAAACGCCGCCTTAAGCCAATCTATACCATCGAGCACCACCCGCCCCGGTAAGCTCAAGGTTTCTGGGCGAAATTTATTGTCAACTTTCCACTCGAGTAAAGTACCGCCGCGTCCAATTCGAAGGGGAATGTGGTGCAATTGTGCTCGGCGAAATAACAAGGCCAAGTCAAAAGTCACCACCGACCAACCTATGATGAAATCGGGATCATAGGCCGCAAACCAAGCAATTAAGCGATGAATAAGCTCGGGCTCATCCTTTACCCATTCGATATAGTTAGATCCGATATGGCCAGGCGCGTTTGGCTCAGGCTCGCCCACCATAATCACCTTTTCATAGACTTGATCATTATGCTCTTTACCATACAAAGCCACCGAATAGAGTAGGCCCTCGAAGCTGCACTCAAAATCCAGCGATACCGTGCGTAAGCGGATCGATGTTTGCGGCGGAATGCTCCTAGCCCGCTTTGCGACAAACACAGGAATAGTGCTATCAACCGGCGTCTGACTGTCATCCGATGGGCGATAATGCCCTAAAAAAGCCACATCAAGGGCGACAAAGCGCTCAATTAAAAATCGCTGTTCGGGGCGAATATCCGCCTCAAATAAGGGAATGTCAGCGTCCTTCGCAATCCGCTGTACTGTACGTATTGCGCTACTTGATTTGGCATAAATCCCTGCCACGACCGCACCTTTGAAGCTTTTTAGGGCAAGAGGGACAAATCGTAGGGCTTGGCCCGGCGTCTGCAACTGCAATGCGGCCACATCCACTTGATGACAAAAACAGAGGTATTCCGTATCGTGCACTTCCACCAGCACAGGGCCTTGCTCGGTTGCCAAGTAATATTGCAACACTAAATGCCCATCACGTTGGCTCGCATGGCGGGTTAAGACTCGACCTTGTACACTCATTGGTGCCATAGTCTCAGGCTTCATCTGCGTGGGTTTCCAATTTAAATACCGTTAAATGGCAGAAAAGTTTCTTAGGCTATGCAATCACTGTTATTATGTACAGCATTAATTCGATAAAGTAGTGACGCATGTTACCTGACAATGTAAAAACCCAGATCCGCGCCATCTATAAAGATATCGCCAGCGCCTTGCCTAATTTTAGGCCGCGCCGCGAACAAAATTATATGGTGGCCGAAATTTCTAAGACCCTCGCCGGTGATTACGATAAAGACAGGCGCATTATTGTGGTCGAAGCGGGTACGGGCATTGGCAAATCATTGTCTTACATTTTGGGGACTATTCCGCTCGCCCTCGCAAGCAAAAAAAAGGTCTGTATTGCCACCGCAACGGTCGCCCTTCAAGAGCAGTTACTGCACAAAGATCTGCCCTTCTTCCTTGAGCAATCTGGGTTAAATTTTCGCTTCGGCCTAGTAAAAGGTCGCCAGCGGTATGTTTGCCTTTCAAAATTAGCCATGTTGATTGGCGATGATAACAGTACCCAAATGGCCATGTGGCAAACTAAACCCGACAATAGCCAGATTGCCATGTTGCATGAATTGCTAAAGGACTATACCGAAGGACGCTGGAATGGCGAACTCGATACGCTATCGACACCCATCCCCGATCATCTGTGGCAGCAAATCGCCTGCGATAAACACAGCTGCCATCGGCAAGTGGCGAGTCACAGAAATTGCCCATTCCATAAGGCCCGTGAAGACGTCGATACCTGGGATGTGCTGATCGCTAACCACAGCTTGTTATTTGCCGATTTAGAATTAGGTGGCGGCGTGATCCTGCCCGATCCCGAAGAAGTGTTTTATGTTATCGATGAAGCCCATCACCTACCTATTGTGGCGCGGGACTTTTCCAGTGCACAGGCAACGCTTCGGGGCGCAGCCGACTGGCTTGAGAAGGTCGGTAAGACCAGTGCTAAATTACAAAATCAGATAAAAAGCAATAATATCATCGCCCCAGCACAGGCAATGCAGGATCATATTGGCGATCTTATCGGCCAGCTTAATCAAGTCGCCCAGTATTGCGATACCCAAACTAAACAATTTGCCAACCCAGAAAATCGCTATCGCTTCGAGCATGGCAAGCTACCAGACGCCCTTAGGATCCCCGCCGAAAACTTAGCCACTACAGCCAATCTTGCCCTAAAGCAATTTAACAAGATGCAATTGTTGCTCACCGAGGCCATTAAAGACGGTGATATCCCCAAACATCAGTCCGAAGCGTTGCAAGCCGAAATGGGCTTTATGTTACAGCGCCTCGAGAATCTGCAAAAGCTATGGCGCATGATGGCCAAGGAAGACACCCATAAAGGTGCGCCAATGGCACGCTGGATTGAACTTATCACGGGTAAACAAGTGGATTACCTGTTTAGTGCATCCCCTATCGAAGTTGGCTTTATGCTCGAATCTATGTTGTGGCAAAAGGCTGCAGGGGTCGTGCTATGCAGTGCCACCCTACGTGCGCTCAATAACTTCGACCATTTCGTGCATCAAGTAGGTTTGTCACTCAACGATGGTAGTCGCTATTTGGCACTGCAATCTCCCTTCGATTACCCCAATAATGCCACACTCTATTTACCCAAAATGAAGACTGAGCCTACGGATGATGCCTATACCGAGGAGTTAGCCGAGCAAATTATTGAATTGATAGAGGGAGAAATGGCAACTTTAGTGCTGTTTGCATCTTACTGGCAAATGGAAAAAGTGGTTGAATTACTCGAAGGTAAACTGACCACAGAGCTACTTATTCAGGGTAATGCTCCACGGCAACAGTTGCTCGAAAATCATAAAGCCAAGTGTGATAAAGGTGAACCGAGCATTTTGTTTGGTACCGGCAGTTTTTCAGAAGGGCTCGACTTACCGGGGGATTATCTGACCAATCTGATTGTCACTAAGTTACCCTTTGCGGTACCCACCTCCCCCGTTGAGCAAGCCCATGCGGAATATGTCAAAGTCAAAGGTGGCAACCCCTTCTTACAACTGACCATTCCAGATGCCTCGCGCAAGCTCATCCAAAGTTGTGGTAGATTACTGCGTAAAGAACAGGATTATGGCCGCGTCACTATTTTAGATAGGCGCTTAGTGACTAAACGTTACGGTAAATCCCTGTTAGATGCCTTGCCTCCCTTTAGACGTGTCATAGAGTAGGATTGAAATTTGGAGTTGTTACTCGAGCCCAGCAACTGGGCCCTGTTGGCAGTCATAGGTCTTATCGCTGGTTTTATCGATGCTGTAGTCGGCGGCGGTGGTCTATTGTCAATTCCGGCACTGTTAACCCTTGGCATTGCCCCACACACTGTTCTTGGCACAAATAAACTCGCAGCAAGTTTTGGCTCATCTATGGCGGCATGGACCTACTACCGCCAACATCTGTTTAAACCCGCATTCTGGTACATGGCTTTTATTGCCACTTTTGTGGGGGCTATCCTTGGTAGCCTATTAGTTTATTTGCTAGATACACAGTGGCTGGAAAAAATCTTACCCTTACTCATTATCGGTATAGCTGTTTATAGCTTAGTCAGCCCCAATGCGATATCCGATACCGATTGCCAAGCATTGGCTCAATCACCGCCTAAACAAAAACAAGGGCTACAAGGGCTGATCCTCGGCGCCTATGACGGCTTTGCAGGTCCAGGGATTGGCGCATTTGGGACCGTCAGTGCAGGTTCACTCTATAAATTACCCTTGCTTCACAGCTGCGGCCTTGCCCGTGCGATGACGTTTACCAGCAACCTCACCGCCTTAGGGATTTTTGCGTGGCTAGGGCAAGTACAATGGCAAATAGGGCTTTGGATGGGCTTGTGTATGATGTTAGGCTCGTTTATCGGCGCCCGCTGTGCGATTAAATTGGGCTTACCCTTTATTCGGCCCTTATTTGTGTTAATTGTACTCGCGATTGCGGCAAATTTAGTTTGGAGTGCATGGTTTTGAATACAAAGCAGCTACTCAGCATCCTGAAAAATCAACTCAAAGCGCTCGAGCAGGAAGTCATTCTGCACGATAACCACCTCGCACCGCAGCAACGTAAACTCTTGCTAGATACCGAGCGTTTTAACCAATCGTTATTTATTCAGCATGGTGCCCAGTTAATGCCCTGCATCGAGCAGATCCGCAGTAGTATCAGTCAGTTGGAAAAACAAATTAACCTCAAACTCGCGCCTCACACTATCGCGTTGAGTTGTGAACGCATTCAAGATAGATTCACAGCGGTAAAGCGCGCACTCCTGACCACATCCATTGATTTAAAATCAAAAAACCAGCAACGCGCCAGTAGCCGTGCTCGTTTTGCCAAGCGTCAAGCCCTATCCCATCAAGAAAGCGGATTTGGCTGGATCGCCAGCAATGTGTTACAAAATAGCCATGAAATTTACGAAGAACTGAACAAGCACTTAAACTGGGCGAAAAAATTTGAGCAAAAAATTGCAGAAATGGAATCAAAACTTGAAAACTGTCATAGTGCTGACAAAATCAGTTTGCAAAATGACATCCTTTTGATGCATCGTCGTCTAGGGAAATGCAGACAAGCTATCAGTTATATAGAAGATCGCATTCAAGCATTCGAACGTCCGCATCAGAGCCATAATCGTTAAGGAACAATAATGAAATCACTTTTGCCAATCAGTAGTCTGCTCGTGTTACTCGGCTCTGCCTCAGCCTTTGCTGCAGATCTGAATATTCCCATGTCCTTCGAATACCTTGCCCTCGATGGTAAAAAAGTCGAGTCCAGCGTATTTAATCACAAGAGCAGCTTAGCCTTGGCGTCTGGTACCCATAAAATTGCCATTCGTTACCATGAGATGGTTGAAGACGACTTTAGTGATAGCCAAACCTTTGTTAAATCAGCCCCTTTTATTGTGACCTTAGAAGTCGATGGTGATCATCAATACTACCTCCAAGCCGCCGAAGGTAAAGTGGTCAAAAAACCTAAGTCCTATGCTCAAAATCCACAGGTAGTGTTAACCCGCAGTGACAAGGGCCAAGTCAACTACCAAGTTGCCAATACCGATATTGAAGAAGAAAGTTTTGTTTCTCGCCTGTTCAGTGGTAACCAAGCCGTTGATGTATCCGGTACGGCTGCGGCAGCGACGGGAGCAGCGGGTGCCACGGCCGCCGTTATCACTGCGGCGCCAACCTCGACCCAAGCCGCGATAAATGCAACGTCATTAACGGCGCCAGTCGATGCTTCTAAGGCGGCGGCAGCGAGTCCCCAGCAAATGTTGCAGTATTGGTGGCTACAAGCCGATGAGAAAACACGTAAAGAATTTATGAGTTGGGCAATTTCACAGCTATAACACCTTGCGATAACAAGGTTTAGTCGATATTGGCTATGATCCCATTGGTTTATCACGCCAGCTATTCCAAGCTGGCGCTTCCCTCTCACCACAGATTTCCCACCACTAAATACGCAAACCTTCGGCAATACTTATTCGATAATCAGCTTGCTACACCAGCACAGTTTCACGCCCCCATCGCGATGACGGCGCAGGATGTCATGCAAGTACATCAAAAAGAGTATGTTGAGCAGTTTATCACAGGCACTTTACCAATGATGGCGTTCAGACGAATTGGTTTTCCCTGGAGTGAAGCCTTAGTCGAGCGTACTTTACATTCAGTGGCGGGCACCACACTCACAGCCTCATTAGCTATCGAGCACGGCATTAGCCTGCATTTAACCGGTGGTTATCACCATGCCCACTACGATTTTGGCAGTGGTTACTGTATTTTCAACGATCTTATCCTAGCGGCTAGAAATGCCATTGCTAACCAGCAAGTACACAAGGTACTGATTTTTGATTGTGATGTGCATCAAGGTGACGGTAGTGCAACACTCAGCCACCGACATCAAGGAATAGTCAGTTGCTCTATTCACTGTAAAGAGAATTTCCCGAGTCGTAAGCAATATTCCCACTATGATATCGAACTGAGCAAAGGCAGCGATGATAGCGTCTACCTCGAAACCATGGAGCAGACACTCGCCCTCCTTATTCGGATCCATCAGCCGGATCTTATCCTCTATGATGCAGGGGTCGATATTCATCAAGATGACGATCTCGGTTTGCTGAATATCAGCCAAGAAGGGGTGTTCAGACGGGATTTGACTGTGTTGTCAATGGCAAAATCGGCAAATATTCCAATTGCAGCCGTGATAGGCGGCGGCTATAGCAGAGACGCACTACAATTAAGCCAAAGACACAGCCAACTTTTTATTGCGGCAAACCATTTGTGGTAGCACACTCAATAAAAACCATCATGGAGCACAGCGATGCAACTCGAAATCCGTAACTATTACGAAGTTCTCTTAATGGAAATGTTATCCGATGAAGGACTTATGGATGAACTGCCAGAGGATTATTTAGCCGACCTCTGTTGTGTAACACTCAACCAACTGCCCGTGCGTTATATACGCCACCTCGTCGACACTTACTTTTTTGAAGACTACAACGAGTTGCAGGAGTTGAAGCGGGAAATTCAAGCCGCATTAGAAAAATCCCGAGCCTTTCTCAAACAGAATCTACAAAAAAAGCTGCAGGAAGAAACAGAATATTGATTTTTGCCAACAACATTTGCCAGTAAAATGATTAAGCGTAAAACTAAATGAGGTTGGAGTTTGAGTAAAACTAGAGAAAACAGAAAGGAATTTGGAGGTTCCCCTAGAGCCGACACCCCGGCACACGAGTCGCTTGCTGCGGTTGCTCCCTTCCGGGCCTGGCCGAGTTCACAAGTTATCATTGCGGGGGGACCCTAGGGTCACCATAACTTCAAATAACAATCCACAATGAAGTGAGGACATTAGTTGAACGACGCGGATTATCCCCTATGGCACCTAAGGGATCAAGTGCTAATCCACCCATTTGGCAAATATCCCGCTTAACTGGACAATCTATAGGCAAACCATGGTATTTAAATGATAAAAGCCTACATTCGTAGGCTTTTTCGGCGTTGTTGCGCTCAAATAATCATTATTTGGCGTGGATGAATGGTTCAGATCTTCATCAAATGTCGATTCTGTTCAATCAGTTTTGCACCGATACCCGATACATTCGCTAAATCATCGACCGCCTTAAACTTACCGTTCTGGGCACGGTAATCTATGATAGCCTGGGCCTTAGCGGCACCGATCCCTTTCAGCATTTGCAACTGTTCAGAGGAGGCGGTATTAATATTGACTTGAGTGGTATCAGGTACCGCCTTTTTCGCTTCCGATGCCGCATCCTTCACATCCATGTTTGCTTGAGTCTGTACTTTAGTGGCTTCTTTGACGGGATCCGCTGCGATTGCAGGGATGGCTACTAATGCAGTCAGCGCAATTGCACTCACAATAGCCGTTATATTGCGTGTGGTTTTCATAATAGTTCCTCTTTCCATAATATTCGGCCTTTCGTCCTACTTCCGTGGCCTCAAATCAAAAATAGACTAAGGTCTTCTGAATTACCAAATCGCCACAACAAATATTATCCATCACTCAACTTAAGGCCTATTCAGGCATGCTTAATCATAAAATAGCGTGCATGTTTGAGCATAAAAATAGGGCGCTTACTCGCGCCCCATTTTTACCGCTGTTAAATGCGCGACTTTACCATCATGCCAATCTCCCTAAGGCTTGGCTTAGGTCGGCGATAATGTCATCACAATCTTCTAGGCCGATGGAGATCCGCAACAGATTGTCACCAATCCCAGCCGCCGCCCTCGCCTCTGGCGTATAGGGAGAGTGCGTCATCGACGCTGGATGTTGGATCAGGGATTCAGCATCG
>NZ_PFGL01000034.1:0-5311 GCF_002783505.1 Shewanella sp. CG12_big_fil_rev_8_21_14_0_65_47_15
GTAATAAATAGTAAGAGGATTCGCCATGCCACGTTCTCTCAAGAAAGGTCCCTTCATTGACCTGCACTTGCTGAAGAAGGTAGAGAAAGCGATGGAAGCCGGTGACAAAAAGCCTATTAAGACTTGGTCACGTCGCTCTATGATCATTCCAAATATGATTGGTTTGACCATCGCTGTCCATAATGGTCGTCAGCACGTTCCTGTGTTCGTAACTGACGAAATGATCGGCCACAAACTTGGTGAATTCTCACCAACTCGCACTTATCGCGGCCATGCTGCTGATAAGAAAGCGAAGAAGCGTTAATACGGGAGGAATAAGATGGAAGTTTTAGCTAAACATCGTTTTGCCCGTACGTCTGCGCAGAAGGCCCGTCTGGTTGCCGATCAAATTCGTGGTTTGCCTGTTGCTAAGGCCCTCGAAATTTTGACTTTCAGCCCGAAAAAAGCCGCCGTACTGGTTAAAAAAGTACTTGACTCAGCTATCGCAAACGCCGAACACAACGAAGGTGCGGATATTGATGAGCTAAAAGTAGGAGCCGTCTTTGTTGACGAGGGTCCAACTATGAAGCGTATCATGCCACGTGCTAAAGGCCGCGCTGATCGTATCATGAAGCGTACCAGCCACATTACTGTGGTTGTATCAGATCGCTAGGAGAGAGCAATGGGACAGAAAGTACATCCTAATGGTATCCGTCTGGGTATCACCAAGCCTTGGATCTCTACCTGGTACGCAGATAAGTCAGATTATGCCAATAATCTGAACAGCGACTGGGAAGTGCGTAAGTTTCTTGTAGAGAAGTTACAAGCTGCGTCAGTATCTAAGATTGTTATCGAACGTCCAGCGAAAAGCATCCGCGTTACGATTCACACTGCCCGTCCAGGTGTTGTGATTGGTAAGAAAGGTGAAGACGTTGAAGTATTGCGTGCTGCAGTTTCTAAACTTGCTGGCACTCCTGCTCAAATTAACATCGCTGAGATCCGTAAACCTGAGCTAGATGCCAAATTAGTTGCTGACTCTATTGCACAGCAATTAGAGCGTCGTGTGATGTTCCGTCGTGCTATGAAGCGCGCGGTACAAAACGCAATGCGTATTGGTGCTCAAGGTATCAAAGTTGAAGTTAGTGGCCGTCTAGGCGGTGCTGAGATTGCGCGCTCTGAGTGGTATCGTGAAGGTCGTGTACCTTTACATACTTTGCGTGCTGATATCGACTATTCTACATCTGAAAGTCACACTCAATACGGTGTGATTGGTGTTAAAGTTTGGATCTTCAAAGGTGAAGTTCTGGACGGAATGCTGCCACAGATTGAAGAGCCGAAACAGCAGCAACCTAAGCGCAAGCCTCGTGGTAAATAGGAGAGCCGGCAATGCTGCAACCTAAACGTATGAAGTTTCGCAAGATGTTCAAAGGCCGTAACCGCGGTCTAGCGAACGGTACCGAAGTTAGCTTTGGTACTTTTGGTCTGAAAGCAGTCGGCCGTGGCCGTTTAACTGCACGTCAGATCGAATCTGCACGTCGTGCCATGACACGTCACATTAAGCGTCAGGGACAAATTTGGATTCGAGTTTTCCCGGACAAGCCGATTACCTCTAAGCCTCTTGAAGTGCGTATGGGTAAAGGTAAAGGTAACGTTGAATACTGGGTATGTCAGATTCAACCTGGTAAGGTTCTTTATGAGATGAATGGTGTTTCTGAAGTGATCGCTCGTGAAGCGTTTGCTTTAGCTGCTGCCAAGCTTCCAATTAAGACTACCTTCGTAACTAAGACGGTGATGTAATGAAAGCGAGCGAACTAAGAGAAAAGAGCGTTGAAGAACTGAACGCTGAACTACTTGGTCTGCTGCGTGAGCAGTTCAACCTGCGTATGCAACACGCCACTGGTCAGTTGACTCAGACTAATCAACTGAAATTGGTGCGCCGTAACATTGCGCGCGTTAAGACCATTATTACTTCTAAGGCGGGTGCATAATGTCTGATAAAATCCGTACTTTGCAGGGTCGTGTTACTAGTAACAAAATGGACAAGTCCATTACTGTTGCTATCGAACGCCAAGTGAAACACCCAATCTATGGGAAATACATTAAGCGTACAACTAAGATCCATGCACATGACGAAACTAATCAGTGCAATGAAGGTGACGTAGTAGCGATTCGCGAATGTCGTCCTTTGTCTAAGACTAAATCTTGGACCCTGGTTGAAGTAGTATCAAAGGCCTAAGATAATTAGGTATTTAGGTAAACGGCTCCAGTATTTGGGGCCGTTTGTTTTTTAATACTATACTTTCCACTTTTATGGTGTTATATTTGCGCGCCATTTTTGACTAAATTAATAGCAAAAATTGGCGTTTATAGTCCCATAGTGGGAATTGTGTAGTAACGATAGCGGAGCACTTAAAATGATCCAAATGCAATCGACTCTTGACGTCGCATGTAATAGCGGCGCACGCAGAGTTCAGTGTATTAAGGTCTTGGGTGGCTCTCATCGTCGTTATGCCGGTATCGGCGACATCATCAAAGTTTCTGTTAAAGAAGCGATTCCTCGCGCTAAAGCGAAGAAAGGTGATGTGTATAACGCGGTGGTAGTCCGTACTAAGAAAGGCGTACGTCGTCCAGACGGTTCTGTCATTCGCTTCGATCGGAATGCAGCGGTTCTTTTGAACAACAACCTGCAGCCGATTGGCACTCGTATCTTTGGACCAGTGACACGTGAATTGCGTAATGAACAATTCATGAAAATTGTCTCGCTGGCACCAGAAGTACTGTAAGGAGCTTCAAAATGGCAGCTAAAATCCGTCGTGAAGACGAAGTGATTGTATTAGCAGGTAAAGACAAGGGTAAACGCGCTAAAGTTTCTCAAGTCCTACCTACTGGTAAATTAATTGTTGAAGGCATCAATCTTGTCAAAAAACACCAAAAGCCAAACCCACAACTGGGCGTAGCTGGCGGTATTGTTGAGAAAGAAGCACCGATACAAGCATCAAATGTAGCGATTTTCAACTCTGCCACTGGCAAAGCTGATCGCGTTGGTTTCCGCTTTGAAGATGGCAAAAAAGTTCGCTTCTTCAAATCGACCAGTGAACTCGTTAAGTAATTGGAGTAAACGATGGCGAAACTGCATGATAAATACCAAGAGACTGTTGTCGCTGAACTTGCTAAAAAGTTCGGTTATACCAGTGTCATGCAAGTCCCTCGGATTGAGAAAATCACCCTGAACATGGGTGTTGGCGAAGCAGTTGCAGACAAGAAAATCATGGAACATGCTGTCCGTGATATGACTGCGATCGCTGGTCAAAAACCAGTAGTAACTGTTGCTCGTAAATCAGTTGCTGGTTTTAAAATCCGTGAAGGCTACCCTATTGGCTGTAAAGTGACCCTGCGCGGTGAGCGTATGTGGGAATTCTTAGAGCGTTTAGTCGATATCGCAATCCCACGTATTCGTGACTTCCGTGGCTTAAGCGCTAAAGCGTTTGACGGCCGTGGTAACTACGCAATGGGCGTGCGTGAGCAGATCATTTTCCCAGAGATCGATTACGATAAAATCGATAAAATTCGCGGTATGGATATTGTTATCACTACCTCTGCGAAGACTGACGAAGAAGGTCGTGCTTTGTTAGACGCTTTTAACTTCCCATTCAAGAAATAAGGGTAGCGTAATGGCAAAATCATCAATGAAAGCACGTGAAGTTAAACGTGCACAGCTCGTAGCTAAGTTCGCTGAAAAGCGCGCCGCTCTTAAAGCTATTATTGTCAGTCCAACTTCTTCTGACGAAGACCGTTGGGATGCAGTATTAAAGTTGCAAGCTCTACCACGTGATTCCAGCGCTGCGCGTCAACGCAATCGTTGTAATCAAACTGGTCGCCCACATGGTTTCCTACGTAAGTTCGGCTTAAGCCGTATCAAGTTACGTGAAGCAACCATGCGTGGTGAAGTTCCTGGCCTACGTAAGGCTAGCTGGTAAGCACTTGTCACGGAGTAAGCTAATATGAGCATGCAAGATCCTATTGCGGATATGTTAACCCGTATTCGTAACGGCCAAGCTGCTAACAAAGTATCTGTGAAGATGCCTTCTGCTAAGTTGAAAGTCGCTATTGCGAAACTGCTTAAAGAAGAAGGTTATATCGCTGATTACGCCGTAGCAGATGAAGCCAAGCCTGAACTGGAAATTACATTAAAGTATTTCCAAGGCCAACCAGTCGTTGAGACTATCCAGCGCGTAAGTCGTCCTGGTCTTCGTATTTACAAAGGTAAAAACGAACTTCCAAAGGTGATGGGCGGACTGGGTGTCGCAATTGTGTCCACTTCTAAAGGCTTGATGACTGATCGTGCCGCCCGCCTTGCAGGCATGGGTGGCGAGGTTATCTGCTACGTAGCATAAGGAGCTAGGAATGTCTCGTGTAGCAAAAGCACCAGTATCTATTCCAGCTGGCGTAGAGGTGACCTTAAACGAACAGACTCTGACCGTCAAAGGCGGAAAAGGTAGTCTGACTCGAGTGATCAACAATGCGGTCAATGTTGTTATTGAAGATGGCGTAGTTAAGTTCCTCCCTGTTGAAGGCGTAGTTAACGCTTGGGCACAGGCAGGTACAACTCGTGCGTTAGTAAACAACATGGTTGTTGGTGTATCTCAAGGTTTTGAGCGTAAGTTAAAGTTAGTTGGCGTTGGTTACCGTGCGAAACTCGTCGGTGCTGATATTGACCTGACTTTAGGTTTCTCTCATCCGTTAGTACACAAACTGCCCGCAGGCGTTACTGCAGAGTGCCCTAGCCAAACTGACATCGTCCTACGTGGCGTTGATAAACAGTTAATTGGCCAAGTCGCTGCTGAGATTCGCGGATACCGTCCACCAGAGCCATACAAAGGCAAGGGTGTTCGCTATGACGACGAAGTAGTACGCCGTAAAGAGGCTAAGAAGAAGTAGGTAACGCGATATGGATAAGAAAACATCTCGCTTACGTCGCGCTATTCGCGCTCGTAAGAAGATCCAAGAGCTGGGCGTGAACCGTCTGGTTGTACATCGTACACCGCGTCACATTTATGCTCAGGTGATCAATCCTGAAGCTCAGGTGGTGGCAGCTGCTTCAACCGTGGAAAAAGCGGTTAAAGAGCAACTGAAGAGTACCGGTAACGTAGACGCGGCTAAAGCAGTAGGTAAGTTTGTTGCTGAGCGCGCGATCGAAAAAGGCGTGACTTCTGTTGCGTTCGATCGTTCTGGTTTCAAGTATCACGGTCGTGTAGCTGCTCTAGCAGATGCTGCTCGTGAAGCTGGCCTCCAGTTCTAAGGGGTTATAAAAATGGCTAAATTAGAAGCTCAG
>NZ_PFGL01000034.1:5374-8818 GCF_002783505.1 Shewanella sp. CG12_big_fil_rev_8_21_14_0_65_47_15
CTATGGTAAAGCGCGCGAAGTTCCAGCAGCAATTCAAAAAGCTATGGAAAAAGCCCGTCGTAACATGGTGACCGTGGAGTTGAATGCAGGTACTCTGCATCACCCAGTTAAAGGTCGTCATACTGGTTCACGTGTATACATGCAACCAGCATCACAGGGTACCGGTATTATCGCCGGTGGCGCAATGCGTGCCGTATTGGAAGTAGCAGGCGTGCATAACGTTCTGTCAAAAGCATACGGTTCTACTAACCCGATCAACATCGTTCGCGCGACTGTCGATGCATTGGTGCACATGAAGTCACCTTCGCAAATCGCAGCTAAGCGTGGCCTGAATGTTGACGAAATTCGGGGGTAATGCACCATGGCAACTAAAACTGTAAAAGTTACTCAGACTAAAAGTGCTATCGGTCGTTTACCAAAACACCGTGCAACCTTAACAGGTCTTGGTCTGCGTCGCATTGGTCACACTGTGGAATTAGAAGATACTCCTTCTGTTCGCGGTATGATCAACAAGGTCTACTACATGGTTAAGGTGGAGGATTAATAGATGCGTTTAAATACTCTATCTCCAGCTGCAGGCTCTAAGCATGCACCAAAGCGCGTAGGCCGTGGTATGGGTTCAGGCTTAGGTAAAACTGCGGGTCGTGGTCATAAAGGCCAAAAATCTCGCAGCGGTGGCGGTGTACGCCCAGGCTTCGAGGGTGGTCAAATGCCACTTAAGATCCGTTTACCTAAATTTGGTTTTACCTCGCGTCGCGCTATGGTAACAGCTGAAGTTCGTGTACTCGAACTAGCTAAAGTTAACGGTGATGTTATCGACTTAAACGCTCTGAAAGATGCGAACGTTATTACTCGCAACATCCAGTTTGCGAAAATTGTTCTTTCAGGTACCATTGAGCGCCCTGTGACTGTTAAAGGTCTGAAGGTAACCAAAGGTGCTCGTGCAGCAATTGAAGCTGCTGGCGGTAAGATCGAGGAATAATACGTCGATGGCAAAACCAGGACTTGATTTAAAAAGCGCGAAAGGTGGACTTTCTGAGTTGAAAGCTCGCCTCCTGTTCGTGATTGGTGCGATTATCGTCTTTAGGGCCGGTTCGTTTGTGCCAATTCCTGGTATTGACGCAGCTGTATTAGCAGAGCTGTTTGCTCAGCAAAAAGGGACCATCCTGGGCATGTTTAACATGTTCTCGGGTGGCGCCCTTTCGCGTGCCTCTATCTTTGCATTGGGTATTATGCCGTATATTTCGGCATCGATTATCATGCAATTGTTGACTGTTGTGCATCCTGCACTCGCTGAATTAAAAAAGGAAGGCGAATCAGGACGTAAGAAAATCAGTCAATATACCAGATGGGGTACCTTAGTGCTGGGTACATTCCAGTCGGTCGGTATTGCAACCGGGTTACCAAATTTAGTACCTGGCCTTGTGGTCAACATTGGATTTGGATTTTACTTTGTTGCGGTTGTCAGTTTAGTTACTGGAACTATGTTCCTGATGTGGCTAGGCGAGCAGATTACCGAACGTGGTATAGGTAACGGTATCTCGATTCTGATTTTCGCAGGTATTGTTGCTGGATTACCTTCCGCTATCGGCCAAACGGCTGAGCAGGCGCGTCAAGGTGACTTGAATGTGTTAGTATTGTTGTTGCTCGCGGTAATTGTATTTGCTGTGACTTATTTTGTAGTGTTTGTGGAACGTGGTCAGCGTCGTATCGTCGTTAACTATGCTAAGCGTCAGCAAGGCCGTAAGGTGTTCGCCGCGCAAAGTACCCACTTACCGCTGAAAATAAACATGGCGGGTGTAATTCCCCCAATTTTTGCGTCAAGCATCATTTTGTTCCCTGGAACACTGGCTCAGTGGTTTGGTCAAAATGAATCCATGTCATGGTTAAGTGATTTTTCACTGGCTGTGTCACCTGGACAACCGCTTTACTCATTATTATATGCAACAGCAATTATTTTCTTCTGTTTCTTCTATACTGCGTTGGTGTTTAACCCACGTGAGACAGCTGATAACCTGAAGAAGAGTGGTGCATTCATCCCTGGGATCCGTCCTGGAGAACAGACTTCGCGTTACATTGATAAAGTAATGACTCGTTTGACATTAGCAGGCGCGTTATACATTACCTTTATCTGCTTAATTCCGGAGTTCATGTTAATCGCATGGAAAGTACAGTTCTATTTTGGCGGTACTTCACTACTCATTATGGTAGTTGTGATCATGGACTTCATGGCTCAGGTTCAGACCCATATGATGTCACATCAGTATGAGTCTGTGATGAAGAAAGCTAACCTAGTAAACAAAGCGAATTTAGATCGCTTTGGTCGCTAATTAGCTTTACGGAGTGATGAAATGAAAGTTCGAGCTTCCGTGAAGAAGATCTGCCGTAATTGCAAGATCGTCAAGCGTAGTGGCGTTGTACGCGTTATCTGTGTTGAACCAAAACACAAACAGCGTCAAGGCTAAAAAACATTTTAGTCGGCCCTAATTTTGGGGCTGACTAAAAAATGATTGCAAATCTGTCATCTGTTGAGTATCCTTTCGGGCTTTTCACAGATGGCCTTTAACTTTAAGGAGTGCATAGTGGCCCGTATCGCTGGCATTAACATTCCTGATCAAAAGCATACAGTCATTGCATTGACTGCTATTTTCGGCATCGGCCGTACTCGCGCCAGAGCAATCTGCGCGGCTACAGCTATCGCTGAAACTGCTAAGATCAAGGAATTGAGCGAAGCTCAAATAGATACACTACGCGAAGAAGTTGCCAAATACATTGTAGAAGGTGACTTACGTCGTGAGATTTCAATGAACATCAAGCGTCTTATGGATCTTGGTTGTTATCGTGGTCTCCGCCATCGTCGTAGCCTGCCTCTTCGTGGGCAACGTACTAAGACCAATGCGCGTACGCGTAAAGGTCCACGTAAACCAATTAGAAAGTAACGGGAAGGTAAAGCAATGGCTAAAGTTCCGTCACGTTCTCCGCGTAAGCGCGTACGTAAACAGGTTGCAGATGGCATGGCTCATATCCATGCTTCTTTCAACAACACTATTGTCACCATTACAGATCGTCAAGGTAATGCGTTGTCATGGGCTACTTCAGGTGGTTCAGGTTTCCGTGGTTCACGTAAATCTACTCCATTTGCTGCACAGGTGGCTGCTGAGCGTGCAGGTGCTGCTGCTCAAGACTACGGTTTAAAAAACCTTGAAGTGTTTGTGAAGGGTCCAGGTCCAGGTCGTGAGTCAGCCATTCGTGCGCTGAACGCTGTTGGTTATAAAATTACCAACATTACCGATGTGACGCCGATCCCTCATAATGGTTGTCGTCCTCCTAAAAAGCGTCGTGTATAACGTCGTTTCATTAGGATAGTTGGAGAAAGATCATGGCAAGATACTTGGGTCCCAAGCTCAAGCTCAGCCGCCGAGAAGGTACAGACCTTTTCTTAAA
>NZ_PFGL01000002.1:0-1484 GCF_002783505.1 Shewanella sp. CG12_big_fil_rev_8_21_14_0_65_47_15
CTCTTGATCACATTTCGTACTCAAGAGACTGTGCCAATTCATAGCCTTCAAGGATGGTTTGCAGTTTGAACCATCCTTCCCATAACCGCTCCCAACCAACGACTCCTGTTCGTTTACTATCGTGCCAACCCGCTAATTTCCCTAAACTGAGATAAGCCCAGTGCACACTTGGTGCTTGCTTGGGTGGGCGGCTTTTTTCAACTTTCAGCCACAGTAATTTCCACGCTTTGCAACCCAACAATGTTTCACAGCTTTGTTGCTTTGCCAGTTCTTGTTGTAACCCAAGATGGCGCAACTGTTGAACTCGCACCGCAATAAACGCTAGGATAGTAATCATCCGCTCCAAATTGTCTTTGCTTTGTAAACGCAAGTCTTCAACCTGAGTCCCGCCGCTTTTCCAGGATTTATGGAAGTCTTCTATCAGCCAGCGCTTTTCATACCAGCACAGAATCGTCAGCGCTTGCTCCGTCGTGGTGACGGGTTCCGACGTCAGCAGGTGCCAGCACAATCCATCTACATTGCCTTTTTCAATACAACTGACATAAAACAACGGCGTACTTCCGCCGACTTTATTGCTTGGCATTTTCAGGGTTACCGGTGCAAAACGGACTTCACAGGTGGCTACTCTGGCTTTGCGCCCCCCTTTTTGGACCACCTCTACCATTCGCTCCCCAGCACTTTGCAGCGAATGGCCGTACAGATGTAACTTACCTTCGGCTTCTTCGATATGCCGACTTATCATCGAGCGCACCACAAACCGTTGTTGATGCTCGAGTTTATATTGTAGGTACTCAATTAAATCCGCTTCGCGGTCACAGACACTGACCACATGTGCCATGTGTTGACCCAAACGATTAGCGACATTTTGTGAGGCCCGCTGCCATTTAAAACTCTCTTTTTCCCCATAAGGTCTTTTGGTTGCATCTTTGTGCTTTCCCATCGTTGCTATGTCGCGGGTCCACAGATGTTGTTCAATTAAACCTACCACTTGCTTCTGTAACGGTGCATACAGCAACACCGAATGTGCTTGAAATCCGCGGCTCGATAGATGAGACGTAATATGCCCCAGTTCATCACGGACCCCTTTGTGAGAGAAATTCAGCGAACTGGTGTCTTCCAGTGCCAGTAAGGTGTCAAATGCTAAGGCTTCTTGCGTCGTTGTCATAAAGCCTGCTTCGGCGATGGCATCGGCCGAAATGGCCTCATTGCGGATAAAACGGTAAGCGGCTTCAATATCAGCGGCAGTTTGACTGGCTTGCGGCACAGATTTCCCCGTATGAGCAGCCAGCGTTGCCGACAATGCAATCAAGCGTTTGACGCGCCTTGCATCACCTAGACTGGCGTGTTGGAAGAGATGTTGGGCCCATTGTGCTGGGTTGGAAATAAAATTCATAGAGTGCGCCTAAAGTTGTTTTGTAGATCAGATCAACAACATCAGCGCGAGTTCAAAAAAATCCCCCGAATTTACCGGGGGATTTGTGTAG
>NZ_PFGL01000002.1:1528-101858 GCF_002783505.1 Shewanella sp. CG12_big_fil_rev_8_21_14_0_65_47_15
AGATTGAGTATTCTCTACTCGGCACTCGCTTGTGCAATCGGCGAGCATTGTTTGAGTGGAGCCATTAAGTATAAACCAAGGGCTAATGGCTTCAGTGCTGTTTCTGCAAAATATCTTGAATTCAAATTGATGTCATACGATTGCAGCCTAAGGCTGTGAGCGTCATTTTTATCGGGCTTATCCCATTGGGGGAGGGTAAGTTACGAGATTGATGTTTGCCAATTTAACGGTGTAAACATCTATTTTTTATGAGGTAAAACTGTGAAAATACCAAAGATCATTATTTCGGAAATCGATTTAGAAAGACTAGAGCGATTACTAGAGTCACTGCCAGCAAATGCATTCCCAGGGAAAGCGGCATTAGAGGCTGAATTAGACAGGGCCGACATAGTCCCAGCGGCGCAGATGCCTGCCAATGTAGTGACCATGAACTCACAAGTGAAGTTTAGCGTTTCATCCAGTAGTGATACTTTCTGTCTGCGGTTAGTGTATCCCAAGGATGCTAATGGCGAAGGGACTATCTCGATCCTCGCTCCCGTGGGAAGTGCCTTGCTGGGTTTATCCCAAGGTGATGAAATTGAATGGCCTGGGCCCGGTGGTACTTTGGTTAAAGTCCGTATTGAAAATATTGTTTATCAACCGGAGCGCAGCGGCGATTTTCACCGCTAATCGACTCAGTGTATGACCCGTTACCTGTGAAGCATGTAGATAAATCTTAATGGAGCAAAGATGATCACCCAAACCGAACGTTTAATTATTCGCCCATTTACAGAGCAAGATATTGATGCTTTGTTTCTAATGAACAGCATTCCAGCGATGCTGAAATACATTCCCACTGCCGCTTTTACTTCCCGTGAGCAGGCTGAAGCTTTATTTCACAATGTGATCCTACAGGATTACCAGCAGCGGGGGTTTGGTCGTTGGGCCGTCGAGCACAAAGCCGATAATAAGGTGATTGGCTTCTGTGGACCTAAGTTTATCCCAGAGTTTAATGAAGTTGAGCTGGGATACCGATATTTCCCTGAATATTGGGGAATGGGAATTGGCAGCGAAGCGGCACTGGCGGCGCTAAAGGCGTTTCCACAATTCGGGATTGATAAAACGATAGCATTAATCTTAGAGGGAAACGTGGGCTCTGAAGGTGTGGCTAAACGCGTTGGAATGCACTGGCGTGAGCAGAATGAGTTTATGGGGCACAGGGTCAATATTTACGCTAAGGTTTTATCGTAGTAGGTGACAATGTCTTAAATTAAAAAACCAGCCTCGGCTGGTTTTTTGTTATTGAGCGAATAACTGACTAGCTTATTTCGCGCTTGTTGCGCTAACGAACGTTTGTTATTCGTCGTTATGATCGCAGGTATCATTAGTGCAATGGCCATACAAATATAAGCTGTGGTTAGTGAGCTTAATATTGTGCTTCATGGCGATTTCGTCTTGGCGACGTTCGATAACTTCATCAGAAAACTCAATTACTTTGCCGCAAGATAGGCAAACTAAATGATCATGATGGTGCTGGGTCGACAATTCGAATACGGCTTTACCGCTCTCAAAATGGTGGCGAGTGACAATACCGGCATCATCAAATTGGTTTAACACACGGTAAACTGTCGCTAGACCAATTTCCTCACCTAAATCGAGCAGTTTTTTATATAAGTCTTCTGCACTGATATGTTGGTTTTCAGGTCCTTGCATCAGTTCTAGGATCTTGACTCGTGGCAGGGTGATTTTCAAACCCGCTTTTTTTAGCGCTTGATTTCCATCTGTCATTGCTAATCTCTTGATTGCAGAACCAATAGGTTCATCCGTGGATAGTGTTAGCCATTATAGGGGCTCAAATTAAAAACTGAAACCTTTGTTCTAGCTTTCTGCACCTATATGCGGATAAATTGTGTCACTGAGTGCGAAATTGCAATAATTTGCGGCAATTCAAGCATAGTTTTTGTATGGTTATACCAAGAAATAATGTTCACGGCCACAAAAGTCCGTGACAATAGGCATCATAATTAAAACTAAAGGAATCGGTATGTACCAGCATATTGTGGTGTTAACTGGCGCAGGGATCTCCGCCGAGTCGGGATTACGTACCTTTCGCGATCAAGATGGTCTGTGGGAAGAGCATCATATTGAAGATGTCGCCACACCCGAAGGTTATGAGCGGGATGTCGACTTAGTTGAGCGGTTTTATAATAGCCGTTGGGAGCAATTGCACAGCGGCAATGTGATGCCTAATGCCGCCCATTTGGCGTTAGCTAGGCTGGAAGCAGAATTTCCTGGGCAATTATTGATCGTCACTCAAAATATTGACAATTTGCACGAACGGGCGGGTTCTCGGCGGTTATTACATATGCATGGGGAGTTATCCAAGGGACGCTGCCCGCGTTCCCGGCAAACATTTATCCTGCGTGAGCCTTTTGGTCCAGAAAATTGCTGCACTTGCTGTATTCCTGCCCAAAGGTTACGCCCCCATGTTGTGTGGTTCGGGGAAATGCCCCTAGGTATGGATAGAATTCACGAGGCGCTCGATAACTGTGATTTATTTATCGCGATTGGCACTTCTGGCACGGTTTATCCCGCGGCGGGCTTTGTCGATTCGGCTAATCACCACGGTGCGCAAACGGTCGAAGTGAACTTACTCATCCCCGATAGGCACAGCCAATTCCAATATCATTTAACGGGTAGGGCGGGGGAGTTAGTGCCTAAATTGGTCGAAACTATCCTAGCTAGGCAAGTTATTAGTAGTGATTTGGCGGCTGTATGAGTCAAAAACTTGCCATTATCATGCGGGGATTACCTGGGAGTGGTAAATCCCATTGGATTGAGGAGTATATAGCAGCCTTGCCTTTGGAAGTGGGTTTTCGCCTTCGAAGGCAGGGGATTTTTTCCACGGATCATTTTTTTTACCAAGGGGGTGAATATCGATTCGATGCGAAAAAACTGTCCGAATATCATCAACGAAATCTGACCGCATTTATCCAAGCGTTGGCCTTAGAAGAACCCATAATTATTTGCGACAATACCAACCTTTGCCATTGGGAGTATATGGCCTATGAGGCGGCGGCCAAAGCGCTCGGCTATCAAGTGCGTATTGTGCTTGTAGGCGAACCATTAGATCCTGTTCACCAAAAACTGTGCGCGGAGCGCAATCGGCATCAAGTGCCTTTGAGTCAAATACAACGCATGGCAAGGTTGTTTGAGGCTTTTTAATTTCCTTTGTTTGTCATCTTGTGGCGTTATCTTCTGTTTTCAAAGATCAAGTTCTAAGTCAAATGCCTTAAACTTATGTTTAAGGTAAATGCGTTAAGCAAGAGTTGCATAAGCTTGATCTTAATGACAGTTTCCCATTGATTTGTCGATTATAATACGGCGAGTCGGTTCCTCTGGAGTGTATCTTGTTAACGAAACTGCTGCTCACGCTCGCCGTGATCATTATGGTGATTTTGCTGCTCGCTAAGCGTAAACCAAGCGCGATTCGAGAGCCATTGCCAAGTACATCTGTGTCACCGAGCCTATGGCGCCGTTATGGGATTAGTGGGGCATTTTTGCTACTGGGGCTTTGCCTTTTAAGCTACAGTGTGTGGTACTGGCGCGATCAGCATAAAGTGGTGACTGTGACGATAGTGTCGCCATCCGGCGGGAATTTTGGCGTTTATCATGCACGTAAAGGCGATATCTCAGAAACTAAGATGGTCACGGTTGAGGGGGTGCATATTCGTTTTTCTAATGCGGAGCGGTTGGAGATCCTCGAAGATTAAGGCAGATTTATTTTATGAATTTATCTCTCCCGCCTTTTCATTACCAACTTATGCGGTAAACTAGCGACAATTTTTTAGCCTGCACTTAAGTGGACTTTTTGCTTAAGTTTTTTTCAGGAGGACAAATGATTACTGCTTATGTCTACGAAAACCGTCGCCTCACTGTGACCGAAATCAACATTCAAGACAGTATTCCGACGTCGACCATTTGGTTGGATCTTTATAAACCTGATGATGCAGAGCGAGAATGGTTAAGTCACTTTTCCGTTGAAGAAGTGCCAGACGAAGAAGATATCAACGAGATTGAGGCCTCGGCACGTTTCTATCAAAACAGCGATGGCCTACATATCAATTCCTTATTCCCCCAGCGCGTCGGGCAAGATGTGCGTGGCGTTAACGTCTCCTTTAACCTGCGGGCTAATTTTTTACTGACCATACGTGAAGAAGATGTCGGGCTTATCCGTCTGCTGCGCAACTATTTGCGCTTAGGTCGACTCGAAGTGTCGACGCCGCAGGAGTTGTTTCTCGAACTGTTTAACCTGAAAGTGGATTATCTGTCTGACTTAATTGAAGATGTTTATACAGTGCTCGAAAATGTCGGTGAGCAAGTCTTCGATAATGATGAATTGGACGATGTGTTTAAGCTCATTACCCTACAGGAAGACTCGAACGGTAAGATCCGTTTGAGTTTGCTCGATACCCAACGTTCACTGCGTTATATGCAGCGTTATTACCGTGGACAACTTTCCGATGAACACCTTAAAGATCTGCGGGAAATGTTGTCGGATATCGAATCCCTAATGCCCCACAGCCAGTTTATTTTCGATAAGTTGAACTTCCTACTCGATGCGGCTATGGGTTTTAGCGGTCTACAACAGAATAAAATTATTAAAATTTTCTCGGTCGCGGCCGTGGTGTTTCTGCCACCGACACTCATTGCCAGCAGTTATGGGATGAACTTTGGCAGTATGCCGGAGCTTGAGTGGCAGTACGGTTATCCTATGGCGATTTTAATGATGTTAGCCAGTGCGGCGGGGACTTACTTTTTCTTTAAGCGTAAGCATTGGCTGTAATCGGCCAATTTGATTTAATCGCAAAGTATTAGCAAAAAGCCGGAGTCTCTCCGGCTTTTTCATTGGCGATTTATTTACGGCTATCGCCGCCAAAATAATAGCTAACACGTTCTCGGGGATTAAGGTATTCATGTACTTTATCCGGGAGGGCCGCCGGGGGAAGGCAGCGCACAATACTAATGCCCTCGACTTCAAGATCGACAATCGGGGCCTGATCCTTAGGCACCAGCGCATCATATACGAGGATTTTTGGGCTGAGTAGTTTCTGTAAGTTAACCGACATCACCATGGCATATTGTCCGCTCGACAGTTCTACCACACTGCCAGGGGGATAGATGCCGAGCATCTTGATCATCTTACCTATATATTCCTGATTCAACTTGGTTTTGTACTGTTTATACAAATAGCCTAAGGCTGCGTAAGGCATGCGAGCCTTGCCCTGTTGGTTGGGATAACAGAGGGCGTCGTATTCATTTACGACGGCCAAAAGTTGCGATATTTTATCCAGCGCATCTTCTTTTAATCCCTTAGGATAACCACTGCCATCGAGGAACTCATGGTGATTGGTGATTGCGGGTAACGCCGCCTGGGGGAAGTTATCGGCCAGTTTGAGTAGCTCAATGCCCAGCAGTGGATGTTGCTTGATAAAATTCAGCTCTGGTGTTGACCAAGGGGTGGATTTTTTCAGGATTTGTGGGGGAACTTTTAACTTGCCCACATCATGGAACAAGGCACTTAAGCCTATCGCTTCTATCTCACTGCGCTCCCATTCCATTTCTTTGGCAATGAGCATAGAGAGGATGGCGACATTTAACGAGTGGTAATAAATACTCTCATCCTGCTTGGCATCACTCATTAAGTGCAGCACTAGGTTATCTGAGGTCAACAACTGCTCGACCATACTGTGGACTAAGAGCTTAGCATCGTCCACCGCATTCAAGGGGCGATTGCGCAGCTTTGAGATAAGGCTGCGCATCATGGCCACAGAGCGGGTAAAGTTCTGCTCGGTTTTGTGGATATCGCGGCGCAACTTTTTTTGCACTTCAATTTGTTCGGCCTTGTATAGATCCATGTCGTTTTTAAGCACATTGATTTCAGGGCTTGGCGGCAGTTTGATGGGATTAATGGCTTCGGCATTCAGCGGAGCCACTTCACTGCGCTCAAGATCGACAATGACATGCTCAATACCTAAGCTTTTGATTAACTCGATTTGTGCAGCTTGTTTGATGTGAAAACTACTAAATAAAAAGGGATGATCCTTCCAGGCCACGGGCAAACGGACAAAGTTGCCGACCTGCAATTGGTGAACTGAGACTTTACAGCTTTTTTTCATATTGTTGTTATCGTGAAGGCAATCGCGTTATTTTAAATCAATGATGCAGCTTTACAATTACTTAACTAACATGTCAGCATAGTAAGAGTAGCAATAGCCACACCATTGAGTATGTATGGACTTTATTGAAGTATACCCTAATGCGTTGCCAGATGACCTGTGTAACCGTCTCATTTTAGCATTTGATCAACATGCCGGTGTTGTCGATGGACAAACAGGAAATGGTGTCGATCCTGAGAAAAAAATCAGCCGTGATTTAACCTTAGATAATTTTGCCGATCTACAACCCCTAAAAAATGAGCTGTTAGGCTATACCCTAAAAGGGACGGTAGATTATTTTACTCAATATGCGATGGCGCTAATGGGCGCGGTAGCGGTATCTGTCAGTGATGAACAAGGGCAAGCCGTCACGTTAACGCCCAGTAATTTTGAACGTCTTGGTCAGCCCAGAGCCGAAGCCTTAGTAAAGTATTTATACCGCAGTGGCAGTATCAATATTCAAAAATATCAGCGTAATAAAGGCGGTTATCCCCATTGGCATTCGGAGCAATTTCCGCAAAACGGCCATAACGAAGCGCTGCACCGTGTGGTGCTTTATATGTTTTATTTGAACGATGTGGAAGAGGGCGGCGAAACTGAGTTTTATTATCAGCAGCGCAAAATCTCACCGAAGAAAGGCACTATGGTGATAGCCCCAGCCAGTTTTACCCATTCCCACCGTGGCAATATGCCCAAAAGTAATGATAAATACATAGCGACCTCTTGGGTGATGTTTAACCGCGCGGAGCAGTTATACGCGGCCATGGCGTGAAAATAAGGGCTATCCCTGTCGGCTAGACAGGGATACGTATCCTAAAACGTGCCCCTTCTAAGTGGCTTTCTTCAATGCTAAGACTGCCACCGTAACTGTTGACGATTTCATCGCATACCGCTAAACCAATGCCTTGACCTGGGGATTGAGTGTCGGCGCGAACCCCTCGCTGAATGATCTTTTGGCGTAGGCTTTCTTCAACGCCCGGTCCATCATCCTCAACGATTAACTCAAATTCCCCCCGTTCATTAAATCGAGCACTCACTTGTACCCGGCTGATGCAGAGGCGAAAGGCATTTTCCATTAAGTTGCCGCACAGTTCCATTAGATCGCCTTTATTGCCTGGAAACAACAAGCTAGTGGGTATTTTGGCGCTAAATTGCACTTTTTTATCCCGGTAAATTTTAAATAACATTTGAGCTAGTTGATCTACTAGGGGGGCAATGGCGGTGTGTTCCTGCTTTAACCCCTGGCGACCTAACATGGCGCGTTTGAGTTGATATTTAACTAATTGATCCATTTGGCTTATCTGCTCCATAATTTTCTCATTGGCAGATTGCTTATTCAAACTGGTATCGTCGGTGATCGCATGGACTGCCGCAAGACGTGTCTTAAGGCTATGGGCGAGGTCATTCATGGCATTTTGATAGCGTTGTTGCTGGGCACTCGATTGTTGCAACATTTGGTTGAGTGCTTGGGTTACACCTTCGAGTTCCACGGGATAGCCTTCGGAGAGCGACCTACTCTTGCCCTGATTAATTGATTGCAGCTCATTTTGCATCCGAACCAGTGGACGCATTCCCCAATAAGCCGCACTGACCAGCAGTATCAACGCGAGCGCAAGCACCATGGCTAAGCGAATATAGGTGCGCTTACTGAATTTACTGTATTCCTGTTCGAGTTTGGCGGCATCCTTCATCACTAGCAGGTTGTAATGCACCCCCGCGATTTCCACCGCGAGTAAGTACACAAAGTAGCCCCTGTCATCGGACAAGGTTAAGTAATAGGGCGGAGAATCGTTGCGAATTTCGTTAAAACGCTCACAGGTGTCAAATAAGCCACGGTCAACGGCAAGGGAGGATGTCCAGACTTGCTTAAATTTTTCATCACAGCTGGCAATCACGTAGCGTTCTTGTTTGTTATTCTCCTCTAGCCATGCGCTCGTATCGGGGATCAGATCGTGTTCCCGTAATTCAGCGGCAACTTGAGGTATTTCTGCGATCAACTGGGCGGTTTCTTCATTGTAACTATTTTGCGCATGCAGAATGTTGACCATCCACGCAAGACCGAAACCCACTAAGGTGATAATCGATAGTGAGGTGAGAAACATCCGCGTGAGCAGACGTTTCTTAAATTTTAATTTTAGTTGCATGGCAGATTGAATTTATATCCTTGGCCACGAATGGTGACTATGGGATTATCTATCCCATCACGGGTGAGTTTTTTGCGAAGACGACTGACCATGACTTCGATGGTGTTAGGATCGCCTTCTTTATCGCCATAAATGACATCGAGTAGTCGTTGTTTAGCGACGACTTCGTGGCAATGGCGCATTAAGTATTCGAGAATTAAGTATTCGAAGGCGGTGACTTCCATGACTTCTTCACCTAGGCTCACTTGTTTTGCGGCGAGATCGAGCTTGAGTTCACCGCTGGTAATTACAGGTTTAACAAATCCTGCACTACGGCGTACTAAAGCATCGAGTCTGGCGACGAGTTCTTCTTTTTGAAAAGGTTTCACTAAGTAGTCGTCGGCACCCGCATTCAGGCCTTCCACTTTATCTTGCCAATTTACCCGGGCAGTTAAGATGAGTATGGGCGCTTTAAGTCCCGCTTCTCGAAGCTGTTGGATCAGACTAATGCCGTCTTGATCGGGTAGGCCTAGATCCACAATGGCGACATCGATAGGATAATTTGTCGCTTGATAAAATCCTTCCTTGGCGGTAAGGGCGACTTGCACTTGATTGCCTAAATCGCTTAATTGTACTTTCAGATGGTGGGATAAAATAAGATCATCTTCAACAACCAAAATTCTCATAGTGCTCATGCCTCTAAGTCGATTAGGCCCAGTTTACGCAAATTATCCGACAGGACCAAATATTGTCTTATCATATTCTAGATGAACTTAACCTTTGCTGACCAAGCAAATCCAGTGATTAAAATAAAAACTAATATCTTGTCTTAAAAGGCATTTGACGACTTTATCGTATAGGCGATGAACGCCAGCGGGAGTTTTGCACTCTCAAGCGTAATATTCCATTCCCACACAATATGGAACCTAAGGTAAAGAGTATGACGCTACCCATAATGGCAGCCAATCTTATCCAAGGCATTTCATGGGCAATACGCATTTGAATGGTTTCTATGATGGTCACACCCCAAACGGCAAATAGACAGATAAAGAGTACAACTTGTAATAACCGGATAACGAGGTTGTGTTTGATCAAGATGCTGAGGGGCGCTAATGCGAAGATGCCAGTCAAATACACTTGGTCATAACGCAAAAAGTGGGCGCTCAATAACCAATACGCTGCGATTATCCAGATTGTTCTCCACCACATAGTCTCTCCTCATCTTTGGATCAGTATAGTGTGCTAATGTAGCGAAAAATAAAGTCACATTCTATTGGCATGTTCACAGATTTTAACATCACTATTAAGTTCGTCACCAAGATAAACGCCCAGCCAATGCTGGGCGTTTATAGGATTAACTCATTGTATTAGCGGTTATTATCTATTTGATGTACTTGCTCATCAAAGTTTCTGGCTACTTTCCCTGCTTGGGTATTGTTGAAAACGGCTTCGTTAAATTCACCTTCAGATTTAGCGATCACAACGGTCGCCACACAATCCCCTGTGACGTTTACGGCGGTGCGTACCATATCGAGCAAACGGTCAACACCAATGATTAGTGCAATGCCCTCAACGGGTAAACCCACTTGGTTTAGCACCATAGCGAGCATAATCAAGCCAACACCAGGGACGCCAGCCGTACCAATGGATGCCAGCGTTGCTGTAACCACTACGGCGGCATAGTCGGTCATGGAGAGTTCGATACCAAAGACTTGTGCGATAAATACCGTGGCAACCCCTTGCATAATGGCCGTGCCATCCATGTTGATGGTTGCGCCTAAGGGAAGGGTGAAGGAAGCTATTTTATTATCGACACCCAATCTATGCTCCGAAGCCTCAATCGTGATCGGCAGGGTGGCATTTGAACTGGCAGTAGAAAAGGCAAATAACTGCACATCACGCATTTTGCGGATAAAAATCAGTGGGTTTAAGCCTGAAAGCAGTTTAAGTAAGGTGGGATAAACAATAAATGCGTGGATCAGCAATACAACCAGCACGACAAAGAAGTATTTAACCACACTGCCGAAGGTTTCTAAGCCTAAGGTTAATGCCAGTTTTCCCATCAAAGCAAACACACCGTAGGGTGCTAGCTGCATGATAAGGGTCACCACGCGCATAATGACTTCATTTAAATCTTCAAACAACACTGCAATACGCTTTCCACGCTCACCAATATGGGCGATGGCAAAACCAAAAATCACTGCAAAGATAATGATTTGCAGCATGTTGCCTTCGCTCATGGCCTGCATTGGATTGGTTGGCACTATATTAATTAATACCTCTGCGAGGCCGGGGGCATCCTTAGCCACGTACTGCATTTTCTCTGTGGCCAGAGAGGCGCTGCCTGGGTGTACTATGACCGCTGCAATTATTGCAAGTACTAACGCAATCGCCGTGGTAAATAAATAAAAAGCCAATGTTTTGCCACCTAGGCGGCCTAATTTTGATGGTTCACTGAGGGAGCATGTCCCGCATACCAGCGAAATAAAGACCAAAGGTACGACTAGCATTTTCAAACTTGAGATAAAGATGGTGCCAATAACATGTAAAAAACCATTGGTAATATAGTCTTTAACAAAAGTGCTTTCGGGGAAAAAATTGCGGAGCAAAAGTCCAAATATAATGCCCGCTACCATACCGAGCAGGATTTTACTTGTGAGGCCGAGTTTATTATTTAACGAGCTTGCCATGGGGATTCCTGTGTGTTTTTTATACATTCTAATTTTGGCGCCAACAAGCCTAGCAAGAAATCGCGCAAGTTGAAATGAGAACTGATGGTAAATTAAGAGCAAAATATGCGAAATAAAATAAGAGAGTTATGGAAAAGTTACGTGAAAATTGTGTAATGTTAGCCTATAAGTTATAAGCGTCAATCTTAGTATTATCACCAGAGTAACAGGGAGCCTGACAATGAAGTCAGCGTATAAGGTTTTTCTTGCAGGATTATGTTCACTTTTCTTAGTCGCGTGTGGTGGTGGAGGCAGTATCACCGATGATGGCTCAGGAACGACACCCCCACCCAGTGTAGTGACTGTCACTCTTAGTATTTCTAATACGGATATCTCTGCATTAGCGCCTGCAACAGTGTCAGCTAAAGTTGTAGATTCAAAGTTGGGTGCTTTAGTGGGTGAGTTAGTTACATTCAGTTTGAGTAACGCGAGTATTGGTTCATTTGATCCAAGTGCTGCCACTGCGCTGACAAATAGTGATGGTATTGCAACTATCATTTTAAATACCGCAACTATCGCTGGGGCAGGGACAGTCACTGGTACAGTTGATACGGGTGAGTCGGGTAAAATTGGTTTTGTTATGAAAGGGGATGGCGGGGAGGCTGGTGGTGGAGCCCAAGTTAATTTAGCATTGACTGACGTAAATGGTACGCCAATTCAAACAATTACTTCTTTAAGTCCCGGAAGATTAACCGCCACAGTTACAGGCATCAATAAACCAACCATAGTGACCTTCGATAATGATATTGGTGATCTTCCTATAAAAACCGCGGTTACTAACAGTCAGGGTAAAGCAAGCGTTGATATCTATGCAGGTAACACTTTAGGTGCAGGTACGATAGTCGCTTCTCTGGCAAGTGGAGAAAAAGGCAGTACTGTCGTTGTTGTTGGTGCAACGAATGTGGTTATGGGCAGTGGCGATCCGTTTGTTGCAGGTAAAGCAAACGTGAGTGTAAACGAGTTGACTGCGGGCGGTACTGCAACAATTTCTGTCATGATCCAAGATGACCAAGGTAAGCCTTTTACCCAGCCTGTCGATGTGAAGTTTTCTTCGGCTTGTTCAACAAAATCATCCCCTGAAGCCGTTATTAGTTCTCCTGTTCCTTCAGTCAATGGGGTAGCAACAACGACTTACCTTGCTAAAGGCTGTGTTGGTGATGACCCTATAAATGTAACGGCTAATGCTGGCGGATTAAATTTATCTGCGACTGGTACTATTAAGGTTCTTCCTGCGAATGTTGGAAGCATAGTATTCCTTTCTGCAACACCTCAAAATATTGCTATTTTAGGCACAGGTGGTGCTGAGTCATCGGAAGTGAAATTTAAGGTATTAGATACTAATAGTAATCCTGTTAGTAACCAATTAGTCAATTTTAGCCTCAATACCACCACTGGTGGAATCGAATTGGACCCACTAAGTGCAACGACAAACAGTCAAGGCATTGTTCAGACAGTGGTTAAAACAGGTACGGTTGCAACTTCTGTTCGAGTAACTGGCACTATTGCTGGTTCGTCACCAGTGATTTCTAGTCAGTCTAGTCAGTTAATTGTGTCAACTGGGATCCCTGACCAAGATAGCTTTTCACTTTCTGCTTCAATACTCAATGCTGAAGGATGGGATGTTGACGGTACAAAAGTCACTGTGACTGCACGTTTGGCTGATGCCTTCAACAACCCTGTACCCGATGGTACAACCGTTTCCTTTACTACAGAAGGGGGGGCTATTGAAGATGCCTGCCAAACCGTTAAAGGAACATGTAGTGTGATTTGGACAAGCCAACTAGCTAGGCCTGAGGGAGAGTTACTTATTGATGAGACTGGTGCATTAATTCGAAATCCTATTGCAGCTCTTGCCCCCAATTTGGGCAACTTTTATGGGCAAAAATACGGTGGCCGAGCCACCATTACTGCTACAGCGATTGGTGAGGAATCATTTCCAGATCTGAATGGTAATGGACGCTTCGATTCTACAGAGGTTACGGCATTTTTAAATCAGAAAGATGTGAGCGGTAAACCATTTGACTTAAACGATGCCTTTAACGATTACAACGAAGATGGTGTTTTCAATCCGCAGCAATCAGGTGGACAAATTGGTGGTGAATTAGAAGAACTTATTGATTTTAATTCTAATGGTATTTTTGATGTAAAAGATAATAAGTATAACGGAGTGCTTTGTGCGGAACCTGCACATTCCGCCTGTGCTGATGGTACAGTCAACTCTAAGTCTCTTTATGTTAGAGGCAGCTTGGTGATTGTGATGTCAGGTAGTACAGCTTATGCAACACCTATTGGAGATGTGCTTATTGATGATAGTTATAGTATTAATAAAGACCAACGCATTGATATTATAGGGAAAGGTGCCGCTACTGTTTATTTCACTATTTCAGATCTACATAACCAACAAATGCCTGCTGGCAGCGTTGTACGTTTTACTGCGAGTGCGGGATCAGTTGCTAGTGGAACTCAGTATACTTGGCCTAGTAGCAGTTATAATGCTGGACGTGAATTTAGTGTTACCTTAAAAGGTGAAGAACAGCCAAATACAGGTACTTTTATCGTTGAGGTTGAGACTCCTGGGGGATTAGTGACTCAAGTTCTTTCAATTCCAATTATAATTAATTAGTCGATCAAGTTGGTTGGTGAAAAAGAGCACTAAATGTGCTCTTTTTATTTTTAATTCAAAAATGAAATAGATCCTGATAACAAGGCGGTAGTTTAACGCTGGAACTGATAAACACTGCCTAATTTCATGATTTGCGTTAGCTCATCTAAGGCGGTGCGAGATTCAATAAGCAACTGAGGATCCGCTAAGTCTTGGGTTGATAATCGGTCGCGGTAATGTTTTTCAACCCAAGTATTTAAGCGACTAAATAAGGCATCATCCATTAAAGTGTGTTGATTCACTGCCGAAACTTCCCTTTCATTCATGGCGACCCGTAAACGTAAACAGGCTGGGCCGCCACCGTTTTGCATGCTTTGTTTTACATCGAAATAGCGCACTTGTTTAATGGGCGTGTTTAGCGTCAACAATTCGTTTAAATAGGCAAATACCGCTGGGTTTTCTTGACAATCTGTGGGGGCAATAATCGCCATTTCCCCCGAGGGTAGGGTGATAATTTGAGTATTAAATAAATAACTCTTTACGGCGTCGTTAATCGCCACTTTAGCGGTTGGAACCTCGATGAAATACAGTTCTGTGTCGAGCTTACGTTTAATTTCAGCGATTTTATGCTGGGTATTTAAGAATGCTTGTTCGTGGTAGAACAGGACATTTTGGTTACCGACGGCGATAACATCATTGTGAAATACGCCTTGATCAATCACATCGGGATTTTGTTGGATAAAAACACAATTATCCTCGTCCAGCTGATGTAGACGCGCTATTGCCATTGACGCTTCTAAGGTTTGTCTTGCGGGATATTTTTGTGGTTTAGGCGCATTGGGATTGGTGGCTTCCTGACCATAAGCGAACAGTTCTACACCGGCATGGCCGTATTCGTTACAGAGTCGGGTGTGGTTGGCTGCACCTTCGTCACCGAAGCTATTATGTTCAGGTAAATGATTGTGATGATGAAAATAGTGGGGATCACTGAAAGTTGCTGTTAAGATGCGCCCCGTTGTGATGGGCTCGAGACTGCGGTGTAACTTATCGACAAGATTGGCTGGAGTGAAATGCAGTTTACCGTCACGGGTATCCGCACTCGGCGATACGGTCGCGGCATTGGCCGTCCACATGCTGGATGCACTGCAGCAGGCATTAAGCCGTGCTGGCGCCTCTTTGGCGGCTTGTTGTAACACTTGAGCATCGTTGCCTGAAAAACCAATTCGGCGCAGTGTATAGATATCTGGGCGTTCTTGAGGCGCTAACATGCCTTGAACTATCCCTAAATCGGCCAGAGCTTTAGCTTTTTGCAGACCTTGTTTTGCAGCAGCCTTAGGGTTAGATACGAGCGCGGCGTTGCTGAGTGAGGCCACATTGCCAAAAGACAATCCCGCATAATTGTGGGTTGGGCCAACGAGTCCGTCAAAATTCGCTTCAAAGTGCTTCATTGCTTATCCTTGTGATAGGGAAGGTTATTATTTGTGCATATGCTCCCTGAGGGGACCCAGTATACTGAAGCTATTCGTGTGCACAAGCGGACGGTTTTGTGCTCAAAGCGACTTTTTCGCAATAAATGCATAACTATTTCTTGCTTGCTGGCAAATAATGAAATATTAGTTTTTAATTACGCAATATTATTTTTTACATTTTTTCAACTTTGGTTAAAAAGTGACTCGCTGGTACATATAAAAGAGGGATTAGCTTGAAACAATCAGTGCAACCCTCTATATATGGAGCCAATTTCCACCTTCTTGAGATTTTTTGGCGCAAATCAAACTATGGGTAAATCGCTAGTTATTGTCGAATCGCCGGCCAAAGCTAAGACTATTAATAAATATCTTGGCAAAGAGTTCATCGTTAAATCGAGTGTGGGTCATATCCGTGATCTACCTACATCTTCTACCTCCGAAGGCAACGAAAAGGTTAAATCCGCTGCCGAAGTGAAGAAGATGACGCCTGAAGAAAAGGCGCGATATAAAAAGGTGAAAGATCAGCAAGCGCTGGTGTCTCGTATGGGCGTTAACCCTGAAAAGGGCTGGGCGGCTAAATATCAGATCCTGCCGGGTAAAGAAAAGGTCGTAAAAGAGCTTCAGGCGTTAGCCGATTCCGCCGACCAAATTTATCTCGCAACCGACTTAGACCGTGAGGGAGAAGCCATCGCCTGGCATTTGCAAGAGGTGATTGGTGGTGATCCTTCACGGTATCAACGTGTGGTGTTTAATGAGATCACTAAGTCTGCGATTCAAGACGCCTTTAGCAAACCGTCGACACTCGACACTAATATGGTTAACGCCCAGCAGGCGCGTCGCTTCTTAGACAGAGTCGTCGGGTTTATGGTATCGCCACTGCTGTGGAAAAAGGTGGCCCGTGGTTTATCCGCTGGCCGAGTGCAATCGGTTGCCGTGCGTTTAGTGGTTGAACGTGAAAGCGAAATCAAAGCCTTTGTGCCAGAAGAGTTTTGGGATGTGCATGCCTTACTGAATACACCAGCGAGCGATGCGCTGCGGATGGAAGTGGTTAAGCACCTCGATTCTGCTTTTGAGCCGACTAATGAACAGCAAGCCTTAGCGGCTGTGCAAGCCCTATCTTCCGCGAGTTTTAAAGTGATTGCCCGCGAAGATAAAGCCACTCAAAGTAAGCCTTCAGCCCCTTTTATCACCTCGACGTTGCAGCAGGCTGCAAGTACACGTTTAGGTTTTGGGGTGAAGAAAACCATGATGATGGCCCAGCGTTTA
This sequence comes from Shewanella sp. CG12_big_fil_rev_8_21_14_0_65_47_15, assembly GCF_002783505.1. Lineage (GTDB taxonomy): Bacteria > Pseudomonadota > Gammaproteobacteria > Enterobacterales > Shewanellaceae > Shewanella. Next base: position 17,915 of record NZ_PFGL01000002.1, read on the forward strand.
TATGAAGCGGGTCATATCACTTATATGCGTACTGACTCGACTAACTTAAGCCAAGAAGCCTTAGACAGTGTGCGTGAGATGATCGGCAAGGAATACGGTGCTAAGTATTTACCTTCTGAACCTATCCGTTACGGTTCTAAGGAAGGCGCTCAGGAAGCGCACGAAGCGATTAGACCCTCTAACGTAAAAGTCGAAGCTGCGGCATTAACCGATATGGAACGTGACGCCCAGCGGCTCTACGAGCTGATTTGGCGTCAGTTTGTCTCTTGCCAGATGACACCCGCCCAATATGATGCCACCCGGTTAACCGTGAAAGCGGGTGATTATGAGTTAAAGGCCTCGGGCAGAACCCTGCGCTTTGACGGTTGGACACGGGTGCAAACCGCGCTTAAGAAGAAAAATGAAGAGGACAATACTCTGCCGTTTGTGAACGAAGGAGATGTGCTTTCATTAACTGAATTACAACCTAAACAACACTTTACAAAGCCTCCGGCCCGTTACAGTGAAGCGTCATTGGTTAAAGAGTTAGAAAAGCGTGGCATTGGCCGTCCGTCTACCTATGCGACCATTATTTCGACGATTCAAGACCGTGGTTATGTCAAAGTGGAAAACCGTCGTTTCTACGCTGAAAAAATGGGCGAAATCGTTAGCGAGCGTTTAGTCAGCAGTTTTGCCGATTTAATGAATTATGATTTTACCGCCAGCATGGAACAAACCTTAGATGATGTCGCTCGTGGTGAGCTGGATTGGAAAAAAGTGCTCGATGGATTCTACGCTGACTTTACTAAGCAATTAGAAAAAGCTGAGCTTGATCCCGAAGAAGGTGGCATGCGTCTAAACCAAATGGTGATGACCAATATCACGTGCCCAACCTGTGGCCGCCCCATGGGGATCCGCACCGGGACGACGGGAGTATTCCTCGGCTGCTCTGGCTATGAGTTACCGCCAAAAGAGCGTTGTAAAACCACGATGAACTTAACGCCTGGCGTTGAAGCCATCAGTGAAAACAGTGAAGATGCGGAAACCGATGCACTGCGGGCCAAACATCGCTGTGGTATCTGTGGTACCGCCATGGATAGCTATCTGATTGATGAGAAGCGTAAGCTACACGTTTGTGGTAATAACCCCCTGTGTGAAGGTTACGAGGTCGAAGAAGGTCAATTCAAGATCAAAGGCTATGAAGGTCCACTGATTGAGTGTGATCGCTGTGGTCACGATATGGAGTTGAAAAACGGCCGCTTCGGCAAGTACTTTGGTTGTACTAACGAAGAATGTAAAAATACGCGTAAGTTGCTGAAAAATGGTGAGGCAGCGCCACCAAAAGAAGATCCCATCTATTTGCCTGAGCTTAAGTGCAGCAAATCAGATGCGCATTTTGTACTGCGTGATGGCGCCGCGGGTATCTTCCTCGCCGCGAGTACTTTCCCTAAATCTCGGGAAACCAGGGCACCTTTGGTGGAAGAGTTAGTCAAGTACCGTGAATTACTCTGGCCTAAGTACCAATATTTAGCCGATGCGCCAGCGACAGACGATGAAGGCAATCAGGCTGCGGTCAAGTTTAGTCGCAAGACCAAAGAACAATATGTTGCTACTGAGGTTGATGGAAAGGCGACAGGCTGGTCTGCGCATTACCTCAATGATAAGTGGGTCACTGAGTCGACCGCTAAAAAGGCGAAGAAGGCGTAGTGATAGTAGTCGTGATAAAAACAGTGATAGAACAAAGTACAATATGGAGTAACTGTTTTTCACTGTGATTGACATGCACTAATAAAAAAGCCAAGTCATTCATTGACTTGGCTTTTTTATTATCTGGTTTTTTATGTGTGTCCAATCCTGTTTTACTCAAAAATATCGAATAAGATCACCATTTCTTTTTAGGCTGGAACAACATATCGATATCATCTTCCTCATTTTTAGATCTAGGTGCACTCGGTTCTGACAGTTTTTGAGCGCCCATAATCTCATCGAGTAGCAGTTTAGCTTCATCAACCTTGCGACCAATAAAGGGATCATTGGGTGTCTGTGCTTTAATCGCATGTAAAGTGGCCAAAGCTTTAGTGACCATTTGCTTCGAAGAACCATACTGTTTCATAAAACTCGCAGCACGGGCGCGGGACAGCATAGAATCAACATTAATCCTGAGCTGCAAGCTATCGATGCGGTTTTCTTCTTGGGCAAACACACTCGGATCAACGCGGCCTTTATTGTGCTCTGCCCGTAATATCGCCTTGAGTTTTTTTAGGGTTTGCACTAATGCTAAAATTTGTTTGTCGTTGTCTGGTAGCCTAAACCCCTCAATTGGAGGCGCTTGTGGCGGGCTAGATTGTAATGAGTCTATTTGATTTTTGAGATCGGCGAGACGACGTTGAAAATCCGCCTTTTGTTGGATTGCGCTGAGTGTCGTTGCAATTTCTAACGCATCTTGAACGCGGCGATACAACACCAACATAATATGGGTACTACAAGGTATCATACCAGTATTGGATAATACCGTTTCCGTTTCATCGATGATGGCCCTTTGACGGGCAAACTCGATGCGACGCTCAGCCTCAGCACGTTCTTTTTGTTGTTGTATAACGTTAATTCCGATAACAAGCAGTAAAAGTGCACCGATGAGGATCAGAACCAAGGTGAATGACATAGATGTTCCATTATTTATCCAATTGAGCTAATGCTACAATAAATCAATAAACTAGCATAGTTATCTTAGCCTAGGTTATCATTTCTGTCGTATGAATCTTCAGACTTGTGCTCTATATTCCTATTTGCTTTAATTTTTGCGTTATACTATAACGATTGATTATAGATGAGTGTAATTTTACCACTCAATGAACAATACCTTTATGCGTATTTGAGACAAAGGATAGAAGATGAAACTGCAACAGCTCAGGTATATTGCCGAGGTAGTAAAACATAACCTCAATGTATCGGCAACCGCTGAAAATTTGTATACCTCTCAACCAGGGATCAGTAAACAAGTTCGCATGTTGGAAGATGAGTTGGGGATCCAAATTTTTGGCCGTAGCGGTAAACATTTGACCCATGTGACGCCAGCTGGACTGCAGGTCATTAATATTGCCAATGATATTTTAGGTAAAGTTGAAAGTATTAAAAAAGTCTCGGAAGAGTACACTAAGCCGGATCAAGGTGAGTTAAATATTGCCACCACAGATACCCAGGCTCGTTATGCCTTGCCGCATATTATTCGTCAGTTTATCGACCGTTATCCCAAAGTTAACTTGCATATGCACCAAGGCACGCCTTCGCAGATCAGTGAGCAAGCTGCCCGTGGAGATGCGGATTTTGCGATTGCGACCGAAGCCATGCATTTGTATTCCGATTTAATTATGTTGCCCTGTTATCACTGGAATCGCTCCGTAGTGGTGCCTAAAGACCACCCACTTGCCTCACGCAGTCATATTAGCATCGAAGATTTAGCCCGTTTCCCGTTGGTGACCTATGTATTTGGTTTTGACCGTGCCTCTGAAATTGAAAAAGCCTTTAATCGCGCGAGTTTAGAACCTAGGGTGGTATTCAGTGCGACCAGTGCCGATGTGTTAAAAACCTACGTTCGTTTAGGTTTAGGTGTCGGGGTGATTGCTTCTATGGCAATCGATCCTAATGTCGATAAAGATCTCGTGGCCATAGATGCGGGGCATTTATTCGCCCACAGTACGACGAAAATTGGTTTTAGAAAGGGCAGTTTTTTACGCAGTTATATGTATGATTTTATCCAACACTTTGCACCACACTTGACTCGTGATGTCGTTGAGAAAGCGGTTGCGTTGCGGGATCAGCAGTTAATTGATGAGATGTTTGCCGATAAAAATCTCCCCATGCGTTAACCCTACTCGCAATCATAAAAAATGCCGCGAATATTTGCGGCATTTTTTATGGGGCAACTAAATGTTCCCATTTCTCCGATAGAGGATGGAGTACTCAGTGTCACACCTTAAGATAAGTCACCCTTATCCATCTCGAGTTGGGCGAGGGCGATAACAGCTTGCGTGCGGTTACGCACACCGAGTTTTCTAAAAATAGCCGTCGCGTGGGCTTTGATGGTGGCCTCAGATACACCAAGATCGTAGGCAATTTGCTTATTCAGTAAACCTTCGGCAAACATTTGCAGCACTTTATATTGCTGTGGGGTCAGATCCGACAACTTACTCGCCATTTTATCGGTATCGTCATCTTCAACTGGGATAATTTCGGCCCCCGCAGGTAGCCAAATATCACCCAACAATACTGCGCTCAGCGCTTCTTTTAGGGTTTCCATCGATGCCGATTTAGGAATAAAACCACTGCTGCCGTAGTGGATTGCACGACTTATCGTATTGATATCTTCATGGGCAGAAATCACCACCACGGGAAGGTCTGGGTAGTGGGCGCGTAAGTGGATCAAGGTCGAATAGCCGTGGGAGCCGGGCATTTGCAGATCCAGCAGCACTAAGTCATAGCTGGTATTTTGTGCATCTAAAACCGATTGTAGTGCATCGGCACTGTCGGCTTCATACCACTGGGCATGCTCAAAGGCACTGGTGAGTGCTTGACGTAACGCATTTCTGAACAATGGATGATCGTCTGCGATAATGATATTTAAGTTTTCTAGCTTCATGGCTTTTATGATTATGTTCGGTGCGCGTGAAGATTGAACTCAATGTAACAGAAAAGTAATCAGGGATCCTATTGCTTTATGCAGGAATATTGACAAAATTTTTATATGTTTCTTGTTGTTATACTTTTGTCTAGTGGCCGTTAACGATGAATGACGGCGAACTTGAGCCCAAAAACAGTGCCATTTATGGGGTCAAGGACGCTATCTTGAGTGCCTAAATTCTATTCCGCAGCCCAGACTTGCGTGGGGTTTCGTTGTTCGTCTACGGCAACAAAGGTAAATACGCCGCGTATGGCATGCTCTCGGTGATCTTGGTACATATTTTCCACGAAGATGTTCACTTCGACTTTTAAGGAGGTATTACCGACATGGATCACCCGCGCGATCAGTTCGGCTAAGGTGCCTGCGGGGATCGGCTTTTTAAAATCGATTCGGTCAGAACTCACTGTGACTAAGGTTTTACGACAAAAACGAGTCGCAGCGATAAAGGCCGTTTCATCCATCCACGCTAAAGCTTCGCCACCAAATAACGTATTGTGATGATTGGTGATGGATGGAAATACCGCCTTGATAACCCGCGCTTCAGAGGAGTCGATTCGCGTTTGAATCGCCTCTGGGAATTGTGCTTCATGGGTTTCGGTTTGTGAGGTATTTTCGGTGTTTGGAGAAATGGGCGTAAGCGACATACAGCAACCTAAGGTAATGCAGCAAATAAGGCAGAATTATAGAGATCTTTAATTCTTAAAGATAGAAAACCACTTCATTTTGAGCCTCTAGCGGATTTTATTGTCGGTTTATTACTAACCTTTTAGGCGGCTATGCATAGCAGATAATATTTTAAACTCATTTTTAAGTATAAGTCATTAAAAGTAATATGATTTTTAAATTTTGTCATATCTAGTTATTTAATATAACACTTTAAAGGTTAACAAATTACTTACATTGAGCTACCTTGAATATTCCGCAGTAACCCCTTTGTTGTCATCTGACGTTGTATGTGCTCGTGTAAAGGACTATTTCGGTAACATACTATAATAAAAGAGGATTTCAACATGATCTGTAATATACCTTGGGTAATGAAACAACAGAGGTTCGTGTGGTTAATGGCCACAGCTATGGCGGGTTTCAGTTATTCACCAACGGCTGCAGCAGTGAGTTGTCAAGATATAGCGCCTTGGAACAGTAGCCAAATCTATGCAACTGTCACGCCTGTTACCTACGATAATTATCTCTATCAAAATAAGTGGTGGACCCAGAATGAAAACCCGAGCCAAACGGGGCAGTGGGGTGTATGGGAAAACAAAGGCGTGTGTGATGGTGTGCAAAACCAAGCGCCTACACTGGCCATTTTGCAGCCGCAAAACAATGTGAGTGTGAATTTAGGGGATGTCGTCGTGCTGCAGGCCGATGCATCCGATGTTGACGGTACCGTTGCGAGCGTAAATTGGTTTACCAATGGTCAGGCGGTAACTAGCCCTTGGACGACTAATGTGATCGGCAGTGTCCAGCTTAAAGCGGTAGCGACCGATGACAAAGGTGCGACGACCGAGAAAAGTGTTGTGCTAAGTGTTATCAATCCTGCGAGTGAAAACTTACCGCCTGTGACAGAAATTTTGTTACCTAGCAATGACAGCGCTGTCACTGTTGGCGACTCAGTAACCATTACCGCGAATGCGAGCGATCCTGATTCGGGGGATAGTATTACTAAAGTTGAGTTTTATCTTGATAGTCAATTGATTGCGACTGATAACAGTACACCCTATTCGGCAATATGGCAGGCAGCTGGAGTCGGTGAGCATCAAATACAAACCCGTGCCTATGATAGTCACAATGCCAGTGGCCTTTCGACAGTCATCAAACTCAATGTTGCCGCTGCTAATCAAGCACCGAGTGTGACATTAACCGCGCCACAGGCCAACTTTCAAACCGATTTAGGTGCAAGCTTATCACTCACGGCAACTGCGACTGACAGTGATGGCGATGTGACCAGTGTGCGCTTTTATGCTAACGATATGCTCGTTGCTGAAGATGCAACCGCGCCATACAGTGCGCAATGGACTGCCGTTGCAAACGGTGACATTCGTTTCACGGCTGAGGCCATTGATAATCTTGGCCTGATGACATTATCAACCGCTGTCATCGGCCGAGTAGGTCAAGCACCAACCGATAATGAGGCTTGCCGTCCTGAAGGTTTAGTGGGCGATTCCGTCTATTGCGATGTGTACGATGAACAGGGCCGCGAGAAAATGGGTAGCGATCATGCCCGCCGCGTTATCGGTTACTTTACCTCGTGGCGTACGGGTAAGAATGGCCAGCCGAGTTATCTCGCAAATGATATTCCGTGGGATAAAATTACCCATATCAATTATGCATTTGCGCATATTGATTCGAATAATAAGGTCTCTATTGGCGATCCCAATAGTGCGACGAATGCGGCAACAGGATTAGAGTGGCCGGGCGTTGCAGGCGCTGAGATGGATCCCGAGTTTAATTACAAAGGCCATTTTAACTTGCTCAATAAGTATAAAAAACGCCATCCAAACGTTAAGACTTTAATCTCGATTGGTGGTTGGGCTGAAACGGGCGGTTACTTTGATGATAACGGCAATCGCGTTGCCAGTGGTGGTTTCTATGAGATGACTCAGACGATGCAAGGGATTGAAACTTTTGCCGATTCAGTGGTGGCGTTCTTACGCACTTACAGCTTTGATGGGGCGGATATCGATTATGAGTACGCGACATCAATGGCCAAATCCGGTAATCCTGATGATTTTGCGATGTCAGAGCCAAAGCGCGCGACTCTGTTTAAACAATACGATCTGCTGATGAAAACCCTGCGTGAAAAACTCGATGCCGCCAGCAAGCAAGATGGTAAGCACTACATGTTGACCGTTGCTGCGCCAGCATCGGGCTATTTGCTGCGTGGGATGGAGGCGTATCAGATGACCCGCTATCTCGATTACGTCAACATTATGAGCTATGACTTGCACGGCGCGTGGAACGATTTTGTCGGTCACAATGCGGCGCTGTTTGACACTGGTACAGATGCTGAGCTTGCGCATTGGGATGTTTATAGCACGGCGCAATATGGCGGCATTGGTTATCTCAATACCGACTGGGCTTACCATTATTTCCGCGGTTCTATGCCAGCAGGTAGGATCAATATTGGTATTCCTTACTATACGCGTGGTTGGCAAAATGTCAGTGGTGGCACCAACGGCCTATGGGGCTTAGCGGCATATCCTGATCAAACGGCTTGCCCTGTGGGTACAGGTGACGGTGCGTCAAACTGTGGCTACGGCGCTCAAGGAATTGATAACCTCTGGCACGATAGTGATGTACGTGGCGATGAGATGTTCGCAGGCTCTAACCCTATGTGGCATGCTAAAAACTTGGAGCTCGGTATCAGCGGCAGTTATTTAAGCCTTTATGGATTAGATCCGCAAACGAATGTCGCCGATCGACTGACGGGCACCTATGAGCGCCATTATGACGCAGTGGCAGAATCTTCATGGCTTTGGAACCCTATAAAAAAGGTGTATCTGTCTACTGAAGACGAGCAAGCTATGGCGCGAAAAGTGCAATATGTGGTCGATAACGGCATTGGCGGCGTTATGTTCTGGGAGTTAGCAGGTGACTTTGGCTGGTATCCAGAGCGTAACAATGGTCAGGGAGAGTTCTTTGTCGGTGATACTATGACCAGCATTGCGTACAACGGATTTGCACAAGCAACCCCGTATGGCAATCGCACCAGCAATCAGGTAATGCCATCACAAACATTGGCCTTAACGGCAAGCTTATCTGGCTATAAAGTGGGCGACAGTAACTATCCTATTACGCCAACCTTAACCATCACCAATCATAGCCAAGTGACTATACCCGGCGGTGCTGAGTTTGAATTTGATATTTCAACTTCGACTTCAGCCGAGATTGCCGATCAATCGGGTATGGGGTTAACTGTGGTAACGGATGGTTCCAATGTGGCAGGAAATAACGTGGGCGGATTAGAGAATGATTTCCACCATGTTCGCTTTATCTTGCCAACCTGGAAAAGTCTCGCGCCTGGGGCAACGTTTGACGGCACGATTAAGTATTACTTGCCTGTCTCTATGCCATCAAACTTTACCGTGAGTTTTAATGGCACTCGATATGGATTTGGTGCGGCGAGTTCCGTTGTGCCACCGGTGGATTGTACTGCAAATCCAAGTTTACCTGAATGCCAAGCACCGGTGGTGGATAGTTGTGAAGCGGCGAGTGTCGATACAGCGAGTATTCCTGCTTATCCAAATTTCCCGCAAAAGGACTATCAGGGAAATCCTAGTCATGCAGCAACGGGCGATCGGATGAAAAACAGTAGCGCCGTGTACCAAGCGAAGTGGTGGACCAATGCGGCACCTGGAACGACTGCAGATTGGGCGTTTGTGTGTAATCTATAACATTGTTTGTGCACTTAAAAGCGTGCAAAGCCGTCAGTTGCAGTGTGTTGTTGACGGTGATGAATACAATAGGTATTAAACCGCTCTTAATAAAAAAACCGATCTAAGATCGGTTTTTTTATTGGAAAATGTATATCACTTTGGACATATTTTTCGAGCGTCAGGCTGATTTTGCTAACAGTGCTTTTCGCTCGCGGGAAGCGGCTGCCAGTTTGCGAAGCAGAACTTCCGAGTCATCCCAGTGTAAACAGGCATCTGTGATACTTTGACCGTAACAGAGAGCTTGACCTTTGACGACCTTTTGGTTGCCTTCCTGTAAGAAACTTTCGGCCATGATCCCGGCAATTGCAGTATTGCCGGCACGCATTTGTGCCATGATATCGTCGGCAACGGCTAATTGCTTAAGGTGATTTTTTTCGCTGTTACCGTGGCTAAAGTCCACTACCACTCGAGGGGTTACATCGACGGATTCAAGCTTTAATCGAGCTTCTTCAATATCCTGCGCAAAGTAATTAGGCTTTTTGCCGCCGCGCAATATGATATGGCCAAAGGGATTTCCGTGGGTGCGATAGACCGCCATGGCGCCGTCTTTATCCGGTGAATAGAAGATATGTGGCACTTTTGCGGCGCGCACTGCATCGACGGCGATATTGATATTGCCATCGGTACCGTTTTTAAAACCAACGGGGCAGGAAAGGGCTGAGGCCATTTCTCGATGAACTTGGCTCTCAGTGGTGCGAGCACCAATGGCGCCCCAAGTGATTAAATCGGCTATGTATTGGCCGTTCACCATATCTAAAAATTCGGTGGCGATAGGTAATTTCAATTCAGTGATCTGTTGCAGTAGCTCGCGAGCAATGCGTAAGCCTTTGTTTGGCTCGAAACTACCATCAAGATCGGGATCCGAAATTAATCCTTTCCAGCCGACAATCGTGCGAGGTTTCTCAAAATAGACCCGCATTAAGATGCACAAATCATCTTTCAATTCTTGATGTAATGCGACTAAGCGCTGGGCATATTCGAGGGCCGCTTTGGTATCGTGGATTGAGCATGGGCCTATGATCACCAGCAGACGCTGATCTTCGCCCATAATAATGGCTTCAACTTCACGACGTTGTTGGACAAGGTAGTCGGCGGCTTCTTGGGTTAATGGGTACTCAGATGCCAGTTGTGCAGGTGAGATGACTTTAGCTAATAAAGAAGTACGTAATTCGTCTGTTTTAATGGTCATTCAAAATACCGAGCTTGCATGCGGCGCTTTTCGCCAGATTGCCACGGATTATAACGAATCGAGCCGAGTTGCACAGTGCCAATTGTGCTAATTGTCGGCATCTGTGCAATGAATTTAATTTAACTTAGACCTATTTAACCTAAATTTGCCCCTGTGGATTAGCTCTCTAAGGTCCGTCGATTTAGAACATATGACGCTCAAGACCCGTCACATCTAAAATCTTAGTCGCAATTTCTTCGACCGAGTGATTGGTGGTGTCTATATAGGGAATACGTTCACGTTTAAACATCATTTCCACTTCTTTCACCTCTAAGCGGCATTGTTTGAGTGACGAGTAACGGCTGTTTTCCATTCGACTTTGGCGAATTTCATGTAAACGCACCGGATCAATCGTTAAACCAAATAACTTTTTCTTATTGCGTTTAAGGGCTTCGTGCAACTTAAGGTTATCCATATCATCTTCGGTAAAAGGATAGTTCGCCGCTTTAATGCCAAATTGCATCGATAAATACAGGCTAGAAGGGGTTTTGCCGCAACGGGACACACCTAACAGGATTAAATCTGCTTGATCCATGTGTTTCATGGTCTGGCCGTCATCGTTATCCATCGCAAAATTAATGGCATCGATGCGCGCCTCATAGCCATGATTGGCTTTACCGTGGGTGCGGTGAAGCACGGGCGAGGCGCTTACGCCTAAATGTTGTTCGAGTGGTGCCACAAAAGTATTTAAAAAATCATAATCTAAGCCTTCACTCGAGTAGATGATGTCGCGAATTTCTGCTTTTACGATCGAATGGAACACTAATGGCCGTTCACCTGTTGTAATAAAACAATCATTAATTTGTCGTTTAACTTGCTCCGCTTTCGTTAATGATTCGACGAAAGGAATTGTAAGTGATTCAAATTCTAATGGAAATTGCGAGAGAACTGCATGTCCAAAAACCTCAGCTGTGATCGCTGTCCCATCGGAAATATAGAATACTTTTGGTGCCATACTGACCTCTTGTAGTAATAAAATTACAAATAAAATTATAGATTTACGCTTCTTCGGCAGGAGTGTAAAATGCCGCTGCCCTCGTGTGAAGGGGCCACTGAAATAAACTTGCGGAGATAGAACTGTGCAGCAATACGTACTCTGGTATCAGGAATTAGGCATGGGTGACGTCAACTTAGTTGGCGGTAAAAATGCTTCTCTTGGCGAGATGATCAGCAATCTGGCCAATGCCGGTGTTCAAGTACCTGGCGGATTTGCGACTACTTCTTATGCGTTCAATGAGTTCCTTGAACAAAGTGGAGTAAACCAGAAGATTTATGACATTCTAGCCACACTGGATGTAGATGATGTCAATGCACTGGCAAAAGTAGGTGCACAGATCAGACAATGGGTGATTGACACCCCATTCCAACCAGCTTTAGAGCAAGCCATTCGTGAAGCTTACGATAAACTTGCCGCTGAAACTAGCGATGCGTCATTTGCAGTGCGTTCTTCTGCCACCGCAGAAGATATGCCAGATGCCTCTTTTGCTGGTCAGCAAGAAACCTTCTTAAACGTGAAAGGATTTGACTCAGTTCTCGTGGCTATCAAGCACGTGTTCGCGTCACTCTTTAACGACCGTGCGATTTCATACCGTGTTCACCAAGGTTACGAACACCACGGTGTTGCCCTGTCTGCCGGCGTACAACGTATGGTTCGTTCAGACAAAGCGGCATCAGGCGTGATGTTCACTATGGACACTGAATCAGGCAACAATGATGTCGTGTTTATCACTTCCTCTTTCGGTCTGGGTGAAATGGTCGTTCAAGGCGCGGTCAACCCTGACGAATTCTATGTTCACAAACCTATTTTAGCCTTAGGTCATAAGGCTGTTGTTCGCCGTAATATCGGTAGCAAGCTCATTCAAATGGTGTACTCAGATGATGCTGCTCACGGCAAGCAAGTGAAGATTGAAGACGTTGCCGCTGACAAACGTCGTCAATTCTCAATCAATGACACCGAAGTCGAAGAATTAGCTAAACAAGCCATGGTTATCGAAAAACACTACGGTCGTCCAATGGATATCGAGTGGGCGAAAGACGGTAACGATGGCAAACTCTACATCGTTCAAGCGCGTCCAGAAACGGTTCGTAGCCGTGAAGATGTGCAATTGATTGAACGTTACCACTTAAAGAGCCGTGGTGCGGTGATCTCTGAAGGTCGTGCTATCGGTCATAAAGTGGGTTCAGGCGTAGCCAAAGTATTAACCTCTATCGCCGATATGGATCAAATCCAACCTGGTGATGTGTTAGTGACAGATATGACCGACCCAGATTGGGAACCTATCATGAAGCGCGCCAGCGCCATCGTGACGAACCGTGGCGGTCGTACCTGTCACGCGGCGATTATCGCCCGTGAATTAGGTGTACCCGCGGTAGTCGGTTGTGGTGACGTGACCGACCGTATCAAAAATGGTCAGCTAGTGACTGTGTCTTGCGCCGAAGGTGACACTGGCTTCATCTATGAAGGTAAACAAGAGTTTGAAGTGATTTCAAACCGTGTCGATTCACTGCCTGCATTACCAATGAAAATCATGATGAACGTGGGTAACCCAGACCGCGCATTCGACTTTGCCCGTTTACCAAACGAAGGCGTAGGTTTAGCGCGTTTAGAGTTCATCATCAACCGCATGATAGGTATTCATCCAAAGGCACTGCTTGAGTTCAATCAACAAGACGCTGCTCTGCAAACTGAAATTAACGAGATGATCGCAGGTTATGAATCACCCGTTGAGTTCTACATTGCCCGTCTGGTTGAAGGTATTGCCTCTATCGGTTCAGCCTTCTATCCGAAGAAAGTGATCGTACGTATGTCAGACTTTAAGTCTAACGAATACGCAAACTTAGTCGGTGGTGACCGTTACGAGCCTGAGGAAGAAAACCCAATGCTCGGCTTCCGCGGTGCGAGCCGTTATATCTCTGAATCCTTCCGTGACTGTTTTGCCCTAGAGTGTGAGGCAATCAAGCGCGTTCGTAATGACATGGGTCTGAAAAACGTCGAAGTGATGATCCCATTCGTTCGTACCGTTAAAGAAGCCGAACAAGTGATCGGCCTGCTCAAAGAGCAGGGTTTAGAGCGTGGTAAAGACGGTTTACGCGTCATTATGATGTGCGAAGTACCGTCAAACGCGCTGTTAGCGGATCAATTCCTTGAACATTTCGATGGCTTCTCTATCGGTTCAAACGACTTAACTCAGCTAACGCTTGGCTTAGACCGCGACTCAGGCATTATTAGTCATCTGTTCGATGAGCGTAATGAAGCCGTTAAGATCCTACTGTCTATGGCGATTAAAGCGGCTAAGGCTAAGGGCGCTTATATCGGTATCTGTGGTCAAGGTCCTTCAGATCACGCCGATTTTGCGGCTTGGTTAGTTGAGCAAGGTATCGATACTGTGTCTCTGAATCCTGATACTGTTATTGATACATGGTTATATTTGGCCGAAGCCCACGGGTGATCTAGGCTGTAATTTGATAAAGATGTTAAAAAAGCCGCTTTGAGCGGCTTTTTTTTTGTTTATAATGGCCCCATAACGATAATTGACAGAAGCCATCCATGTTACCCCTGCTATCACATCAACAAACATTAGAGCCAGTGTATTTGGCATACCTTGATGCACTCGAGCAAAGCGAGTATTCCGGTGATATAGACAAGCGATACAGTGCACGGCTAGTGCAAGCGACCGATAACTCTGTCTATCAATTTTTACCCCAAGCTGTGCTTTATCCTAAAAATCAAAAGGATATACAAATAGCCTTGGCGCTCGCGGCGAAAGACATCTTCCGTGAGGTCACTTTTAGTGCCCGGGGCGGCGGTACGGGTACTAATGGCCAGTCCTTGACCCATGGTCTGATCCTCGATGTGTCGCGCTATATGAACCGTGTGCTCGAAGTGAATGCTGAGCAGGGTTGGGTGAGGGTTGAAGCTGGGGTGATTAAAGATGCGCTTAACGATGCGCTGCGCCCGCACGGTTATTTTTTCAGTCCCGATTTATCCACCTCTAACCGCGCGACCATTGGCGGTATGATCAATACCGATGCCTCGGGTGCGGGTTCACTGGTCTACGGTAAGACGTCAGATCATGTACTGGCACTACGCAGTGTGTTGATCGATGGCAGTGTATTAGACACTCAGCCATTGGATGCTGGACTTTTGTGTAATCCAGATAATGTGAGTGATAATCCACTCGGACAAAAGCTGATTTCGGCCATTGCAAAGGTTTGCCGCGAGAAGCGAGCGCTGATTGAAAAGCAATTCCCCAAGTTAAACCGCTTCTTAACGGGTTACGATTTAAAGCATGTATGGAATGAGGGCCTAACGCAATTCGACTTATCGCGAATTTTAACGGGCTCAGAGGGCACGCTTGCGGTGATAACCGAAGCCAAACTGAATATCACGCCATTGCCGACCGAGCGCGCCATGGTGAATATTAAGTATGATTCTTTCCAATCGGCGCTGCGTCATGCGTCATCCTTAGTCGCCGCGCGGGCGACTGTGGTCGAAACCGTCGATTCTAAAGTGCTTAACCTTGCCCGTGAGGACATTGTTTGGCACTCGGTTTCCGACCTCATTCAAGAAGTGCCGGGTAAAGTCATCGATGGCCTGAATATGGTCGAGTTTGCCGGCGATACGGCAGAAGTTGAGCAAAAGCTTGCGAGTCTTGAGGCGGTATTGACCGAGCAAATTGGTCGTGGTGAATGCGGTGTATTGGGTTATCAAGTGACTCAGGACAAGCCGAGCATCGAAAAAATCTACGGCATGCGCAAAAAAGCCGTTGGCTTATTGGGCGCCACTAAAGGGCGTCGTAAACCCATCGCCTTTGCAGAAGATACCGCGGTACCGCCCGAAAAACTCGCCGATTATATTATGGAGTTTCGCGCAGTACTCGATGGGCATAAGCTGCAATATGGCATGTTCGGGCATGTGGATGCCGGTGTGCTCCATGTGCGACCCGCGCTCGATATGTGTGATGTGGAAGATGAGAAGCTACTGCGGGTCATTTCCGATCAAGTCGCGGCACTGACACTTAAATACGGTGGCCTGATGTGGGGTGAACACGGTAAAGGTGTGCGTGGGGAATATGGTCCATCGGTGTTTGGTGATGAGCTTTATGGTGTTCTTCAAGATATCAAAGGCCTGTTTGACCCCGACAATAGGCTTAACCCAGGTAAGCTGGTGGCGCCTAAAGATACAGGTGCCCTCTATTACGATGTTGACAGTGCCAAACGCGGTAAATTTGATCGGCAAATTCCCGTTGCTGTGCGTGATGCTTTCCCGGATGTGATGAACTGTAACGGCAATGGCCTGTGTTTTAACTACAGCAGCTACTCGCCCATGTGCCCCTCATTTAAGGTGACGGGGGATAGAGTGCAGTCACCCAAAGGTCGTGCTGGCTTGATGCGTGAATGGCTAAGACTGCTTGAAACCGAAGGCGTGGATGTGAACGCGCTGGCGAAAGCCAAACCTTTAGGTATTTTGCAGCGGATGCAAAATACGATAAATGCAAAGCGGGATTATGATTATTCCCATGAGGTTATGGAGTCGCTTAAGGGCTGCTTGGCCTGTAAAGCCTGCTCTGGTCAATGCCCGGTTAAAGTGGATGTGCCTAAATTTAGGGCACAGTTTTTTAATATTTATTATCAACGTTATTTAAGGCCTGCCAAGGATTATCTTGTCGCTGGGATTGAGGACAGCCTCCCCTTAATGGCGGCAGCGCCGCGATTAACTAACTTTGCTTCCCAGAATCCATTGAGCCAATGGGTGATTAAAAAAGCGATTGGTTATGTGGATGCGCCCGCATTATCCGTACCAACCTTAAAACAGCGCCTCGATGGTCACGCGAGCCGGGGCTATGATCTCGCCGCGCTGCAGGCGATCCCCTTAGATGAACGTTCCAAGTTTGTATTGGTGGTACAAGATCCCTTTAACAGCTTCTACGATGCTGGATTGGTGTATCGCTTTATCCAATTAATTGAAACCTTAGGATTAAAGCCAGTATTGTTACCCTTTAAGCCCAATGGTAAGCCGACGCATATTAAAGGTTTCTTGGATAAATTTGCTAAAACAGCACAATCGAGTGCAGATTTCTTAAATCAAGTGCATAAGCTAGGCATGCCGATGGTGGGCATCGATCCTGCGCTGGTATTATGTTATCGAGATGAATATAAAGAAGTTTTAGGTGCTAACCGTGGCTCGTTTGAGGTTAAGTTAGCCAATGAGTGGTTGCTTAGTGTATTAGCGGATATTCCTGCAAAATTGCCCCAGGATAAACAATATACTTGGTTTAGTCATTGCACTGAGTCGACTGCTAAACCCAATACGGCCAAGGAATGGACTCAGATTTTTGCGCATTTTGGTGCTAAGTTATCGGCTATGAATCTTGGCTGTTGCGGTATGGCGGGGACCTATGGTCATGAGGCGGAAAACCTTGAGCGTTCTCAAGCGTTGTTTGATATGTCGTGGAAACAGACCTTAGCTAAACTTGATAAACAACAGGTACTCGTATCGGGTTACTCCTGCCGTAGTCAAGTAAAACGCTTTGCGGGCTATAAACCTAAACATCCGCTGGAGGCATTGCTCGAACTCGTAAAAGATTAAATTGGGCTTTGCCTAGGAGTACAAAAACCGAGCTATGTCGAAACGGTTAATTGGATCCTCAGGGTAATAAGTGTCACACTAAAACCAGCCAGTAGGCTGGTTTTTTGTTAAAGGAAATGGATGATGGACAAGTTGACCAAGAGTGAGCAGCATACATTAGAACAGCTTGCGCTGAATATTGCCTCTCCCACCAGTGCAGTGTTGAGTGAGGTCCCATTATGCAGTGAGGTTGCGTTATTTAATATTCAAGAAACTGGAGACTGGCAGTATCAGGGAAGCGCATTGCCCGTTAAATTTGCAAAGCTTTTTGCGGGTATTTTACACTGCATCGAGGACGAGCATTTTTTAATTACCCCAGTGGAAAAAGTTCGCGTCACAGTGGTCGATGTCCCTTTAGTGATTGTCGATTTTGAGCGTGGCCCAGATCCCGCTTATCTGCAGGTGAAGACCAGTATCGATACCGAGCATCAGATCTTGGATATTAGCCGGATGAGACTGACCGACTTTGGCATTTATTTGCCCTTAGAGCGGGGTTTGTGGGGAAAACTGAGTCGGGCTTGTTATTATAATTTTGTGAATGAATTCAAATTATCTGACTTAGAATAGCCCTAAGTACGGTGATATTGATTGCAATTAGTTCTGGGTATTGACTAGTTTATTATAGGTTAAGTGATAGTATTAAAAATGACGCTTAGCATGGATCTCGGGTGAGTGTCAGGTTAGATGGGTCTAAAACCGCTGTTTTCGGAGGTGCTGTTTGAACCGTTATGAAAGCTTAGGCTATCTTGTTTCCCACTTAAATCTTGAGCTGCAAAATGAGCTCGATCTGCAACTTAAACGCTATCAACTCGATATTAAGTTGTGGCCTGTGTTGTTCGCCCTTTGGCAGGAAGAGGGCATCACTCAAACCGAATTATCAAAACGTTGTGATGTCGCAAACTACACTATGACGCGCTTGCTTGACCAATTACAGGTACAAGGATTTATCACCCGTCACCAAGAGTCAGACAATCGCCGTGCTTTTCAAATATTTTTGACCGATGAGGCCAAAGCCTTAGAGCAGGATTTGATCCGAGAGGCTGAGCGGGTCAACGAAAAGTTTCTCTCTAATCTGAATGAGGATGAGCGCTCACAATTTATCAAACTGCTCAACAAAATCAACCGTTTATCAGTAGATGAATATGACTAACTGTACTAAACAGAGTGTGTTGTGGGCCTAAAAGGGCAGTAATATAAGCAATAACACTAAACTCGAGCCAAACAGTAATCCCTGTTGTAGCATACGTTGACGCTGAACTAGGCTTTCCTTCCCCTGTTTTAAGCTAGTGATCAATTGATTATGCTTGTAAATCCGACAGGTTAATTCATCGGTTTGGGGGTCGATAAACAACTTAAAACGACATTGATTGCCATCGTTCAGTTTGATGCTGTGCTCACTGTTTTGACCAAAATTGAGCTTACGTGACACCATTTGTCCGTTGATAAATACCCGCTCTAAACCAAACCAATCACTGGCCTGCAACTCAACCGAGTCTTGATTCAGCTCATATTTGAAACTGACCATGTGTCATTCCTCCACTGACCGACGAGTGATTAATTCAAGCAGAGTAGGTTACCGTTTTCCACTACAGAATAGTGAATTTTACGTGTCGTTTAGGTATCTGATTGGTATTAAGGAGGATTTATTTTTGACGAGGAGGGAAGGGGAAAAAGGCGAACAACCAGTGTTGGTTGCCCGCCTAAAAGCTTAATTAGGCTTTTGCACCTTGGTAAATGGCACGGGCCATTTCATCGGCAACAGCGCCAGTAGTGCGATTTTGTTCATCGGCCTGTGCAAAAATCTTCAGTAGCGTGTGATAGATTTCTCTGACCTTAGCTTCCGATTTCGCCGCGTCATAATCTTTTTCGAACGACACGTTGATAATACCGCCTGCGTTGATCACATAATCTGGCGCGTACAGTATGCCCATGTCTTTCAGTTGCTCACCGTGGCGTACTTCGGCTAATTGATTGTTGGCACAGCCGGCGACAATTTTCGCCTTCAGTTGCGGTAAGGTTGCATCGTTTAAGGTTGCACCAAGGGCACAGGGAGCGTACACATCCACATCTTGGGAGTAGATGTCCTGTGGTGCGACGATAATCGCACCAAAATCCGTGGCAACTTTATCTAAGGAGGCTTGATGAATGTCAGTCACAATCAGCTCTGCGCCTTCTTCATGCAAGTGTTTGCACAGATAATAACCTACGTGACCGACACCTTGAACGGCGATTTTAAGGCCTTTGAGGCTATCTAAACCGAGTTTATGTTTAACCGCAGCTTTGATACCTAAATAGGTACCAAGGGCTGTGAAGGGAGATGGATCGCCACTCTTGCCTTCTAGACCCGCCATATAAGGGGTTTCTTCATGGGCGATCATAATATCAGCAGTGGTGGTGCCTACGTCTTCAGCGGAGTAATAACGGCCGCCGAGGCTATTGATGAAACGACCAAAGGCACGGAAGAGGGCTTCACGATCCGGTCTTTTAGGATCGGCAATAATCACTGATTTACCACCACCCATGGTGAGGCCTGCCAATGCGTTTTTGTAGGTCATACCACGGGAAAGGCGTAATACGTCTGTCAGCGCTTCGTCGTCCGATTGATAGTTCCACATACGACATCCACCCACAGCAGGGCCTAAATTCGTATTATGGATGGCGACAATGGCTCTTAAGCCACTTTCTTTATCATGACAGAATACGACCTGTTCATGTTCGTCAAAGGATACATGATTAAATACAGCCACGTGAAGTTCTCCGCTATACACAATGAAAAAGCCGATGGGGCAAACTCCCATCGACTGCTTGTTATATTTATTGCAGAACCATAGCATTTAGCGATACTCTCAACCATGCATAATGACCGAATAAATAGATTATTTGTGGCAATCTAGCTTTCCACTTTACGTAAACGTAAGCTTTACGGTGAAAAAAGGATGGAATTGGATACCAAATCTGTGAATAGTAGGGACCGCACACTCATCCTAAGAATGAGAGCCGCGTTATAACAATAAGATAGGACGGAAGTATGACTGAACAAGCTGTCGACCAAGCTCAACCAAGGTTATCTGCAGAAGAATTGGAAAAACTGCGCCAAGAGTGGGTCAGAACTCAATTTCAAAAAGCGAATCGTTTCCTTGCCGAGAAGGGGGTTATCCCAAGCAAAGTGTTGGCCGATGAGAGCCGCTACCTTGCACCTTATATGGCCATTTGGAAAATGGAATCTAAACGTCCAAGCAATAAAACCTATTGGGTGATGTCAGGTGATTTACCCTCGGATTTTGTCGATGTGAAAGTAGCCGCAACGGCCCGTGATGCCGTGCGTCATTTCTCTATGATGTGGCAAATGCAGGCAGAAAATTTAGTGCGTTCGGGTGCCACCCGTGATGCGACTCAGGCAAAGTTTGCACAGTTGCTGGTATCGCGTGCAGAGAGTTTATACCGTATGCATAACGACGATAAACTGTGGAATGCCTAAGTTATTATTGCATTTTGTCGGTACGCTTTAGGATAGATAAATAAGAAAGGCACTCGATGGAGTGCCTTTCTTTTATCAAACTGTTAATGAACTAAGCTTCAGTATCAGCGAGATAGCATAGCCCTTGATTGATCAAGGTTAACAGCAGGCTCTGTACTTCGTCGTTTTGGCAGAGTGTCGATGCAATATCAGAGGATAAGCTGACGTTGTCGCTGAGTATCGCCAGTACCTCTTCTGGGGTGTTTGGCAGTTCGTAGACTTCGCCATTGATGAACAATCTGCTGTTTGTGTCATTTTCGAGGCGCAATACTTTTAAGCCACCGATACGATTTATGCCCGCACCTTGGTCGAAGGCATCTTGCAGATCCGCTTCTGTGTAGGCTTCTTCGCCTTCACAAATATCTAATTCAAAACGATTTTGACTAAGTAATTTACCTAAAACGATTTGGTAATTATTCGGATCTTGGCTCAGTTGTGTGAGTAAATCCATCAGCCCAAGTTGGTGTTCTTGGCTGATCACACCGGGTGCATCAGGCTCAGAAATGGAAGTGAAACGCTGTTGCCCCAAGTTTTTATCAAGTAAATAGTCGGCGACTTCACTGACCAGTTCTTGCTGGCTTGGGGCGCGGAAACCAATCGAGTAACTCATTGCTATAGTTAATGTTTCACCGCAGTGTGGGAAACCAGGTGGAATATAAAGCATATCGCCTTTTTCTAACACTACATCGATAATTGAGGTGAAGTCTTCAACCAGCGGCGAGTTGGGATTGCCACCACGGCGTTGTTGCGGAGTATTGTCACCGACGGTCCAGCGACGCTCACCTTCGCCTTGAATGATAAACACATCGTAGTTATCGACGTGCGGACCTACGCCGCCGCTTGGGGTCGCAAATGAGGCCATCAAGTCATCGAAGCGCCAGTCAGGTAAGAAGCGAAAAGCATCGACGAATGGCTGCGAATCGGGATACCAATGGTTGACCGCTTGCACTAACAACTGCCAATGGGTTTCGCCATAGTTGTCATAATCTTCAAACGGGCCTTGAACCACTTCCCAGTTATCATCCTTAGTGACGACGATACGCGAAGAGATTTCTTCCTCACAGGCAAGGCCTGCTAATTCATCGGCACTGATCGGATCTTCAAACTGCGGAAAGGCATTTTTGATCAGCAGAGGTTTCTTTTGCCAGTATTCACTAAGAAACTGGGCGATATCGAGATTGAGTGTATACATAGCGTTAAAAAAGGCGACCACATCGCGGTGATGTGGGTCGCCTTAATCCTTATTTCTGTTTAAGAAAGAGTTTTATCTGTCGCCAATTTCAGTTAATAACTAATTGGGGTTAATAGCCAATTTAAATGAATAGCTTACTTCAGTTCGTCGACAAACGCTTCGGCACGACCAATGTAATTGGCTGGCGTCATTTTCTTCAGTTCAGCTTTCACTGAGTCTGGTAATTCAAGTCCGTCAATAAACACTGACAGTTGCTGCGCATCGATACGTTTACCGCGCGTCAGTTCTTTTAATTTTTCGTATGGTTTTTCAATGCCATAACGACGCATTACCGTTTGTACTGGTTCTGCTAATACTTCCCAGTTGTGATCTAACTCATCACGCAGGTGCGCTTCGTTAACTTCTAACTTGCTGATACCTTTTAAAGTTGCTTGATAAGCGATCAACGCATGGGCAATACCGACGCCTAAGTTACGCAGTACGGTTGAGTCAGTTAAGTCACGTTGCCATCTTGATAACGGCAGCTTAGAGGCTAAATGTTGCATCAGCGCGTTAGCGATACCTAAGTTACCCTCAGAGTTTTCAAAATCGATAGGGTTAACTTTGTGCGGCATAGTCGATGAACCGATTTCACCGGCGATCGTGCGTTGTTTGAAGTGACCTAGTGCGATGTAACCCCAAATGTCACGGTCAAAGTCAATCAGCACAGTGTTGAAACGGGCAACCGCATCAAACAGCTCGGCAATGTAATCGTGTGGCTCGATTTGCGTCGTGTAGGCATTCCAGTGCAGGCCTAGGCTAGTCACAAAACGCTCCGACAATTCATGCCAGTTAACTTCAGGGTAGGCTGACAGGTGAGCATTGTAGTTACCGACGGCACCGTTCAGTTTGCCCATGATTTCAACATTGGCGATTTGTTTGATTTGACGCTCAAGACGCATCGCCACGTTCGCCATCTCTTTACCGAGCGTAGAGGGTGACGCGGGTTGGCCATGGGTGCGTGACATTAATGGCACAGAGCGATATTCAATCGCCAGCTTTTTAATCGCAGTCAGCAACTCGTTGCAGTAGGGCAGTAATACCTGCTCACGGGCTTCAGTCAACATTAAACCGTGGCTTAAGTTGTTGATATCTTCAGAAGTACAGGCAAAGTGAACAAACTCACCCACTGCGGCTAATTCGCTATTGCCCGCGATTTTTTCTTTGATGAAGTATTCAACCGCTTTCACATCGTGGTTAGTGGTGCTTTCGATAGCCTTAACACGCAGCGCATCTTGTTCGTTGAAATTGTCTTTAATGCCATCGAGTACGGCGATAGCAGACGCGCTTAGCGGCGGTACTTCGATGATTTCTGGGCAATCGGCTAACAGTTTTAGCCAATTGATTTCAACCTGAACACGGTACTTGGTAAGACCGAACTCGCTGAAAATCCCTCTCAATGACGCGGTTTTACTACCATAACGACCGTCTACCGGAGAGATAGCAGTTAGTGCGGAAAGATCCATGTGAAGCTCCTTGATGAACGCTAATTTTATTATAGGGTAAGACTTTTCTTGGCTGTATCGACTATGGCTTTGCGGGCGAAGACTAAGTGTCGACGCTTACCGCCTAGTTGGCGCCACAGTACAGCGCTGCGCATGGCTGCAAGCAGCAGAGCGCGAATTTTTTGTTGTACGATAGGGCGTTGCAAACACACTGGATTGCCTGATATTTGGATTTTTGGCCCTAAATTACTGATGATGTCGCTGTAAATGCTGGCAAGATTGGCAATCACTTGCTCATCGGTGATCGCAAAATGATGTAGCTGGCGATGTACTTGATTAATGCGTTCGGCCAACATGCCTAAACCGCTGTTAGAGCGTACCAGCTTGCGTTCGAGGGCTAAGATACCGACAAGATAACGAGTGATTTCAACATCTTTTTGGCTACTGTCACCGAGCTGATTGAGGATCAGTTTGTAACCCTTACTCAGTGCGGCTTTATCTTGATAGACATCGGCAGTATTGTCAGGATTGGTGACCAGTATGGTATTTAAACTCGCCGCGAGCTCGGTATTATCGCTCTCACCCTGACGCGCCAAATGTTGCACTTGGGCTATGGCCTGCAGTATGCCTGCAAATGCCATAGTACGGTTAACTAGCTGATCGCTCACGCTTTATCCTCGTATTAATTGATCGATGATGCCGCCACCTAGGCAGACTTCACCCTCATAAAATACCGCAGATTGCCCTGGCGTCACCGCCGCAACGGGTTCATCAAATATAACCCTTAAGGTATTTTCATCGCTGTACGTTAGCGTGCAGGGCACATCTTGCTGGCGATAGCGGGTTTTCACTGTGATATGACAACCATCGACAGGTCCGATTCTATCCACCCAGTGCAGTTGGTTAACTGTCATGCCCGTCGACATCAAACGAGGATGGTGTCCGCCTTGACCTACGATCAATACGTTACGCTCAAGATCTTTATCGACTACATACCAAGGATCGTCATTGCTGTTTTTCATTCCACCAATCCCTAGGCCCTTACGTTGGCCTAGAGTGTGGTACATCAGCCCCTGGTGGGTACCTATCACTTCGCCCTCTGGAGTTTCGATATTGCCAGGTTGGGCGGGTAAATAATTACCCAAGAATTCAGTGAACTTGCGCTCACCGATAAAGCAGATGCCAGTACTGTCTTTTTTATCATGGGTGATTAAGCCCATTTCTTTTGCGATTTCACGTACCTGATGTTTTTCAAGCTCACCGACGGGGAAGAGGCTACGGGCCACTTGCTCGTGGCTAAGGGTGTAGAGGAAATAACTTTGGTCTTTATTGCCATCGACGCCACGGAGCATTTGTGTGCTGCCATCGCTATTGTCGCGGCGGCGCACATAGTGGCCCATGGCGATGTAATCGGCGTCGAGGATTTCATCGGCAAATTCTAAAAATGCCTTAAATTTGATTTCTTTGTTACACATAATATCGGGATTGGGCGTGCGGCCGGCTTTGTATTCGGCGAGGAAATACTCAAATACATTGTCCCAATATTCGGCTGCAAAGTTGACTGTGTGTAGCTTGATCCCGAGCTTGTCGCACACGGCTTGGGCATCTTTTAAATCTTCAGCGGCGGCGCAGTACTCGTTGTTGTCATCTTCTTCCCAGTTCTTCATGAAAAGGCCTTCAACCTGATAGCCCTGCTGCATAAGCAAATAGGCTGAAACGGATGAATCTACACCGCCGGACATGCCGACAATGACTTTTTTTCCTGTATGAGTGGGTTCGATTGATGTCATAGATCCTAAAAACCATTGAGTATATGTTGGCTAGGCACTTTTTGTGGGGAGTTCTGTATCACCCAAGTAATCGCATGGCCTAGCTTAAAATCTGTGTATTGCGTAAACGATTTATCCCCGTTAGGCGAGCCTGTAAAAGGCGCGAATAACAGCGCAATCTCTTAGCATCAGGTTAATGCAGGTTTACCTTAACTAAGCTAATGTATTGCGGATTTACGCGGCGGCGTATTCTATCACGCCTTGCTCTTTGGGGCTATCGTGAGACGATCACTATTGAGTAAGTCTAGGGGATAAGCCGATCCCTGTTGCAGATGATGGCGATAGTCTCTGAGGCAGTCGAGGACTAAGGGACTACGCAGCAAAGATTGTTTGGCTTCGATTTGCTCAAAGTCCAACCAATGAGCTGCATGGATGGCATCGTCCTGCGGCGCGGGTGAGGGCATATCATCTAGCTGCACGAAGAAGGTAAAGCGCACAAAGGCTAGCTCTTCGCTGGCACTGAATTGATAGATGCCGACGAGCCCATGGGGTTTGAGTGATAACCCCGTTTCCTCAAGCACTTCGCGCTCACAGGCTTGGGTTAAGCTTTCATTCGCTTCTAAGTGACCCGCTGGCTGGTTAAAGCGCTGCTCGCCATCAATCCACTCTTCCACTAGCAGATACTTATCCTGTGAAGTTGCATGAATAATACAAGCGACGGTCACATTGGGTTTATATCGTTGACTCATGAAACCTCCTTTGGGTGGACAGGGTGCCACTTTATAGTGGCGTTGAGCGCAGAAACTTGGCTGAAATTTAGACTTCATCACCGAGACGGATGCATTTATGCTCGCCCGATGGCAAATTATCTAGACTCCATTGGCCTATTTTATAACGGATTAATCTTAAGGTCGGATAACCTATATGGGCGGTCATACGCCTCACTTGGCGGTTGCGACCTTCATGGATCTGGATTTCTAGCCAAGTCGTTGGGATATTTTTGCGCTCTCTCACCGGTGGATTGCGTGGCCAAACATTCGGCTCATCCATGATTTTGACTTTGGCTGGCAGCGTCATACCATCATTTAATTCAACACCTTGGCGCAGTTTCGCCAGTGCATCTTCCGTCGGAATGCCTTCTACTTGTACCCAATAGGTTTTAAAGGTTTTCTTTTTCGGTTCCGTCAGCCTGGCCTGTAATTGACCGTCATTGGTCAGCAGTAACAAGCCCTCACTGTCTCTGTCTAAGCGGCCTGCGGCATAGACATCAGCAATGGGAATATAGTCTTTTAGGGTCTTGCGACCTTGTTCATCGGTAAATTGGCAAAGTACATCGAAGGGTTTGTTAAACAGCACAATAATGGGGGCAAGTGTTTGGCTATGTACGGGTTTTGCCGCCGCAATCGCTCGGCGGTTGGGATTTTTAAAGGGTTCTTTCTTTAAACTGCCATTGGCATTACGGGCTAATGGAACCTTACCTTCGATGGCAGATTTGTTAGCTGGGCCTTTGTTTGCGGGTCTACGCGCGCTTTGGGTTGGAGAACTGGTGCTGGGATTGGCGCGTTTAGGTGGAAACTTGTTTTTGTTCATGCTTTTGCTAACGGGAGGCTGAGACACGCTGACCTGACTTGATTGTATCGTTAATGTTTACACAGTGTACTTGGCATTCGCCCTTAGTGGAATTTGAATATTACTGTGAATGCTCTATGATGTCGGCCTAAAATGTGATCTGCGCCTATTTGTTTATTAGGTTTTAATGAGTCGTTTTACCGCATTGGCGGATGCGAATGGCCGATGGATAATGGAATAAATCTGGTATTGATGGGTGAGTAACTGCCTTGATTGATGATTTCATTGTGCCAAGACTTGTTCGCCATGCAATAAAATTATTATAAAAAATATTAAATTTTACAATAATGTAGGATGTAACATGAAAGATAACTCATCAACAATTATTTACACTGAAACCGACGAAGCGCCAGCACTGGCCACTCTCTCACTCTTACCTATTATCAGAACCTTTACCGACGCCGCAGGTGTTGCGGTTGAAACCCGTGATATCTCGTTATCGGGCCGTATTATTGCCAGTTTCCCTGAGAAGCTGACCGACGCGCAAAAAATTGGCGATCATCTCGCTGAACTTGGCGAGCTGGCAAATCAGCCAGAAGCCAATATCATCAAGTTACCGAATATCAGTGCTTCGATCCCACAGTTAAAAGCCTGTATCGCAGAACTGCAGCAAAAAGGTTACGACATCCCTCACTATCCGGATGAGCCAAAAACCGACGCTGAAAAGTCAATCAGAACGCGTTACGACAAGATCAAAGGCAGTGCGGTAAATCCAGTGCTGCGTGAAGGTAACTCGGACCGCCGCGCCCCATTATCGGTGAAAAACTTCGCCAAGAAAAACCCGCATTCAATGGGCAAGTGGGCTACTGATTCTAAGTCACATGTTGCCCATATGACCGAAGGCGATTTCTACGGTAGCGAATTGTCTGTGACGCTATCTGCTGCGGACAGCGTGAATATCGTGCTGACACAAAAAGATGGCCAAGAAGTGGTGCTTAAATCCGGTCTTAAGTTGCTGGCTGGCGAAATCATCGATGCCTCGGTATTAAGTAAAAAAGCCCTAGTGAGCTTCTATGAGCGTGAGATCGAAAACGCCAAAGCAGAAGATGTGCTGTTATCGCTGCATCTGAAAGCCACTATGATGAAAGTGTCTGATCCTATTATGTTTGGTCACGCTGTGAAGGTATTCTTCAAGCCAGTATTTGACAAGCATGCGGCGCTTTTCGCTGAATTAGGCGTAGATGTGAACAACGGTTTTGGTGATGTTTATGCCAAAATAGCGACTCTACCTGCCGATAGCCGCGCCGAAGTCGAAGCCGATATCGCCGCCGTTTACGCCGTGCGTCCCGCATTGGCTATGGTCGATTCTGACAAAGGTATCACCAACTTACACGTGCCAAGCGACATCATTATCGATGCGTCTATGCCTGCTGCGATCCGTTCATCTGGCCAAATGTGGGGACCAGACGGTCAATTACATGATACTAAAGCCATGATCCCAGATCGTTGCTATGCCGGTATTTACCAAGAAACGATTGCCTTCTGTAAAGAGCATGGCGCTTTCGATCCTAAAACCATGGGCAGCGTGCCAAACGTGGGCTTGATGGCGCAAAAAGCCGAAGAATATGGCAGCCATGACAAGACCTTTGAAATGCCTGCTGACGGTGTGGTTAACGTGGTCGATGCCAGCGGTAAGGTATTGATGAGCCATAACGTAGAAGCGGGCGATATTTGGAGAATGTGCCAAGTTAAAGACGCACCTATCCGTGATTGGGTCAAGCTGGCTGTGCGCCGCGCCCGTTTAAGCAATACACCCGCGGTATTCTGGTTAGATAGCAAACGTGCCCACGATGCGCAAATCATTGCTAAAGTGCAGCAGTATCTGCCAGAGCATGACACTAATGGCTTAGATATCAGCATCATGTCTCCAGAAGAGGCGACGCGTTTCTCTTTAGCTCGCATCAAAGAAGGCAAAGATACGATTTCAGTTACAGGTAACGTTTTACGTGACTACCTGACTGACTTGTTCCCAATTCTTGAGCTGGGTACCAGTGCTAAGATGTTGTCAATCGTGCCGTTAATGAACGGTGGCGGTCTATTTGAAACCGGTGCGGGCGGTAGTGCACCTAAGCACGTGCAACAGGTTGAGAAAGAAGGTCACTTACGTTGGGATTCACTGGGTGAATTCTTGGCTCTGGCGGCGTCTCTTGAGCACTTAAGCCAAACCGTGGGTAATCCAAAAGCCCAAGTGTTAGCAGATACCTTAGATCAAGCCATTGGCCAATTCTTAGATAGCAACAAATCGCCATCAAGAAGAGTCGGTGAGTTAGATAACCGTGGCAGCCATTTCTACTTAGCCATGTACTGGGCCCAAGCCTTAGCGGCGCAAACCAAAGATGCACAGTTGCAAGCTCACTTCATTCCATTAGCACATGCGCTGGCGGCAAATGAGCAAGTGATTGTGGCTGAATTAGCAACGGCACAAGGTGCACCGGTCGATTTAGGCGGTTACTATCGCCTAGACGCGGCTAAAGCTGAAAAAGCTATGCGCCCAAGTGAAACCTTGAACAAACTCTTGATTGCTTAATTCGTTAAGTTAACCCTGAGATAGCGAAAAGGATCTGCAATGCAGATCTTTTTTATGTCTATCAAAGTACCAGGTGATTGATTTTTTTTATAATAAAAAGGCAGGGACAAGTCCCTGCCTTTTTGATCATTGGCCTCACCAAACGTTATTTTGTTGGTGAAATGGCTGAAGCGTGCATCCCTTTTGGACCGGCTTCTACTTCAAATTGAACGGGTTGGCCTGCTTTTAGAGTTCGATAGCCTTCCATTTCAATGGT
The DNA here is from genome assembly GCF_002783505.1 of Shewanella sp. CG12_big_fil_rev_8_21_14_0_65_47_15. GTDB lineage: Bacteria > Pseudomonadota > Gammaproteobacteria > Enterobacterales > Shewanellaceae > Shewanella. The sequence continues at coordinate 47,238 of NZ_PFGL01000002.1, forward strand.
AGAATAGTGTGCAAAAACGTCCTCACCACCTTGATCAGGGCAAATAAACCCGAATCCTTTGGCGTTGTTGAACCATTTAACAGTTCCGCTTGCCATACTTCCACTTCCTTCTGTTGTCTACTTACCAGTAAGATAGTAAAACTTGTATAGACGGGTTTCTTTCACCGTCTGCACAACAGAATGTAAGGAGTAAAAGCGGAAGTCAAGCTAAAATTAACAAAGGGGTAACAACTGATTAATTTGAACATATCAATTGGAAGAGGCCAACACGAGAGGCTAGTATTAAAAAATGGGTAAGACAGGAAATGTTGAACACGTTGAAGAGCGTGTGAAATCTGAGTTAATGCCACCTTCTATGTACAAGGTGATCCTCAATAATGACGATTACACGCCAATGGATTTTGTGATTGAAGTATTGCAAGTTTTCTTTCGCAAAAATGAGCAAGAAGCGACCGATATCATGTTGACTATCCATCACAAGGGAAAGGGGATTTGCGGTATTTTTCCTTTTGGCATTGCAGAAACTAAGGTGATACAAGTAAATCAATTTGCAAGACAAAACCAACATCCGTTACTGTGTTCGTTAGAGAAAGCATGAATCTGCTTAACTCTGTAGTCCGTTGTTCATTTTGGGGGTGCTTATGCTGAACAAAGATCTGGAAGTCACCTTAAATCTGGCGTTTCAGCAAGCCAGAGATGCGCGTCACGAGTATATGACAGTAGAACATCTGTTATTGGCTCTTATCGACAATCCTGCGGCTCAAGAAGCACTAATCGCCTGTGGGGCGAACTTAGACAAACTCAGGGATGAAGTGGCAAGCTTTATCCAACAAACTACCCCAATTATTGCCGATATCGACGATGATAAAGAAACCCAGCCAACGCTCGGATTTCAGCGAGTGCTGCAGCGCGCGGTATTCCATGTGCAGTCATCGGGTCGCAATGAAGTGAACGGCGCTAATGTGTTAGTCGCCATTTTCAGTGAGCAAGAATCCCAAGCCGTGTATCTGCTACGTCGTTGCGATATTAGTCGTCTCGATGTCGTGAATTTTATTTCCCATGGTTTCGCCAAGAATGATGACGCTGAGTCACATCAAGATCAGGAACGTATTGAAGATCACAGTGAAGCTAGTGAAGAACGCAGCATGCTGTCGCAATTTGCGGCCAACTTAAATCAACTTGCTAAGCAAGGGATCATCGACCCACTGATTGGCCGCGATCAGGAAATTGAGCGTGCTATTCAAACCCTGTGTCGTCGCCGTAAAAATAATCCGCTATTGGTGGGCGAGGCGGGGGTGGGTAAAACCGCGATTGCAGAGGGCCTTGCCTACCGTATCGTGAATAACCAAGTGCCCGATGTGATGGCCGAAGCGACGGTTTACTCTCTCGACTTAGGCGCATTGCTTGCGGGTACGAAATACCGCGGTGATTTTGAGAAGCGTTTTAAAAGCCTGCTAAAAGAATTATCCGCAGATAAGCATGCGATTTTGTTTATCGATGAGATCCATACCATTATCGGTGCTGGCGCTGCGTCTGGCGGTGTGATGGATGCATCCAACTTGCTGAAACCTTTGTTATCCAGTGGCAATTTGCGTTGTATGGGCTCGACGACTTTCCAAGAATATCAAAGTATTTTTGAGAAAGACCGTGCCTTAGCTCGTCGCTTCCAAAAGGTGGATATCAATGAGCCTTCGGTGGAAGAGACCACTAAGATTTTGATGGGACTTAAATCTAAATACGAAGAATATCATGGCGTTCGTTATACTCAGGCGGCGATTAGCAGCGCGGCAGTATTATCGGCTAAGCACATCAACGATAGGCATTTACCCGATAAAGCCATCGATGTGATCGACGAAGCGGGCGCTCGCATGGCCATGTTGCCACAGAGTAAGCGGAAAAAGACCATAGGTCAGGCAGAAATCGAAGCTATCGTTGCTAAAATGGCACGAATTCCTGAGAAATCCGTTTCCGCCACTGACAAAGACTTGCTGCGTAATCTGGAGCGTAATCTTAAGATGGTGGTCTTTGGCCAAGATAAGGCCATTGAGAGTCTCAGTTCTGCTATTCGCTTATCCCGTAGTGGTTTAGGCACAGATAAAAAGCCTGTGGGTAGCTTCTTATTCGCCGGTCCCACCGGTGTGGGTAAGACCGAAGTCACCAATCAACTGGCAAGTTGTTTAGGGATGAAACTGGTGCGCTTTGACATGTCTGAGTACATGGAGAGCCATACGGTATCCCGTTTGATTGGTGCGCCTCCTGGTTATGTGGGTTATGACCAAGGAGGCTTACTCACCGATGCCGTGATTAAAAACCCCCATTGTGTCGTACTGTTAGATGAAATCGAAAAGGCTCACCCCGATGTCTATAACCTGTTGCTACAGGTGATGGATCACGGCACCTTGACCGATAACAATGGCCGTAAGGCGGACTTCAGACACGTAACACTAGTGATGACGACGAACGCGGGTGTGCAGGAGACCATTCGTAAGTCGATTGGCTTTACCCAGCAAGATCATACCCAGGACGCATTATCTGAAATTAACCGGGTATTTTCGCCGGAGTTTCGTAATCGTCTCGATTCCATCGTATGGTTCAACCATTTGGATATGACCATCATTGCCAAAGTGGTCGATAAATTCTTAGTGGAATTGCAGGCGCAGCTGGATGCGAAGCATGTCATTTTGGAAGTTAGCGATGAAGCCAGAACCCTATTGGCCGAGAAAGGTTACGATAAGAACATGGGGGCGCGCCCTATGGCAAGGGTGGTCACCGAATTGATCAAGCGCCCATTGGCAGACGAGATCTTATTTGGGGCTTTAGAAGCGGGTGGGGTTGCCCATGTCGATGTGAAAGAAGGCGAGATAGTGATCCGCGCCGAACGTCATGAAAAAACCACGACGAAAGTCTAGTGCATGATTATCTAAGGTTTTTAGATATGAAAATGGCTGCAATTGCAGCCATTTTTCTTATCTTTCGCCAACAAAAAAACCCGGCCTTGCCGGGTTTTTAACTATATGAGGCTATATCAGCGTGCGCGGAAGACAATACGACCTTTGGTCAGATCATAGGGAGTCAGCTGGACAGTTACTTTGTCACCAGTGAGGATCCGGATGTAGTTTTTGCGCATTTTGCCTGAAATGTGGGCTATCACCACATGACCATTTTCAAGCTCTACACGAAACATTGTGTTTGGCAAGGTTTCAAGGATAGTGCCTTGCATTTCAATGTTGTCTTCTTTCGCCATTAATTAATTATCCCATTAGCCTTCGAATATAAAAAACGGGCGTATCATGCCCCAAATTCACCCTGCTGTAAAGGGGAAGTGCTTAGCTAACTTGGCAATACTCCCAACCCTGGGGCGTTAAAATTTGATAAGGGCGGTATAAACGCTTGTAGGCCATTTTACGGTTTGCATCTATTTGATATCCGAGATAAAGGAATTCTTTGCCCTGCAATTTGGCCAAGCGGCACTGGATCAAAATCAGCAACGCACCGAGGGAGCGATGTTCTTCATCGGGATCGAAATAGCTGTAAATGGCCGATAGGCTATTGGGTAGAGTGTCTGTTACAGCAACGGCTAAAAGTTTGTCACCATCGTAGACTTCAATAAAAGTGGGAGGTAACCAGTGACAAAATAAAAACTGCTCATATTGCTCTTGGCTTGGAGGATACATAGGGCCGTCAAAGTGTCGCTGCTGAATATAACGCTCGTAGAGGGCGTATTGTGCATCCGTATGGCTGGAGGTGATACGCCAAGTTAAATCGCGATTCTGAGCTAGAGTGCGTTTTTGCCTCTTAGATACTGTAAATTCCCTGACGGGCAAACGAATGGGTTGGCATGCGTTACATCGAGGACAACGGGGTTTATAAATGGCGCTACCACTGCGGCGAAAACCTATGGCCAATAAACGCTCGAATAAAATCGGATCGAGCGTATCCTCTTGGATCACCAATAATTGTTCCTGTTGACCATCGAGGTAACTGCAGGGGAAAATCTGGCTGATCCCAATCGCAATGGGGGTTTTACTGGCGTTAGAGTTCAAGATTGACCTCTCTGGGGACCCAAGCCTCTGGATTGACGTCTTTATCTCTCAATTTTGCCAGCAATGCCATAAAATCGGCACGTTTAATCGCTTGTGCCCCTAAACTTTCTAAATGTGGATTCATGACCTGTGCATCAATTAACTTAAAGCCCATTTTCAATAGATGTTGTTGCAATGCGGCCATTGCAGCCTTGGAGGCATTGGTTTGACGGTGAAACATAGACTCACCACAGAATACTTGGCCTATGGCTAAGCCATAAAGACCGCCGATTAAGCGTTCACCCTGCCAAACTTCGATAGAATGGGCGTGGCCATTATGGTGAAGCTCGCGGTACGCCATTTGGATCTCATGGGTTATCCAAGTGCCACTCTGTTTTGAGCGAGGCTGTGCACATCCTGCCATCACATCGGTAAAGGCGTGATTGATCGTGATCCGCCAGGGTTGTTTTTTGAAATGCTTACGCAGACTTGTGCTGATATGCACTTGACCGAGTACAAATACGGCACGGGGATCCGGTGACCACCACAGAATAGGATCGTCTGCATTAAACCAAGGGAAAATCCCGTTATAGTATGCCGTCAGTAAACGATCTGGGCGTAAGTCTCCCCCTATCGCCAGCAATCCATTAGGATCGGTTAAAGCGAGTTCGGGTGAAGGAAAAGCGTCAAATTCGCGATTCAGAAAAGACAGTGACTTCACAATTGCGTATGATTCAGTAATAAACCCTTCTATTAAGTTAGCGGAAATTCAGATATGTGGAAACCTACTCTAGCGAGCTTTATGTTTATTTGTGCTTTTTTCATTGCACCACTGCATGCGGGTTATGATCGCAACCAAGCCGTGCCCGTGGAGAAAGTGCTCTATGGTGATATCAGTTCGGTGCGTAATATCACCGAAACCCAGCTCATTGAAGATAGAAACCAAGGTTGGAAAACCTTCGGTGGTGCGTTAGTCGGTGGTGTCATTGGCCATCAATTTGGTGGTGGCTCGGGCCAAGATGTTGCTACGGTTCTCGGTGCCTTAATTGGCGCTGGTGTGGGAAATCGTTATGGCAGTGGGACGACAACACAATCCTTAAAGTTAGTAGAATTGTTGATCAATCAAGAAGATGGTACCCAAGTCATGGTGATCCAAGACTATGATGCTGGCATGGTATTTAATGCCGGTGATAGGGTGCGGGTTGTGTACCTTCAAGGTGGCGTGCGTATTGACTTAGCCATGTAAGCCAGCAAGATGGACTCCTTTACATAAAAAATTAAACGGTGATGGAATGACACGGACAGAACTAGCCCAATATTTAGCCGATTTTTTACATGTGTCGGCCTTTAAAGATTACGCACCCAATGGCTTACAGGTAGAAGGCAAGGATGATATCCACACGATTGTTACAGGGGTGACGGCTTGCCAAGCTTTAATTGATGAGGCTGTCCGCTTAAACGCCGATGCGATTTTGGTTCACCACGGTTTTTTTTGGAAGAATGAACCCGAGGTCATCACTGGGATGAAACAGCGTCGTATTAAGGCGTTACTCGCCCACGATATTAGCTTATTTGGTTATCATTTACCCTTAGATGCCCACCCCATGCTCGGTAATAACGCAACCTTGGCAAGACAACTGGGGATAGTCGATGCCGAAGCCATCGAAGAGCTGGCTCAGGGCTTGCTGTGGCGTGGCAAACTCGATCTTCCTGTCAGTGCCAGCGAATTTGCCAGTACCCTTGAGAAGGCGTTAGGCAGAGCCCCTCTGCATATTGGGGACAGTGTGGCGCAGATCCAACATTTAGCTTGGTGCACTGGCGGTGCGCAGGACTATATCGATATGGCGGCAAGCCTGGGTGTCGATGCGTTTATCAGTGGTGAAGTGTCCGAGCGGACCTTCCACAGTGCGGTAGAGCAGGGCATACATTATTTTGCGGCGGGGCACCATGCGACGGAGCGTTTTGGCATTGAAGCCCTAGGCCGTCATCTCGCCCGTGAGTTTAACTTAGTGCATCATTTTGTGGATATCACTAACCCGGTCTAACTCACTTAAAACCTGTTCCCCTGGGGATCTCAACAATTGATCCTAATAATGCTGCAGATTAGCTGCAACTAGATCAGCCCCAAAGTGGACAGTATAAAAATACCTAAGGTGCAAGTGAACAGTGAGCAGACTGTGGTGAGGGCGATAATATTGGCCGCGAGAGTTGCATTACCCCCCATGGCGCGCGCCATCACATAGCTTGCGGCCGCGGTGGGCGCTGAACTCATTAAAAATACCAATGCTAATTCCATTCCTCGATAACCTAGTAGCAAGGCACCTCCGGTGATAAACAGCGGGGCAAAGATCAGTTTTAAGGCGGTCGAGAACCAAGTTGAATACTTTTCATGTTTGAGTGAACCAATATCGAGCGAGCCGCCAGTGCAGAGTAACGCAAGTGGCAGGGTCATATTGGCAAAGTACTGGCCAGCGTCGAGCACCATTTTCGGCACGGGGATCGCGAGCAGATAACATAGCATGCCAAGGATAATGGCAATGATCAGCGGGTTTTTAGTGATGGTCTTAATGATCACCGCAAACGCGCGGCGGCTGGATCCCTCGTCCCGTGGGCTTAAGCAAATCACGGCTTGAATATTATAGAGTAGCGTCATCGACGCCACGTAGACTGCGGCCAAGGCAACGCCCGATTCGCCATAGGCATTAGACACATAGGCTAAGCCGATAATGGCGGTATTAGCCCTAAATCCCCCCTGAATGATCACGCCTTGATCTTTTTGCTCGGGGAACAATCGTTTCGTCGCGAAGGTGGAGAGGATAAAAAACAGCAGATTGGCCAGTAAACCATAGCCTATTAAGGGGGCGCTGGCGGTAAGATCGTGATTTGAGCTGATGATGCTGAGAAACAACAGCGCGGGCAAGGTGACATTAAAAACCAGCTTAGAGGCAACATCAATAAAGTGCTCATCAATCACTTGGGTGCGTTTAAGCATGACGCCTAAGGCTAACATCAAACAGATAGGACCGGTTATCGAGGCAGAAAACAACAACTGCTCAATGATATTTCCCATAACTTCTCCCCAATGGATGCACTTTAAAGCGTGCCAGTTTTAGACTTTGCACCATAAATTAAGGCCGCATTGAATGCGGCCCTAATGACTTGTCGAACAGAGTCCAACGGATTGCAGATTACTTCACCCGCATACCAGGCTGTGCGCCTTCATGGGGTTCTAGAATCCACAAATCGCTACCACCAGGGCCAGCTGCCAGTACCATGCCCTCTGACATGCCAAAACGCATCTTACGCGGTGCAAGGTTGGCAACCATCACGGTCAGCTTACCTTCGAGATCCTCAGGCGAGTAGGCCGATTTAATGCCTGCAAATACCTGACGGGTTTCGCCGCCGATATCCAATTGCAGTTTTAACAGTTTGTCGGCTTCGGCCACATGTTCGGCTTTGACGATACGCGCGATACGCAGGTCGATTTTAGCGAAATCGTCATAACTGATGGTGTCGCTAATTGGATCGGTCGCTAATGGGCCTTTTGCTGATTCTGGCTCGGCCGTGGCCTGCAGATTCTCCTTAGAGTCGGCCACCATAGCGTTGACTTTATCCAGCTCAACACGTTGCATCATGGCTTTAAATGGCGCAATTTCGTGTCCCGCCATATCTTGGCCTAAGGCATCCCAAGTTAACGTCTGTTGGAAGAAGGTTTCAACGTCCTGTGCCAAACGTGGCAGCACGGGTTTTAAGTAAGTCACCAGAATGCGGAACAGGTTCAGAGCATTCGAGCACACTTGGTGGGCCGCTTCCTGTTGATCGTCGTGTTTCACCATTTGCCAAGGCGCAGCATCGGCCACAAAACCGTTGGCAATATCCGCCAGCGCCATGATTTCACGCATCGCTTTACCGTATTCGCGGGTTTCATAAAACTCGGCGATTTGCTCTTGCTTGGCTAAAAACGCCTCGGTCAGCGTGGTATCGGCAATTTTCGCGAGCTTGCCATCGAAACGTTTAGTGATAAAGCCTGCGGTGCGCGAGGCTAAGTTCACTAGCTTACCGACTAAGTCCGAGTTTACGCGCTGGGCGAAATCTTCCAGATTTAAATCTAAATCGTCGATACGGCTGCTGAGTTTGGCGGCGTAGTAGTAACGTAAATATTCAGGATCTAAATGATCTAAATAGGTGCGTGCCTTGATAAAGGTGCCCTTAGATTTCGACATCTTAGCGCCATTGACCGTTACATAACCGTGGGCATAGACACTGTTTGGTTGGCGATAACCTGAGCCGTGCAGCATGGCAGGCCAGAACAGGCTGTGGAAGTAGACTATGTCTTTACCGATAAAGTGGTAAACCTCGGCGGTAGAATCCTTGGCCCAAAATTCATCGAAGCTTAGCTCGGGGCGTTTGTCACACAGGTTTTTGAACGAACCCATATAACCGATAGGCGCATCTAGCCACACGTAGAAATACTTGCCCGGTGCATCGGGGATTTCGAAACCAAAGTAAGGTGCATCACGGGTGATGTCCCATTGCTGCAGACCTTGTTCGAACCATTCGTCGAGTTTGTTGGCCATTTCGACTTGCAGGGCGCCCGAGCGCGTCCACTCTTTTAGCATGCCTTCGAAGGCTGGCAGGTCGAAGAAGAAGTGCTCAGTGTCTTTCATCACTGGCGTAGCGCCAGATACTGCTGATTTTGGGTTAATCAGTTCGGTTGGGCTGTAAGTTGCACCGCAGGCATCGCAGTTATCGCCGTATTGATCGGGCGATTTACACTTAGGGCAAGTGCCTTTAACGAAGCGGTCTGGCAGGAACATCGATTTTTCAGGGTCAAAAAGCTGAGAAATGCTCTTGCTCTTGATATAGCCGTTAGCACGCAGTTTTAAGTAAATATCACTCGCCAGCACGCGGTTTTCATCACTGTGGGTGCTGTGATAGTTATCGAAGGCAATATTAAAGTCGGCGAAATCCTGCTGATGCTCTTTGTTCACTTGAGCGATCATCTCTTCAGGCGCTATGCCTAATTGCTGCGCCTTGAGCATGATCGGCGTACCGTGGGCGTCATCGGCACAAATATAGTGGCACTCATGTCCACGCAGCTTTTGATAACGCGACCAGATATCCGTCTGTATGTATTCCAGCATGTGACCTAAATGGATCGGTCCGTTCGCGTAGGGAAGTGCGCTGGTCACGAGAATTTTACGTTGTGAAGTTGCCATCTTGTCTCAAATATCGTGGTGGGCCAAAAATATTGGTAGAGATACTAACCGATTACAGGATGATTTTCATCAAAACCTGAGTCAATTGAGCTAAATCTGCGCTAATGTTTTTGTCATTATCTGGTACACTTGGGCAAATTTATTGGTGGGGGTAATGCTTTTGTCTTCAACTCAAACTGATTATCGTTTAAATGACGATCTTCTCGGGCCTGTTCTGGCTATTCTCGATGCATATATCGACCCGTATTTAGGTAACGGGTTAGTGAGCGCAGGATGCGTGAATAAATTGGCAATAGAAGGTAAGCGTTTGCAGCTTGGTTTAGTCTATCCATACCCTTGTATGACCCAATATCGTGATACTGTGATGGCGCTGACCAACAAGTTAGCGGTACTCGATGCTATCGATGAAGTCGAATGTGAAATCGATTTTCAGCCTAAAGTGTACTCAGCGTTATCTTCTATCGCACCGATTGCCAATGTGAAGCAAGTGATAGCCGTGGCGTCCGGTAAGGGCGGCGTGGGTAAATCGACCACGGCGGTTAACCTTGCCTTAGCACTCGCCGCAGAAGGCGCGCAGGTTGGGATCTTAGATGCCGATATTTATGGCCCGTCCGTTCCCTTAATGCTGGGCATCCCCAACTTCAGACCCGTTTCCCCCGATGGTAAGCATATGACCGCCGCCAGTGCCCATGGTATTGCCGCCCAGTCGATAGGCTTTATGTTAAGTGGTGATGAAGCGGCGGTGTGGCGCGGACCAATGGCCGCGGGCGCGTTAGCGCAGCTGCTCAATGAAACCCAATGGCCAGAGCTGGATTATTTAGTGGTCGATATGCCACCGGGCACTGGGGATATTCAATTAACCCTGTCACAAAAAGTGCCGGTGAGCGGCGCGGTCATTGTCACGACACCACAGGATATCGCCCTAGCCGATGCTAAAAAAGGCATCACTATGTTCCAGAAAGTGAACATTCCTGTGCTGGGTATCGTCGAGAATATGAGTTTCCATTTATGCCCAGAGTGTGGCCATAAAGAACACCCCTTTGGTACGCACGGTGGCAGTAAAATCGCCGAGCGTTATCAAGTTCCACTGTTAGGCGCCTTGCCGCTGCACATCAATATCCGTGAAGCCATGGATGTCGGTGCACCGACAGTGGTAGCCGACCCCGACAGTGAAGTCGCGGCGCTTTACCGGGAAATAGCCCGTAAAGTGGGCGCCGAATTGGCACTTAAACAGAGCCAAAAAACAGTTTCTATTAGCGTATCAGATGACGAGTAAGGTTTAAGGGTATGAATTCTCAGCAGTGTGTCATTATTGCAATTGCTGGCGCGTCAGCATCGGGCAAAAGTTTAATTGCCAAAACGATTTTTGACGAATTACGCCGCGATTTAGGCACAGATCAAATAGGGGTAATTAATGAAGATGCGTACTACCGCGATCAGAGTCATTTATCCATGGATGAACGGGTATTAACCAATTACGATCATCCAAAAGCGTTGGACCACCAACTGCTATGTACCCATTTACAGTTGCTTAAGTCTGGCGAAGCTGTTGATATCCCTTGTTATAGCTATACCGAACATACTCGTACGGCTGAAACCGTGACAATGACACCTAAAAAAGTGATCATTTTAGAGGGCATTCTGCTGCTGACCGATCCTAAATTGCGTGCATTGATGGATGCCAGCGTGTTTATGGATACGCCGCTGGACATTTGTTTCCTACGCCGTTTAACCCGTGATGTGGCCGAACGTGGCCGCACTATGGACTCAGTGATTTCACAGTACAAGAAAACCGTACGTCCTATGTTCCTGCAATTTATTGAACCGTCAAAACAATACGCTGATATTATCGTGCCGCGCGGTGGTAAAAACCGTATCGCGACCGATATTTTAAAGACTCGTATTCAACATCTACTGGCAAAATAACGACATAAAAACTCAGGGAGTAAAAGGCAAGATGCGCTTAACCGATATCGAAATTGAACAGGCCCTTGATAACGGCACTATCGTTATAGAACCTCGCCCAAGCACAGATGCGATTTCTGGCGTCAGTGTGGATGTGCGCTTAGGTGGGCAATTTCGCGTCTTTAAGGATCATACCGCGCCTTTTATTGACTTGAGTGGTCCGAGTGTTGAAGTGCAGGCGGCGCTCGATCGAGTGATGAGTGAAATTATCGAAATCCCCGATGGCGAAGCCTTCTTCCTACATCCCGGTGAACTGGCGTTAGCCGTGACCTATGAGAGCGTAACGCTGCCCGCCGATATCGTCGGCTGGCTCGATGGCCGCTCATCACTGGCCCGTTTAGGTTTAATGGTGCACGTGACGGCGCACCGTATCGACCCGGGTTGGCAGGGTAAAATCGTGCTCGAATTTTACAACAGCGGCAAGTTACCTTTGGCACTGCGTCCACGTATGACCATAGGCGCGCTTAATTTTGAACGCTTAAATCATGCAGTTGCACGCCCCTATAACACTCGCAAGAGTGCCAAATACAAAGATCAGCAAGAAGCGGTGGCTAGCCGTATCAGTCAGGACTAACCCTTGATTTGGGTTAATGGGGTATCACAGGCAAGCATTGCACCTATGGACAGGGGACTTGCCTACGGTGATGGCCTATTTGCAACCATGCGAACGGGTGTTGAGGGGATTCTGTTTTTCGAGGCCCACCAAGCGAGATTAACCGCAGGTGCCGCTAGACTAGGGTTTGACTGGCAGATGAGTCCAGCCCTTGCCGAGCAGCTCGTTACTTTAGCCTTGCAGTATCCACACCACTGCATCAAACTCCTCATCACTCGAGGCGTGGGTGGCAGAGGTTATGCGCCACCTGATCAGGTTCAGGCGACCGAAGTCGTTTCAGTTCATCCTATCCCGGCCCATTATGCCGCTTGGCAAGCGCAGGGCATTCGCCTTAAAACCTCCCCAGTGCGTTTAGGTCACCAGCCTTTACTGGCGGGGATAAAACACCTTAATCGCCTCGAGCAAGTGTTGATCCGATCCCAGCTATTGCCTGATGGATATGAGGATTGGTTGGTGCTGGATTGTATGGGTAGGGTGATTGAGTCTTCAATGGCTAATATCTTCTTTATTAAGGGCAACCAAGTGGTCACACCGCCACTTGATCTCTGCGGTGTCGCGGGTGTGATGCGTGAGCAAGTTATGTTAGCCTTACTTACACAGCAGATGAATATCGATTGTTTGCCCTTTGGCGCCGAGCGTTTAGTGGAGTTTGACTCGGCATTTATCACTAACAGTGTCTTAGGCGTCGTGGATGTGTTGGCGATTGATTCGCACAACTTCAGCCGTTCTCCTTTGACTGCAGATCTTAGACGAACACTTTCACTCTCACTATGAAAAAACTCATTATCATCGCCAGTTCAACCCTGTTGACCTTGCTCACCTTAGCTTGCTTGGCTGGCTATTGGGGCTACCAGACTATTATCGATTACAGCCAAACCCCACTGGGCTTAACTGAACCCAAAGAACTCACCATCGCCCGTGGCACTAGCGTAAATCAGTTAGCTTCACAGTTGGAGGCTGACGGGGTGATCAAGACAACGTGGAAACTTAAGTGGTTACTCAAGTTTCGCCCTGAGCTGGCAAAAATCCGCACCGGCCTGTATGAGATGGCACCATCACAGACCATTGTCGATTTACTCAATGATTTAGTGGCGGGTAAGGTTAAAACCTTTAGTCTGACTCTGGTCGAAGGAAAAACCATTGCCGAGTGGGAGCAACAACTCGCCAGCGCGCCCCATTTACAATTGACCCCTGAAGTATTTAGCGCCGTATTGATGGAGCAGGGGGATGACTCAGCACTGCCCGAGGGCAAGTTTTTCCCCGATACTTACCATTACACCGCTGACAGTGATGCCAAGGTGCTGCTAACCCAAAGTTATCAAATGATGGCGCAGGAACTCGCCAAAGCCTGGGCGGAGCGTGTGCCTGGTTTACCGCTAAAGTCGCCTTACCAAATGCTGATCTTGGCTTCGATTGTTGAAAAGGAAACCGGTCAAGCCTTCGAGCGCGAACAAATAGCGGGTGTCTTTATCAATCGACTGAATCTTGGCATGAAATTACAGACGGATCCGACAGTCATTTACGGCATGGGAGACAGATTTAAAGGCAATATCACCCGTAAGGATTTAGTCGAAGATACGCCGTTTAACACCTATCGTATTTTCGGTTTGCCGCCAACACCGATTGCTGCGCCCAGCAAAGCTTCCTTACTTGCTGTGTCTAAACCCGCTAAGGTGAGTTACTTATATTTCGTGTCGCGCAACGATGGCACTCATGTGTTTTCGAGTACCTTAGAAGAGCATAACCGCGCCGTCGATATTTATCAGAGAAAGAAAAAATGACCCAAGCATCCGCCAAATTCATCGTTGTTGAAGGACTTGAAGGCGCTGGTAAATCGAGTGCAATCGCCCTTATTCGCGATTTTATCGAGAAGCACACTGGTCTTGCCCCTGTTTGTACCCGTGAGCCGGGGGGCACGCCACTGGCCGAACGTATCCGCGACTTAGTGAAAATTGCCGATCCAAGCGATCCCCTGTGTGATGAGTCCGAATGCCTACTTATTTATGCCGCCAGAGCCCAGTTGATCGCCAATGTGATCAAACCAGCCCTTGCGCAAGGAAAGTGGGTGCTTGGGGATAGGCACAATTTGTCCTCCTTAGCCTACCAAGGTGGAGGGCGCGGCTTGATGCCCTTAGTCGAAGCCGTCAGTCACGCGACCCTAAAAGGCTTTAAGCCCGATCTGACGCTTTATCTCGATCTCGATCCTAAGCTTGGACTTCAACGCGCCGCGAAGCGGGGCGAACTCGATAGAATCGAGCAGCAAGCGATTGATTTTTTTGAGAGGGCTCGGGCAACTTACCTTAGACTTGCCAGTGAAGATGACAGCATCATCGTTATCGATGCGAGTCAAACCATGGCCGAGGTTCATAAGGATATCTTGGCCGTGTTACAGGCAATGGCATGGTAGCCAATAACGGCTTTGATGTGTTAACCCTACCTTGGCTTGATGTGCCAAGGCAGGCATTTTTAACACAGTTACGATCTCACCAAATACCGCATGCTCAGTTAGTAGGGATAGATTCTGCCTATGGTGGGGAATTGCTGAGTGTGTTTATGGCCCGCGCCGCCATGTGCCTGCAACCTAAGGCGGTGGGAGCCTGTGGTCTATGCAAGTCGTGTCAATTATTCGATGCGGGGAATCATCCCGATTTCTATCAAATTGAAGCCGATGGCAACCAAATCAAAGTCGATCAAATTCGTGAGCTTTGTATGCGACTCACTGCGACGGCGCAGCAAAGTGGTCGACGTGTGGCGATTATTCACCATAGTGAGCGGCTTAACTCTGCTGCCGCGAATGCGCTACTTAAAACCCTCGAAGAGCCGGGTAAAGACACCTTACTGCTGTTACATTCAGATACGCCCGCACGTTTAATGGCGACGATCAGTAGTCGTTGCCAACGACTTTCCTTTGTGGCGCCGTCTAACGCTTTGATCAAAAACTGGTTAATTCAACAATGCCAGATCCAGGAGGACGTGACTTGGTGTTTGAGTGTGGTGGGTGGCCCATTAAAGCTGGCCGAAAGTTTGTCTACTGAGGGTGCTCAACCGAGCCGTTATCAGGTTTTGCTGCAATTTCGCAAAGATTGGGCGCAAAGTTTGTCGTCCGGTCATCTGTGTGCTAGTTTGTTAACAATTAGTGAACAACAAATAATTGATGCACTTAAGGTTTTATACCTGCTTTTACGACAAATTTTATTGAAGAACAGCCACCAAGATGCGTTTATCCAGGCGCAAATAGGGAGTTTGGCGGCAAAGATCATGGGAATGTGTCATAGCTTAAGTACAATGCCGACCGTCAATTATTTGGGCTTGTGTCAAAGTTATGTCTTAGAATATAAAGAAATAACAAATAAGTAGCATGCCATGGTAGATCTCGTCGTTAATTTTGATACGTTACATCAGCTGTACCGCGCCTATATGCCTTTTATTAAGCCCGCGGGCTTGTTTGTCACAACCAGTGAGAGCCACTATCTAGGTCAGCCACTGACCATTGCCTATCGTTTGCCTGGGGCGACTACCACCAATGAATTTCGTGGTGTAGTAGTATGGATCAATCCCTTAGGTGCTTCGGGTGGCCGTCCTGTGGGTATTGGCATTAAAATTGTTTCTGAACCCGACAGTCATAAACACCATATCGAAAAGCTGCTTTCCCGTGAGCTTGCTTCTGGTGATTTAACCTGCACTATGTAGCTTTTGGGAGCGTTAGGGCGCTAGGCATTTGACCTCGATCCCTTGGCTGGGTATCCTTGTCGTCCTTTTGTTATTCAGCTTGGAAATCCCTGTGCTTATTGATTCACACTGCCATCTCGATCGCTTGAAAGCGGCGCCCGATCAACAAACCCTAGAACATATTCTGGCCAGCGCGAAAGCCCGTGGCGTGGACTATATGTTGTGCGTCAACGTGCGCCAGCAGGGATTTGAATCGATGCGAGATAAAGTTGCAGCCTTCGATCAGGTATTTTTATCATCGGGCGTGCATCCATTAGACGTTAAAGAAGGCCTCGATGTTGAGCAAATTCGCCGCTTTGCCACCGATCCTAAAGTGGTCGCGATTGGGGAAACGGGTCTAGATTATTTTTATGCCGACGAAACTAAGTTGCTGCAACAACAATGCTTTGAGCAACAGATTGCCCTCGCGGTCGAAGTGAATAAACCTTTGATTGTTCATACCCGTGATGCACGTGAAGATACTATCACTATGCTTAAGCAGGGCAACGCGGATAACGTTGGCGGCGTACTGCATTGCTTTACTGAAAACTGGGAAATGGCGAAAGCGGCGATAGACCTTGGTTTTTACATTTCAGTATCAGGCATAGTCACCTTTAAAAATGCCGGTGAACTGCGTACCGTGATCCGTAAAGTGCCGCAGGATCGCCTGCTGGTTGAAACGGATTCGCCCTATTTGGCGCCTATTCCACACCGTGGACAAGAAAATCAACCCGCCTATGTGCGCGATGTGGCTGAGTTTGTGGCCGAACTGAGAGGTGAACGTTACGAAGCGCTTGCCGAATATACGAGCAATAACTTCTTTAATTTATTCAAAGATGCGGCGCGTTTAGTCGGCCGTTAGCTTCAAATGCTTTGCCCCTCGCTATGGGATTGGGTGATTGCCAGCACTGAGGCATAAAGGCTGAGGCATAAAGGCATTGGCATAAAAAAAGGCCCAAAACGATTCAGCTGTTTGGGCCTAGGGGAATGGCTCGTTGAGGAGCCGTGCGCTACAGGTGAAAGCGCCATGCAGTGCGCTTTACAATAGACTCAGTGTAGTTGAGCTTTGACCTTAGAGGCATTTTCTCCTTCCCCTTTTTTAGGTTATTTATCGCTAAAAAACAGCAGAACTATAACGATTTTGTCTGTTCCGGCAGCAGTAACACTTTATCTTTCACTAAGTCTCTGGGCAGATTGTTTTTTAACTTATTGCCTAAATGTTTCGCCATGCCTAATGGTGCGCCACCATAACAGACGATCACTTCACCTTGGGCTTTGCCTGCGGTAGCTAAGGGAATATCCCGTCCCATCAAATATTCTTTCGCTTCAACATCGCTCACATCGACCGTTTTTGCCGCTGGGCTAAGCTGTTTTCCTGCTAACGCGATAATCGCTTCATGGCGGACTTTAAAACCGTGCTTACTGTTATCGGCGAGTTTAATACCAATACGTTGAAAGCGCATACGACCGATAAAAGCGTTGAATTCATGCGGAAATAGCCAGAATTCATCATCGCGAACCATGATGAGTTCGTCTGGTAAGCTGATGCCTAAATCCTGCTGAAAATAGTCTTTTATCCCTTGGGCTTGTTTCACTGATGCTGGGACAAAGGGGAAATTTTTCTGCAATGTAGGCTCTGGCTGTAACCGTGGCACTGAGAAGGTTTTGGTTAATTTTGCGACGAAAAAACCTTCACTGTCGTAAATCTGCGGCCAGACATGCAAGAAGCCTTCGGCAGTCGTGGCTCGCTCAGCGCCATTAAATAAATCACTTAAGGATTCAAATTGCACGGCATCGCCATAGACTTGCTTTAAATACTCGCACACGCCTTGGTTTTCGAGGCGGTTCAAGGTGCAGGTTGAATAAACTAAACTGCCGCCGGGTTTCAGGGCGAGAAACGCCGATTCGATTAAGGCTTTTTGGGTTTCGCTAATCGCCAGTACATCGTCTAGGCTCCAGTGTTTTAGCGCATCGGCATCTTTACGCACTGTGCCTTCACCGCCACAGGGTGCATCGATAAGCACGGCATCGAAACTTTCGTACAGGTATTCGCCAAAAACACGACCATCGAAGTGGGTG
Source organism: Shewanella sp. CG12_big_fil_rev_8_21_14_0_65_47_15 (assembly GCF_002783505.1). Classification (GTDB taxonomy): domain Bacteria; phylum Pseudomonadota; class Gammaproteobacteria; order Enterobacterales; family Shewanellaceae; genus Shewanella. Next base: position 64,844 of record NZ_PFGL01000002.1, read on the forward strand.
AGAGCGCAGTGGCTCGCACCCATGCGCAACACATTGGCGTGCAATACTTTCACGCGGCTGGCGGAATATTCATTAGCGACTAATAAGCCTTGATTATTCATTAACGCCGCCATTTGAGTGGTTTTAGAGCCGGGCGCGGAGGCGAGATCGAGCACACATTGCCACTTTGCACTAGTCGTAAATGCACTAGGCGTAAAAAGTGCGGTCGGTGGCAACATAGAGCTGGCTTCTTGAATGTAGAATAGGCCCTGAATGTGCTCTAAGGCATTGCCGAGTTGTTCTTCTTCATCATAGCTGATCCAAAATCCGTCTTCACACCAAGGAATAGGATCAAACGTCCAGCCCTTAGGTTGCATCAGAGTCTTAAAGTCGTCGCTGCTGATTTTTAAGGTATTGACCCGAATTGAACGTCTAAGCGGCCTGTCGCAGGCGGCAATAAACTCGTCCATGGATAAATGGGCTGGGAGTTCCTGGGTGATTGTATCGATAAAATTTTGATTTAATTGAACCATTGATTTCATTGAACCATAGGAAAATAGACTGTGTATCAACTGGCGCCAGTATACCATAATCCCTTATTGGGTCTGAGATTTTATCCCAAGTGCCTCAGCGGTTTTGGTGATTTAAGGTTTATGCACTGGCGATTTCTGCAATATTGGAATACGTCGCCATAACGCTAGCACTCAGTAGCTATAAGCTTATAGAATAAAAACAAATAAAAATAAGGGGATTGGCGTGCTGAATCGCGTGTGGTTGGCTTTTTTTATCACGGCATTGCTGGCTATAGCAGTGCAACTGTTCAATGGACATATAGAAGTATTATCGGCTTCGGTCGCGGCATTATTTGCGAGTGCTAAGCTTGCCGCCGAAATCTCCCTTGGACTGATTGGCGTGCTTTCCCTGTGGATGGGGTTGATGCAGGTGGGTGAGAAGGCCGGAGTAGTCGGCGCCATCGCCTTTGTGTTTGAACCCTTACTGCACCGCTTGATGCCGGAAGTGCCCAAGGGCCATCCCGCCTTTGGCAGTATCACGATGAATTTAACGGCGAATATCTTTGGCTTAGATAATGCCGCCACGCCGCTTGGTTTAAAGGCGATGCAGGATTTACAGAGTTTAAATCCGTTAAAAACCGTGGCGACCAATGCACAAATCTTATTCTTAGTACTCAATACTTCCTCTGTGACCTTAGTGCCTGTGACGGTATTCCTTTACCGTGCCCAGCAAGGTGCAGCAGCGCCTGCGGATATTTTCCTGCCTATTTTACTGGCAACTTCCGCTTCGACTCTGGCTGGCTTGCTGGTTGTGGCGTTAGTGCAGCGGATTTCATTATTAAACTCAGTGGTGCTCGGTTATGGCGCCTTGATGCTCTCTGGCTTAGTGGCGAGTGGCTTTTATCTGATGACCTTAAGTGCTGAGGCCATAGGTACAGTGTCGACGGCCATGGGCAATGGGGTGTTACTCTTACTCGTATTTGCCTTTGTGCTGGTGGCGGGCATTCGTAAGGTGGCGGTTTATGATGAGTTTATTGAAGGAGCGAAGGCGGGTTTTGCCCAATCTATCCAACTGATCCCTTATTTGCTCGCCATGTTATTAGCCATAGGTTTACTGCGCGCATCCGGCGCCTTGGATTATCTATTGCACTTGATTGCCAGCGGCGTGCGGATATTGGGTTTCGATAGCCGTTTTGTCGATGCTATGCCGACTGCGCTGATGAAACCTTTCAGTGGTTCAGGCGCTAGAGCCATGATGTTAGAGACAATGGATCACCACGGCGTCGATTCCTTTGCGGGGCGTTTAGCGGCGATTTTTCAGGGCAGCACTGAAACGACCTTCTACGTCCTCGCCGTGTATTTTGGCTCTGTGGGTATTCGCCATGGTCGCCACGCCTTAGCCTGTGGGTTAACCGCGGATTTTGCGGGGATCAGCGCCGCGATTGCCGTTTGTTATTGGTTCTACGGTTAACAGGATTGCAAGGGTCTTGAGCACCTGTAATGTACCAATAACATTGCGAGAAGCTAAAAATCAATCAGGCGCATTATGCGCCTGATTGATTTGTAAGAGCTTTAATATTAGGAAGTTGGTATAAGTAATTTGATGAAAAGAATTACTGGGCTGGCGCCCATTCCTGCCATTCGTTTTCAGCTTTGTGTTGTAATCTAAATACCGTTCCCGTCGCTAAACGGTTACCCTCTTGAGTCGTGTCCTTAGTCGCGACATTGATGCCGCCAGCGAGTAAGGTTTCTAGCGAGCCCGCTTCAATCTGCGCACCCGAGAAGAGACCGACATCGACTTTAATCCCAGAAGCATCCCAGAACTGACTGCTTTGATTCACTAAGTGGCTGTACTGCGGCTCGATATGGGCCTGCATCAATACACTATTACCCTGTGTCGACAGGCGATAACCGTCGATTTGACCGACTTTAATACCACGGAAGAAAATTGGCGTGCCGACTTTCATCGAGCCTAAGTTGGTATCTTCTAAGGTGAATTTAAGCGCATCTTCGGCAACATTGGCATAGCTGCTGGCGGCGAGGCTGACAACAAAATGTGTCGTTTTTTGACTGCTTGTACCCGGCAGCACACCGATATAAGGGCCAGTTAACAAGGTTTCTGGCGCTTTAATTCCCGCCAGAGAAATTTGCGCATCCACTAGATGATATTCGCAGTCGCTGCGGCTGAAATGTTCGGCGTATTCGCCGTAGAGATAGGCCGTTGCAGTGAGCGTATTGAGATCGTCATTGAGCTTCACCTGTGAGACTTCACCCACTTGATGACCTTGATAGCGGATCGCTGCCTTGGCCGTCAGTTTGCTGGAGACGGGTAAGGTGAGGCGAATTGCCTGCGCCTGCGTTAATGCCAGTTGCTTGCTCTCATAGAGTTTTAAGTGGGCTGCATTGCTCACTTTGTCCTTGCTATCAAGTAGTCCCAGACTGATGCTGCCCTTTAATGCCCCTTGAAGCGGCGCGACTGCCACATCAATACCGGCAAGACTGGCGCTGATATCGACGGCGCTGTTACGCCAGAACACATGGGGCTTTTTCAGCAAGGGTTGGAATTGCTTGTCGATAGCGAGCTTGATGGCGAAGTCTTCGGTCTTACTTTGCCAGTTCACTGAGTCCACTGTCCCAATTTGCATCTTTTTATAGTAAATCGGTGAGCCTTGGCTGACATCGGCGCCATCTTGACTGATTAAGGTCAGATGCACTTGCTGCTGGCTAGCATAAAAGGCCGTCGCTGCCTCTACTGAGCTAAACAGTGTGAGGGCGTTGTTGGCGGCGAGTGGCGTATCACTGTGGCCCTGGACCAAGCTCACCGCACCTTGAGTGAGCGTCGTAAAGTCCCTTGCTTTGACTGAAACGCCGTCGAGTGATGCGTTTACCGTTAATGCTGACTCAGGCACAAAATAACTGTCGCTGCGGATTAGGCTAGCAAACTCAGGTTGTAGCTCGAGTTGATATTCCACCGCCGATAAGTCTTTGGTTAACTTAACCGCAAGCACTGAACCAATGGGGATTTGCTTGAAGCGAACTTCGGCGCCCGCCGAAATACCCATGTTCTCGGCCGAGGTTAAGGTCAAGAGACGCTTCTTCGATTGCAGTAAGTCAGGCGCCTTTGATTGCAAGGCAAAACTGCTTGGCATAGCTGTTTTTGTATTAATGCCCGGTAGGAAGTTGATCACGCTGCCCGTCAATAAACGCTCTGGATTTTTAATACCAGAGAGGGAAATATCGGCACCTTCAAGCCAAAACACGCCGTCGTTAGTTAACAGTGACGCGTATTGAGGTTCAAACTTAGCCACGGCCATTACGCCATTAGCGGTGAGTTGCTTGCTTAAAATACTGCCAATATTGATGCCGCGATAAACGATACGAGTGCCTTTATCGACACCGTTAGCGTCAGCCATGGTCAAATTTATTTCTATGCCGCCAAGGGCGGTGGTTTCTGAATCATAAAGCGAAAAAACGTCGCCGTTTTTGGCAATATCCGCGTTATCGTCAGAGCTAAAACTCACACCGCCAGCCAGAATGGATGCCAAACTCTCAGAGCTGACTTTAACGCCTGTCAGTGATGCATCAATTTTAACGCCGGAGACGTTCCAAAAGTGAGAGTTTTTCTTCACTAATCGCGCGTATTGTTCTTGAATAAAGGCGCTGATGATGACTCTTTGATTACCATCTAGACGATAGCTGACCACGCTTCCAACCGGAATTTGGCGGAAAAATATGGGTGAGCCAACATCCAACGAACCGAGTTTGTCTGAGGTCAATTCGATCATCACCCCCTCAGAGCCCACCTGCATGGGTGGGGGTTGCCGCTCTGCCTCAAAGAAAGCCGTGGTGTTACCTTTACCCGGTTGAATGGCAATGTAGTTACCCGAAAACAGCGCATCTAAGCCTTCAACGCCAGTGATACTGGCTTTAGGGGTGACTAACCAAAATAAGGTTTCTTTATTTAAGAAAGGCTTAGCACGGTAGTCCATCATGACTTTGACATTGACGCCCTTGAGATCCTCATCGATACCTATGTCTTTGACTTTCCCAACGGTCAAGCCTTGGTATTTGACTAAGGTTTTACCCACATCAATCCCAGTTGCGCTCGGAAAATGGATCTGAATTTCAATGCCCGATTCTTTTATGCTCTTTATTCCCAACCATGCGCCGAGGGCGAGCGCAACAATGGGAAGTAACCAAATAGGCGAAAAGAGTTTTTTCTTTACAACTTTTGGCGATTCAATTTGTGTCATCTTGAGGTTCCAATCGATCCCAGAGTAAACGAGTATCTAATACTTTTGCGGCAAGCTGAGTCAGCAAAATAACCAAGGCAAATGCCGTCGCCGCGGGTGCGGGTTTGGCATCGAGCAACTGCCCCATATTGACGAGGGCAACAGTGAGTGAAATGACGAATAGATCGAGCATGGACCAACGGCCGATCCACTCGATCACATGAAATCCCACCATCAACTTCTTTTTTGAAATCGGCAGATTAAAACTGATCGCGCACAGGTAAGTGGCAAGACCGATAATTTTAACCCAAGGCACTAAAATACTGGCAATAAACACGATAATGGCGATGGGTAGCATGTCGGAATGCACTAAATGGACAATGCCGGAAAAAATCGTGTCATGGCGCACTTGCCCCTGATTTGTGAGCATAGTGATAGGGTATAGATTGGCGGGGATCAGCAAAATTGCCGCTGTGATGAGTAACGCCCAGCTTTTTTGCAAACTGGCATAATCACGGACCTGCAGTGCTGACTCACAGCGTTGACAATGGGTGCGGTCGCTCGTATTGAGTTGCCGGCAAACGCGGCATAAACATAGACCTAAGTCGATTTCTTGTTGTTTCATACTAACGATGACCATCCAATAGCGTCCACATATGCTCGAGATCGTACTCCCGTTGTAAAAACAGGGTCACGAGAAATAGCATAGTGAAGCAAAATGTACCCATTCCAAAATAAATATCCGAAAAATCGGAGAGTTGGAACGACGAAACTAAGAAACTGATGACGTAGATTTCCAGCATAGTCAATTGAGAAAGCAGCCCTTGCAGCTTTAATAGCTGCTTTAAACTGCGACGCCAAAAGGCAATTGAAAGTCCCCATTTTACAATCAATATTTGTGCGAGTATGGACAGGATAAGCAAGCCTGGGCCGATAACGGCCGCCGCGAGCACGGCCAAGCCCACAACCCAATAACCTTGGTCAAATACGGCGAATGCGCCTTGGAAAACCGTTGTAGTGCGAATGCTGCCTAAGAAATGGATCTCTAAAACGGGCAAAAAATTGGCTGGGAAATAAAATATCAATGCTGTGACACACAAAGCTAACATACCATTGACTGAACAGTATGGCGTGTCATAAAGAGCTGTGCTACAACGCGGGCATAGGGCTCTAACCCCAGACGGTAGGGCTCGTTTTCGAATTGCCAAGTCGCAGGAACGACAGAGGATTACAGAGTTTTCTGCAGTATTTTCATGCATATAAAAATATTAACTTAGCCCCAACATCGCTGCAAATATGTGAATAGCCGATAAAAGCCAAAGAGTAAGCACCAAAACCTTAAACACTTAGGCTCAGCTTATAACTAAAACGGCCTAATAATATCAGATTAATCAGAACACTTGCATCACAACTTCAATCTATGTCATTCTGCGCACTGTATATAAAAACAGTGCGAGGGCAGTCATGGCAGTTATTACACAGTTTGTCGTGGTAAGAGAAGGGGTTGAAAAGATGACATTCACATCGAAAAAGGAGGCTGATGCCTACGATAAGATGCTCGATATCGCTGATAACTTGATCCCCTTCATCCAAAAAGCGGAATTAGGTATCGATGAAAGTCTGAGCGAACGACTCGCCTTCTATTTTGCTAACAATAAAGATGAGCTGACGAACTTGCTTAAAGGCGTGGTTCAGGTTAATAGTACGCCAACAAATCAAACCGCAGCGAAGAAAGTGACCAAAAAGGCGGAAGCTGCCGAATAAAGTTGTTAGGAAATGTAATGAAATCTAAATTTTACGAGTCATTGAATCGCCAAACTCTCGCCCTCTTAGAAGGGGAAGATGATTTGGTTGCAGCCATGGCTAATTTTTCTGCCTTACTCAATGACAACCTTCTTGAACTCAATTGGGTCGGGTTTTATGTGATGCGCGGTGAGCAACTAGTATTAGGCCCGTTTCAAGGTAAAGTGGCTTGTACACGTATTCCGTTAGGAAAAGGCGTGTGTGGTACGGCGGCCTTTACTAATCAAACCCAGCGAGTCGCCGATGTGCACCAGTTCGATGGTCATATTGCCTGTGATTCTGCCAGTAATTCGGAAATTGTTGTGCCGGTCAGAGCCCAAGGTAAGGTGATTGCTGTGCTCGATATTGATAGCCCTGTCTTCGACCGATTCGACGAAGAGGACCAAAAGGGGCTGGAATTACTGGTTAAAAGCTTCGAAAGCTGCCTATTTGGTTAATTTGCGTACAATAACGCATAATTCATGGTCGCAATCGGTAGCGTGCGCCTTATAATATGCGCTTGCACCGATTAAGCTTACGCTGATGGCGATGTCATCAATAAGCTTGATATGTTAAGCCGCAAAAAATTGTTAAGTTATGTTTTTTTAACTTTAGTAAATGCGGCGAGAATGCTAATTTGTACCTTGGCTCGATAGTGAGCTTAACCAAGATAAACGACACGTAAGAAGCTGATTTATATCGCCTCGAATTCGATGTCCCTTTTTGACTGTGGAAGTAATGATGGAATCAACAGATAAGTTGACCGACACCAATGCAATTTTGGCGTATTTGTATGAAACATTTCCTTTGTGCTTTATTGCTGAAGGTGAAACTAAGCCATTAAAAATCGGATTGTTTCAAGATTTGGCTGAAAGGTTGGCTGATGATTCTAAAGTCAGTAAAACTCAACTGCGAGTGGCCTTAAGACGTTATACCAGCAGCTGGCGTTACCTGAAGTCTGTGAAAGCAGGCGCGCAGCGCGTGGATCTTGATGGCGAGCCTTGCGGCGAGTTAGAACAAGAGCATATCGATCACGCTCAAGCTATGTTGAAAGAGAGTCAGGATAAAGCGAAGGCAAAACGTGCCGCACAGGCGCCTAACCCAGCGAAAGCGCCTGCCAAACGAGCGCCTAAAAAAGTTGCCGTTCCTCAGCGTCCTAAGACTGAGCGTCCCGTTAAACCGGTTCCCAAAGTGGCACCTGTGGTTAATTTAGTCCAGGCGCAACTCACGGATTTGGCGAAGAAACAACGCGTCAATGTTAAGTTAGGTATGACACCCGTAGCCGGTGTGATCACTGATATTAACAAAGAGGATATTCATGTTCAGTTAGATAGTGGTCTAACCATCAAAGTTAGAGCGGAACATATCCTGCTGTAATCATTTATTAAAACGGAGTAACTTGTTGATGCGAAAACTCACTTTGGCTACCTCAATCGCCACTGTTTTTGTCGGATTCTCGGCTTGGGCTGTACCACCCACGATTCAAATCAGCGAGTTACCCACTCTCCAGCAGGAAGCACAGCATAAAGTTGCCAGCAAAAGAGTGACAGACTTATACACTCGTTCGCACTACCATAGATTTGCGTTAGACGATGCGTTTTCTGCACAGATTTTTGACCGCTACCTACAGCAACTCGATTACCGCCGCAATGTGTTAACACAAGCGGATGTCGACAGCTTTAAGCCTTATACCAATCAGTTTGATGACATGCTGACTTCAGGCGAGCTTGAACCAGCATATAAGATGTTTGATGTGGTGCAGAAACGTCGTTATGAAGGTTTTGTTTATGCCTTGTCTCTGCTGGATCAAGAGATAGATTTCACCGTGCCGGGTGATGCGTATGAATACGACCGAGATGACGCTGCTTGGCCAAAGGATCAAGCTGAAATTAACGAGTTATGGCGTCAACGAGTTAAATACGATGCGCTTAACCTCAAATTGACAGGCAAGAAATGGCCTGAAATCGTTGATATTCTGCAAAAGCGTTACAACAATGCCATTAAACGCCTCACTCAAACCAATAGTGAAGACGTATTCCAAGGCGTGATGAATGCCTTCTCCCGCAGCATTGAACCACATACTAGCTACCTGTCACCACGCAATGCCGAGCGTTTCCAAATGGAAATGAACTTGAGCCTAGAGGGGATTGGGGCACAGTTACAACTCGAAGATGATTACACTGTGATCAAGAGTTTAATCACTGGCGGCCCTGCCGCAGGCAGTGAAAAGCTCGCGCCTGAGGATAAGATTGTCGGTGTGGGCCAAGAAGGTGGCGAGATTGTCGATGTGATCGGCTGGCGTTTAGACGATGTGGTCGATCTTATCAAAGGTCCAAAGGGCAGCAAGGTCGTTTTGCAAATACTGCCAAAGAAAGGGGGAGCAAATGCTAAACCCTTCAATGTTACCTTAGTACGTGACAAAATTCGCTTAGAAGATCGGGCCGCGACATCTAAGGTCATCGAGCCTAAAGAAGGCGAATATGCGAATCGTAAGGTTGGTGTGATCCAAATTCCTGGTTTCTACATGAATTTGTCTCAGGATGTGGAAAAAGAACTCGTCAAACTTAACGAAGCCAAAGTCGAAGGCATAGTGATCGATCTACGGGGTAATGGTGGTGGAGCCTTAACCGAAGCCGTATTACTGACTGGCCTCTTTATCGATATGGGTCCAGTTGTGCAAATTCGTGATGCCGATGGCCGCGTCTCTGCACACCGTGATAATGATGGTAAAACAAACTATTCGGGCCCCTTGACTGTGATGGTTGACCGCTATAGCGCTTCAGCCTCTGAGATTTTTGCCGCCGCGCTGCAGGATTATGACCGCGCGTTGATTGTCGGTGAATCTAGCTTTGGTAAAGGCACAGTGCAGCAGCATAAGAGCCTCGGCCGTATCTACGATATGTATGAGAAGCCAATCGGCCATGTGCAATATACGATTCAAAAATTCTATCGGATTAATGGTGGCAGCACGCAACTTAAAGGTGTTACACCAAACATCGCTTACCCTAGTGCCTTAGAGCCGGGTGAGTATGGTGAAGCAGAAGAAAAGAATGCCTTGCCTTGGGATAAAGTGCCCATGGCGCAATATGGCACGCTCAATGATGTAACACCTGAGTTAGTGACTAGCCTTGAGGCTAAGCACCTTAACCGTGTTAAAAACAGTGTAGAGTTTGCTTATATCAATCAAGATATTGCAGACTTTAAAAAGCATCATAAAGAGAAGACGGTTTCTCTGGTTGAAAGTGAGCGTATTGCTTCCCGTGAAGCCGATGAGAAGAAAGTGCTCGATAGAACCAATGAACGTCGTGTCGCAAATGGTTTAGCCACCGTTAAATCAATGGAAGACATTAAAGACGAAGCCGAATTGCCGGATGCATTTTTAGATGAAACCGCTTATATCACCTTAGATATGGTCGATGCTAAAAAGCTGGCCAAAACTAATGCACAATAGGCGATAACCGACTCGGTTTATCCCATTTAAAAACGCGCTTATGGCGCGTTTTTTCTTATTTAGATCAATGTTAAAGGATTCGAAATGACACAAGCTCAAGCAAAATACTTAAAAGATTATCAAGCGCCTCATTTTACAATAGAAACCATAGCTTTAGCCTTCGATTTGGCGGGTAAAGATACCCGAGTAAAGGCCGTAAGTCAGATCAAGCGCACTTCATCCCACACCTTGCCACTGGTGCTCGATGGCGATGATTTAATCTTGCTTGCCGTATCCATCAATGGTGAAACCGTGCCTTATCAAGTGAGTCAAGGTCAGCTCCAGCTTGAGACAAGCCTTGATGAATTTGAACTGACCATAGAGACTCAACTCGACCCAGAGGCTAACTCAAGCCTTGAAGGCTTATATATGTCCGATGGTGCCTATTGCACTCAATGTGAGGCGGAGGGTTTTAGACGAATTACTTATTTCCTCGACCGTCCCGATGTGTTGGCAAAATATACTGTGCGTATCGAGGCCGATAGGGCAGCATTCCCGTATTTATTGAGTAATGGCAATTTGATCGAACGGGGTGAGTTACCCGAAGGACGCCATTATGTTTGCTGGCAAGATCCTTTCCCAAAACCCGCTTATTTGTTCGCCTTAGTCGCGGGGAATTTTGACCTGTTAGAAGATGAATTTATCACCCGTAGTGATCGTAAAGTGCTATTACAAGTTTTTGTCGATAAAGGCAATTTACACAAAGCAACCCACGCGATGGCATCCCTTAAGAAATCCATGGCTTGGGATGAGAGCCGTTTTGACCTGGAGTACGATTTAGATATTTATATGATAGTTGCCGTCGATTTCTTCAATATGGGGGCAATGGAAAACAAAGGCTTAAATATCTTCAATACTAAATATGTGTTGGCAGATACCTTAACGGCGACCGACGAGGATTATCACGGTATTGAGTCGGTTGTAGGTCATGAGTATTTCCACAATTGGACGGGTAACCGTGTGACCTGCCGTGATTGGTTTCAGTTAAGCCTGAAAGAAGGCTTAACGGTTTTTCGCGATCAGGAGTTTAGTTCGGATTTAGGTTCACGCGCTGTGAATCGAATTCATGCAATTAAAGTGATCAAGAATCAACAATTTGCTGAGGATTCTGGGCCAATGTCCCATCCGATCCGCCCTGAATCTGTAATTGAGATGAATAATTTTTATACGGTGACTGTGTATAACAAGGGCGCCGAAGTCATTCGAATGATGCACACTCTGCTCGGTGAAGCTAAGTTCCTGGCGGGCATGAAACTGTATTTTAAGCGTCACGATGGCCAAGCCGTGACCTGCGATGATTTTGTGGCGGCAATGGAGGATGCCAGCGGCGTGGATTTAACCCAATTCCGATTATGGTATAGCCAAGCGGGGACGCCGGCAGTGACTGCGACGGACAGCTTTGATGCGAAAACGGGTGTCTATCAGTTGACACTCAAACAAAGTTTAGCGAACAGTGCATCGCCGTTGCATATTCCGTTCAGCATCGAGCTCTTAGATGCGAAGGGTCATTCTTTAGTGAATCAAGTTCTTGACTTTACTCAAGCTGAACAAGTGTTTAGTTTTGAAGGATTAACCCATAAGCCGGTTATTTCTCTACTGCAAGATTTCTCTGCTCCGGTAAAACTGCACTACGATTTTGAGGTTGATCAACTGGTTCACTTAATGCGTTTTGCCACGAGTGAAGTCGCCCGTTGGGAGGCTTCGGTGGTGCTTGTCAGCCAAGCCATATGGCTAAATGTGGCCCATTTACAGCAACAACAAACGATGACACTCGATGAAAGAGTCCGGGATAGCTTTAAGGGAATGTTGCTGGATACTGAGCTTGATCCTGCATTAATTGCTGAAATCTTAGCGATACCGACGGCTTCCGCCTTAATTGAGCAGGCAGAAAGTGTCGATTTGGACGCCTTAGCATTGGCCCGGGAGTTTGTATTAACTGAACTTGCTTCGTATTGTGAAGATGAATTGACCGCTTTATACCGTATGCTAGTGACGGTGGATAGCACTCAGGCCCGTGCCCTTAAAAACCAGTGTCTAAATTGGCTGAGCCGTGTATCCGCCGAGGCGGAAGATGTTGTGGTAACTCAGTTTGAACAGGCGAGTAATATGACCGATTCCCTAGGGGCATTAATGGCCGCGAATGTCGGTGATTTGCCCTGTCGCCATGACTTAATGCTGGCATTTGAGCAGCGCTGGCACGATACGCCATTAGTGATGGATAAATGGTTTATGCTGCAGGCGACACGTGATGCCGATGATGTGATTGATACCCTACGACAATTACAACAACATGGCAGTTTTAGCATGAGCAATCCTAACCGGGTTCGCGCGCTAATTGGCAGCTTTGCCGCGGGCAATATTTATCAATTTCACCGTGCCGATGGCAAAGGTTATGCCTTCTTAACTGAGTGCCTCATTACCTTGAATAAACTCAATCCGCAGGTCGCAGCGCGTATGGTGACCCCTTTGATCCAATTTGGGAAGTTTGATAAAGCGCGGCAATCGCAGATTCGAGCGTGTTTGGGACAACTGTTAGCCCTGCCGGAATTATCGAAAGATATGTATGAAAAAGTCTCAAAGGCCTTGACTAACTAAGACTTGATAGAGGAGGGCGGCAGTGTTTGCCGCCTGAATATTCATGGAATTTTATTTTAAACTTACAATTAGTTATCAAGACTTTTTACCCTATTATCAGGGGCTCGCCGATAAGGTAGAAGTGCGCGAAAGTCAGGGGCGAATACTGTGGATCAATGGTCGCCATTTCAGAGGTTTTTTAACTGAAAATGGTATTCATGGCCATTTCAAGTTGGTTATTGATGATAAGGGCCAATTTGTTTCATTAAATCGTGTTTAGGGATATTTGGATTATTTTTATTTAGAGTAATTACTTTAAACGGTCGGCTGATTACTCATTTTAACGAATGATGTTTTCTTTGTTATTATGTTAATGAAATATATGATTTTTTGATCTGTTTTTACCATCCTATCCTATCCCATCCTTTTCTAATTTAAATACCTTCCGTGCTTTTCATGACATAAATGCATCTACGTGCTTAATTCTTTAGAAAATTTTCTCTAACTGTGCCTTGCTCATGGGGATTAATTGCTGTAACAATGATGTTACCTGTGAGCTAACAAGATGTTGGTTGTAATTCCTAAAACAAAGAATCCAGCAGGGTACGGAGAGCTAAAATGAAAATTGTTAAAAATAGTTTTAACAAGTCGGCGCTTGCTTTGGGGGTGGCGTCGGCATTGAGTTTATTGGTGGCGTCGAACGTTAACGCAGTCTCATTTGATTGGGGTGAGGTTGAAGGCACATTTGATTCAACTTGGACGGCTGGTGCGAGCTGGCGCGTTGGGGAGCGAGACTGGGAAGGCCAGATTGGTAAAGTTAACCAACCCCAGTTTGATTGGTCTAATTACACTGCGTTTGGTAATACAAAATACACCTCGGCAGAAATTTGGGCTCAACCCGGCTCCTATTCCAGCAATAACGATTTAAGTAACTTGCTTTATTCCCAAGGGGATACCACCTCTGAAATTATCAAAGGGTTGCATGAACTCTCGTTAAAATACAAAAACTACGGTTTATTTGCCCGTGGTATGTATTTCTATGATCGCAAACTGAACGATGGCAGTTATGACTACAACGATCCGATCACGGGTAAAGAGTTTGACCCCTGTGATGATAACCGTGCCTCAGAAGTGCAATGTAAAGATATCCGTTTGCTAGATGCCTTTGTCTACGCCAATTTCGATCTTAATGATGGTGCAAATCCATTATCCATTCGTGTCGGTAATCAAGTGGTTTCCTGGGGGGAAAGTACCCTAATTGCCCACGGGATCAGTGAGATCAACGCGGTGGATTTAAACATTCTCAATGCTCCCGGTGCCGAGTTAAAAGAAGCCTTTAGACCCCAGGGCATGGTGTGGGCCTCCCTTGGGATCACAGAGTCATTATCGGTAGAAGCTTTCTATCAGTATGATTGGCAGCCAATTTGGGTACCAACACCGGGCTCTATTTTTGCGACGAACGATTTTGCGGGCTTTGGTGGTTATAACCAGAATGCCCAGCTGGGCTTTAACGCGAACCCAGACATCAACTTAGACTTTGTGATCCAAGAATATGAGCGTTTAGCGGGCATGATCGCCAGCGGACAATCTATTCCGACAGAGCAGTTGGCGGCCATGGCCCTCGCGTATCCGACCAAAGTGACACTCGTGCAGGACGAAGAAGAGCCAAGCAATGACGGTCAATACGGTATTAAACTGGGATATTATGCGCCAGAGTTAGGTGAAACCGAATTTGGTGTTTATTTCATGAATTACCATAGTCGTCGTCCACTTATCAGTGGTACTGCGGCGGACTTTAGTACGGGCGCACTCCTATCGGATCTGGCGACCGTTGGCCAAAATGCGGGTGATATCAATCGCGAATTGCTACTGAGCCTAAAGAGCTTCTCTAAGGCGCAAATTGTCTATCCAGAAGATATAAAACTCTACGGCTTTAGCTTTAATACCTTAGTGGGTGACACTTCTGTGGCGGGGGAAATTGCCCATCGTCAAGATGAACCATTGCAAATCGATGACGTAGAATTGTTATTTGCGGGTATGCCTCAGCAGCTAGCCAATGCAGGTATTCGTCCCGATCTCGATGGTATTTCGCAGATTGATGGCGTGCAACCGGGTGAAACCGTCGATGGTTTTATTCGCCTTGATACCACTCAGGCACAGGTAACCTTTACGCATTTATTCGGTCCAACCTTAGGCTTAGATAACTTGACTATGTTGGCGGAAGTCGGTGGCGTGTGGATCCATGATATGCCAGGCTTCGATGAACTACGTTTAAATGGTCCAGGTACTGCGCGTTCCGGTGGAAATCCAGATATGCCAGGGATCATTCAAGCACTGCATAATGGCCCTGAAACTAACCCATTCCCAACGGATTTTGCTTGGGGCTATCGTTTAGTGGCAAAAGCCGAGTTCAACAACCTGTTTGCGGGGGTAAACATGTCTCCGCGGGTGATTTTCTCCCACGATGTTGACGGTATTACGCCGGATCCTATGTTCCTGTTCACTGAGGGACGTAAATCTGTCGCGCTAGGGGTGAACTTCGATTACCAAAACCGTTGGGGCGCAGATATCTCCTATAATAATTTCTTTGGTGGTGTCGGTACGACGAATGCGATGGCAGATCGTGATTATGTTTCATTCAATATCAAGTATTCGATCTAAAAGGACTAAAACAATGAAGAAACTGACGATATTGGCGAGTGCAGTGATGTTAGCACTCGTAGCGCCAGTCGCGATGGCTAAGGTATCAGAGGCTGATGCGGCTAAGCTTGGCAATGAATTAACCCCATTAGGGGCTGAAAAGGCGGGGAATGCTGACGGTTCTATTCCTGCGTGGGATGGTGGTATCGCTAAGCCTGTAGCGGGTTACACCAAGGGGATGCATCACCCAGATCCTTTCCCTGAGGATAAAATTGAATTCACTATTACCAATGCTAACAAGGCTCAGTACAAGGATTTTTTGACCCCAGGTCAGATGAAATTATTTGAGCTTTACCCTGAAACCTACAAGATGAATGTATATAAGACGCGCCGTAGCGCCTCTGTGCCACAGTTTGTCTATGATGCGACTAAAGCTAATGCCACCCGTGCGGAATTAGTCGCTCAAGGTAACGGTATTTCTGGTGCTTCTATTGGTATCCCATTTCCACTGCCAGCTAATGGTTTGGAGGCTATTTGGAACCATATTTTACGTTTCCGTGGTGTGGATGTTGAGACGTCACGTAGTCAAGCTGCACCGACCGCCGATGGGAGTTATACCCTCGTTGAAACTGCCGAAGAAATTCGCTTTGAATATTCTCGTCCAGAAATGACCTTAGATCAGTTAAAAGCCAGCAATACCTTGTTCTATTTTAAGCAAGTGGTGACTCAACCCGCCCGCTTAGCGGGAACGGCATTGCTTGTGAAGGAGACCATGGATCAAGAAGCATTGCCACGCCAAGCTTGGACCTACAACACAGGACAACGTCGTGTACGTAAGGCGCCAAACGTGGCGTTTGATACACCGGGTACTGTGTCCGATGGTTTACGTACCACGGATGATTTCGACATGTTTAACGGCTCACCCGTGCGTTACAACTGGGAGTTAGTCGGTAAGAAAGAAATTTACATCCCGTACAACGACTACAAACTGCATTCAGACAAGCTGAAATATGACCAAATATTAAAACCCGGTCATCTCAATCCTGAATTTGTTCGCTGGGAAAAACACCGTGTATGGCAAGTGAAGGCGACGTTGAAAGACGGTATGCGCCACATTTACAAAGTACGCGATATGTACCTAGACGAAGATTCATGGCAAGTCTCGATTGCCGATCTCTATGATAACCGTGATGAGTTATATCGAGTGGCGGTTGCCCATGGTATTAACTACTACGAGGTGCCTACACAATGGGATACCTTAGAAGTGTTCCATGATCTGCAATCTCGTCGCTATTTGGCTATGGGGTTAGACAACCAGAGTGGTATGTATAACTTTGATGCCAAATTGAGTGAAGCGAACTTTACCCCCGACGCACTACGTCGTGAAGGTATCCGTTAATACGTCACGAATAAAGGGGCGCTTAGCGCCCCTCATTAGTTTAAGGAAGTTTGTATGTCGTTTCGCATCCTTCATAGTATTGTTGCGTTAGGTGTCGGTTGTTTATTTTCCCTCCCTTCGTTTTCTGCGGTGTCAGATACGCTTTCATCCCAAATTCAGCCTTTGGCCGCTTCCTCTTTGGTGCTCGATATCGCCCATGCGGGTCAACACTTAGTCGCCGTTGGTGAACGTGGCCATGTACTGGTGCTTAATGACCACTGGCAGCAAGTGCCGACACCGACATCGGTGCAATTAACCAAAGTGTTTTTCCTCAACGAAAAACTCGGTTGGGCAGTGGGTCACGATGCGACCATAGTGCATACCCAGGATGGCGGTCAGACTTGGACACTGCAGATGCAATCCTCTGAGATTGAAAAGCCTTTCCTCGATGTGCTGTTTTTAAATGAACAGGAGGGAATGGCGATTGGTGCCTATGGCCTGTTTTATCGCACCCTCGACGGTGGTGTGACTTGGCATGAAGCGTTCCACCAAGAGCTGCTGGCCGAGGAGGATGTATCCTATTTAGCTGAGCTTAAAGAAAGTGATCAGGCGGCATACGTAACTGAGCGGGCTTCCCTGTTGCCACACTTTAATCGCCTTGTGGCACTTAAAGATGACCGACTGTTATTGGTGGGTGAATTGGGGCTCGTTGCTGTGTCAGAGGATAAGGGGCTCAGTTTTGTCCGTACATCCTTTGATTATGATGGTTCAATGTTTAATGCCATTGAAACCCAAGATGCGGTGTATGTGATGGGGCTGCGCGGGCACGTGTTTAAGGCCGAACGCAGTTTAGCCCAGTGGACTGAAATTGATATGCCGGTGCAATCTTCAATCAATGGCGCTATGGCCGTTTCAGATACTGCGCTGTATTTAGTCGGTAATGCAGGCATAGTCATCCAGTTAAATCAGGATGATAGCAGTAGCATAGTGACCCGTCGCCAAGGGGAAAACTTAGTTTCAATTGCAAAGGATAATCAAGGGAATGTGTGGTTATCGGGCAGCCAAGGGCTGTTTATTCTTAAGCCATAAAACTTTAAAACAACAATAACAGGGCCGAGAAGATGTTAGAAAAACTGGTCAACGGATTTGAGTCATTTTTATTCCGCAATCGCGCATGGGTCGTGAGCATTTTTGTGTTACTGACATTTTTTTTGGGCTATCAAGCCAGTCAGCTTAAAATGGATGCGGCTTTTATTAAGAATATTCCTCTGCACCACAGTTACATGCAGACCTATCTGAAACACCAAAAAGATTTTGGTGGTGCTAACAGTATTATGGTGGCGGTTGAGGACACCAGCGGCAATATTTTCAATGCCAATTATTTTGATACCTTAAAAAATGTCCATGATCAGCTGTTTTTCATTCCCGGCGTAGAACGCTCACAGGTGAAATCCCTTTTTTCGCCCTCGACACGTTTTACTGAGGTGGTTGAAGATGGTTTCGCCGGTGGTCCTGTGATCCCTGCCGATTTTTCAACCACTCAAACTGGGCTGGATATCGTTCGGGATAATATTGAGAAGGCGGGGATTGTCGGGCGCTTAATCGCCAATGATTACAGTGCGGCTATGGTCTCTGCCCAGTTGATGGACTTCGATCCTCAGACGGGTAAACCCTTAGATACTATCGCCTTTGCGGCGCAGCTCGAAAAAGAGCTTAGGGGCAAGTACGAAACCGACAAGGTTAAAATTCACATCATCGGCTTTGCTAAGATGGCGGGTGATGTGGCCGATGGTGCAAAGGGCGTATTGCTGTTCTTCGTGATCGCCATTTTGATCACCGCCGTTATGGTTTACCTGTTCTCTAAATCGATCATTCTGACCGTTTTGCCCCTCGTCTGCAGCTTAATCGCCGTGGTATGGCAACTGGGTTTATTGACTGTGATTGGTTTTGGTCTCGATCCCATGTCTATTTTGGTCCCTTTCTTAGTGTTCGCCATCGGTGTGAGCCACGGAGTGCAGATCATTAACGCGGTAAGGCGCCGTGTGCTAGACGGACAAACCACTAAGGCGGCAGCGGCGTCGGCTTTCCGTAGTCTGTTAGTCCCAGGTGGCGTGGCATTACTCTCTGATACTGTCGGTTTTATTACCCTGTTATCAATCGATATCGGCATTATTCGTGAGCTAGCGATTTCTGCTTCGCTAGGGGTGGGTGTGATTATTTTCACTAACCTTATTCTCTTACCCTTAGTGATTTCCTTTACCGAACTTAAAGCGACACCGCAAGGTGAATCTACATCAGATGAAGTGCGGGCCGAGGCGATTTGGCGTTTCCTTGCAAAATTTGCGACACCAAAATACGCCTTAGTCGTCATAGTGGCGACTATTGCTTTGTATTTTGCGGGTCTGCAACAGGCCAATCAGATGAAAATCGGTGATTTGCAGGGTGGGGCGCCCGCACTCCATCAAGATTCACGCTATAACTTGGATACCTTTTTTATCACGGATCATTTTTCTATCACCACGGATGTGATGACTGTGATTGTCGAAGCCACTCCCGAGGCCTGTACTTATCACGATGTACTGACTCAGATTGACGAATTTGAGTGGTTAGTGCGAAATACCCCTGGGGTTGAGTCGACGGTGAGCCTCGCTTCGGTGGCTAAAAAAGTGAACGCGGGCTTTAACGAAGGCAATCCAAGGTGGGAAGTGCTGCCGCGCACGACCGCGAGTTTAGTGCAGGCCATTGGTCAAATTCCGACCACCTCAGGTTTGTTAAATGGCGATTGTTCTGTCATGCCTGTATATCTGTTTATGAAGGATCATAAGGCGGAAACCATTGAAAAGGTCGTGGCTAAGGTGAAAGCCGTTGCCGCGAAAATGGATAACGATAAGTTGCAGTTTAAACTGGCATCGGGTCCAGTCGGAGTGATGGCCGCGACCAACGAAGCGGTCGCCGAGGCGCAATTACCTATGATGTTATACGTTTATGGTGCCGTATTTGTACTTTGCTTAATCAGCTTTAAATCCTTTAAAGCGACAATAGCGGTGATTATCCCGCTGTATGTGGTCTCGACTCTGGCACAAGCCTTGATGACTCAGCTCGATATTGGTTTAGCTGTCAGTACCTTACCTGTTATTGCCTTAGGTGTGGGTATAGGTGTGGACTATGGTATTTATATTCTATCGACCATGTCTGCTAAGCTCTCTAATGGCATGCCAGTGCAACAGGCCTACTATGAGGCGTTGGTCGAGCGGGGCAGTGCGGTGATCTTTACGGGTCTGACTTTAGCTATTGGGGTGAGTACTTGGTTTTTCTCGGCGCTCAAGTTCCAAATGGACATGGGAATTCTGCTCACCTTTATGTTTGTGGTAAATATGCTCGGCGCCATAATTATCCTGCCTGCATTGGCCGCCGCTTTCTGGCGCCAACCTAAGTAGGGTCTACAGATGGGGAGCTTAGCTCCCCATTTATTTTTGAATACTTAGTCTGCTTTATCGATTGTTTGGTCATTTGTCATTCATTGTTTACGCCAATACTGGATTTCAAGAGGATGTACCACTAAAATTTTCCTCGAAATACAGAGGATTTAGTAATAAACTTCGCGCGATGATCCAGATCACACTAATATTCTGCGATCGTTAAGCCGAAGCATCCAAATAATGAAAAAAAGCGCTGCCATAGACGCTTAAGGAAACAGCAACATGGCCTTGAAAGATGCAATGCCTTCAGTACTACTTGAAAATGTAGTCAGTTTAATTCACGCTAAAGTCCCTAATTCACAAGCCAAGCAAGTTGAACAGTTCGCTACCTGCCTCTACGCCCACATGTCGAAAGACGATCTCAATGCGCGTAACGACAGCGATTTGTACGGTGCCGTTCTCAGTTTATGGAACGCCTTAAATAAGACCCCCAAGGGTCAAACTCACCTAAGAGTATTCAACCCAAGCCAGTCAAAACACGGTTGGCAATCTACCCATTCGATCATTGAAGTCATCCAACCTGACATGCCATTCTTGGTAGATTCAGTTGGTATGGCACTGAATCGTATGGGTATTACCGCTCATATGATGTTGCATACTCCGCTGGCGATCGAACGTTCAGTAGAAGAGGTCACTAAGGTGACTTATCTGAATCAAAACCCAGACAGTACTGAGCAAGTTGCGGTCTTCTTAATTGAAATCGACCGTCAAAGCAGCACTGTCGATATCAAGGCTCTGGAGCGCGAAATTCAATCCGTGCTTGCCGATGTTGCCGCGTCGGTTAACGACTGGGAAGCCATGTCCGCTAAACTGGGCGAAACCATTAAAGATTTGCCAAAGCGTCCATTCCCCGGTGAGAAGCAAGAGTTAGAAGAAGCGATTAACTTCTTGACTTACTTGAATAATCATCATTTTACCCTACTGGGATATCGCCAATACGATTTGAAACGTGTTGAAGGCGATGTCGAGTTAGTGCCTAATCTTGCCTCGAGTTTAGGTTTAATGAACAAGCACCATAAAACTCAGCCAGAGCAAGGGTTGTTGTTGTCTAGCTTCTCCGATAGCGCCCGTAAGGAAGCCTTAGACCACAGCTTACTTATTCTGACCAAGAGCAGTGCTAAGAGCCGCGTCCACCGCCCAGCTTATGTCGATTATATCGGCATCAAGCGCTTCGATAAGAAAGGCAATGTGGTTGGCGAAGATAGATTTATCGGTTTGTATGCGTCAAACGTGTATAACCGTAGCCCACGGGAAATCCCACTGCTAAATGAAAAAGTGCAGCGGGTACTCGATCGTTCAGGCTTAACGCCACGTTCACACGACTATAAAGCCCTGCTGAATATTCTTGAGAATTTACCCCGTGACGAGCTAATTCAAGCCAATGTGGATGATTTAGCACATACAGCCCACGGCGTGTTAGAAATGCAAGACAGGGACAAGCTAAAACTCTTTGTGCGCAAAGATGGTTTTGGCCGTTTCTTATCCTGTTTAGTCTATGTATCTAAAGATCGTTACAACACTAAACTTCGCCAAGATACCCAACGTATTCTGGCTCAGCATTTTAACAGCAAAGAAGATGTAGAGTTTACGACTTATTTCTCCGAGTCGACGCTAGCCCGCACTCACTACATAGTCAAAGTTGATAACAATAATATGGATGTAGATGTGGCTGCCATAGAAAATAACTTAATTGAAGCGGCACGTTCATGGGAAGATAAGTTAAGCTCCGCACTTAATAGCGCCTTAGGCGAAGAAGCGGGTACTCATCTGACAAAGCGTTATTTCAATGCGTTTGAGCAAAGCTATAAAGAAGATGTATTGCCAAGCTCTGCCGTTGTTGACATGCAACAGCTCGAGGCACTGGATGATGACCACAAGCTCGGCATGTTGTTCTATCAACCACAGGAAGCGGCGCTGAACGACAACAAAGTACGCTTAAAGCTATTCCATAAAGATGAGCCTATTCATCTTTCTGATGTGTTGCCAATGCTGGAAAACTTTGGTCTGCGCGTGATCAACGAGCGTCCCTATGAAGTCACCACCTCAGACGGTTCGACCTTCTGGATCTTAGACTTCTTAATGACGGTTAAAGTTGTCAACACAGACAATATCGCCGACAGCCAAGACAGATTCCAAACTGCACTATCACAGGTATGGCAAAAGAAATTAGAAGATGACGGCTTTAACCGCATTATTCTGGCATCTGGCTTAACCGGCCGTGAAGTTTCGGTATTGCGTGCTTACGCTAAGTACATGCGTCAAATCGATGCGACCTTCAGCCAAGCTTATATTGAAGAAACCTTTGGCCGTTACCCACAAATCGCCGATTTGTTGGTGAAGATGTTTATCCGTAAGTTCAATCCAAAGCTCAAGACCCGTACTCTGGGCAAGTTTATGGAGCAGATCAATTTACGTTTAGATGAAGTCTCTAGCCTAGATGATGACCGTATTATTCGCCGTTATTTAGACCTGATTAACGCCACGCTGCGTACTAACTTCTATCAGCTTGATGCCAAAGGCGAATCTAAGAGTTATATCTCGTTTAAATTCATGCCTTCGTTGATCCCTGAAATGCCACGCCCACTGCCGAAATTCGAAATATTCGTTTATTCGCCACGGGTTGAAGGTGTGCATTTACGTTACGGTAAAGTGGCCCGTGGTGGTCTGCGTTGGTCAGATCGTCGTGAAGACTTCCGTACCGAAGTATTAGGTCTGGTAAAAGCCCAGCAAGTGAAAAACACTGTAATCGTGCCTGTGGGTGCTAAAGGTGGTTTCGTTTGTAAACAATTGCCAACCGAAGGCGGCCGTGAAGCCTTCTTCACCGAAGGTCAAGAATGCTACCGTATCTTTATCCGCGCCTTGCTCGATATCACCGATAACATTGTTAACGGCGAAATCGTCCATCCAGTGGATGTGGTGCGTCACGATGAAGATGACCCCTATTTAGTGGTCGCAGCCGACAAAGGCACTGCGACTTTCTCCGATATCGCGAACTCGATTTCTCTCGAATACCATTTCTGGCTCGGTGATGCATTCGCATCGGGTGGCAGTAACGGTTATGACCATAAGAAAATGGGGATCACGGCCAAAGGCGGCTGGGAATCTGTTAAGCGTCATTTCCGCGAAGTCGGTATTGATTGCCAAACCACAGACTTTAGCTGTTTAGGTATAGGTGACATGGCGGGTGACGTATTCGGTAACGGTATGTTGTTGTCTAAGCACACTAAACTGGTTGCAGCCTTTAACCATATGCATATCTTTATCGATCCAAATCCGGATACGACATTAAGTTATGATGAACGGGCGCGTTTATTCGCTCTGCCACGTTCAAGCTGGGAAGATTACAACAGCAAGTTGATTTCTAAGGGCGGTGGAATTTTCCTCCGTTCATCTAAATCAATCCCACTGTCGGCAGAAATGAAGCAAATGTTGGCCACAGAGAAAACCTCTATGACCCCAACTGAGCTGATGAAAGAGCTGCTGAAAATGCCAGTGGATCTGATCTGGAATGGCGGTATCGGTACCTATGTGAAATCCTCACGCGAAACCCACGCTGAAGTTGGCGATCGTGCCAACGATGCCCTGCGGGTTAACGGTGGTGAACTGCGCGCTAAGATAGTCGGCGAGGGCGGTAACTTAGGTTGTACTCAGTTAGGTCGTATCGAATATGCGGCTAACGGCGGCCGTATCAACACTGACTTCGTGGATAACGTCGGCGGTGTGGACTGTTCAGACAATGAAGTGAACATCAAGATTTTGCTGAACGCTATGGTAACCGAAGGTGAGCTGACGCTTAAGCAGCGTAACCGTTTACTGGAAGAAATGACTGAAGAAGTCGGCCAGATCGTACTGCAAGACTGTAAAGATCAAACGCGTACTATCTCTGTCACCCAAGTGCGCGGTGCGGAGCAGTTAAAAGAACAGATCCGCTTTATCCAGTATCTGGAAAAAGAAGGCAAGTTAGACAGAGCCTTAGAGTTCTTACCCTCTGACGATGAGCTGGCCGAGCGTTTAGCCAGTGGTCGTGCGTTAACACGTCCTGAGCTATCAGTTCTGGTTGCCTATGCGAAAATGGTGCTGAAAGAGCAGTTAGTGACCCCAGAAATCACTGAAGATGCACTGTTAAGCCAACTGCTTATCGCGTATTTCCCGAAAAAACTTCAGGAAAAATACAGCGACAGAATGGCGACTCACCCACTGCGCGGCGAAATCATTGCGACCTCACTCGCCAATGAACTCGTTAACGACATGGGGCTTAACTTCGTTCAACGTATGCAAGATGAGACAGGTGCCTCAGTTGCCGATGCGGCGATTTGTTACACTATGGCTCGCGAAGTATTTGGTTTAGCTGAATTAACTAAATCGATCACTGACTTAAACGGTATCGTACCTGCTGTGGTTCAAGGTGAGATGTTGCACCAGTTACGTCGCAATATGCGCCGTGCGTGTCGCTGGTTCCTGCGTCACCGTAACCGTACTTGGAGCATTGAGCAGACGGTTGCCTTCTTCAAACCCGTATTTGAACAGATCAAAGCGAATGTTCATTTATACCTAGTAGAAGATGAAGCTAAAGGTATTCAATCTGAGGTCAATGCCTTGATCAGAGAGAATGTCCCGCAGGCTGTGGCGACCGTTGTGGCTAATATGAGTACCTTGTTCTCAGCCTTAGACATAGCACAAATTGCCCAAGCAGAAGATAAGACTGTGGCATTAGTTGCCGAGACTTACTTCAAACTCGGCGCCCGCGTTGAGCTGCACTGGTTCTTAGAACAGATCAGTGCCCAACCTGTGGCGAACCATTGGCAAGCGCTGGCTCGCGCCGCCTTTAGGGAAGAGTTGGATTGGCAACAACGTGCATTAAGTTCAGTGGTACTAAGAACCTGCAGTGAAACCTGTGATGCCGAAAGCGTGATTTCCCAGTGGATTGATACCAATCAAGCCCTGCTGGAAAGATGGTTCCATATGCTCGCTGACTTCAAAACGTCGCAAAGCCATGAGTTTGCTAAGTTCTCTGTCGCCCTACGTGAACTGAACCTTCTGATCCTTCATTGCGAAGGCCAAAAGTAAACTTTTATAACAATCAGAAGCCCTGGCGATCGCCGGGGCTTTTTTTAGGTCGAGGAAAGTACATGTTTTATAAAATCGCACAGAAAGTCATGTTTCAGATGGATCCTGAGCGAGCTCATCATCTTGCTATCGGTAGCTTAAAAATGACTGCCAATAGTCCATTAACCTGCCTGTATGGACAAACGATTGTACCGGCTCCCGTGAGCTTTATGGGACTGACTTTTCCTAACCCAGTGGGACTCGCTGCGGGTATGGACAAGGATGGTGAATCGATTGATGCCTTTCATGCGATGGGATTTGGTCATGTTGAGGTGGGGACTGTCACCCCAAGACCACAACCCGGTAATGATTTGCCCCGGCTATTTAGATTAAAGCCCGCAAAAGCGATCATTAATCGCATGGGGTTTAATAATAAAGGTGTCGATAACTTAGTCAAAAACTTGCTCGCCAAGAAGACTAATATTATGGTCGGCGTGAATATCGGTAAAAATAAAGACACGCCAGTAGAGCAGGGGAAGGACGATTATTTGATCTGCATGGATAAAGTGTATCCCTATGCGGCTTATATTGCGGTGAATATTTCATCACCCAATACCCCAGGATTACGATCGCTGCAATATGGCGATCTATTAGATGAATTATTGAGCGCAATTAAAACTAAGCAACTTGAACTGGCCGAAAAGCATAAAAAATACGTGCCCATCGCGCTTAAAATTGCACCTGATTTAACTAGTGAAGAAATTGAGAATATCGCGCAGGCTTTGATTAAAAACAAATTTGATGGCGCAATTGCGACTAATACTACCCTAACGCGTGATGGTGTTAGCGGTCTTGCCAACGCCAATGAAAGCGGTGGCTTAAGCGGCAAACCTTTGACAGAGCTATCTACCAAAGTGATCAAGCAGTTAGCTGCATGCTTAAAGGGACAGATCCCGATCATCGGTGTAGGCGGCATCAATAGTGCCGAAGATGCCTTGGCCAAATTTGATGCGGGTGCCACTATGGTTCAGATTTACTCGGGTTTTATTTATCAAGGTCCAAAGTTAATTAAAGAAATTGTAGAAGCCTACCGATTAAAATAATGATCTTAAGATCAAGATAGGGATCTAAAATAAGATCTTTTCAACTAACTGCGATCTAAAACGATCCTTAGATCGCAGTTAAGATCAAATAGCAGATCTACTAAGCTATTGTTAATTAGTTTGTATTTTATTATTTTTGTTTTGATATTGGATAAAATATCTACTATTATGTCCCAGTGTTCAAATATTGGGTCACCGTTATGTTATTAATGCCGCAAAAAGATTGGCAATGGAAATATAACGATTCGTATGGTGTGTTAGGCGTATCGTTAGGTTCCGAGATAGAATTTCTGACGTCTTATAAAGCAAAATTACTCATTCCTGATGCCTTATCAAGCATGGAATTTAATATTGCGCACGCCAAATTCTATATGAACTTACTCGATAGATTGCCTAAAACCCTGTCTTTGTCCGATGCAGCTATTGTGCAAATTGCCCTCAATGCCACCGCTGCCCATTTTATGCTGACACCACAGATGCCAAAATCATGGTTTTTTGATACCAGTGATGTCTGTGTTTATAGCGATGTGGGTAAAGTCTTTGAGCTTAAATGCCAAAAGCAAAGGGCACTCGTGCTTGTGGTTGAAAATACCCTGCAATCCGCGCTAGTGATGCTATTGTCACCCGAATGTGTCTTGTCGGGCGCTAAAACTATGGTGCAGTTTGAAACCATTAAAGTGATGCATAATCGCTTACACCCATTACGTGTACAGCGTCATGTGGTTGCGGCATAGAGTAGTTGCATATAAATAGTTATTGTTGGTTTTTAATATCTACCATTAGGCATCAATTACTATTGTTTTTGATATACACCAGTAGCTGATTATTTGCTCAAATCCCTATGGCGCAGATGTGCTATCGATAGTATTTTTCTATATCCATATTAATTTTCAACTCCTTGCTATGAAATGCCACTGAATGTTAACTCGTGAGCCTTGCTACTCTTAATTCGGATTTTCTTTTTGTATAAAGCACTCTTTATCATCCCAAGTAGGTTTGCCATGGCGTTCACTCGACGACTCGGTGAATAGAAATCTAAGGTTTCTAAGCTTATGAGCGAGAGCCATGGTCGTTCTCATGCATCCCTGCATTGCACGACATTCAGGCGTCCTGCCTATCAGATGGTGAACTGGCAGTTAAACATGGAGGTTGTTCAAGTCGTCCTTGGATGCAGGGCCGCCTCGTCTGATGTGAAAGGATTCACAAATGCCGCGATGGCATGGATGCCAAAAAGCGGCCATGGGGCGGACGGTCGTCTCGCCAATCACCATGGCGCACCTTTTAGCATTTGCATAGTCTGTTGATTCAAAAGGCGAGAGTTTTCATTTATCGATGGTTGGCACTGTTTTTGGTGTTGTTTGTGTAGCGCTAAAAGCAAAAAAAGTTGTGGGTGTCCGGTCTTTTGTCTTTTTTTGTCCGGGCCCTGCTTTGGTATTAGCTGGATCAAGAGCTATAGAAGGACTGATTTTTGTCGTCTTTATGTTGATTGGTTTTCGGCTGGCGGATCTTGTACAAGCCAGACTGAGTTAAACAATTACTTTCATCTGCATACCCCTATCGCAACACACCTAAAAAACTGAAGCTGCATCACTGCGGCTTCAGTTTTAGTTATTTCCAGCACTCATCAAACAGTGCTCAAAAAATCCTCTTGCTAATGTATGAGACGATCTGCTATACATATTACTATGTATAGCAAGGTATAATTCATGGCATAGTTACTTTATGACAGCAGATGAGAAAGAAGAAAAAACTCAGGAAAAATGGGAAGTGCAGTTGCGCAAAGGCACGCTGGAACTGGTGATTTTGGCAGCGCTGCAACACCGTACTTTGTATGGGTTGCAGCTGTTAAAGCTGCTGCAAAGTTTCAAAAGTGCCGCCATTACCGAAGGCACGTTGTATCCGCTGTTAGACAGGCTGAAACGTGAAGGTATTGTGGATGCACAGTGGGTGCAGGAAGGCGATGTCAGGCCGCGTAAGTATTACAGCCTGACGGCTACTGGCCATCATAAGCTGGCCGATTTGATCACCTTATGGCGCCAGTCCGTGCTTGATATTGAATTTTTATTGGCTCATCCGGGCCCAGACGTTTTACCTGTGCAAGGAGAATAACAATGGAACAACACGATGTGATTCATCAGTACCTGAAGCAGCTGGAGCGTTATCTGGCAAGGCTGGATAAAACAGAAGCGCAGGAAGTACTGAAAGAAATTGAAAGCCATATTTTTGATGCACTGGAGCAGCAACAACATTCTGGTCAGGTTGTGGATGCTAAAGCCATTTTACAGGGCTTTGGTGAACCACGTCAGCTGGCTCTGGCCTACGTCGCTCATATCACGAATGGAGCGCCACTTCCTGCCGGTTTTAAAGCTATTCAAAAAGTAAAACAAGGGGTGACGGCCACTTTGTATTACGCCATGGCGGCCTTTGGTTTCAGCATTGCTTTTGCGCTGTTTTTTACGGCCGGAGCAAAAGTAATTATGCCGGATTCGGTCGGTACCTGGTCTGCCGGCGATGGCTACAGCCTCGCCGTAGGTTTTTTTGCCGCTCCTTATCCTGCCGATCAGGAGTTGCTTGGTGTCTGGTTTATTCCCATCGCCACTTTCAGTGCCTTACTGGTGATCACCTTGACCAGAAAAGTACTCAGAGTATTAAAAGACAATATGTGATTCAGTGGGTTGTTTGACAAATGGAGAGTTGTGATGCAATTGATTCTGACCAATTTAAAGCACTTTTTTGCTACTCTGACATTACTGCTTGCTTTAACGTTTGCTCTGGCGCTGTATTTTGGTGTGGATGTAGATTACGGCGATGATGAACGGGCTTACAAAGTGGGTGATGAGGGCCCTCATGTATTTTTTCAGGGCGATCAGTTGCAGGTCAACCATATCAGAGGCAGTCGCGAGCAGGGTTTTTATCTGCAGCAACAAGAGGTTCCGCTGGGCCAGCGCCTGAAAACTGAAGTGTATTTTCCTTTGGAAAACACCAGTTTCAGCCTTGAAATTCATGGCGACATTAAAACACCAGCCATTGAGTATCAGGATGATGAAGCCATTCTGGTGCTGTCTGATATTGAAAGTGCCTACAAGACTTTGCGCGACTTTTTAATAGCTGCAAAAGTGATAGATACAAAGCTGAACTGGACCTTTGGCAAAGGCCATCTGGTGCTGCTGGGCGACTTTGTTGACCGCGATTCGTCTACCACTCAGGTGCTGTGGTTTATTTACCAGCTGGAGCAACTGGCCCTGATGCATGGTGGCACAGTGCATTACATTCTGGGCAATCATGAAATTAAAAACCTGCAGGGTAATTTTCAGAGCGCAGCAAAAAAGTACCAGTACGTCGCTACTTTGTTGGGCAAACAGCAGTTTGAACTGTATGACGAACAGTCTTTGTTAGGACGTTGGCTGGCCAGTAAAAACACGGCTGAGCTGATTAACGGCCATTTATTTGTACATGGTGGCTTGCACCCTAAACTGGCGGAGCTGAACTATAGCCTGAGCGATCTAAACCAGATAGTGCGCAGCCAGTACCGCATTGGCTATTTTCCTAAGCCAGATCAGGGGGATTTGGAGTATCTGTTGTCGACCCGTTATGGCCCCTCCTGGTACAGAGGTTATTTCGAGGACGACTTAACTCAGCATCAGGTCGAAGCAACGCTAACGAAATTTAACGCCCAGGCTGTAGTGGTAGGTCATACGCCGCAATGGCGGGTAAAAAGCCTGTATCAGGGCAAAGTGCTGGCGGTGAATGTCAGACATCCGCGTGACTACAGAGGCAGTATTCCGCCTCGTAGCTCAGAAGGGCTGCTGATCCGGCAAGGACAGTATTTCCGGCTGAATGCCACTGGAGAACAAAGTTCGCTGTGAATTCATAGAGTCTGAATTCATAGAATCTGAATTAATAGTCGCAAAGTACGAGGTAAAATGGACTCCCAGCTTTAATAGTGCAGTAGTTAACCTTTGGTTAAGCATTGAACAAGGAGGTTTGTATGCCGCGCCCTCGCAGAATCCAGATAAGTGTTGAAGACACGCCCTATTATCATTGCTGTAGCCGCGTGGTTCGGAATTTTAATAAGACATCCATTGTTAGATTAGTTACTAGTATCCGCAGAGGGTGATGAGATTAAGCACTGTCATGGAAGTGACCGTCCGTGACAGGGATGTCACGGTTGAGCCTATAGGGATACTTCTTACTAGGTAACAGGACGGCGTGTCACTGGAATGACTGTGCTTAATCAAACTCCACCCATAAAAACGCCTGCTATTGCAGGCGTTTTGTTTAAGTCAACCCGTTTGGCTTTTATGCGCTAGAGCGCTTTAAAAGCGGACTACTTTTTAATCCATTTACCTTTGGCATCTTGCACATAGTTGCCTTTATCTGTGGCGGCTATGGCTTTTTCGCCGGCGAGTTTAGCGACGTCGGCGGCGGAGAGTTTGTTCTTCTTGGCGATGGTTTCGTAGTGGGCGCGACGTTTGTTATTGACGTCGTCCATCACGGCTTTGGCTTCGGGATTGGCTTGCACTAATCCTAAGTAGCCGTTGGTTTGCTCGCCTAAATAGCCCTGTGATTTCGCTTCTTGAAGTGACATGGCGAAGGCACTAAGGCTTAAAAGACTAAGGCTCAAGAAGCTGAGGGTTAATAGTTGTAGTAACTTTGATTTTAGTCGCATTGATTTCATAGTGATTCCTCAATTCTGATGTATTAGAACAACTGCTCATCTGACAGAAGCTGATCTAGCTCCTTATCCACTTTGATTTTTATCTCGTGTTCAATTTTCACATTGAGATTGATAACGATAGGTTTATCCGGCGGCTCAATTTTTACCGTGGGTGCGCAGCCCGGTAATATGGCAAGTGCAGCCAAGGCGACAAGCGCGCTTCGGGCATTTAGGCTAATTTGCTGTAATTGAATTATCTTCACTGAGGTTTCCTTGTTACTTCACTGATTTTTCGATTCTGTCCTGCAAGTCATTACCAATTTGCAGACTTCTAAATAATTGCAGCATGTTCTCTTCATGGGCGTAATTCAAGTGGATTGGGCGTTCAACCCCTTGGCTGCGGCCTTTCACTTCGACGAGTAGCTTAGCATCTCCGGCTTGGTCCATGTCAAAGCTGCTCGATAATTGACTGTATTGTAAGTGTTCAAGTGTCGAAAAGACAAAGTCGAGGTAGGGTTGAGATTGGCGCATCTGTTCAACCGCCGGATTGCCCGAGATGGCGATTAGGCCGCCGGGGGCGCGGGCGGCGAGTTGACCGCCGGTGATCGACACTTTGCCGTTGATTAAATCGACGGGTAATACGCCATCGAATATGCCGTCGGCATAGACACCAATTTGTGGCTGAATACGTAGCACTTCTTCCAGGCTCATGCCCTGCAATAGGAGATAGGCATGGGATTTATCCTGCAATTTAAGATTAAATTCTGGCAGTAGGAACTGGCCGCTAAGTACTTTGCCTTTGGCTGTCATGGAAACATCGGTGTCACTTAAGCCTGTGAGTTGCTGCAGCCAATTGTCGGGCAGCTTCTGCGCATCTTTGCCAAGGGCGATATCGGCTTCCACTTCGATATCGGTGAGCGGAAAGCCAGGATCAAACAGGTTAAAGGTTATCAGCGTCTGCGGACAATTGAGCTTACTAAGACTGCTAAAATAGCCTTTATCCTGCGGCTTTTTATGCGGCTCTTTTTTATGGGAGAGGCCCCAAGTAAACTCACATTGCGCCTGCAGTTTTCCGCCCTCAAAGGTGGTGTCCTGATAAAAACCTTCGAGTTCGGTCATCGACTGGGTAATTTGCATGGCAAATTGGGTCTGATCGCGCCTTTGCGTTAGGTTAAACTGCGCCTGTAATTGGCTATGACCCGTGACATTAAGCTCAGCAGGCAAGGGCTGGGTTTGATTGAGCAAGGACAGCGCCTCGGTCATGCTAGTGTCGACAACCCATTGACCCGTCAGCACTAAAGGCTTGCTCGCGGTGGCAAGGTTTAGCTTGTGTTGGCTTTGTAGCTCAACAGTACCCACTTGCCAGCTCTCATCACCAAAGAGCGTATTATTTTTCCAATTTAAGCTTTGTGCCAGCGTTAACTTGTCCAACTTAAGCACGATTTCTTTGCGGCTTCGGCCCTTGCTGCTGAGCTGCTTTTCGATATTAAGCTGACTGGCCTGCCATTCGAGCCGATTCTGCCAAGTGGCTGCGAGCAACGAGTCGAGTGGGGCTTCGACCTCGGGCTTAAACTCAAATGACATGGTTTTTTGTAATGCAATCGAGAAATGGCCCGCGCTCATATCGGTTTTAGTGATGATGCTAGGGCTCGCGCTTTTACCATTATTTTTATCAGTGTTTTTATCAGCGCTTGCCTCTGTCGCTAGGTTTTTCGCCATCTGTGTGGTTTGCGAAACATGCAGTTGCTCCAGTGCTAAGGTCAAAGGTGGCAAGGCCAGTGTTAATTGGTGTGCAGTATCGGACGCGGGTTCTGAGGTTTGTGTTGAGCTGATACTTGAGCTGATATTTGAGTTGCGCTGCGATCTGACGGTAAGCGGCCCATGGGCATGTACTTTGATACTGCCAAGGCTTATATCGGTATATTTAGCCGCATTGTTATCTTGAGTGCTTAACTGTTTAAGACCGCCGACCGTGAACTGCAGTGTGTCGCTGGCATTTTGCTGTGCTTGGGTTGTAGCGTCGATAGGCGTGGTAATGAATTGCCAGTCGGTTGAGCTTGGCGTTTGATTGAAGCTCAATTTGCCCGCAGTGGTTAACTGGCTGCTATTCCAGCTGAGATCTTGGGGCGTATTCGCCCATAATTCAGATAATTGCAGTGAGCTGGTTTGTTTAGCGTTAAGGTGCCAATCTGTTTTGAAGGACAGCGCTTCGGCGGACTTGACCACTTCAATATTGGCCAAATCGATTTGGGTATCGAGTTTACTGCCTAAGGTTTTTAGCTGAACTTTGGGAAGCTTGAGCTTAAGCGGCTTATTTTTAAGTGGCTCATTCTTAAGCGGTTGGCTCTGTGCATCCTGCTGGATTGGTGTTAGCGGATAATGCAGGGTTTCAGCCAATGTCAGCGATATTCCCACAGGTGCATCTGTGCTTTTGAGCCCTGATAGCAGCTTAGCGATTTGACTCGCTGTTTGACTTGCAACTTGATCAGGCACTTGCTCCGCAGCAGTCTTGGCTGCCGGCTGGGTTAAAGATTGAGACGAAGGCTGAGTTAAAGGCTTAGCCAGCGACTTATCGAGCAGCTGCATCAATCGCTGTTGCTGCTCTGTATTTGGACTTAGCGCTAAGGTAAAGGGCTCAAGGCTTAGGTCAAGTTCGGCTAAATGCCCGGCAATTTGAAATGCTAACTTAGGTTTTGATACAAGCTCGGGTTTTGGCGCAAGTTCTAGCGCCGCCAACTGATTAAAGGTCAGCTTAGGATCAATTAACTGGTGCTGACTGATAAGCTCGCCCGAGGTCAATGTGATACGGCTGTCAGACATCAATTGACCTTGTAAATCAATCGCTAACGCTTGCCACTCTTTATCAAGTTTAGTTAACGGACTCAGCATACTGTCCTGCGCTTGCCTCAGGCTGATTTGATGCAAGCTTGCAAGCAGCGGCGCGAGTGCAATTTGACTAGTCAGTTGCCACTGTTCGGCTGCGAGTGTGGCTTTGAGTTTAGCTATGCTTTCACCTTCGTGGCTAAACTCGCTGTTGATTTCACCCGCGCCGTTAAGGCTCAACTTATCCATTACCAAACGATAGGCGGGTAAATCATTTTGGGTGTTGAGATGGTGGGCGTTGAGAATAAGGCTGGTTTTGCCGATATCGATAAGGGGTAATGATTTGATATCTAAGGCTAATGCGGGACCTTGTTCATCGATGGCATTTCGATTGGGTAAAAACAGTGATTGCCCTAACTCGACCTCAATATCACCCGTGGAGATGTGGGTGATTTTTTGAGTGAGGTAAGCAATTTGGCTGAACTGTTTCAGTTCGGCGAAGCTCTGCGGCCAATCAAGTTTTAGCTGAATATTCAGGTTATTCAGCCTGATATGGCTGTCATGCACCCTAAGATTGGCAGAGGTAATGCGCCAATCTTCTAACTGACTGTTGCCTAGCTCAATATTAATTAGCTCGCTGTCCATGCCAGCGAGGGCAACATTTGCCGCCTGCATAATCAGTTTTTCGGCTTGGGTATTCATAATCCACACGGTTAACGCCACGCTCGCCAAGATGCCCGTTAAGCTGGTCGCTAATAAGGTCTTTTTTAGGGGGAATTTACGGAGATTCGGCTTGTTGTGGATTGGCATTGGGTTCGACTTCTATCCTTATTCACTGACCCCTGATTAAACTCGTACCTTAGCTGCGCAAAAATACACTAACCAGTATTTATAGAGGCACTTTTGCTTCGAAGCTATCGTTTCGAGCTATCGTTTCGAAGCTACCGCGTTTCGAGCTGTCGCAGCGTGCATGAGCATCAGAGGCAGTTTAACACTCAAGGGCTTAGCTGACTAATGTGAAAGGATCATCGAATAGACAAGAGCCTGCTGTCAATAGTTGAAGCTTTACAGGCTCTTGTACCTAATCTTTTATTCGGGCTAGCTAACTCTTGGTGAGTGAATTGCGGCTAGCTAAACATCTGCGCGGCGATCACCACGATTCCGCAAAATGTGACGAGCATTAAGGCAAACTTGCCGCCTGCGACCCGATATCCCGTCGGCAGATGAGCCGCGTCCCGCATCTGGCGTTGTGTCCACACCATGGCCACAGGTAAAAAGATGGCGAGGATCACCAGCGCAATCGCAGCGTAACCTAGGGCTGTGATAAAACCTTGGGGGTAGAAAAGCGCAAAACCTAAGGGCGGCAAAAAGGTGATGGCAGCGGTCAGACTACGGCCAGAGAAATTATCCTCTCGTCTTAAGGTCGAGGCCATAAAATCAAACAAGCCTAAACTTACGCCTAGAAAAGAAGTCGCAAGGGCGAGATCGGCAAACAGACTAATCGTGCTGCTTAAGTATTCGCTGTGCAGTACGCTTGCCAGTTGACTGATAAAGCTCGATAAACTCTGGTTTTCGAGTAATTGGCTTTGGCTCAATACGCCTTGACTGCCCAGTTGCCACAAAAGATAAATGACCAGTGGTAAAGCCGAGCCGAGCAGCATGATCCTGCGCAGGGCATTGACCTCAACGCCTAAGTAGCGCACCACTGATGGAATCGAGCCGTGGAAACCAAAGGAGGTAAAAATCACCGGAATAGCCGTGACAATTAAACCTTGGTTAAGTGGAAGTTCGAGTAAATGGGGGCTTTCTACCTGCGGCAGTAACAAGGCCAACATAAGCAATAATGCCAATAGCTTAAGGGTAAATAAACCGCGATTGATAAGGTCCACACAGTGGGTTCCCATGCCCACTATCGCCCCAATCAGCAGAGTAAACAGGATGGCGCCCGCCTGTGGTGGCAAACTTAACCCTAGCCAAGTGCTCAGCTTTTGGTTCACTTGCTCACCGCCACCGGCAATGTAGGCGGCGCAAAGGGCGTAAAGTAAAAACATCAAGGCGCTATTGGCAATCAACTGGCCTTTACGGCCCAATAAGCGTTGCGCCAAGTGATTAAGGCTGGCATCGCTCGGGGCGAATTGGTGGATTTCCACCATTAGCAGCGCCGTGTAGGCCATCAGCGCCCATAGGATCAACATGATGGCGGAGGACGTGCCAAAGCCGAGTCCCGCCGATGCGATAGGCAAAGCTAGCATACCCGCGCCGATTGTGGTGCCTGCGATAAGCAGCAGACTGCCGAAAATTTTATTCTGTGTCATAACATGATCTCAAATACGTGTCGCAAGAAAATGAGCTAAAGATTTGATCCAAAAGCAACTGTCTTAAAAGATGTTGATGCGATTCAATATGAAACGATTCAAGCACAAAATGATTTAAGCAAATGAGACAGTGGCGCTCAGCGGAGCAGGATGGATATGGCCACAATGGAAGGTCAGGCGAGGTGCCTATTATACCCAAACAATCTGAAGATGCTGAAACTCGTCTCTTCAGGTAGCTTGGGTATATCCATTGCGGCTACAGATAGGAATAATAAAAGGGTGTGAAACACATAAAACTTGCCTTAGCGTGTGTTGAGTAAAAACGGATAAGTGTTTTCATGCCTTGCCTTCATAACCTAACGGCAACGGAGGCTACCATAGGGAGTTGAGGTGTACTTGTCAACCATTACAACCGTATTTTGTTTGTTTTTTGTCATGTGACTAAGCTGCAAGATATGTCTAACTCACACTGAGTTTATGGTCAACGAGGGGAAGGAAAGAGGAGTTAGCTACATTTAACGCGCGATAAAAAATGCCGCAGACTTGGCTTAAGTGTGCGGCATTTCTAGATGTAAGCGACCAGCGTGATATCAAAGCCAGTGAGCCGTTTATGCTTTGCTCTGCAGTGCCTTTTCATGTCTTGCCAGCAAGTTTGCTGTGATGTCACTAAGGCTTAAGTTTTGATCTTCAAGCAATACCAGCAAGTGATAGATAAGATCAGAGGCTTCGTTAACCAGCTCTTCCTTATCGTGGGTCGCAGCGGCAAGGGCGGTTTCGAGACCTTCTTCCCCGACCTTTTGGGCGATACGTTTAGTGCCACGCGCAAACAAAGACGCCGTGTAACTTGTATCGGCACTTTGCCCTTTACGCGAGGTGATTAAGCTGGCGAGGTTGTTCAAAAAAGGGTGTGCATTATCATCTAACCAGCAACTTTCGGTGCCTTTGTGGCAGGTTGGGCCATTGGGGATCACTTGCACTAACAGGCTGTCGTTATCGCAGTCCTTA